>NZ_CAUPZX010000077.1:0-2686 GCF_963515875.1 uncultured Gemella sp. | reverse complement strand
TAAAAATAGGCTGTTGATTCATGCATTTTTTGCATTTGTCAACAGCCTGAAAAGAAAAATCGAGTAATCTCGATTTTTCTTTTTTTTAAAATTAGATGTCTCTTCTTGTTCTTCTTCTTGGACGTGGGTACATTTCTTGTTCTACTTCGTTTTTACCATATCCACTTGTGAATGAACTAGCTTCTGGTTGAGCTGGACGTTGTGCTAAGATATCTCTTTCCACACTAACTCCATCTTCTTCAAATCCAGTAGCAATAACTGTAACAATGATTTCATCAGTTTTTTCTAATTCTTCATTAAATACTGTACCGAAAATCATGTTTACTTCATCATCACTAGCTTCTTGAACGATACTTGCAGCTGCTTGAGCTTCAAATAGACTTAAGGATGGTCCTCCAGTGATGTTTAATAACACACCTTTAGCTCCAACGATAGAAGTTTCAAGTAATGGAGATGAAATTGCTTTTTTAGCAGCTTCTATTGCTCTGTTTTCACCTGAAGCTACACCAATACCCATTAATGCTGAACCTTGATCAGCCATGATAGCTTTAACATCAGCAAAGTCAAGGTTAACTGTACCAGATACATTAATTAAGTCAGAGATACCTTGAACCCCTTGACGTAATACATTATCAGCTTCAACGAATGCTTGCATCATTGGAGTAGATTTATCAACGATATCTAATAATCTATCGTTAGGAATAACGATAAGCGTATCTACTGCACCTTTTAGTGAGTTAATTCCTGCTGTAGATTGCACTTGACGTTTTTTACCTTCAAAGTTGAATGGACGAGTAACAACACCTACTGTTAATGCTCCTAATTCTTTAGCAATACCTGCCACGATTGGTGCCGCTCCAGTACCAGTTCCTCCTCCCATACCAGAAGTAACGAATACCATATCTGCCCCTGCTAGTGCTTCTTCGATTTTATCTTTAGTCTCTTCAGCAGCCTTACGTCCTACTTCCGGATTAGCTCCTGCTCCAAGTCCTTTAGTTAACTTTTCCCCTATTTGTATTCTTATATTTGCTTTTGAACGTTTTAACGCTTGAGCATCTGTATTAACTGCGATAAATTCAACATTTTGAATTCCACTTTCTACCATTCGGTCAACGGCGTTTCCACCACCGCCACCAACACCTACTACTTTAATTACTGCTGATTGATCAAATTCTTCAAACATTATTTATTTCCTCCTGATTATTATTCGAAAAACGAATTATACATTTTAGTTATTTTATCAAAGAAGTTCTTCTCTTCTTTATCTTTTTTCTCTTCTTCGTAATAAACGTCTTCTTCATGGTCTTCCACATGAGTATCTGTTATTATTGGTGTTTCTACTTTTGAATTAACCACTGAAATTTCTTCAATTCCAGATACATTTTCAAAAGTTGTATTTGTATTTTTAATTGTTGGAACTTCATCGGTTACTTGATATCCAAATAATGATTCAATTTTATAACTACTAGTTAATGTCCCTACAACTACAGATAATTCTGGCGAATTTGCACCGATAATCTTCGGAGAACCAATTCTTACATTCATTTTTCTTAGCATATCTTTTGCTAAGTCCAGAACTCCAGGCATCAACGTAGTTCCACCTGTTAGTACAACATTACCTTTTACTCTATTTATACCTGCTTTTCTAAGTACATCAAATGATCGTAAAATAATTTCTTCTACAATTTCTTCAATATAATCTGCTAATTCTTTTTGAGTATAAGGTTCTTCATCTGGTTCTAAGTTATCTAACTCAATAATTACCTGAGGTGATGCTAAATCATAAAATGCATGTCCCTGAGTAACTTTTATTTCTTCCGCTCGTTTTAAAGGAACATTTAACACATCAGATATTGTTCTTGTAATATCTTCTCCAGCTAACTCAATTGATTGAGATAATTGAAGTATGCCATCCTCAAAATAACTTACCGTAGTAAGACCTGCTCCAATGTCAATTATTACTGAACCATAATCTTTTTCTTCTTCATTAAGAAGTAATTCTCCTAATGAATGAGATGTACAAAATGTCTCATTACAATCTAATCTCAAGTTTTCTATACTCTTATAGATAGTATGAAGGTGAGTTTTAGATGTTAAAACCCTGTTTCCTGTAACTTCAAAAGCATTATGAACTGTCATACCTTTTGGTTTTCTAATATTTTCAATATCATCAAGACGATAGTAATCTGGAATTACTTGAACCACTTCTCTTTCTCGTGGCAACGGTAGTATTTTTGCTTCTTCAATTACTTCTTCGATATCTCTACCATCAATATCGTGTTTTGTATCAAATTTAATTTCCGCTACACTTTTTTTAATATGAGTGTGTATACTTGGAACTGCTACATATAATGATCTTATGTCTTTATTAGCTTCACTTTTGGCAATATCTATTGCTTTTTGAATATCTCTAGAAGCAGACTCTACATCAATAATATTTCCTCGTTTGATGGATGTAGTTTTAACAACCCCGACACCGAGTATATTCAATTTTTCATATACTACATCTGCTATAATCACTTTTATACTAGATGATCCCAGATCTATTGAAGTATACAATTGTGAACTCAAGTCAAACACTCCTTCCTTTTAATCTTTGTTATTATAATAAAATTGTAAATACACACATATTTTATTTACACATACTAAATTATAACATAAAATTTAAAAAAAAAATATGAAAAAC
>NZ_CAUPZX010000076.1:0-2766 GCF_963515875.1 uncultured Gemella sp. | reverse complement strand
AAAACACCATTAAAAGATGTTGAATTAAGTGAAGATGGAAAAAAAGCTGTTCTTAAAGCTGTTGAATTTCTTAGAAGTCAAGGTTTTACAGTTGAAGAGGTTACTGAGTTCCCTATCGATGGTTACGAAGGTATTAGAACATATACTATGCAGTCTATAGGACTTTTTTCATATACTTCCGCGGTTAAAGGTATTACAGATGAAAACAAACGTAATTTAGATCCTGCTACTTATGCATTAGGTACATCAATAGCCAAAGGTAAAAATGCTAATACCGATCCTTCTTCTGCTAGACCTGCATCTTAATATATTCATAAGATGAATGAATTTTATGGAAAATATGATTTATTCTTGATGGCAACAAATGCTGTTACTGCTCCATCGAATGATAAAAAAGTAGATCCTTATGTAGATCCCGAAGTTGAAGAAAAGCTATATAATATTAATAGTATCACTAATCCTAAAGAAAGATTTGATCTATTAGTGAAACAATGGGAACCAATGATGGAACGTACTCCATTTACATGGTTATTCAACTTAACAGGTAATCCTGCTATTTCTTTACCTGTCTATAAGAGTGAAAATAATCTTCCTCTTGGAGTTATGTTTGCAGCAAAAAATAATTCAGAAAAAATACTTCTTGAAATGGGACAATTATTCCAAGATAATAATCAGTTCATATTACACCCTAACGTAAGAAATACTGTTATTGCCGAAGATGGGAATAAAGTTAAAGAAAACGAATACGGAACTAAATACCAGTATTCTAGTCCTTCTGAAGCGCCTATTACAGATAATCTTACGCCTTATACTGGAAGTATCGAAGGTCTTTCTGAAAACGGAAATAAAGTAATTGTTGATAAAGATGGGCATGTTTCTGAGTTCAACACTCCTAGCGAAACTTCTACATCTGATAATCCTGAACCTTTCACTGGTAAGATTGATGGTCTTTCTGAAAACGGTAATAAAGTAATTATTGATAAAGATGGGCATGTTTCTGAGTTCAACACTCCTAGTGAAACTTCTGCGGCTGATACTCCTAAACCTTTTACTGGTAAGGTTGATGGCCTTTCAGAAAACGGTAATAAAGTAATTGTTGATAAAGATGGGCATGTTTCTGAGTTCAACACTCCTAGTGAAACTTCTGTATCTGATAATACTAAACCTTTCGCTGGTAAAATCGATGGGCTTTCTGAAAATGGGAATAAAGTAGTTGTTGATAAAGATGGGCATGTTTCTGAGTTTAATATTCCTAATGAAGCTCCTGTGTCGGATACTATTAAACCTTTCGCTGGTAAAATCGATGGGCTTTCAGAAAATGGTAATAAAATATATATTGGTAACCAAGGCAATATTATAGAATACAACACAACTAAAAATACTCCGACAATATTAGAATTACCACAATTAAATATTAATAATACAACAACAGTTATTATTAAATCTAACAATAATAATATTAGCGTTGAACTTGATAATAAACATGCTAAAGATCTAGAGTTTAAAGCTAATGATATCACTAGTACAATAAATTTAGAAGATTTAAAAAATAAAATTGTAGCAGATAAAAATAATAGTATTAATAATATAGATGAAATTTCTACTGTTAGAGTCCTTGATTTAGAATTACAAAAAAATAATGAAGAGATTAAACTTAATATTCCTAGAACTGTACATATCGCCTTACTACAAAATGAAAAGAACAAAGATATACTAGTCTTTCACATTAAGGATGATAATACAATTGAGCTAGTACCTTCAAATGTTACAGAAGATAGCCTAAGTTTTACGGTAAATCACTTCAGTAAATTTGCTCTTATAACAAAAATAAAAACCGCACTAGCTTCAAGCGAAAAAGATATCAATAGTTCAGCAGTACATGAAGAGAAAAAATTTACAGTAATAGAAACAAGAGGAGCTAAATCTACTCCACTAAACGCTCCAAAAAACCTTCCGAAAACCGGAACAACAACTAATAATTTCTTAACTACCCTTGGATTTTCACTTCTAGCATTAACTGCCTTATTAAAACGAAAAAATAATAACTAATACCACAAAACCTCAGAATTTGTTTCAAATGAAATTATAAATTCTGAGGTTTTTCTGATATAAATACCAAAGTCGGTTAAAAACTATGTTTGAGAGCCGAAATTAATAACTACATTTTAACCTTTATTCTCTATTTATTAAATATCATATAACTTCTCATATTCCATAACAAAAAACACCCTCGAAAAATATCGAGGGTGTTCTTTTCGCTCTAATTAAGCACTTAGCTAACTTGAACTTTCAAGACTTATCTTAGTCTTATTTTTTTCTTTACGACGTTTAGCTGCTGCTAATAATCCACCGAAGATTGCCATTCCTAATCCTGCTAATCCTGTGTTAGTTTCAGTTGTACCAGTGTTTGCTAGACGAGTCGCTTTAGCTGGTGCTTTAGGCGCTGTCGGAGTTACTGGTCCTTCTGGTTGTACAGGAACAACCGGAGTTGGTGTTGGTCTTTCTGGTGTTACCGGTACGTACTTGATTGGCGTATCTTGAGTTGGATCTGCCGGCACGTCTGGTACTTCATATCCTTTAGATGGATCTTTCGGATCAACTGGTTTCAATGGAGTTCCATTTGGACCTATAGGGATAAATCCTGGTACGTGAGGTACTCGTGGTTTATCTGTTCCTGGTTTTGTTGGATCTGTTGGATCATTTGGATATGTAATTGGAGGAACTGGTGTTACTCCTTCTGGTACTTTCGGTACCCATGAACCAAGT
>NZ_CAUPZX010000075.1:0-3054 GCF_963515875.1 uncultured Gemella sp. | reverse complement strand
TGCTAAAGAAAAAGAGGAAGCCGCTCGTCTTGAAAAAGAAAGATTAGAAAAAGAAGCTGCTGCCAAAGCTCAGGCAGAAAAAGAAAAACTTGCCAAAGAAAAAGAGGAAGCCGCTCGTCTTGAAAAAGAAAGATTAGAAAAAGAAGCTGCTGCCAAAGCTCAGGCAGAAAAAGAAAAACTTGCCAAAGAAAAAGAGGAAGCCGCTCGTCTTGAAAAAGAAAGATTAGAAAAAGAAGTTGCTGCCAAAGCTCAGGCGGAAAAAGAAAAACTTGCCAAAGAAAATGCAGAAAAAGTTCGTATCAAAGCAGAAATACTTGCTAGAAAAAAAGTGGAAACTGAAAAATTAGAAAAACTAAAATCTGAAACGGTCGATGGTATTATGAAAGATAGCAGTATTTCAGAAGATGAAAAAGAAAAGTTTAAAGCAATTATAAATAATGCTACTCTTAAAGATACTTTGATAGCTACTGTGAAAAACGTGGGTGAAATTAGTAACATTAGTGTTTCATTTAACAACTCTAATATTAAAGCAACTCAATTTGTAGCCGTAGAAGCTGACGAAAAGAATACAAATAAAGTAGAATCTTTAGTTAAAAATGCTGATAAAAACATGCAAGTAATAAAAACGATTGATCTTCATTTTAAAGATGAAAAAGGAAATATAATCGATAAAAAAGGTGAAACTCGTACCGTTACTGTAGCACTATTAGCTAATGAGAATGAAAAAATAGAGGTTTATTATGTAAATGATAATAACCTTGAAAAAATTCCAAGTATCTATAAAGATGGAAAATTAACATTCTTTACAAATCACTTCAGCTTATACACTATTATTAAAAATGTAACAACGAACCAAGCTGCTTCTAACATTAATATAACACCTACTAATACACCTACATCATACAAAGATAATGCACCGGTTCAATCTGTACTTCCAGAATTCAATAGAAATTCTTTAACTAACAACACAGATTTAGAAGCAACAAAAACAAATGTTCAAGAAATAAAACACGTAGCTACAAATAATAAAACATTAGCAAAAACAGGAACGACTGTTACAGCTACTGGTTTCTTAGGATTAATATCATTACTTTCTGCTGTATTATTACGTAGAAAAACTAATAAATAATAATCATTATCAAATGGGTTCAGAAAATTTCTAAACCCATTTGTTTTTTTATATTGTGTCTAAATTGTGACTTATATTTGAATCTTTCGAGAAAAAAACTCCTATTTTAGAGTTTAAATGATACTAATTATCATTTTTTTCTTTATTTTTTGTTGTTTTTGTAATATAATAGTGATAACGATTCAATATTTAATCAAAACAATAAAATCTAATTTAAATACAAAATAAAGGAGACCCTTATTTATATGAAAAATACAACATTATTAAAAGTTTTGTCTGCGACTGCTATATTCTCAGCAATTGCAGCTATTGAAGCATATGATCAAGATAGCTTTGCTTATGCAGCAGAAACACCTGTTGTTGCAAGCAATCCAGCAACAGCAACCGCTCCTACAGCAGTTGCTCCAACTACTCCAGCAACAACTACAACAGCTCCAGCGACAGCAGTTACTGCACCAGCTGCTGCTACAAGTACTACTTCAGCTCATAACGCTGAAGAACCTGCTACTGTACCACAAGATGTTAAAGCTTTAAAAGATGGTGAATACAAGATTACTGCTGAAGCCTTAAAATTCTATGAAGAAGGTAGCCCTTCTATGGCTGCAGCTGCAATCGACAATGATAAAACAAAATTAATTGTAAAAAATGGTCAATACTCTGTAAATGTTTCATTTAAACCTATCACATTTGGTGGTCTTACAGGTTACTTAGGAGACTTAAAATACTATGATGGTGATAAAACTCATGAAAATCGTAAAGAAATTCAAAATAACGAGTTTAAAGACTCAACTATAGTTGAGAATTATAGTGCCAGTGAAACTGATAACTTTGTAGATGCATACAAAAAACAATTCCCAAATCGTACTGTTTATCCAAAAACAGTTAACTATAATGTGGATAAAAATAAAATCGATTCAAATAATAAACTAGAAACATATACTGAAGTGTTTGTTCCTGTTATGGCTTCAATTAATCCAGCTTTCGGAACTCAAAAAATGACTTTAAAATTTGACTTAACTTCACTTTCTAGAAAAAAAGTAACTGCAGATAACTATCAAGCCGCTACATACGATAATCCAAATAAAGACGTTGAATATAAAGGAGAAATCAAAAAACCTTTCCCTATTCACGTTCAAGGACACTTTAGAAATGCCAACAACAACGATGAAGAATCATTATACGGTTCTGCATTAGATAGTTATGTTAAAGTTGAAAAAGTTGGAGATAAATACAAATATACTCTAAGATTCAAAAAAGGTCTTGCTGATGTAGGTGGAGAATTCTATCCATTCGAATTACACAAAGTAGCATACCAAGGTAAAGATATTCCATTAACTACTTTAGCAACAAACGGAAATTCTTCAGTAAAAGAAGGATCTATCATTACTGATAAACTTTTAGAAAAAATTCAATTAGATGGTACTGCTCCTTATCCTAATGGAGCATTAATGTCTCACTTTGTTACATTGCAACTATACTATATAACTGCAACACCATATACAGAAAGACCTGCTAAAATTGAAGATGTAGTGGCTCCTACTAAACCAAAACCAGCAACACCTGCTCCTACACCGGTGAAACCTAAAGAAGACCCTACACCTGCTGCACCTACAGTTGCCGATCATGCAGTAACTGCTGATAAAGTACCTACTACTTTCCCTACTACTGTAAAAGGGGAATTATATGGTAGAACAACAGGTAAAGCTTCAATCTATGAAAAAGCATTCGTTAAAGATGTTAAAGTAGAAAAAGTTGGTGATAAATATCAATACACTATTCAAGTTAAAGAAGGACAAGATGATTCTAACTTCTTAATGCGCAACAAACCATTCACAGTTTCTAAACTTACATACAAAGGAACTGAAGTTAGCTTTACTGAAGTTGATGCAGCTACTAAACTAAAAGAAGGTAAAATCTTAACTGAT
>NZ_CAUPZX010000074.1:0-3438 GCF_963515875.1 uncultured Gemella sp. | reverse complement strand
CACCTCAAACAGAACAACCAGGTGAAATTGAAATTACAAGAAAACCAAATGGAGACGCTGTAGTAACACCTAAGAAACCAGATGGAACAACATACCCACCAGGAACGAAGGTAGTTATCCCAGGTGATAATAATACTCCAATCGAGGTTACTATCGGAGATAATGGATCAGGTGAAGTGCCAAACGACAAACTTCCAAAAGGAGATTTACCAGGAAAAGGAACAGTAACAGAACCGAATAAGAGACCATCTAAACCAGTTGATGTAACAACGCCAGCACGTAAGACTCCAACAGTAGAGTTAGAACAAGATCCAAGTACAGGAGATGTAACAGTAACACCTAAGAAACCAGACGGGTCAACATACCCACCAGGAACGAAGGTAGAAATTCCAGGTAAGAATGGAACACCGATTGTCGTAATAATTGGACAAGACGGAAAAGGTAAAGTACCAAACAGTGATTTACCAGAAGGAAAAGTACCAGGAGTGGCTAAGATTACAGAATCAGGAAAACCAACTGAAGAAGTACCGGTGGTAACAACACCAGCGAAACTTACACCAACAGTAGAGTTGGAACAAGATCCAAACACAGGGGACGTAACTGTAACACCTAAGAAACCAGATGGAACAACATACCCACCAGGAACGAAGGTAGAAATTCCAGGTAAGAACGGAACACCGATTGTCGTAATAATTGGACAAGACGGAAAAGGTAAAGTACCAAATAGTGATTTACCAGAAGGAAAAGTACCAGGAGTAGCTAAGATTACAGAACCAGGTAAACCAACAGTAGAAGTACCAGTTGTAACAACACCAGCGAAACTTACTCCAACAGTAGAGTTAGAACAAGATCCAAGTACAGGGGATGTAACTGTAACACCTAAGAAACCAGATGGAACAACATACCCACCAGGAACGAAGGTAGAAATTCCAGGTAAGAACGGAACACCGATTGTCGTAATAATTGGACAAGACGGAAAAGGTAAAGTACCAAATAGTGATTTACCAGAAGGAAAAGTACCAGGAATAGCTAAGATTACAGAACCAGGTAAACCAACAGTAGAAGTACCGTTGGTAATAACACCAGCGAAGATTAAAACATCTGAAAAAGGTGAGCTACAACAAAAATCATCAGATAACAAAGAAAATCCAACAGCTAATAAATCTACAAAACGATTAGCAAATACCGGTGAATCTGAAACAAATACAGGTTTAGCAGGATTAGGATTAGCTATGTTAGGAAGTCTGCTAGCTGTTGCCAAAAGACGTAGAGAAGATGAAGAGTAGAAATTGCTAAATCATCGAGAATAAATCTTTAACATTATCTATTTAGATAGCTGAGAAGAGCAAGAAATCCAAGAAAGAATCAAACGATTCAGTTCTTGGATTTTTTGTGTTTGAACTTCGCGTAAAACGTTGATATCATTAGAAAAAATATTTTTTTTCTAGTATAATAAAGTTAAGAATAGGGAAGAAAGTAAAATATAAAAATAATATAATTAAAAAATAAGGAGTGAAAAAAATATGGAAGAGCGACATAAAAACATCAAACCAATATATGATTTAGTTGTTAAAAAGGTATTTTGTAATGAAGCAGTAGCATTGCAATTTGTACAAGATATTTTCGATCTACCGGCAAAAAGCGCAAAACTAATTGGTGGCGATAAAATATTTCGAGCTAATAGTAATGTAGAAGATGATTTTAATATAGCTGTTGATATACTTGTTGAACTAGATAACCACGCACAAGTTATAATCGAAGTGCAATTAGCTAAGCAGGCATTCTTTATGAATCGCATCTGGGCTTACCTATGCAAACAGGTTAATGACAATATCGAAAGGTTAAAACAAAACGAAGAAGAAAGACACGCTATTTATAAAAAACTACCACCAGTTTATGTAGCTGCAATAGTCGATAGAAACTACTTTGAAGGTGATGATCCTATAAGTACTTTTTTAATCAAAGAAGAAACAAGAAACACCGAGCTGAAAATGTATGTAGACAATGACATAAAAGAGATGCCGTTATTAAAAATCGTATTTTTAGAACTTAAAAAATACAAACCAGAATTAAAAGAAAGTTATAATAAAGTTCGCTGGTTAGAATTTTTCGGCAACAAGAAGTACACAAGTGAACCTGGTGAAGTAATTGATCAAGCCGATGATTTACTTAATGTTAGAAACTGGACTAAGGAGGAAAAAGATATGTATGATGAAAGAACAAGACAATTAGATCATCAATGGGCGACATACGCATATGCACGTGAAGAAGGAATAGAATATGGTATGCAACGAGGAATGGAACAAGGAATGCAACAAGGGAAAATAGGTACAATAGTAAACTTAGTAAAAGAAGGAATTATAGCAAAAGAAGTAGGAGCGAAAAAGCTAAACATAACAGAGCAAGAGTTCGAATCTTATTTGCAGGAGATGTAAATATATGTATGATGAAAGAATAAGGCAATTAGATCATCAATGGGCGACGTACGCATATGCACGTGAAGAAGAAATAGAATACGGAATGGCACAGGCAATAGAACGAGGACGTGCAGAAGGAGTGGAACAAGCTGTCATTACTTTAATGAAAAAAGGTCATATTTCTCCAGAAATTGCAGCGACATAATTAAACCTAAATGTTGAGGGCTTTGAACAATATTTATAATGAAATCCAAAAATATCTTAGTGATACAAAACAAGGATCGGAAAACATAAATGAAGAGCGATGTAAGAACATCAAGTTAATTTATCACTTAGTGGAAGTGGCTCAAAAATCGTGATTTTGAAGAAATCGATTTTGCTGAGACACTTCTATTTTTATTAATCTATAAAGCATATATAGGTTATCTATATTTGTGAAACTTAAAATGTTGACAGTTGTAGATTTAAAGGTTAGAATAATATATATAGGGAAAACTAAATTAAAAAATTTATTAAAGATTGCTTATTCTAGATTAGATAATAAAATTTCAAATGAGGTAGTTTTATTGCTTTGATAGTTTAAAGTAACCCAAAAGTAACTAATATATTGTATAGTGCATACTTGTTTATTAGATTAACTTCATGATAGTATAAAGATAAGTAGTTGAAAAAATTGAAAGTTTTGTGATTATGAAGAAATAAGGAAGAAGGTATAAAAATGATAGAATATAAAAACGTATCATTATGTTGTTCTACAAATGGCTTGATACTTGATAGATTAAGTTTCGAAATAGAAGAAGGAGAATTTTTTGTTCTTGTAGGACCAAGTGGTAGTGGAAAAACGACAACTTTAAAATTAATAAATAGGCTGATAGAACAATCAGACGGTGATATTTATTTTGAAGATAAACGGCTAAAAGACTATGATTTAAGAGAGTTGAGACTTAAAACTGGCTATGTTTTGCAACAAATTGCACTATTTCCGAATCTTACAGTTGCAGAAAATATTGCGCTAATTCCA
>NZ_CAUPZX010000073.1:0-3751 GCF_963515875.1 uncultured Gemella sp. | reverse complement strand
AAAATACTAAACAAAAATAACTGAATATTTTGTCCAACTTTTTGGGTGCAGTACCTTACTACTGTGTTTTACTTTATTTTCTAATATAACACCTTAAATTATCTCAGTAAAAAACCCCTATTTTTAACTGTTATATAAATTTATAAAAATACCTTTAAATTAATTTTGAAAACTTTTACTTTTCTACTTTACAAACCTATTTAAAAAGTGTTAAAATTAAATTAAGAAAGATTTAACACATTAAATTTAAAACAAATATTTTTTATAAAAAAGGGGTGTTATTATGTTAATAAAAAGTAAAAAAGTTTGGTCAAGTGGCCAATTTCTTCCTCTAATTTTAGAAGTGGAGGATAAAAAAATTACAGCTGTTCATGACTATGATGCATTCGATACAGTTGACTATGATTTTGGGACTAATCGTGTATTACCTGGATTTATAGATGTTCATACTCACGGTGCTTATGGTTACGATACTAATGATGTTAATGAAGAAGGACTTCGTAATTGGACTAAAAATGTTGTTTCCGAAGGGGTAACATCATTCTTACCTACAACAATCACTCAAACTGAAGAAGTTCTACTAAAAGCTGTAGCTAACGTAGCAAAAGTATATGAAGAAGGTTATGAAGGAGCTGAAATTTTAGGTATTCACTTTGAAGGCCCTTATCTTGATGTAGAAAAACGTGGAGCTCAACCTAAAAATTGTATCCAAACACCTAGTGTAGAACAATTTAAAAAATTCCAAGAAGCTAGTAAAAATCTAATTAGACTTATTACTATCGCGTGTGAAAAAGATATTGATTATAAACTTACTAAATATTTAGTAAGTCAAGGTATCCGTGTAAGTTTAGGTCACTCTGCTTGTAACTATAAAGAAAGTTATTTAGCGTTCGCTAACGGTGCAACATCTCAAACTCACGTTTATAACGGTATGGTTGGTTTCCATCACCGTGATGGTGGTCAAGTAGGGTTTGCTCTTCGTGCACGTGATTCTTATGGAGAAATCATTTGTGATGGAATCCACTCTACTACAGACGCATTGAATATCTACTTCACTGCAAAAGGACGTGATCACGGAATTATGATTACTGACTCTCTTTGTGCTAAAGGTTGCGGTCGTGGTTCTTATATCTTCGGTGGAGAAAACATGGAAATTTATGAAGATGGTAGTGCTCATCGTGATGATGGTCGTTTAGCAGGTTCTACACTTAGAGTTATAGATGGACTACGTGTCTTAATAGAAGATGCTTTAGTTCCTGTTGATGCAGCGATTAACTCTTGTACTAAAAACCCTGCTGAAATGTTAGGTTTCGGAGATAGAAAAGGAAAACTTAAAGTTGGTTATGATGCTGACTTTGTGGTTATTAGTCCTTCATACGAAGTGTTAACTACATTTGCTCGTGGTAAAGAAGTATATAAAAAAGAAAATTAATTTATAAGGAGTCATTATATGAAATATTTAGTTTTTAATTCAAAAAAAGAAGCTTCTCAAGAAGCATATAAAATTTTAAAAAGTTTAATCAATGAAAATTCGACATTAGGTCTTGCGACTGGTTCAACACCTACCGACTTATATGTAGAAATGATAGCTGATTATAAAGCTGGAAATTTCAGTTATAAAAATATTAAATCATACAACTTAGATGAATATGTGGGTATTAGCTACGATCATCCAGAAAGTTACCACAAATTCATGGAAAAAAATTTATTTGATCATGTTGATATTGATAAAGCAAATACACATGTTCCTGATGCATCAGCTTCAGATTTAGAACTAGCGGTTAAATCTTATCAAGAGGAACTTAATAAAGCGCAAATTGATGTGCAAATTCTTGGTATAGGCGGAAATGGGCATATCGGATTTAATGAGCCGGGAACACCATTTGATGCTGGAGTTCATGTTGTAGATTTAAAAGAAGAAACTATTCAAGCTAACTCTAGATTTTTCGATGGTGATATAAACCTTGTTCCTAAACAAGCAATGACTATGGGTATTAAAGATATTATGCGTGCGAAACACATTATTCTATTAGCATTCGGAAAAGCTAAACAAGATGCTATTAGAAGTTTAGTAGAAGGTGATGAAATAACTGAGAATATACCTTGTACCATTCTTAAAAATCACCCAAGCGTATTTGTATTAGTAGACAAAGATGCAGACTTTCAATAATTAATATTATGTGGAAGTGGATAAAACTAAAGATTTCATCTAAAGTTTATCCCTTCCACTATTAAAATGATATCGATGTAAACGTTTGATTTTAAAATAATTAATAGGGAGGTACTAAAATGAGTACTGAATTAAAATGGGCTAATATAGCCACTGTAGCACCGCAAAAAGGCTACGAAAAAAATATAGGGACAGCAGGATTAGTTAAAGGTGTTATCGGAAACAAACTAATTTTCGGTGGTGGTGCTAACTTCCCTGGCGGTCTTCCAGTAGATGGTGGCGTAAAAGTAAATCACAAAGATGTATATCTTTATGAAGAAACAGCAGACGGTGTTAGATTACTTGATCAAATTCAATTTGATTATCCATTAGCATATGGACCAAGTGCTGTATATAATGAGGCACTATATTATATCGCATCAAAAAATGAAACTTCATCGGACCTTTTAGCATTCACTGTGGTTGAAAATAAATTAAAAGTAGAAGTTGTTGATACACTTCCATTTACAGTTGAAAATATTATTGCTAAAGTTCACGAAAATAAATTATACTTCGGTATCGGATCAATTAATGGATCTAATAACAATGAACTTTACGTATATGATTTAGCTACTAAGAAATTTGAAGTATTTTCAGAATTTCCTGGAAAGTTGCGTAATCAAGCAGTAAGTTATGTATATAATAATGAACTGTATGTGTTCGGCGGTGGAGCTGCTGAAACATACAGTGATGGATATAAAGTTGACTTAGAAACAAAAGAATGGACTCAACTTGCTGATGTAGTTATCGATAATGAAGAAGTATCTCTACTAGGTGCTGATTGGGTTCCATTAAACGACCATGAACTTCTAGTAATCGGTGGTTTCAATAAAGATGTATGGAAAGATGCAGTATTCAACTTAACAACATTACAAGGTGAAGATCACGCAAAATATCGTGACGCATACTTCAGACGTCCTGTAAGTGAGTACAGATGGAATAAAAAAGAATTAGTATACAACTTGAAAGAAAACCGCTGGTACCAATTAGGAGAAATTCCTTTTGAAGCACCTTGTGGACATGCTCTGTTAACTACAGAAACTAATATTTATTCAATTATGGGTGAAATTAAACCAGCAGAAAGAAAACCATATATCCATAGAACTAAAAAATAATAATAATTTAGACTACCCTACAATTTAAGTTGGGTAGTCTAATAATTTATTTTTTTAAATTACCAATTTTAAAAACTTTATTAATTGCTTAAAAAAATTGAAATTAAAAATCCATAAAAAAGCCATGAGTTTTATTCTCATGGCGGAGATACTCCATGAAATTTATCCTCATGGAGTAGATAGTCTATGTATATGTGCCAAAAAAACTAAAATCGCATAGAACATAAGACTAATAAATATATAAAAAGGTGTATATTTTTCATATACAACAAAAAAATAAAAATCAGTGTATATCATTTATACACTGTTTTTCTTTTTTAGTCAATTTATTATAAATAAAAAAAGGACCTTCCAAAAGGAAGGCTCTCACTGTTGCCTGGCAACGTTCTAGTCTCACAGGGCGTAAGCCCAACTACATTCGACGCTA
>NZ_CAUPZX010000072.1:0-3832 GCF_963515875.1 uncultured Gemella sp. | reverse complement strand
TTTATCAAGTACAAAATGTCAGTTTATCAAGTACAAAATGTCAGTTTATCAAGTACAAAATGTCAGTTTATCAAGTACAAAATGTCAGTTTATTAAGACTTATTTTTTAACTTGTCTTTTTATAGAAAAAGAGGTATTATAAAGACAAGGAAACAAGAGGGGTCTTTATATGGCGAATGAAATAGTTAAACATCATAATGATTTGAATACGGTAATCATGAGAAAATGGACTGCAGAAGAGATGAATTTCTTTTTTGCGATTATTGCTAAGGTTCGAGATGAAGGTACTAGATTGATGAGATTTGATACGGATGAATTGAGAAATTTAGCGAGCAAAGATTTTCATCTCGAGAGATGGTCACAAACGATGAAATCCGTTGCGGATAAAGTTGTCGATTTGAAATACTACGAGAGAACAGAACATTCCTACGCTGTTATGAACTTGTTCTCATATTTTCGAGTGGACGAGAAAGAACGTATCGTAGAGGTGGAGGTCTCGTCTAAATTTGAGTACGTTATAAACAAGCTAGAAGCACAATTTACCCAGTATGAACTTGCTGAATTTACAAATATTCGCTCAACCTATGCAAAAACAGCTTATCGGCTATTTAAACAGTGGCGTATCAAAGGTAAACGAGAGTTTATGATTGCTGAATTTAGAACACTTTTGGACATGCCAGATTATTATAAACCTAGTGAGATTGATAGACTTGTATTAAAACCTATTCTGAGCCAACTTTCCCCTTATTTTCAGAATCTGAAGGTTAAAAAAATCAAGTCGAATAAGCGAGGAAATCCAGTTCTAGGCTACGAGTTCACTTGGAATCCTGAAAAGTCTGAATCGTATGACCCAAATAAATTTAACAAGCCAAAATATAAGCAGAAAAGACAGTCCAATGTACCTAGTTGGTCAAATACTGATTACGTGAACACGACAAGCGAAGAGACAAAAGCCGAATTGGAACGCAAAAAGCAAGAAATGTTGGCTAGACTGAATCGTTCAGAATCTCATGAAGTTCAAACAGACATTTATGATTTTTTAGACTAATTAACGCAGAACAGGAGCAACAAAATGACAGAAAGAACTGAACTAATAAACGATATCGAGAAATTAAAAGCTGAAAGAAATAGATTATTAAGGCAAGTGGAAGAAGCTGAGCAGTGGGAAGGTGTTGCATGGGATAGTTTTAATGCGTTAGCTGACCATATACAAGCGACGAAGAAAAAGCAAGTCATTGCTCAAAACTACTGGGATAGTTCTCGAAGGGATATTGAAAGTCAATTTGAATTCGTGGCTAGTCAAATTGTTCGAGTGAAAAAAGTGTTAGATAAAAAACGTTATGAATTACTAGAGGGTGAAATTGACGAATTGAGGAAAGAGATTGATGAATTAGCAGATGTTCTCGGTTTGGAGATTGAGGAGCTACCAAAACACTTGCCGTTTTATTCTTTACCAGATGAAGAGATTGTTGATTGAGAAATCAGCATCTCTTTTTTTGTGTGTATCTGTATGAGATAAGAGTGTGTTAAAGTGTGAGATAGTCAAAAAGGGTGATAAACAGGATAGTGTGTGAAAGTAGGCGAAGCCGAGAAAAGTGTCGACACTAGAAACGTTGATACTATCAACTCCACACGTTACGTGGGGACAGTTTCCCTTATGCTCTTTCAGAGGCTAGATAAGTAAATTTCCTAGTAAAAACTAAACAAGGGGTTTGGGGGCTCCCAAAAATCAGTTTTCATTTTGAAACTGACCTAGCATGTGGTAAACTTACTGGTAAGGTGATACCCACATGCTACGCTTGCCACAATGAAACTAGACTAGTAAGGAGGATTTAGAGTCATGTCAGATTGGAAAACACTAAAAGAGGTCGCAGAAGAGTTAGGGATATCAAAAGACCTGGTAAAGTATCACAGAAAAAATTTAAATATTTTCCAGGTTGAACAAAAGGATGGAGTGTATCGTATATCTCCTTCAGGAGTGGACGAGATACGTTCTCGACTGAGAAAAGATAGCTATGATGCCACGTTTGAAGAAAAGGTCATGCGCCGTCTTAATATGCTTGAAAAACAGCAAGAATTGATATACGAGTTATTGCTCAAGGCGTTAAACGAGCGTAAATAGCCCTCAGAGGCTCCTACACGCTTGCTTTTTAGTTTTAGGGTATATTTGTATGCCTTTGATGCGAAAACGCATTAGAAGCTAAAATATGGCTTCTGAGAGCGTCTGAGCGATTTATGCCGTGAAAGCTATTTGATAACAAGCTAAGTCAAGTTAGACTGGTTAAGGCGGATCAGTCTGAACGTTGTTCAGCTGACCGACAAACCAAAGACTAACGACCTAGGTTACTTGTTGTCAAATAGACCATGGAATAAAGCAAGCGGACATGGTATAATAGCAATATTCTGGCACTAAGCCTTCGAAAGGAGGTGTTTAGCTTGATAGAATTCATTACTCTTCTTGTTGTTGTCCGAGTAGTGTTGCCCTTAGCGTACGAGTTGGGGAAAGCCTATGGGATGAAGTGGATTGAAAAGCGCTTCGATGACAACAAGAAATAGTGTCACTTTTCACGAACGCTAGTGTGTTGTAGCTGGCGCAAAAAAGCACCCTAAGTCTTGGCGGACAGGGTGCTTTTTCGTTTAGCGTGATGAATTCACTACTCTTGTTGTTGATTAAATTATAACATATTTTAGCTAAATAGCAAAATTTAGGGGTAATTTCGGATAGATAGCTTGTTCTGCTACCACTGCTTGTCGGTGTCAGTACAGAACTGATTGCGGAGTGGCTAGTCCGTAAGTGGCATGACAAATGCGACAAGTAATCTAGCCTGAGTGTCTTGAGCAAGCACAAAAAACACCCTTGGCTGCAACCTTGGGTGTTTTCTTTATGCTTAGCTTTATCGAACTTTTAAGCAATATAATTATATCACGTGCTAGAGTAGTGTCAAAAATAGACAATTCTGATATAACAAATCTTGACAATCCCCTTTGATACTTTTTGTCTTCAAAAAATGCGACATACTGAAGAAATAAATAAAACAAAAGCGCTTAACGCTCTAAATGGGCCTATAAGCGCTTTTGTTGATTCCTATTACCAAAATGATTTTTGAGGGTATCTGAGCGTGTTTTAGAATGCCCTGAGCTAAAATTGCTTGTTTCTAAAAAACTTCAATCTATCCTGAGCTAAAATTTTCTAGTCCCCAAGCTATTTAAAATCTGAAACACCCTTGAACTCTTGACATACTGGAGATAAACTAAATATATAGTTTATTTTATTCGGAGGGATTCTATGTATTTTGTTTTTTATAAAATATTAACCATTTTGCTACAGGAACTATTTCTTCCTGCAGGTAGTGAAAGGAGGTGATAGTCGTGAGTTACTTATTCGAGCTCTTCCTCAATGTTATGGCAAATGTACTGGCATATTTCATTTGCAAATGGCTGGACGATGAGGATAAACGGTAGTCAGCCTAGAAACACTCGTTAATCTGAAAAGAACGTAAAAAAAGCCCTAAAGGACTGGCATCCTCTAGGGCTTTGGTGTAGCCTTGAGCTACTTATTCGGCAATTTCATTGTAGCATGCTCATATAGTTGTGTCAAAAATATAAATATATACTAGATTTATATTTAGATACTGGCGGTTTTGTACTTGAAATTTTAACTTTTAGGGATATGGAGAGAGGGGCGAAACGAAGTGAGACTCTTTTTATATATATTTAATTATATTTTATATATATTTAAGGCACTTTTGAGCCTTAGAGCGACAAGGGTTTTCAAGTTTTATCAAGTACAAAATGTCAGTTTATCAAGTACAAAATGTCAGTTTATCAAGTA
>NZ_CAUPZX010000071.1:0-4177 GCF_963515875.1 uncultured Gemella sp. | reverse complement strand
ATCCACATGTCTAAACTAAATATATATGTGTCCAGAATTTTGGGTACACATCAAATTTAGATTTAGGAATGATTCTCACCATGTTTCAAAGTCGTCAATATTTTATGTTATAGGTACATTTAAGTACACGGTTATATGCAATAAAGGAGGAATAAATAAATTGATAGGTAAAAATAATAATTATCTAAAAATTAGGAAAGAGGGTACAAAAGTTGAAACGTACTCTATTAAGAAATTTAAGGTAGGTACAGCATCAGTAGTAATCGGTGCGAGTATCTTCTTTGGTGCTGGAGCAGTAGCACAAGCTAGTGAAGAAGTATCAAATAACACAACAGCGGATAACACAACAAACGCTGGAGAAAAAGCAGAGGTTCCGACTGCACCAGTAGCAACAGCTAAACCAGTAGCAAAAGACACTACTAAAGAAGATATAGCAGCAGCGGTAGCGGCTAAAGCGGAAGAAAAAGTAGCGCTAGATACAACGAAATTAGAAAACTACATCGCAGAAATCGAAGCGAAACTTGCTGATGGAACATATGCTAATAAAACAGAAGAATCTGTTGCGGTATTAAAAGCAGACTTAGAAGCTGCAAAAACAACATTAAGAAACGCTAAAACTCAAGATGAAATCACAAGAGCTTACAGTAAATTAGTAACTACAGCTAGCACTAAATTAAAAGCTAAAGCTGCAGAGAAAAAAGAAACTCCAGAAGTAGACACTACTAACGGAAAAGAAACTGTAGGTAAAAAAGCAGAAAACACAGAACCTAAATCTGGTACTAACTCAATCGAAAACACAGGATCTAACGACGCACGTAATGGGAAAGAGATTGAAAAAGGGACTAGGTTTAGAACAGAAGGAAACCAAGCACCAACAGTAGAACTTCCATACTCAAATGTTGATAGACGTCAGATCTATATTTATACAGGAGAAAAAACTGACTTAACATTTACCGGTAAAGACGAGACGATAGTAAAAGATTTATATCTACGAAATAAAGGTAAAGATGAAAGTGATAACGCTAGTGTTTATGGTTTTACCATAGGAAAGGTAACTAATAGCGCTGTAGCATCTGGGGAAGGAACTGTATCTGATGATAAGAAAACAGCGACTATCAAGATGGTTGGAGTAACAAATCTGAAAGCTCCGAACAAGTGGACAAGTTTTATCGAGGCTAAAGATAATGACGGTGTTAAATCTATGCCAGCAAATGAAACCTATAGTGTTGAAAACTATGAACTTCGCCAGAAAAAACCTGGGTATGTTGAATTCATTGTTAAATCTCAAACAGATAAGTATGATATCAAGACACCAACTGAAAAAGTTGCTGTAACAGATCCAACTAACGTAACAGAAGATGAATTAGCGAAAATCAAAGAAAAATTAAAAATTGAGTACTCTAATAACAATGATGACGCTAATTTAGCTGATAAAAAAGGAACAGAAGTAGAAAATCAATCAGATCGTATTGCTTCTATTACTAATTCTGGAAATAATATTGTAGTAACTTATAAAGATGGTTCTACAGATACAATTTCTAAAGGGAAGTTAATTAGCGGGCCAGCACCTGTAGTAACTGGAAATCCTAAAGCTAGAAATACAGTTCTATCAACTGATGAAGAATTATCAGGGACTGGTACGGCTGGAGCAACTGTTAAGGTTACTATAAAAAATCCAGAAGGAACACAAGTTATCACAGAAAAAACTACAGAAGTTGGAGCTGATGGTACTTGGAAACTATCTTTAGATAAAGGACTTAACAGTAACGAAGCGTTACTTGGAGCAAGTGAAAGAGCCAGAACATTCTATGCTCCTAAGAACAATGTTGAAGTTACACAGACTGTTAATGGCGTATTAAGTGAAAAGACGGATGTAGTTGTATCTATCGGACCTTCAAAAATTCTACCATCAGCGGCAGCAAAAGACGGTAAGAGCGTTGTAGCAGGAGCTAAAGAAGTAACGTTTACTGTACCTCATGACGCAGGATTCACATACTTCTTCTATACAAATAAAGAAACTAACAGAGAAATTCAGCTTGATATTAAACGTGAAGATGACGGAAGTTTAGTGATGACTGGTGGAAATGCAGGTAAGGCAACGGTTAAAGAGACTGTAAAAGGACCTTTCTACGATACAGTTACGTTAACATTAACAGAACCTGTTAAAGAAGGGGTAAACTTAAAAGTTATTCCTCACAATGGTGGAGCAACAAAAGGAACATACTTAGGTAAAACACAGTATCCTGTTACGAATGAAGCGCCAGTAGTTGCACCTGTAATCGAAAACCAAAATGAAAAAACAGTCCCAACGGAAACAACTATTACTAAAGCTGATTTATTAGCTCTTGTAAAAGTAACAGACCATGAAGACGATTTAAATGCGACACTTGGTAACAAGGGGAATGTTCGAGTAGTTTCAGTTGATGGAAATACAAATGTTACTGGGATTGATACTTCAGAAGCGGGAGAACACACTGTTATTTACAAAGCTGTAGATAGTCAAGGTAAAGAATCTGCTGACTACACATACAAAGTAATCGTTCGTAAAAATAATGCACCAGAAGTTAAGATTCCTTATTCAGTAGATGGCAAGAAAGATGTCTATGTATATGCAAATGAAGATATTGACCTTAATATTAAATATACAGATGACTCAGGGAAAATTGCGTCAGCAACAGTTAACAGAGGTGGAAATCAGCCTTTAAATCCAACTGCTGCTAATCCAGATGTTTTAGATAATGAATTTGATATGACTTTAACACCTGTTACTTCAGAAACAGAAGCAACAGCTGAAAAACCTGCAATTGTGAAAATCGGAGGTAAAGTAACTAAAGATACAGCAGGACTTGATAAAACTAAGTTCCCTAAAGGAGATACAGACGAATATAGACTGGTAACTCGTTATGCGACAGCAACTGATACAGACGGAAAAATTATCGTTAATAATGCGACTAGTAGTTCATATGCAACAGACCCTGGCTCATTTTCTATTGTATTGAAATCTCAAACGAAAAAATATGATATTAAAGAATTAGATGAAGCTAACAAAATTGTAGTAACTGATACAGTTAACATTCCAGCAGCTGAATTAGAAAAAATCAAAGAAAATATTCCTTTAGAATACTCTAAGAAAAATGAAGATAAAAACTTAGAAGATAAAAAAGGAACAGCAGTAGACAAGGCTGCTGCTGCAAAAGTAGTTGATACACTTGTTCAAAAAGGAGATAACTTAGAAGTAACTTATAAAGATGGTTCTAAAGATACGATCCCAGTAGATAAAGTTGTGAAATTAGATAAACAACCAGCTATTGATGCAGTAAATAACAAAGCAACTGACCAAATCACAGCGATTAATAATAACGCTGCATTAACACCAGCTGAAAAAGAAAAAGCTATTGCTAAAGTAAATGAAGATAAAACAGCGGCATTAGGTAAAATTGATGAAGCTACAAATAATGGCGCAATTGAAACTGCTAAAAATGATGGAATTACAGCCGTAGGTAAAGTAAACCCAGTAGCTAAAGAAGCTGCTAAACAAGCTGTTGCAGATGCATTAAAAGCTAAAAATGATGCACTTGATGCGCGTGAAGATTTAACTCAAAAAGAAATAGAAGATGCAAAAGCAGCTGCTAAAGTAGAAGCAGATAAAGCAATTGTAAAAATCAATGAACAACCAGATACTGCACCAACACCAGCAGAAGCAACAACAGCACAAACAGCAGTTGATACTGGAAAAACTGATGGTACAGCTGCAATCGCTAAAATTAATCCAATTGGTAAACAAGCAGCATTAGATAAAATCGATGAAGCATTAAAAGCAAAAGAAAAAGAAATCGATGCTCGTACTGACTTAACTGATGAAGAGAAAAAAGAAGTTAAAGATAAAGCTAAGGAAATTGCTGATACTAAAAAAGCAGTAATCAATGGTAAGAAAAATAATGGAGATACAGAAGCAGAAGCTGGAACAATTCAAGGCGAAATCAATACAGCGGGTACTGAGGGAGCAGATGCTATTACAGCTTTAGCAAAAGATCCAGCGAAAAAACCAGAAGCTAATACAGCTGTGACAAATGCTGCAGAAGTTAAAAAGCAATCAATCCAAAACGATACTGCATTATCGCCAGAAGCTAAGAAAAAACTTCAAGATGAAGTAGATGAAATTAAAAAAGCATCAGAA
>NZ_CAUPZX010000070.1:0-4510 GCF_963515875.1 uncultured Gemella sp. | reverse complement strand
ACTTATTCAATGTTAATTTTTCAACTCTAAGATTAGAAAATGAAGGAAATGTAGAAATAGCTGAATACGGTATTAATAGTGATGATTTTGCTGTAATTCAAAAGAACAACACTATTGTTCATATTAACATTCCAGAAAAATATGCAGATAAAGTAATTATTAAAGATATTTTTTCTGCTATGAATGATGATCACATAAAAGATAGTTTTATGAGTGTTGTTGACTATGCAGAAAGTAAAGTGACTGCTGTTCACTATACACTATTAAATGCGGGATTATTTATCGATGTTAAGGATAATGCTGTAATTGAAGAACCGCTTCAATATATTGTAATAACTGATAAAGAACAAAGTTTATTTAACCATGTAACTATTCAAGTTGGTAATAACGCTAAATTTAACTTTATTGAAAACTTTGTAAATAACCAAAAAGATGATAAAGCGCCATTCAGTTTTGTATCTGAAGTTGTTGCTCATGATGGAGCCAAAGTAAACTATAGCTCTATTACGAACCAACCAGGTCAAAAACGTGGGACTATTTTACGTCGTGGATTAACTTATAAAGATTCATTAATCAACTGGAATGTAGCTGCAATGGATGAAGCAGATGTATATCACGATAATACAACGAATATACTAGGGGATGGTTCTGAAGCTAACCTTAAGATTGTAACACTAGGGGTTAAAGAACAAAAAACTTACTTCAATAGTGAAGTAGTTAACCAAGGCTTAAGTAGTAAAGGTGATATTCTTCAACACGGTGTATTATTAGATAGATCACACATCGTATTTAATGGTGTTGGATTTATCGTAAAAGGTGCAACAGGATCTAATGCTTATCAAAGTTCTCGAATGCTGACACTTTCTTCAGAAGCTAAAGCTGATGCTAATCCAATGTTATTAATCGATGAAAATGATGTTATGGCAGGTCACGGTGCTTCTCTAGGTCGTATTGATGAAGAACAATTATATTATTTACAAAGTAGAGGTTTAACTAGAAAAGAATCAAGTAGATTATTAGTTCATGGATTCTTATCTCCAGTAATCTCTGAATTGACAGTAGATAAAATTAAAGAACTTGTAACAGTGCTTATTGATGAAAAAATTAACAATAACGAGAGTGAGTAATAATGATAGATTTTAGTAAATATAGAGAAGACTTTCCTATATTAAAAAGAAAGATATCGGATAATGATTTGATATTTTTTGATAATGGAGCTACTACTCAAAAACCTAATCAAGTAATCAATGCTATTACGGATTACTATAAAAATTATAATTCAAATATTCATAGATCTGTTTATACCTTAGGTAATGAATCAGAGAAAATATATGAAGAGTCTAAAGAATTAGTTAGAGAGTTTATAAACGCAAGTAGTTACGAAGAGATAATATATACTAGTGGAACTACCGAAAGTTTAAATTTCGCAGCTAGAATTTTGGAGCGAGATGTATCTGAAGGAGATGAGATTATCCTTACATATATGGAGCACCATGCAAACATTATTCCTTGGCAACAACTAGCTAAACGAAAAAAACTTGTTCTTAAATATTTAGAATTAGATGAAGACGGAAACATTAGTATAAAACAATTAGAAGAATTTATTACAGATAAAACTAAAATCGTATCAATGTGCCATGCTTCTAATGTATTAGGTAATATAAACCCGGTTTATGAAATTGGTGAACTATTAAAAGATAAGGATGTTTATTTTGTAGTAGATGCAGCACAATCTGTTCCTCATTTAAAGATTGATGTTCAAAAAATGAACTGTGACTTTTTAGCATTTAGTGCACATAAGATGTGCGGACCTACCGGTATTGGTGTATTATATGGTAAAAAACATTTACTGGAAAAATTTGATCCGGTTGAATTCGGTGGTGGCATGATCGGTATTGTTGAAGAAACTTTGGCAACATGGGCGATTCTTCCTGATAAATTCGAAGCGGGAACACCACTGCTTGCGCAAGCTGCAGGATTAGGAGCTGCTATTAAATATCTAGATAGTATCGGATTAGAAAATATTGAAAAGTATACTAAAGAACTTACTGAATATATGTATTCTGAACTTTCTAAGATTGATAACATAGAAATTTATGGAACAAGGAATATAGAAGATAGAGTTTCGCTAATAACTTTTAATTTGGTAGGTGTACATCCTCACGATTTAACAAGTTTCTTAGACGCAAAAGGTATATGTATAAGAGCAGGACATCAGTGTACTCAACCATTATTAGGAAAGTTAGGAACATACTCAGTAGCAAGAGCGAGTCTATATTTATATAATACGAAAGAAGAGATAGATTTCTTTATTAAAACATTAAAAGAAACGAAGGAGTTTTTTGACAATGAGTTTTAGTGATTTAAAAAGTTTATATAAACAAGTAATCTTAGATCATAGTAAACATCCTAGAAATAATGGAGAAATAGAGAGTAGTTACAAGTTGGAGATGCTAAATCCGTCTTGTGGTGATAAAATAACAGTTAGTATGAAATTAGTAGATGATATTATCGAAGATATAAAATTCGTAGGAACAGGTTGTTCAATTTCACTAGCTTCAGCTTCTATGTTAACTGAAGAATTAAAAGGTTTATCAGTAGAAAAAGCTAATACCAAGATTAAAGACTTTTTAAATATGATTATGGGAAATGAATTTAATGAAGAGAACTTAGAAGATAGTATTTCATTACAAAATATTTCGCAACTCCCAGCTAGAGTTAAGTGTGCTACTTTAGCATGGAAAATTACAGAAAAAATTTTAGAAGAAAATAAATAGAAGAAGGAGTGATTGCATTGAATAAAAATGAAGAAATGTTTACCGATTATCAGTATGGATTTTCAGATAAAGATGTATCTATATTTAAGACTGATAAAGGACTAACAAAAGAGATTGTTAAAACTATTTCTGAAAGAAAAGAAGAACCGAAGTGGATGTTAGAATATCGTCTAAATGCATTAAAAGAGTTCTACAGAATGCCGATGCCAACATGGGGTGGGGACTTATCAGAAATAGATTTTGAGGATTTAACTTACTATGTAAAACCATCAGAAAAAACAGAACGCTCATGGGACGAAGTTCCTGAAGAAATTAAAAATACTTTCGAAAAACTTGGTATTCCAGAAGCGGAACAAAAATACCTTGCAGGTGTATCTGCACAATATGAGTCAGAGGTAGTTTATCACAATATGCATAAACAATTCGAAGAGAGAGGAATCATCTTCGAAGATACTGATACAGCGTTAAAAAATCATGAAGAAATCTTCAAAGAATATTTTTCAAAAGCTGTTGATTTTAATGACAACAAGTTTGCTGCCTTAAACTCTGCAGTATGGTCAGGTGGGTCATTCATTTACTGTCCGGAAAATGTATCAGTAGAAGCACCGCTTCAAGCATACTTCAGAATTAACAGTGAAAAAATGGGACAGTTCGAGCGTACATTAATTATTATTGAAAAAAACTCTTCTTTACACTATGTAGAAGGATGTACAGCTCCTACTTACTCTGCAAGTTCACTTCATGCAGCTGTAGTAGAAATATTTATTAAAGAAAATGCTCGTTTCAGATATACAACTATTCAAAACTGGTCGACAAACGTTTATAACCTTGTTACGAAACGTGCGATTGTTGAGAAAAACGGTACTATGGAATGGGTTGATGGAAACTTAGGTTCGAAACTAACTATGAAATACCCAGCGTGTATCTTAGTTGGTGAAGGAGCAAGTGGAAGTACGTTATCTATTGCAATGGCTAGTGAAGGACAAGTACTTGATGCAGGATCTAAGATGATTCACCTAGCACCGAGAACATCATCTACTGTTGTTTCTAAATCTATGTCTCGTCGTGGTGGAAAAGTTAACTACCGCGGATGGATTCACTTCGGTAAAAACTCAGAAGGTTCACGTTCAAACATTGAATGTGATACTTTAATCTTAGATGAATATTCAACTTCAGATACTATTCCTTACAACATCGTTAAAAACTCTAACGTATCACTAGAACACGAAGCAAAAGTATCTAAAGTATCAGAAGAACAATTATTCTACTTAATGAGTAGAGGTTTAGATGAAGGTCAAGCTACAGAAATGATAGTTATGGGATTCATCGAACCATTCACAAAAGAACTTCCAATGGAATACGCTGTTGAATTAAATAGATTAATTTCATTTGAGATGGAAGGATCAATAGGATAAAAATTTAATTTGTTAGTAAGATATCTTCCTCAAAAATGCGCCTAATTAGAGGTTACTTTATATAATACACCCAAAAAGGATAAATTATAGATGTCCTCTTTGGGCGTATTCAGTTAAAATCTCAATAAAAGCAGACTTAAATTCAGTTGTATTAAGATAATAAATATTGACACTTCCTTTAATTATATTTTGTAAGGTAATAAAAGTATAGGTTAGTTAAATGTAGTAAAATTTTTAGGTTGAAATTACAAATAAAAAAAATAAAACTATTGAGTTCAATTGAAAAATGTTTTATAATATATATATATATATATATAT
>NZ_CAUPZX010000069.1:0-4746 GCF_963515875.1 uncultured Gemella sp. | reverse complement strand
TATTTGTACATTTTTATTTTGTCAAAACTGTACATTCTTATTTTATCATTCTCAATAAAATGTTATATAAATTAGAAAAAAGTTACTAAATAACTAAATTTTAACTTGATTTTAAGTGTGAAATATAGTAATATAATACTTGTGATTTAATTATACTAAACAGAGAGTTTAACAATGATAAACTAAAGTAACGATAAGTTTAATATTATTAAACAATAGTTACGAAAAGTTAGATAATAATAAACATATATAACGAAAAGTTAGATATTGATAAACAATTAATATCTTTTTATTATAGAAAGGAGAATTTATGTATTCTATAGGTGAAAGATTAAAGCGACTAAGAATTCAAAAAAATCTCACCCAGGAAGAACTAGGAGAACGTACCGATCTTAGTAAAGGATATATATCTCAAGTAGAAAGAGATTTAGCATCCCCATCGATGGAGACTTTTTTTAATATACTGCAGGTCTTAGGTTGTGCACCAAAGGATTTTTTTGATAAAGAGAGTACAAGTCAGAAAGTATACTATTCATTAGAAGAGCAAACTAGTTATGAAGAAACTGATGAAGGGTATGAACTTACTTGGCTAGTTCCTGAATCAAATGAGAAAGAAATGGAGTCACTAATACTTAAGTTAGAAAAAAATAGTAACTATAAAACATTTGATCCTTCGGAATCTGAAACATTATGTTATGTTTTAAAAGGGAAATGTAAATTGAAATTGGGTGATGAGGAATATATTGCTTCAACACACGAGAGTTTTTATTTTTTAGCTACATCCGAACATAGATTATCAAATCCATTTGATGAAGAATGTGAAGTGTTAATAGTAGCGACTAATTCGTATTTATAAGGAGAAAATCATGGCAAATATAGTTGAATTTAAAAATGTAAACATGTCTTTTGGTAATAATAACGTGCTAAAAAACATTGATTTAGAAATAGAAAAAGGAAAATTTTACACACTATTAGGACCTAGTGGTTGTGGTAAAAGTACAATTTTAAAGTTAATTGGAGGATTTTTAAGTCCTACTTCAGGGGATGTATTATTAGATGGAAAAGTAGTGAATGATTTACCAGCTAATAAGAGACATGTAAATACTGTGTTCCAGGACTATGCATTATTCCCACACATGAATGTATTTGAAAATGTTGCTTTTGGACTAAAAATTAAAAATGAAAAGAAAGAAGTAATTAATAAGAAAGTAAAAAAAGCTCTTAAGCAAGTTAACTTAGCAGGTTTTGAAAAACGTGATATAAGCGAGATGAGTGGTGGACAAAAACAACGTGTTGCTATAGCTCGTGCGATTGTTAATGAACCTGAAATTATCTTACTAGATGAATCACTATCAGCACTTGATTTAAAACTTCGTCAAGAGATGCAATATGAACTTCGTGAGCTTCAACAACAAACAGGGATTACGTTTATCTATGTAACTCACGACCAAGAAGAAGCGCTAGCGATGAGTGATTATATCTTTGTTATGAATCACGGAAAAATTGAACAAAGTGGTACACCTACAGATATTTACGATGAGCCGGTAAACCGTTTTGTTGCTGATTTCATTGGTGAATCTAACATTGTTAATGCTGTTATGTTAGATGATTATTTAGTAGAAATCTATGGTAAACAATATGAATGTGTTGATGCTGGTTTAGATAAGAATAAGAGAGTAGAGGTAGTTATTCGTCCAGAGGACTTAGAAATTACAAGTGCAGAAAAAGGTAAAATAAGTGTTGTAGTAGATACTCAACTATTTAGAGGAGTTCACTATGAAATTTGTTGTTTAGATGACCAGTATAATGAATGGATCGTTCATTCAACAAAACAGGCAAAACCAGGAGCTGCGGTAGGTCTAAATTTTGATCCAGAAGCAATACATATCATGGTACCTGGAGAAACAGAAGAAGAATTTGATGCTCGTCTTGAATCGTATGAAGAGGAGGAGTAAAGATGTTTAATAAAAAAACTCGTTCATTTTTTATGATTCCTTATGTAATGTGGATGTTACTATTTGTAGTATTTCCAATATTACTTATCTTTTATCATTCGTTTAGAGATATTGATGGAAATTTCACATTAGAAAACTACAAAATATTCTTTAGTAGTACTTATGTTTTAATGACGCTGTATAGTTTTTGGTATGCATTTTTAATTACATTAATTTGTTTAGTAATTAGTTATCCGCTAGCGTTTGCTATTAATAAGAGTAAATATAAAGAATTATTACTTTTACTAATTATTTTACCGACATGGATAAATATTTTACTAAAAACATATGCATTCTTAGGTTTATTTGGAGAGTATGGAACTATTAATAGTTTCTTAGAATATATTGGTATTGGAACACAAAGTTTACTATTTAATTCATTTAGTTTTATCTTTGTTTCTAGTTATATATTCTTACCCTTTATGTTACTTCCAATATATAACTCAGTTTCAGGGATGAATAAAAACTTGATTGAAGCATCATATGACCTTGGAGCAGATTTTAAAACTACATTCTTAAAAATCATTTTCCCATTAAGTGTTAATGGTGTTAAAACTGGAATTCAAGTTACTTTCATACCAGCACTGTCATTATTCATGATTACTAGGCTTGTTGCAGGTAATAAAATTATAAACTTAGGTACAGCTATTGAGGAACATTTCTTAGTAACGCAAAACTGGGGTGTTGGTTCTACGATTGCAGTATTCTTAATAGTGGTAATGGGAATAATAATGATACTTACAAATACTAAAGATAAAACTAATTTTGGAGGTAGAAAATAATGAAATTAACTTCAAAAATATATTTAGGGGTTATCTTTGCAATTTTATATATACCTCTAATCTACTTAGCATATTTTTCTTTTAATTCTGGTAAAACTATGATCGATTTCGAAGGTTTTTCATGGAAACACTACATTGAATTATTTGAAAATACTCGTATGATGGTAATAGTAATTAATACAATCGTAGTAGCTCTACTTTGTGGACTATTCTCTGCGATATTTGGTACACTTGGTGCATTAGGTATTTATTCTTTAAAATCTAATAAACAAAAAAACTCTTTCTTAGTTGGAAATAATATACTAATTGTTAGTCCAGATGTTATAATTGGATGTTCATTCTTGTTAATGTTTACTTTTATAACTAAATATACTGGCTTAGACACAATTCAAGGCTTCTGGTCGGTATTATTATCGCACATCGCATTTAGTATTCCAATTGTTGTATTAATGGTACTTCCAAAGTTATATGAAATGCCTAAGAGTATGGTTGATGCAGCAATTGACCTTGGGGCAACGTATCCACAAGTTTTAAATAAAATTGTAATTCCATATATTACACCAGGTATTTGGGCAGGATTCTTTATGGGATTAACATATTCATTAGATGATTTTGCTGTAACATTTTTTGTAACAGGAAATGGATTCCAAACACTGTCTGTTGAAATTTATTCGATGGCAAGACAAGGTATTAACTTACAAATTAATGCGCTATCTACAGTATTAACTATTTTTGTAGTAGTAGCAGTACTTATTTATTATGTAATTAATACTAGTAAATTAAAAAGGGAGGTAAGATAATATGAAAAAATTACTTATTTCTGCTCTTTCGATTCTAATAATCTGTTTAGGAATGCTTTATAGCCGTAATTTTATCGATAGTTCAAATGATGGCGAAAAACAAACTCTTACGATTTTTAACTGGGGTGAGTATATAGATCCAGATTTAATTAAAAAGTTTGAAGAAGAAACGGGTATTTCAGTAGTATATGAGACATTTGACTCGAATGAGGCTATGCTAACAAAGATACAAGCAGGTTCAACTCCTTATGATATTGTTATTCCTTCAGACTATATGATTAAAAAAATGAAAAAATTAAATCTATTAAAAAAACTAGATCATAGCAAGATAGAAGGATTTGATAATATTGATGAACAATTCAGAGATAAAACGTTTGATCCAAAAAATGAATATTCTATCCCGTATTTCTGGGGAACATTAGGAGTATTATATGATAAAACTAAAGTTCCAGAAGATCTTAAATTTGAAAAATGGAACGATCTTTGGGATGCACGATTAGAAAATAACATTCTGTTAATAGACGGTGCACGTGAAATGATGGGGATTGCTCTTCAATCGGAAGGTAATTCTGTTAATGATACTAATGAAGTAAACCTAAACTTAGCTGAAAGAAAATTAGAATTACTACATCCAAATGTAAAAGCCATTAATGCTGATGAGAAAAAAATGCTTATGATTAATAATGAAGCATGGGTATCAGTAGTATTCTCAGGAGATGCTAAGTCAATAATGGGTGAAAATGAAAATATGGTATATGCATTACCAAAAGAAGGAACAAATCTATGGTTTGATAATATAGTGATTCCGAAAACTTCTAAAAATGAAGATGCAGCATACAAGTTTATTAACTTTATGTTAAGACCAGAAAACGCTGCGAAAAATTCTGAATTTATTGGTTATGCAACACCTAATGCTAAAGCAAAAGAATTGTTATCAGAAGAAACAACAAGTGATGAACAATTTTATCCTGATTTGGAAAGTTTCGGAAATCGAGCAGAAGTATATGAGGACTTAGATCCGAAAATGCTTCAATTATACAATGATTTATTCTTGAAATTTAAGATTAACAATAGAAAATAAAACAAAGAGAGATTATCGTTTAAGATAATCTCTCTTTCAGATTGTTGACAAAACGACCAAAATATCAATGAAGATATTGATGTTTTGGT
>NZ_CAUPZX010000068.1:0-5108 GCF_963515875.1 uncultured Gemella sp. | reverse complement strand
AGAAATTAACTGTCATGGTGGTATTGTAACGATTCAAAAAGTACTTGCACTTTGTTTAGAACATGGGGCAAGAATGGCTGAACCAGGTGAATTTACTAAACGTGCCTTTTTAAATGGTCGTATAGACTTAACACAAGCAGAGGCTGTAATAGACTTTATTAAGAGTAAAACAGATGAGGCAAGTCAAATAGCCAATAACCAAATGCAAGGGCGCTTATCGACGCTTATTAAACGTCTACGTGCTGAAATTTTGGATATACTAACTGTCGTTGAGGTAAATATAGACTATCCTGAATACGACGATTTAGAAATTGAAACAACAAAAACTATTCTTGAAAAATCAACGAGCATAAGAAATAGTTTAGAAAGTCTATTAGAAACATCAAAACAAGGAAAAATCATAAAAGAAGGGATAAATACAGCGATTATCGGCCGTCCTAATGTAGGTAAGAGTTCGTTACTAAATAACCTATTACAAGAAAATAAAGCTATAGTGACTGATATAGCAGGAACAACACGTGACGTGCTAGAGGAATATGTTAATATTAAAGGAGTACCGATTAAATTAATCGATACGGCTGGTATTCGTGAAACAGACGATATCGTGGAACAAATTGGGGTTAAACGTAGTAAAGAAGCACTAGAAAAAGCTGATTTAGTATTATTCTTATTAAACAGTAGTGAAGAACTAACTGAAGACGATAAAGAATTATTAAAACTAACAGAAGGTAAAACAACTATTGTAATATTAAACAAATTAGATTTAGAGACGAAAATTGATATAGAAGAAGTTGGAAAATTAGCGTACAACCATCCTATTATAAAAACATCTATGACAACATATAAAGGAATAGATGAGTTAGAGAAAAATATAAGAGACTTATTCTTCGGTGGAGCTGCTCGTCCAAAGGATGCGACATATTTATCAAACACACGTCAAATCAACCTTATTCAACGTGCTTTAGCTAGCTTAAACGATGCTATCAGAGCTGCTGAATTAGGATTAGAAGTAGATATGGTCTTAATAGACTATACGAATACATTCAACCTATTAGGAGAAGTTATAGGGGAAAATTCTGGTGATGAGCTGATAAATGAATTATTCAGTAGATTCTGTTTAGGAAAATAAATTAGAAAAAACATAAAAGAAAGATTAAAATGTTTTACGTGAAACAGAACAATCAAGTTAAAGAATGTTTCGGCAGTACTAACAAGATAAAATGTTTCACATAAAACAAGAAATACAAGAAAAAATGTTTCACATGAAACAAAAAGGAGAAAGAAATGAAATGTATAAGTTTTAATGTCAATGGTTTAAGAGCAATCGTTGGTAAAAATTTTGAAGAAGATTTTAAACAATTAGATGCGGATTTCTTCTGTTTACAAGAGACAAAAATGCAAGCAGGTCAATTAAATTTGCAATTCGATGGCTATTATAGTTATTTCAACTATGCAGAACGAAAAGGATATTCGGGAACTGCGATATATACTAAACACAAGCCATTAAATGTAACGTATGGAATAGGAATAGAAGAACATGATACAGAAGGTCGTGTCATCACGCTAGAATATGAGAGATTTTTCTTTATTACAGTATACACACCGAACTCAGGTAGTGAGCTTAAGAGATTAGAATACCGTATGAGTTGGGAAGAAGATTTTAAAAACTATCTATTAGAATTAAACAAAACAAAAGGGGTAGTTGTTTGTGGAGATTTAAATGTAGCTCACACGGAAATAGATTTAAAAAATCCAAAATCAAATACTAAAAACGCAGGTTTCACACAAGAAGAAAGAGATAAATTTACGAAGTTATTAGAAGCAGGATTTATCGATACATTCAGATATTATAATCCTGATTTAACAGGAGCTTATTCATGGTGGAGCTATCGCTTTAATGCGCGTAAAAATAATGCAGGATGGAGAATAGATTACTTCTTAGTAAGTAAAGACATGGAAGAATATTTAGAAAGTGCTACTATTCACAATGAAATATTTGGTAGTGATCACTGTCCTGTAGAGCTTGTATTAAAAGACAATTTGTTGTAAAATAAAATATACGTTATGGAAAAATCCATAACGTATATTTTTAATACACTAGGCGTAAGTCTGATTATAAAGTGTGATGTAATCTAAAAAAAGCATAATAAAATAAACGGAGGTGACTTAATCAAAATAAATTACAAGTTTAAGTAGCATCCGTTATTAATTTTTAAGAAAAGAGGTAATTTATGGGACCAAAATTCTATATAGAAGATGTAAACGATTGTGACTCAGAATATTCTATTGATTATATAAAATTCGACGAATTAGGGAAAATAGATATTGTTAGAGAGACATATGGTAGAAATTATTTAGTAGAAAGAGATATACAGTTACCAATTTTTGAAACAGAAAGAGAGTATATAGATTACTTGGAAAAAGAAGACATAATAGATTCACATTTAGCAGAAGTTTTGCATTTATTTGAGGGGTATAAACCAGAATTAATAATAATGGATGAAATATCTTTAAATAATGCACTATTTATAGGGGATGCTAGAGGTGCTGAAAGAGCTACGGGTTTTAAAAACGCCTTTGAACTCCTTATGGAAGCAACCTTGATTTGGGAATTTTCTGCTATAGATGCCCTTGAAAGTACTCTGCAAGTAATAAGAACCTTATTACGAGATAAAAAACATAGATATCAAGAAAATTTAATTAGAATAAAATAGTAGAAAATATGCTAAGAACAACGAAAAAAGATGAATTAGACTGTGTAATGAAGATAATAGAAGACGGTAGAGAATTTTTAAAAGAACAAGATGTGAATCAGTGGCAACATGGTTCCCCTAGTCGTGATGAGATTATTAATGATATCAATGATGGAATATCATATGTATATGAAAAATCAGGTGAGATAGTAGCTACAGCTATACTGACTACATTTGATGTAGACTATGAAAACTACTCTACTTTTTGGTTAGAAAATTCTAGTTACTTAGCTATTCATCGTTTAGCAACGGTAAAAAATATCGTGCTTAATGAATTGCTCGTGAATTTATAGGAACTATCTATTTTTTTGCTAAATCTCAAAAAATAAAATATTTGAGAATAGATACTCATTTAGACAATAAAATAATGAGAAAATCTTTCAGTAAATTTGGATTCAAAGAAAAAGGTTTTATAAAATTAACTATGAAAAATATTTTAGATGATAAAGAAAGAGTTGCTTATGAATTAGAAGTAAAATAAAAATCTATGTTTCATGTGAAACAATTATAAGATGATAAAAATTTTTTTTGCACGTTTCACATGAAACAATATACAAGGAGGAAAAACGATGAAATTTTATTCTTACGAATACTTACAAAGTAAAATAGAACAAAACAACATTGTAGGAATAGTTATTGTAGGTATACTACTTTTAGTATTATTGTTTAGTTTAATTAAGTATTATAAAAACAGACAAGATACAAAATATAGAGAATTATCAATAATATTAGTATTAGGAACAGTGTTAGCGATAACCATAGGCATAACTAACTACAAAGATAAATCTGTTTCTTCTAATCAATACAGGAGTTCTGTACAATTCATTGAAAAAATAGCAGAGCATTTAAATGTAGAAAAAACACGTATTTATATCAATAGTGAGGTATCAATAGAGAATTCATTCGTAAAAATTGACGATACATATTATAGAGTAATAAGTAGTGGTAAAAAAGATGATTATCTACTAGAAAAAATTGATTTAGTAGATCCAGTAGTAGAAAAAGTGGAGGTGAATAAATAATGCAACTTTCATACGTTGATATAGCAATAAAATTAGCACTTGGATTAATATTGTTAGTGTTTGTAATTAATGTTTCTGGCAAAGGCAATTTAGCACCATCTTCAGCAAGTGATCAAGTACAAAACTACGTACTTGGGGGGATTATTGGTGGTGTAATCTATAATCCAGCAATCTCAATACTACAGTATATAAATATTCTATTAATATGGGTTATTTTAGTACTTATTCAAAAATGGTTGAAAACAAATAATATGTTCTTCAAAAAAATAGTAGATGGAGAACCGATTACTGTGGTGAAAAATGGAAAAATAGATGTAGAAGCTACAAGAAAGAGTGGTTTGACTGCTCATGATTTAGCGTTCAAACTAAGAAGTCAGGGAGTATATAGTATTAAAAAAGTTAAAAGAGCCGTGTTAGAACAAAATGGACAGTTAATTATAGTTTTAGCGGGTGATGAAAACCCAAAATATCCAATAATTACAGATGGTAATATTCAAATTAATACGTTGGAATCAATGGATAAAACAGAAGACTGGCTAAAAGAAACTTTATTAAAAATGGGATATGAAGACACATCTAAAATATTCCTGGCTGAATATGACAAAGGACAACTCCACATAATAGAATATTAAAATATTGATAGTACTAAATAATATTAAAGAAATTCCACTAGGATGTAAAATAAAAACAAAATATAAAAATAATAATATTGGTTAATATTATAAAAAAGAAAAGCAGGAAATTGAAAAAAATCAATTTTCTGCTTTTAAAAAACTATTTTTCAGCGTTAATAAAATCGAAAGAAGAATCTTCTTGGAATTTTTTAACAACATAAGAGCAAGTTGCGATGATTTTTTTGTTTTGTTCTTGCATATCTTTAACAAGAGCGTCTAATAGCTTACCTGCTACACCTTGACCACGAAGTGATGAATCGACAAAAGTGTGATCAGCAACAACTACATTAGGATTGCTAGTAGTAGAATAAGTAATTTCAGCAATTACCCTACCCTGTTCATCATATTTAACAAAACCATTATTTGTTTTAGTAAATTCCATATAAACCTCCTGGGATAATCATATTGTAATATGAGTGTTATTACTGTTATTATATCATAAAAAAGAGGAAAGTATGAGAAATTGAATTAAGATAGATGAGAGGATAGAAAAAAAGGAAGAAGATATTGAAGAAGAGAGTGTAAAATATAGATAGCTTATTAAAGTTATAAGAGAAACAACTATTAAAGTATATTATGTTTTAGTTTTATTTAAAAGTTATAGTGATATGTACCCCTTTTACTGGACAAAACAGTGAAAGGGGTGTTTTTTATGAGTT
>NZ_CAUPZX010000067.1:0-5309 GCF_963515875.1 uncultured Gemella sp. | reverse complement strand
TAACTTTATTTAAAGCATCAGATTGTGTTTACACAAAAATCTTGACACTGCCGAAAAATTTGAATAATTTACTTACAGAAGTTATAATATAGGTTGTATTAATTAGAAGATGATTATCATTATAGAGATAATAATTATAGATTGAAATTTAATCGTTATTGGTTAGAAGTAGGCCGGTTTAAACGATTAAAACATAAGAAAATATAGGGGTAATTGGTCTAATTTATAGTAGTAAAGGATTAAAGATAATACTGAAAGTTTTAAAGGAATGGATAACTTTTATGAAAGGAGATTTTTTTATCGATGCAAATATTTAGAAAAAAATCATTAGAAAGGATACTTGGTGAAAGTGGTAAAAAAACATTAAAACCAACTATGAGAACGATAGATTTAATTCTTTTGGGTGTAGGTTCAGTTATAGGTTCAGGTATTCTTGTTCTAACGGGAGAAGCATCTTCTAAAGCGGGGCCATCTGTAATTTTTTCATTTTTAATTGCTGGTTTGGCTTGTGGATTAACAGCGTTATGTTATGCTGAATTATCATCGGCAATCCCGTCGAGTGGGAGTGTCTATACGTATAGTTATATGACATTAGGTGAAATCGTTGCTCACTCTATGGGATGGCTTCTTGGGGGGAGTTATATTATTGCTGGAGCTGCCATAGCAAATGGTTGGTCGAGTTATTTTAAAAATTTATTAGAAGGTTTTGGTGTTGTTATACCTAAGGAGTTTACTTCACTACCAAGTGAAGGTGGTTATGGAAATATACTAGCAATTACTGTTGTATTATTAATAATGATGGTGCTATTTAAAGGGACAAGTAGTAGTAAATTTGTTAATAATTTTATGGTTGTAATCAAGATTGCAGTAATTGTCTTATTTATTCTAGTAGGAATATTTTATGTTAAACCAACAAATTGGACAGATAGTTTCGCCCCTCAAGGTTTATCAGGAGTTATGGTGGGAGCTACAACTGTATTTTTTGCGTATTTAGGTTTTGATACAATTTCAACTTCAGCAGAAGAGACGATAAATCCTCAAAGATCATTGCCGAGAGCTATAATAATTACATTATTTATTTGTACAGCTTTTTATATTACAGTTTGCTTAGTGTTAACAGGTATGGTGCCTTATTATCAACTAGGAAAAGGTGATGCGTTAGCATATGTACTAGAAGTTGTAGGCCAGGATAGGGTAGCGGGAATCGTGTCATTAGGAGCTGTAATAGGTCTTTTAGCTGGACCATTAGCGACTATGTTTGCCTCAATAAGGATTTTATTTACGATGAGTAGAGATGGATTGTTACCAAAGAGCTTAACTAAGTTAAATAAAAATGGAGTACCTGGTTCAACAACAATAGGAGTAGGTATACTTATGGCATTACTGACAGGATTTTTACCGTTAGGACAGTTAGCCGATTTAGCTAATGTTTCATGGATCATTGCTTTTGCATTAGTTAGTTATTCGACTATTGTGATAAGAAAAGAATATCCTAACGCAAGTCGTGGATTCATAATGCCAGGAATGCCGTATTTACCAATATTATCAATTTTATTATTCTTGGTATTATTATATGGTATTCAATTATCTACGTGGATAATTTTCGGATGTTGGATTCTAGTTGGTTTAGTAATTTATTTCAGTTATTCGATGAAACATAGTATAGAAAAATAGTGGTAAAACAATCCTCTTATATTAGTTTTAGGCTAATATGAGAGGATTATTTTGTTTGTTTAAAATTAGAATCAGTTTCTCTTGAATTTATTGAGAAAAATTTATAAAAATTGCGAATCGTCTTCTATTATTTCTTTAACTTTTTGCATTTGATTATCTAGTTTGGCGCTTATCTCCGCACAGAGTAATAGTCGACGTTCGATTTCTTTTTCTTTTTCCTCGCTAAGGTTCTTTTTATATCTAAGTTTATGTTCTAAACTTGCCCAAAAATCCATGGCGATTGTTCTGAATTGGACTTCAACGGCTACGTGTTCTACCTTATCTGATAAGAAGATAGGTACTTTAACAATAAGGTGATAACTTCTATAACCATTGTCTTTGTGATTTTTAATATAATCTTTTTCAGCTATAACTGTTAGGTCGTGTTGTTGTTTTAAAGCATCTACAAGTTTATATACATCGTTTTTGAATGAGCATATAACACGAACACCAGCTACATCATAGATATTTTCTTTAATTGTATCTATATCAAATGGTAAGTCTAATCGTTTAAGTTTATTCATTAAACTTATTGGTGTTTTTAATCTTGTTGTGACAGATTCTATAGGATTGCTTTCACCGTGTAAAGAAAACTCCTTGTCAAAAACATTAAGTTTTGTTTCAATCTCAAGCATTGCACATTCATAATGCATAAATAATTCTACATATGGTTCTAATTCATTAATTAAAAGTGAATTGTTATTTTCTATTGAAAATAACTGATCTGTAAGTTTCTCAATTTGCGTTTTTTTCATATATATTTCTCTCTTTTTTATTTAATATAATTTTATCATAAATCCTATTATTAAAACATAGTTTAAGTAATAAAAAATATAATTTTTTTAATTATGAGTGAACATTTTAATTATCATTTTTAATTAGCTACATATCGCAATGCGTAAAACTGTATCATAAATTTACTCTGTAAAAAAATAATACAGAATCTTATGTAAATCTCTATAAACGTTGATATGTAGGTATTTTTATAGGATAAAGTAGAAAACAGCGATGCTAGAAAAATTCACAATTAAGGCAAAGGGCTAAGGTATAAGGTTTCTGAATTTCCCGGAAATATAAACTGTAGACAGTTGAGATATTTTAAGATAATATAGTATTGTAATATATTTATAAATGAAAAATAATAACGAAATGGGGGATAGCATGTATAAAAACAATTTATTTTCATATACTAAAGCAAAGGTAGATAATTTAACTAATAATTTACTTGTAATAAAGAGGGATGGACGAGTAGTCAGGTTTGATGCTGAAAAAATATATAAAGCAATAGAAAAAGCGGTTCACTCTGTATTTGGAACAAAGCATAGTGTTAATATCGATAGTATTGTAGATAATGTTATTATAGAAATAGCAAATAGATTTAAAGATAATATAAAAATTTATGAGTTGCAAAATATTGTAGAACATACGCTACTTACTTTAGGTGAAGAAGCTATTTATGAAGAGTATGTTGGCTATAGAAGTATGCGTGATATTGAACGTGAACGTAGCTTAGATATAAATGTGGCAATTGAAAAATTAGTTAATCGTGATGAGAATGTGGTGAATGAAAATGCGAACAAGGATAGTTTAGTGTTTAATACACACCGTGATTTAACTAGTGGAATTGTTGCTAAGGCAATTGGACTTAAAATGCTACCAAAGCATGTAGCTAATGCTCATCAAAAAGGAGAGATTCACTATCATGATTTAGATTATTCTCCTTATCAGCCTTTAACTAATTGTTGCTTAATTGATTTCAAAGAAATGTTGACAAAAGGATTCAAAATTGGTAATGCAGATGTAGATAGTCCAAAAAGTATTCAAACAGCTACGGCTCAAATGGCTCAGATTATTGCTAATGTTGCTTCAAGTCAATATGGGGGATGTAGTGCTGATAGAATAGACGAAGTGTTAGCTCCTTTTGCAGAGTTAAATTATAAGAAAAACTTAAAAATGGCAAAAGAGTGGATTGATGATGAAGAAAAGCAGAAGAAATTTGCGGATGAAAAGACTAAAAAAGATATCTTTGATGCAATGCAGTCTTTAGAATATGAAATTAATACTTTATATTCATCACAAGGGCAAACGCCATTTACATCATTAGGTTTTGGATTAGGAGAAGGATATTTCGGAAAAGAAATTCAAAAAGCAATTCTTAAGGTTAGAATTCAAGGGTTAGGAAAAGAAAAGAGAACGGCAATTTTTCCTAAGTTGATATTTGTTATTAAAGATGGGTTAAATCTAAAATCAACTGATCCGAATTATGATGTAAAAGAACTTGCATTATCATGTGCAACTCAAAGAATGTATCCGGATGTACTTATGTACGATACAATTACAAAGATTACGGGTAGTTGTAAGACACCTATGGGATGCAGATCGTTCTTACCTGCATGGAAAAATGAACAAGGAGAGTTTGTAGAAAGTGGACGTATGAATTTAGGGGTAGTAACGTTAAATCTGCCTAGAGTTGCACTTGAATCAAAAGGAAATAAAGAAGAGTTCTGGGAAATTTTTAAGGAAAGATTAGAAATTTGTAAAGATGCATTAGATTATAGAGCGAAACGTTGTGGAGAGGCGAAACCGCAGAATGCACCTATTCTTTATATGCATGGAGCTTTTGGAAAACGTCTTAGACCTGAAGATAGAGTAAAACAGCTTTTTGATAATAAACGTTCTACGTTGTCTCTTGGATATATAGGTTTATATGAGGTTGCTAGTGTCTTTTATGGAGGAGAATGGGAGAAAAATCCTAAGGCGAAAGAATTTACATTAGATATTATGCGTTATATGAAAGAATGTGTAGATAAATGGACAGCAGAAGGTGATTATTGGTATAGTATTTATTCAACGCCTAGTGAGTCTCTAACGGATAGATTTTGTCGAATGGATACTGAGAAGTTTGGTATTGTAGAGAATATTACAGATAAAGAATATTATACTAACTCATATCATTACGATGTAAGAAAGAATCCTACACCATTTGAAAAATTAGATTTTGAAAAGGATTATCCTTATTATGCTAGCGGTGGATTTATTCATTATTGTGAATATCCAGTGTTAAAACAAAATCCAAAAGCATTAGAAGCGGTTTGGGATTATGCATATGATAAGGTAGGATATTTGGGGACAAATACGCCGATTGATCGTTGTTATAAGTGTGGTTATGAGGGGGAATTTGAACCAACTAAAAAAGGATTTAAGTGCCCTGAGTGTGGAAACAGAGACCCAAAAAGCTGTGATGTTGTTAAAAGAACTTGTGGATATTTAGGTAATCCTCAAGCTAGACCAATGATTAAAGGACGTCATAAAGAAATCGTAGCAAGGGTTAAACATTTAAAATAATAATTTTAGATAGAAGTGACATCCAATAATAAATTTTGGTTGTTACTTCTATAATTTATGGGAGTGACACAAAAATTATGATTTTATAGAATTCTCCCCATAAAGGTTATTAAATATTTAAAAAGCTTTTATAAAGCGAATTTAGATATTAATAAAACACTGCGTCTATGAGTCATTTTTAATTTAGGGCTTTTGGATCAGCTCTTAGAACAATAAATAACCTTAATAAATAACCTTTAAGTCCTTTACAT
>NZ_CAUPZX010000066.1:0-5381 GCF_963515875.1 uncultured Gemella sp. | reverse complement strand
GTCCATTTGTTACTAATGTTACTGGATCTTTTAGGTTTGTTTCTGTTCCTGCAATTACGTATTTCACTTCAACGTTTCCACCTTGTTTTGGTACGTATTCATAGATGATTTCTTGGGTATCTGCAGTTACTTTTCCTGTTTCTGCTGCTGAATCTGCTTTTCTACCTTCTAGGACGTATTCTAACTCACCTTGTTTTAGTACTTCTCCTGCTTGTGGTGCTGTTGCTGTATACTCACTTCCCACCTGTGCTCCTGTTGAGACATTTGTACTTGCTTTTAGTTCTGTTGTCGTTCCTTTGATAACGTACTTAGCGATAACATTTCCACCTTGTTTTGGTACGTATTCATAGATGATTTCTTGGGTATCTGCAGTTACTTTTCCTGTTTCTGCTGCTGAATCTGCTTTTCTACCTTCTAGGACGTATTCTAACTCACCTTGTTTTAGTACTTCTCCTGCTTGTGGTGCTGTTGCTGTATACTCACTTCCCACCTGTGCTCCTGTTGAGACATTTGTACTTGCTTTTAGTTCTGTTGTCGTTCCTTTGATAACGTACTTAGCGATAACATTTCCACCTGGTACAAATCGCTCATAGTATACATTTTCAACAATATTACCGTTATTAAGAACTTCTGGTGTAATTCTTACTTCATCAATTGCTTCCTTAGCGATATATTGATCATTAACTTTTACTTCTGGTTTTTCCCATTCTGAAGGTGTTGGAGATGTTACAGACTCCCATTTAGCATTTGCAGGAATTTCCCAATTATCTTCTACAACACGTCCCGTTTTTTCTCCAGTATACACTTTTCTTGAAACTGTTACTTTTTGAATTACTGGATTAGAAATGATATTACCCTCATTATTTTTTTCAATATAATTAATAGTTCTTGTAATATCTTTAGTTTCTACTTTTACTTTAGCCTTATCATATAGATAAGTAACTTTCTTAGTTACTTGTCTTTCGTAAGTTCCTATTTCTGGAGCAGAATCTGGTTGAACTTCAATAAAAATATAATCGTTCACAGCATACCATCTATTTACAAAACCTTTAAGAATTGGTTCTTTAGTTGTAGCATAAGGCTGTCCTTCAAAATCTCTAGTTTTTGGGAACTCTTTCAAGAGCTCGCCATCTACAGTTTTATAGTACACTTCTAGTTTTCCGCGAGTATCTTCCGTTCTCAAACCAACAACATTCGATTCTAACCAAACATCTTGACCATTTTTAAGAAAAATTTGAGAAGTACTTTTCACATAGTTTGGATTATTCTGGTCAACACGCAGATTAAAATTATGTTTAAATCCATGCTCTTTTGTTACAGTATAATTATTTTTAAATACATATTTAACTGCTGTTACGTCTTTCCAATTTGTGATTTGAGCTGCACTTACATATGTTCCAGTAGTTTTGTCAGCAGCAGTTGATGTCGTATAAAATACATCATATTCGTCTGAATCATCAACTATCGGACCTTCTAAATATGTTAGAGCTTCTGTCTTAGGTATTAACACTACAGCTTCTTTTACTTTTTGAGGAAGATCTGTTAAGTTTTCAATTTGTGGCGATAAGATAACTTCTTGTCCATTCTTAACATCAATAATTCCTCGCACACCTGTAGTCCCAGGTTTAGCAATTGTTAAAGAAGCTGAATATTCAGCAATATTATTAATAGTAACATTAATAGTTGCTTTTGAAATAGATAAACCTGGCGCATGATTTTCAACAAAATTAGCATTAATTGAATTGTCATTACCTATTAATGTCTCCGATTCACTATTCCATACTAAATAAGATTCAATCCCATAAGTTCCAGCTTCAACTTGTCCATTATTTTCAACTTCGAAAGTCAAAGCTGTAGGACTATATAATCCACCTTTTATCCATCTATTTAAATCATAACCAGTAAGATTTAAATCTTTTGAATCAAAGATATAAGCTCGCTTACCTGTTCCTTTATAATTTTCGATAATATTAGTTGGATTTACAGTATCATAAGATTCTTTTAATTTATCATACGATTCTTTTGCAGCATCACCATTCGTTCCACCAAAATGTAATGTGTATTTTGATAATAAACGATTATCTGCTGCTAATCTAAAGTCTTTCAATGGTAACTTTGGATCTGCTAATAACATTACACTTGTTTTAGTAATATTGGGATCCAATTTATTTATATCGTAAGTCTCACTTCCATCATTATCTGATTCTATTAACCTAAAATAATCCTCTGCTGAATACGTTACTGCAATAGGAATTGTTCGACCTCTTGTTAAATCATCTTTAGTTAAAGTTTGACTCCCTATTTGATTCATATTTAATGTTAATTTTGTTGGAGTTTTAATGTGTTCTGCAACCTCTCCACTTCCTGTAGCAGGACGTTCCATCGCTATAGCACTCTCTATTGTATTCTCTGATGTAGAACCTTGAGCTATTTCATCTCTATAACGTTGAATTGTACTATCTTGGGCTTTTTCCTTCCATGTACCAACAGTTACACCAAGTCTTGCTTCTAATCCAGTTATTGTTTTAGAAGTTGAATTATATCTTTGAAATTCATCTACTATACCCGGATGTTTTAGAATTAAATGATCATATTTCTTTTCAGGATTAATTTCAATAGTATTATATAATTCATCAATTGAAGTATATTCTTTCAACAATTCAGCTTGGTTATCTTTAGTTACTCCATATAATTTAAAATTCTCTTTTAAATTTCCTTCTAACTTTTCTCTGTAATAACCTCTAAATTCTCTTGAACCATCAGCTTTTATTTCATTTGTAAATACTCTATTTAACTGGAATTTTGTGAAATAATTCCCTTCTTGATCTTTTGGAATAAAATAGTTTATATACTGACTTGGTAAAAATGCTCCATCACCTTTTAATTTATCATTTGGAATAGAAAATCTAGCGTTAAATTTGTCCTCATTACTTGCATGTGAATATAATCGTTGATTGGTTTCAGGAAAAATTCTTGTATCCATCTCTTTAATAGCAGGAATACCATCACCGAGATATAATCTAAATCCATCAGGATTATCTAATGTCTGAGTAAATGTTGAACCATCAGGTCTATGCCCAACTGCTTTATAAACGATATTGGCATTAAATCCTTTAGTAGAATTTGACTCAATTGCTCTTTCAATAGCTTCCGGAGTATTAAAAGCACCTTCTTTTACCTTCAGAATTGGTCCACCATAAAGTAAACTTTGATCGATACCTTTATTTTCATCTGGATGTAAAGTTAAAACTCCATTTTCTAATGTCCAAAACTTATTATTTTTAATATTTGTTGGGTCCAATTCTAAGAAATCTGGAATTCCACTAATCGTATAATCATAGCTTGTTAAACGTCCATTACCATTTTGATTCGTTTCTTCGTTATTGAAAAAGCTTTGATCACTCATAATAAATGGTAATCTAAATGTATTGCCTTCAATTGGCTTGAAAGTTCCATTCGAAACTGATCCCATTTTAAATTCTGGTAATGGAGCTCCAAACTGATCAACCATATATTTTACTGTTTTTGGTCGCCACTCTTTTTCTCTATATAAAATTTCTGATAAATAGTCAAAAGAAGCTCTAGCTGATTTCGTTGATAAAGTTTCTCCACCTGCTATAAAATCAGTATTAACTGATAATACATCGCCTTTCGATGGAGCATTTTTTATAGAGGTACCCACATATAATTTTAATAAACTTTCAGCAACAGTCCCCCCGCTCATGGGATTTAAATTTAAATCATAAATATAATTTGTAGCAGTTGATAAATCATCTACACTTTTTACAAATGATGAATTTGCAAATTCTGGTTTTTTAGTAGAATGCAAGAATTCTTTTGGTATTGTTACACGTACTTTACCGTCTGTAACTGTTTCAGTTGAAGACGCAGAATAACTAATTGCCATATTAATAACACGTTCACCGTCACCATTATTAGCAACTGGAATTTGTTTTTCTGTTGGTCCTGTTGATGTATCAAAATGAATTGATCCTGTTAAAGCTTGGGCTGTCACTCCGGTACGGAAGCCAGTTCCTTCTTTCATCTTTTTACCATTACGGCTATCTTGATTTTTGTTTTCTTTTGGTGTTTCTTCAGCTTTAATTGATTTTAAGATAGAAGTTAATGAACTAATTTCTTTTGCTTTAGCATCTACTTCTGTTTGTGTAGCTGATGATTGTGCAAGGCTCTCTGCTGATGCTAACTTACTAGTAGCATCGTCAATCATTGATTGTCGTTTAGAGTTGTTTTTAATTCTTTCTAATTGAGCTTTTAACTCTTCAATTTTTTTATTCAGAAGCGACTTATCAACTTCTTTTGTTGTACTTTCCACTTGACTATTTTCACCTGACTGAGTTGCTAACTTTTCTGCAACAGCTGCAGCTACTTTCTCAGGACTATTAACAATTTTATTCGCTACTGGTTTTACAGAATTCTCTAGAATAGTATTAGAGTTATTCACTCCTTCATCTGAATTATTAGTAGCTTCTCGTGCTTGAGTACCATTATCACTAGCTTCTACGACACCAGCTCCAAAAAATAGACCTACTCCAATTAGAACACTCGCTGCTCCTACTTTAAATTTTTTAATGGAATAGGTTTCCAACTTTTCTCCAGAGAGTTCATGGAATTTTTTTTTGTTGTTTTTTCCTATCATTTATAATATTTCTCCTTCTAAATTATAAAAATTTATATATTATAATATCACAAAAAATATCTCTAATAAAGAGATATTACTTACTTTTTTCAAAAAAAAAAAAAAAACAGATAAATAAACAATTATTATACTATATATACTAGAAAATACTTAAATAATAGTAATTATAATTAATAATTTACCAAAATAAATAATACAAAAATATTTTTTGTATACTTTAAATATACTTTAAATAAAAATATAAATAGTTATTTTATTTTAATATTAATTATCAATTAGAAAGAAATATTGGTAATATTAATATTTTCCTGTAATATAAAATAAAAAAAGCATACCGAAATGGTATACTTCTATAAAATGGAGATGGCGGGATTTGAACCCGCGTCCAAAAATACCTCCCCTTAGCCTCTACATGTTTAGTTTACCTATTGAATTTAATTCTCCACTTAAGCCGATAAACAGGCAATGAAAAACGAGTTTGATTAATCTCTTACTTCTTTCTACAAACAGAAGAAAAAAATCGTAGACTGCTAAGAATGAACCGATTAGCTTTGTCACAGTCAAACAAAGTAATCAGCCTTTAGCTTATTAAGCTGCTAAAGCGTAATTTGTTTTTTCGCCAGTTATATTTAACTGATGTGTTGTTAAAGAAGACAACCCTCCTACATGCCACCAAGAAGACTAGCATCCCTGTCGAATCCTAAACATCCCCTAATTGTGATTA
>NZ_CAUPZX010000065.1:0-5541 GCF_963515875.1 uncultured Gemella sp. | reverse complement strand
AAAACATCAATATCTTCATTGATATTTTGGTCGTTTTGTCAACAATCTGAAAAGAGGACTAATGTCCTCTTTTATCTGTTCGTATAAACACTAATTATTATCTAAAAGTTAAAGTTTTAAATAATATTATTTTACAGCTGAAGTTTTTGGTAAAACTTTTTTAGCTTGGTCAGCTTTAGGTGCTTCTGTACCTTTATCTACTCTAACAGTACCTTTAGGTGCTTTGTATTCAGGTTTAGTGTGTACTTCTGGTGCTACTAATTTTTCACCGTAAGCTGGTAATTCTGGTTGTACTAATCCAGTTCCGTTTACTCCACCTTTGAATTCACGTTTTCCAACAAATGTACCTTCACCATTTACTGAAATAGGTTTTTCTGTTGTTTCAGGGAATCCTGGTTGAGTTTCAACAACTGGTGCGTTATCTGGGTTTACTCCTATAACTGGTAATGCTGGTTGTGTTGCTGGTCCTTCAGCATTAGCTACTGATAATGGTAATACTGCAACAGCTGCAGCTGCTACTAAAAATTTGTTTAATTTCATAATAAACAATCTCCTTTTAATATATATTAAATTTTATACTATAATTATATAGACTTTAACTCTTATTGTCAAGTTTTAAAATATTACCTTTGTATTACAAATATTTTTCATATCAGTTGGTATATCTATCTTCACATTTATTTCTTTATCTGTAATCGGATGATTAAATACAAGATTACTGCAATTTAGTGCCTGTCGTTTTATTAAACTCACATCTCCACCGTACAGCTCATCACCTAATAGCGGATGCCCCTCATACTTCATGTGAACTCTAATTTGATGAGTTTTCCCTGTATAGAGTTTTAATTTGACTATACTAATATTAAGTTCTGGAATATATTTTTCTAACCAATATTCAGTCTTAGCGTATTCTCCACCTTCACCAACTTCGCGTTCAATTATACTTGAACTTACTCTGCGAATCGGAGCTTCAACAATCGCATTGTCTTTTATTTTTCCATTAACCAACGCTGTATAATATTTATCTATACTCAAATTACTAAACAACGCATGTATATGCCTATGTTTTGCAATTAATACTAATCCAGATGTATTTTTATCGAGCCTCGTTACTATATGCGGAATTGAGTTAATATTTTTCTCTTGAAAATAGTAATTTACTCTCTCAAGCAGTGACTCGTCTTCAACATTCCTCGAAGGTATTGAAGGTAGGTTGATTTCTTTATTGACTATCATAAAATACTCATCTTCATAAACTATATCAATTGGTTTGTTTATAAAACGAACAAATTCGGTGAAATTTTCGCTAGGCAAAGTAATCTCTACTATGTCATTTTCTTTTAACATATATCTAACGTTCTCTTCCCTATCGTTTATCTTTATGCTACCATCATGATCAAACTTTATTCTAGTCAAGGTTTTCCTAGAAATATTATTTTCTAATAAAAATTCTCTTAACAATTGTTCTTTTTTTACAACATACTTTAAAGTAATATTAGTCATTTTTAATAAATGATCTCTTCACACGTTGCCAGAAACTATCTTCATTATAACGAATAAATGAAATCTTCTTATCCTTTTCTAGAGTTATTTTTATTTTAGCTACACTATCATAATTAAAATGCATATGATCTACTGTTATGCGATGATTTTCCGTATTCATTGGTTTAATCATAAGTTCATCATTTTGTGATAATATTAGTGGATTTCCCAATGTTCGATAAACAAGATTATTTAGCGCAGCAATCTCTGTTACTTGATACAACGGCAATTGAGGGTGAATCACAGCCCCACCTAGACTTTTATTATACGCAGTAGACCCTGTTGGGGTACTAATACATAATCCATCTCCTCTAAAACTCTCAAAGTGGACACCATTTATATAAACCTTAGCTGCATAAGTAGATCCTGTATGATTATTTACCGTTATTTCATTTAAAGAACAATAGTCAGAAACTAAATCACCATTAGCGCAATACGCCTTAACTCTTAATAGTGGATATTGTTCTACCTTAGGTTTTAATGCTAACATATCAAAAAATATTTTCTCATAGTTTTGAACAGAATAATCGGTATAAAACCCTAAATGCCCAGTATGAATAGATAAAAATTTTATATTATCTAAATTATTCATATACTTATTGAATGTTCTCAATACAGTTCCATCTCCCCCAATTGCAAAAACATAATCAGGATTACTCTTATCTTCTTCCATATCACTAGATAATAAGAACTCTTTTAACTTCAAACCTATCTTCTCTGAAACTTCATCATTTCTAACTTCTATGCTAAATTTACCTTCTAACATCTTGATTTTCACCTATTATTTTTTCATAATTTTCTAACCATACATCAGCAAAATCCGGTGCAAGTGCACCTTGATTATTATCAATCCATTCTTGAAGTTTATTAACATTATACTTCAATATTTTATCAATCTTTTCACCATATTTATAACGCGCTTTGTTTTGATTATACTCATCTTCATCTAATAAGAAATATTTACCATCAGGATATTTCTTTATATCTAAATCATAATCAATGTATTTTACGCCATCCACATCATATGCGAATGGACTACTTAAGTTTGAGTAATAGTGAACCCCATCTTCTCTAAACATGCATATTATATTAAACCAACATTCATTGTGAAAATATACTAAAGCAATTTCTTTAGTAACCCAAGTTCTTCCATCATTTTCTGTTACAAGTGTTCTGTTATTTGCTAGAATTAGAACCTGTTCATCCGCTTCTAGTACAACATTTTTGTGCCAAATTCTATGTATTGAACCATCATGCTTATATGCTATTATTTTTACTACATCACCCTTCTTAGGCCTTTCTCCTCTGTACATAGTTCCTCCTTTCATACCTAATTTTAATGTCTTTTTAATTATAACATATTTAACATAGTTCATTCTACTGTAATAACAATTTTTTTTGTAAAATTATACACCTAAATCAGAAAAAAGCTAATGTATCTCTTAAATAGTTGTTTCTGGGTAATAATAAAATCAACTATTAAAATTATGATTTTCTTAAATTTAATTTTAAGATTAATTTCTCAACTCTTAAGTCAAACCTTTTTTATATTTCATATAACTTTTTTCACCTAGATATCTACTTTTTTCGATATTAAATCAACGACTTCTACTACAGCAAAAAACTGAGATTTCCAATATATGGATTATCTCTCAAATAAACCTCCCACAATTTTTTTAAATATTCATCTTCCTTAATATCATTTATAATTTCATATGCTTCTTGAAGGAAAGCTATACTGTCTCTTTTTCGTGCAGTTGACAAAATAGCTTGTTTGAGAATCTTAAAATCAATATCTTCTTTTCTCAAGTAATATAAATTATATAAATCATAGAAATCTCTCATTCTTGTTGTAGATATATTTCTCTTTATTATGCTCTCATATTTTTCTGAAAGTATCGTTTCAATAGGATATGCTAGAACTCTTATCCCTTCTTCCCTAAACATGCAAGGATATACGTATTCTATTTCTCTTGGTGTAATTATATCTCCTGTTGTTATATTAATTTTCATTACATTTTTTATTTTTCCAAATATAGCAATCAAATGAACTCTGAAATTTTCATATTCATCTTTTTCTCGAATATAGGTAATATCTGTAATCTCAAACTGTATTCCATCATCTACTTCAATATCTAAAATTTCTAAAATTATATTTCTAATGACATGTTCTTTTAATGGAATTCCTTTCACCGTCGTATCCAAATCCATTGTCGTCCTATTGTCTATACCAATCATAGATGAAATTAATAATCCACCCTTAATTACAAAATTAAATTTATAACTAGAACGAGATAATCTTTCTAAAAATTTTTCAAAGAAAAACATTTGCAACACTTCCTGTGAACTTAATTTTTTGCTTTTTGCTATGTTTTTCACTTTACCTTTCAAACTTTCTGAAGTGATCATTTTATAGAACCTCCATATACTTTCTTATCTCATCTTCGACTCCTAATATTCGACTATATTTAATAAGCTTCCTCATATTTTTCCCTTTATTATTAAAATATCTAGTAATTGCATCTACAAATATCTGCTTATCAATAATATTTCTCTTAGATACAATATCACAAATACTTCTTTCCATATCATAGCATCTCACTTCATTTCCAAGTGCTGTTTTTATAGTTATAATACCTATATCAAAATTTTCTTTTTTTATATAGTGTACCTTAATATTATTTATCTTCCTTTTTATATGTCTAACATTATACCCTTGTGGTACACTTATATGAAAACAATTTGGGCTCCTATCGCTTAGTTCTAACAAAAATAATGCTGTATGGAATGAAAATACAACTTTTTCATTGTTATAAGATATTAATGCAAATTCATCATCTACATCATCTTTTTTCTTATATACTCCATTTTTCACGCGTTCAAGTTCTCCCCTATTAACAAACTCAGCAAGTTTATGTCTACTAATACCAAGCTTTAACGCTTCATTATTCGTAATAAATCCTTTTTCTTTTAAATATTCCTTTAAAATAATCATAGCACATCACCTCTTACATTTACACTTTAAATTATATAATATTAAAGAGTATTTGTAAATAAAAAGTCTTAGATCTAACTCCTTACTTAACTAAAAAAGGAGTGATTCTAAAATCATGAAACAAGATTTTAGAGTCACCCCCGAAAAGTTATTAGATACCTGAAAAGCTTTCATAAAGAGAATTTATATGTCAATAAATTATTGTATCTGTAAGTTCTCTTATGAACTTTGTTAAAATCTAGGGCTTTTGGATTAACCCTGGGAATGAAAAACCTAATTGAATTAAAAATATTTCCAACATTTATAACAACATAAAACGCAGTTAAATTAGGATTCTCCATTCGAATTATATTTGTAATCTATTCTATTCGGTTAGCAGTGAGACATAAACATTCAAATTAGGACGATTATATTTTAGAATAGTTTATTATATAATTATAGTAGATTACTGAATAAGTTGTTTTAGCTAACAATAATTTCATTAATGTTAGCTAGATTAAAATTACGAAAAGTACTATTCTATTTTAGAAAAGTACTTTTTATTTAATAAGTAATCAATATATAAGAAATTTTAAAGTGTTAAATAATGAAAAGTTGAAAAATTATATTCTATATGCGAATAATGTATCTATTTTAGTAGAGGATAAAAATTTGTAAATTGAGATTTATAAACAGTTGAATATCGCAGTTCAATTTGATATAATCAAAATTGGAGAGAGAAGTTAGGGAGTGTAAAACTTCCGATAAAGATGGTGGCTACTTCAATATGAAAGGGGATGGTGCTATGCTCGCATACACTAAAATCTTGAAGAAAGGAGTAGCAAGTTGTCAGCTTACGAAATTGTACAGACGATTATTGGAATAAATCTATTGATTGTTTCAGTAGTTAGTGCATGTATTGTAGCGTTAAAAAAAGACAATAAAAAATAACCATCTTTACGCTTTGGCTTGGTACTGCACCCAAAAAGTTGGACAAAATATTCAGTTATTTTTGTTTAGTATTT
>NZ_CAUPZX010000064.1:0-5804 GCF_963515875.1 uncultured Gemella sp. | reverse complement strand
TGACCAAAACATCAATATCTTCATTGATATTTTGGTCGTTTTGTCAACAATCTGATAAAGACCTAGTTTACACTAGGTCTTTATATATAAACTTATAAAATTAAAGTTCTCCGTCGATATTAGCTTTGTCAGCTACACCAGCTGCATCAGCTGCAACTGTTGCTTTACCAGATTTTAAATCTTCAACAGCTGTTTTAACTTTAGCTTTGATATCGTCGCTTAAGTTAGGGTTTTCTGCTGGAAGTCCAACACCATCTTCTTTGATTGTGAAGACTTTAGCTTTTCCACCTTCAAATTTGTTAGCTTTGATAGCGTCTAAAATGTTAGCTACTGCTACGTCGATACGTTTTACAGCAGAAGTTAAGATAACTGATTTTTCAACATCTTTTCCATCTTTATCTTTAGCTTTGAATACACCTTCAGAATATTGGTCTTTATCTACACCAACGATCCAGTGTTTAACTTCTCCACTTTCTTTAAGATCTTTAGTTGCTCTTTCTTGAGCTTCTTTAATAGATCCACTTCCAGTACCACCAGCTGCTACGAAAATAACATCAGCACCAGCATCAAACATAGTTGCTGCTAAAGTTTTACCTTTGTTTGTATCACTGAATGAACCACTGTAGTTGTAAACAACTTTGATATCTTTTTTAGCTGCTTTTGCACCTTGAACGAATCCAACACCAAATTTAACTACTGCTGGAATTTTCGCTCCACCAATAAATCCAACTTTACCAGTTTTTGATTGTAAAGCTGCTGCATATCCAGCTAGGTATCCAGCTTCGTGTTCTGAGAATGTTACAGAAGCAACATTTTTGTTTTGAACTACACCATCAATGAAAATGAATTTTTTATCTGCAAATGAATCTGCAACTTTTGGTAATTCTTTTTCAAAATAGAAACCAGCTAATGAAATAACATCAGAAGCTTTTGCTGCGTTTTGTAAGTTCGCTGCAATATCACTTTGGTTTTTAGTTTCGATTGGATTTAGTGCTTTACCACCATTTTTTTCCGTCCAAGCTTTTACTGTTTCAACGTTACTTTGGTTGAAACTTTTATCTTTTGCTCCACCTTCGTCAGTTACAACACCGATTTTTAATCCAGAGTTATTAGAAGATGAATTTTCATTAGATGACTTAGAAGAACATCCAACGATAATTAATGCCGCTGATAAAACAACTGCGATTAATGAAAATATCTTTTTCATAAGAATAAAGTCTCCTTTGTTTGTATTTGTATAATGTTTATATCTAAATAATACCACATTATCTTGAAAACATCAACAATTTATTTATTAAATGTTAAGATTTTTTTATAATGTTCGTTTTTAGATTATAAAAAGTTGTTAAATTAATAGTTTCAAAAAGTAATTTTCTTATTCTACGCTCTTTTTGACTAAATGTCCTCAAATAACAAGCTATTTCAAAAACTATTATACCGTTTTCAATATTTTACGTACTTTTATAAATTTCTTATTATTACACATTAATTATCACACTTTATTAATATTGTTAAATTAACATTTAGACCCATATTTATTATACGAACATTTTGTTATTAAGCTCCTGAAAATTTAATTTAAATCAACAAGATATTAAACAATATCATCATTTATATTTTTCAAAATAAATATTTTAAAATTTTATTACAATTTGGATATTAGTTATAATATTTAAAAAAACTCTAGAAAGAGTGATTTATTAAAACCACTCTTTCTAGAGTCATTCTTCTTTAGTAATTAAACAATAACTTTATAGTCATATATTGTATTCTAAAAACTTAATTTTATAACCTATAGTTCACCTTCTATATTAGTAGCTGAACCTTTTGCTTTTAATTCATCTCCAGTACCTACTACTTGAACTTTTCCTGATTTTAGTTCTTCAATAGCACTAGCGATTTTCGTTTTAATTTCATCACTTAAGTTAGGATTTTCTTTTGGAATACCTACTCCATTTTCTTTAATACCAAAGACATGTTCACCTTTTGTAAATTTACCTTCTTTAATTTCATTTAATATTTTAGTAACTGCTACTTCAATATTTTTAACAGCTGATGTTAAGACCGCAGATTTTTGGTATTCTTTTCCGTCTTTATCTTTCCCTTTAAAAATACCTTCTTCGTATTGATCTTTATCTACACCCACAACCCAGTGTTTAATCTCTCCACTTTTAGACATATCGATTATACCACGTTCTTTAGCTTCTGCGATTACACCATTACCAGTATTACCTGCAGCAACAAAGATTACATCTGCACCTGAGTCATACATAGTAGCCGCTAATGTTTTCCCTTTATTTGTATCAGAGAATGTACCACTATAGTTATACATCACTTTAATATCACTTTTAGCTGCTTTGGCACCTTGAACAAATCCAATTCCAAATCTTTCTACTGGTGGAATTTTAGTTCCTCCAATATAACCAACTTTTCCTGTTTTAGATTGTAAAGCTGCAATATATCCAGCTAAATAACCAGCTTCTTGTTCTTTAAAGATTAATGAAGCAATATTTGGCGCATCAACAAAAGTATCAACATACATAAATTTTTTGTCTTTATATTGCTCAGCTACTTTAGGAATTTCTTTTTCAAATTCATAACCAGCTAAAGAAATAATATCAGACACTTTTGCAGCGTTTTGTAAATTAGAAGTTAAATCTGATTGAGTTTTAGTTTCTAATACAACTGGATCTTTTGCTCCGTTAGCCTTTGTCCAAGCTTGAATTGCTTCAACGTTAGCTTGGTTAAAACTTTTATCTTTTGCTCCACCTTCACCAGTTACGACACCAATTTTATAGCCGCTCTTACCGTCGGATTTAGTGTCATTTTTAGCATTCTTTGAAGAACAACCAACAACAATTAATGATAATGCAACTAAAATTGCAAAAATAGTACGTAATCTCTTCATAATATCCTCCTAAAATTATATGTACTAAGTACATAATATCACATTTCAAAGCACTTTTCAAAGAAAAATTTGTATATTTCTTATAATATAAAATTAATATTTAATATACTTTAATATACTTTAATATAATCTTTCATAAGCAAATATAAATTTATACTAATATATATGTATAAATTAACTTAAACATTGTTATTTTATACATAGTTTCCTAAATTTTACTCTATCAGCTCACTATATTATTTTATTTAAATATAAATTACAAATATTTATTATAAACATTCATAATAAATAATTTAAAAATTATATATTTTCTAATTTATTTATGCTATAATGATTTTGATAAAGCATTTTCAGGAGGATTTATATTATGACTTATTACGAAAATATTGTAGAAACTGCAAAATATATAAAGAAATATTTTAACGAACCAATAGACTATGCAGTAGTCTTAGGAAGTGGTATTACTTTAGAACTTGAAGACCAACAAGAACTTGGTTATGAAGCTATTCCGCTTTTCCCAGGAAATAAACATGCTAACCGTGTAAAAGGGCATGCTAACAAGTTAACATTTGGTAAAATATCTGGAAAGAATGTTCTTGTACTAAATGGACGTCTTCACTTCTACGAAGGATATAGCATGAAAGAAGTTGCTTTTATGACATATGTAGTTAAACACCTTGGAGTAAAAGGACTATTTATCACTAATGCATGTGGGGCTATAAATTCTGATTTTTCTGAAGGTGATATCGTTTGTCTTGATGACTTCATTTCACTTGTAAGCAAAAACCCTCTAATGGGAGAAAACGATCCCCGCCTTGGTGAAAGATTCGTGGATATGACAACTCCATTCGATCCATATTTAGTTGAAAACTTACATAATTCAGCTAAAAAATTAGATATTACCTTACATACTGGTGTTTACGGATTCTTCCAAGGTCCATATTTCGAAACACGTGCTGAGATTCGTGCATTCAAAACAATGGGATGTGATCTTGTCGGTATGTCTACAGTGCCAGAAGTAATCGCTGCAAACCATGCTTCTCTGCCAGTTGCTGTATTAGCATGCGCTACAAACATGGCAACAGGGATTCAAGAGAAAAAACATGATCACGAACATGTACTTAAAACAGCACAAAAAATAAGTGTAAATCTAAAAAAACTTTTAATTGAAACATTAGAAAACTTAAAATAAAAGAGGAATTTAAATATGGAAAAAACTATTTTTGAAAAAATCATTGACGGAGAAATCCCAAGTTACAAAGTATACGAAGACGAACATGTCTACAGCTTTTTAGATGTATTTCCTATAACAAAAGGACATACTCTTGTAATTCCGAAAAAACACAGCAGAAACATTTTTGACTGTGATCCTGAAACTGCAGCAAACATTGGTCGTGTTCTACCAAAAATTGCTAATGCAGTAAAAGATGCCTACGGTTGTGATGGAGTTAATATTTTCCAAAATAACGAAGAATATGCTGGACAAAGCGTGTTCCATCTACACTTCCACATCGTACCAAGATACAAAGATAAAGATGTAAACTTCGATAACTTAGAAGTTAAATGGCCTCCACAAAAAGTTGAACCTTCTGAATTTGAAGAAATCAGAAAAGCAATCTCTGATAGATTAAAATAAAACAAAAAGTAGCTAAGTAATACTTAAATTACCTAGCTACTTTTTATTTTCTTATTTTGAAGCGAATAAAGATACGATAGAATCTAAAGTTGTTTTTGGTTTTTCTTCTACAACTTCTTCCGTCTCTTCTTTTACTTCTTCTGCTTTTTCAATTATTGGAGCTACTGTCTCGTGAATTTCTTCGAAAGTTGGCTCAACTTTTTCTTCAAAGTGTTCAGCAACCACTTCTTGTGTTTGTTCAACAGCTTCTTCTACTACTTCTTCAACTGTTTCTTTAACTTCGTCAGCTTTTCCAACAACTTCAGCTACAACTTCTTCTTTTACTTCTTCAGCTTTAGCTCCTAACTCAACGAAGTTTTCTTCTACTTCTACTACTTTCTCTGCAGCTGTTAATTCTTCTAATTTTTCTTTAGCCACATCTTGTTGCTCTTGTGCTTTAGCTTCTAGTTCTTGAGTTTTCTCATTAACATATGCAGTTAATTTTTCAATTCCTATTTTAGTATTTTCTTTAAGTAACTCTTTGTGTTTTTCTAACTCTTTTGGATTTTTATAGTAGTATGCTCCTACCGCACTTACCGCCCCTAAAAAGACTCCTTTAAAAATTTTACCCATGTATGAATTCCTCCTAAATTATTATCAGTATTGATTTTATCAAAAAAATCAGATAATGTAAAGGATTTAAAGGATTTTATTTTTATAGATTAAGTATTTAAGTTATTCATATTAAAAAATATAGAAGCAGTAATCAAAAACATTATTGAATACCACTTCTATTAGAATTTATTTTTTATTTTAAATGTTTAACCCTTGCTACTATTTCTTTGTGTCGTCCTTTGATCATCGGACGAGCTTGAGGATTACCTAAATAACCACATGTTCGCTTAACAACATCACAGCTTTTTGGATCTCTATTACCACATTCTGGACATTTAAATCCTTTTTTAGTAGGTTCAAATTCACCCTCATGTCCGCATTTATAACAACGGTCAATTGGTGTATTTGTTCCTAAATATCCTACCTTGTCATAAGCAAAGTCCCATACCGCTTCTAATGCTTTTGGATTTTGTTTTAATACCGGATATTCACAATAATGAATGAATCCACCGCTTGCATAATATGGATAATCTTTTTCAAAATCTAACTTCTCAAAAGGCGTTGGGTTCTTTCTTACATCATAGTGATAAGAATTAGTGTAATATTCTTTATCTGTTATATTTTCCACAATACCGAACTTCTCAGTATCCATACGACAAAATCTAT
>NZ_CAUPZX010000063.1:0-5818 GCF_963515875.1 uncultured Gemella sp. | reverse complement strand
TAAGAACAGCTTTTTTTCCATCTTCACTTAATTCAACATCTTTTAATGGTGTTTTAAGAGTATAAGCTATTTTTAAAGTTTTTAGATTTGCAGGAACTTCTATAGGTGTTTTTGGCTTAACAATCTGTGTTTTATCAAAATATGTCTTAGCATCTTCGATAGTTTTTACTAGAGGGAATTTTACTACATGACCAGTAGGTTTTAAACCAATTAAACCTGTCCATGAAGCAGGGATACGAATTGAACCACCAGCGTCACTACCGCTTGCAATTGATACCATTCCACTTGCTACAGCACCAGCACTACCACCAGAAGAACCACCAGTATTTCTACTCGGATCCCAAGGATTTCCAGCTGGACCAAATAATTTAGAATCTGTAATATTTCTAGTTCCTAGTTCAGGGTAGTTAGTTTGACCAAGAATAACAAATCCAAGTTTTTCGAATTCTTTTGCGACAGCTCCACTACCTTTAGATATTTTACCTTTATTAAAATAGATACCATTAGAAGCATCACCATCTTTTAGTAAATCTAATCCTTTAATTAATGTAGGAACTCCTAAGAATGGTTGTTCTTCCCAGTTTACAGGGTTGGTAGCTAGATTTCCAGCGCTAATACGAGTATCAATTTCTTTCGCCGCTTTGTATGCTTCCTCCACGATAGCATTAGGGATTTTTCCATTTTCAGTTGTTAGAACAGCGTTCAATTTAGGATTTTCTTCAGAAATAACTTTGTAAGCTAAATCAACTAACTCTGTACTTGTTACTTTTTTCTCACGGACTAATTTCGCAAGTTCTAAAGCACTCTTTTGTTTATATTCAGCTACTGTGAATGGGATTGTTGGTTTAGAAGAAGTACTATCTTCTAGATTACCAGAAGAAGTTTCACCATTATTATTTGATGCATTAGGTTTTACTTCTGTTGTTGATGATTCTGAAGTAGTATTTGAATTTTCAGTTGTTAAACTAGTATTATTTACTGTATTACTAACAGAAGTAGACACTGTATCACTACTTTCTCTAGCCTGAGCTTGGTTGTCATTTGTTAAAACTGGAAATAGTGTAGTGGCTGCAAATGCCGGTATAAGAACATATTTTAAATTTTTCTTTTTCATCCTTGACTCCTAATTTAATGAATAATAAATAAGCTGTTATATGCTTTGCTACTTAATTATACTCTGATATTTAATATCAATCAAGAAAATTGTTATATTAAATGTAAAAAAATAGGAGTGACTCGACAAAATCGATTTCTACGAAATCAAGATTTTTGAGCCACTCCCAGTTATGTATAAGTTATTTTTTATTAATTATTGCTTTTTCGTTTTAGTAATCCAATTAAAGCAAGGAATGAAAGTCCAATTGCTGAAAGGAAGTTGTTAGTAGTTTCACCAGTGTTTGGAAGAGTTTTAGGAGATGTAGTTGAAGCTACTTTTGTTATTTTTGTAGTTGATAATTTTTGCTCTTCTTGAATAGGTGATGTTTGTGGGTTTCTTGGATTATTTGGAGTATTAATAGCATCATTATTGATATTTAGTGTTGGCAGTGTTGCTACAGTAGGTGCCACAGTTGGAACTGCATATTCGTATTTAGTTCCGTATTCGTTTACTCCTATTTTATTACCATTTTCTGAAACACTTGTATTTCTAATAGCTGGATTCATTTTGAATTGGTGTTTATCTTGGAAGTATTGACCTATTTCTAAAAGAATTTTTTCAGAGTTATTTTTAGCCGCGAACATAATTCCAAATGGTAAGTTTTTATCACTTAGATATGTAGGTAAAGAGATTGCTGGATTTCCAGATAAATTAAATACCCAAGTGTATGGAGAACGTCTTGTCATCGGTAACCATTGTTTAATCAATAAATCAAATCTTTCTTTTGGATCTTTAATTTTATTAATATTATATAGTTGCTCTTCAACAGCTGGATCTACGTATGGATCAACTTTTTTATCATTAGAAGGTGCAGTAACATTGTTAGTCGGTACTAAGAATAGATCATATTTTTTATAAAACTCATTCATTTGATCGATGAATGTAGATAATGGTTTTACAGAAGAAATATCAGTGTTAGCATTTGCTCCCATATAAGAAGATGTTCCTAATGCATAAGTCGCAGGATCTAATTGACGTTTATTTTCTTCTGTTACACCCTTAACAGCGGCAACATAACCTTCTTCACCAATGGCTCCTACAGTATAAGTTTTAATTCCTTCATAACCATCGATAGGGAAGTCTTTAACTTCTTCAACAGTAAATCCTTCTTTTCTTAGAAAATCTACTGTTTCTAAAATAGCTTTTTTACCAACTTCACTAAGCTCAAGATCTTTAAGTGGAGTTTTAAGAGTGTAGGCTATTTTTAATTTTTTCAAATCTTTTGGTGGCTCTATTAATGTTTTTGGCTTATTATTTAATTCAGTTTTTTCAAAATAAGCTTTAGCATCTTCAATAGTTTTTACTAGTGGGAATTTTACTACATGTCCAGTAGGTTTTAAACCGATTAGACCAGTCCATGAAGAAGGAATACGAATAGATCCCCCAGCATCACTACCACTAGCTATAGGAACCATACCACTAGCTACAGCTCCGGCGCTTCCTCCTGAAGAACCCCCAGTGTTACGACTAAGATCCCATGGATTACTTGCAGGACCAAATAATTTTGAATCTGTAATATTTCTAGTACCAAGTTCAGGAGTGTTAGTTTGTCCAAGAATAACAAAACCTAATTTAGCAAATTCAGCAGCTACAGGACCATTCTTGTCTCCTATTTTTCCTTTATTTAGATATACCCCTTTGGTATAATCACCATTTTTTAATTCATCAAGACCTTTGATTAAAGTTGGAACACCTAAGAATGGTTGTTCTTTCCAGTCTATAGGATTGGCAGCAAGATTACCTGCTTTTACTCTATCATCTATTTCTTTTGCGGTTCTGTATGCTTCCTCAACAATAGCGTGAGGTATTTTACCATTTTCAGTAGTCAATACAGCATTTAATTTAGGGTTTTCTTCTGCAATAACTTTATAAGCTAAGTCAACAAGTTCTGTACTAGTAACTTTTTTTTCACGAATTAATTGAGCAAGTTCTAAAGCGCTCTTTTGTTTATATTCAGCTATAGTCAATGGAACTGTTGGTTTAACAGTTTCGCTGTCTACAATGCTTTCGCTGTTAGTTAATCCATTGTTATGTACAGGTGTAGTATTTACATTGCTTACTGGAGTAGTAGTTGTTGTTTCTGCAACATTGTTAGTAGTAGGAACACTAGCTGGTTTTTCGCTAGTGCCAACAGTATTATTAACAGTTGAAGGTGCTACAGTCTTATCGTCATTAGCTTTAGCTTGATTACCATCAGCTAATACTGGAAATAATGCAGCAGCTGCAAAAGCAGGAATAAGTACAAATTTCATATTATTTTTTTTCATTTTGAACTCCTATTTTAAATAATGATTGAAGCCTTGAAAAAGCTTTCTATTCACCATTATACTCCGATAGGAGTTATCAATCAAGAAAATAATCTCTAAATATATAAAAAATATAAGCGCCTTAAAAATTATTTTTTTATAATTACATTAAGACACTTATATTTTTAATTATATCATTCTAGTTTTCTTTTTAGATTAGTATCCTTTTAAGGCGTTCATACGAGCATCTGATTGCCCTTTAGCATCTTTTTTCTCACCTTGGTATACTGCAGATTCCCATGAACCGTACATAGGGTTAGGGAAGATAATGAATTTATCACCAAATTCAGCTTTTAATTGTTCGAACATTTTATCTCTATCAGATTCTGATTTAGTAGAGAATTCAGCGAAGTCAACTAAGTTATCCCCAAATAACATAACAAGATTAGTATGTTTTAAAACTTCTTGACGACGTCCTTCTTTAGACTTATCACCTTCTTTTTTGAACATCAGGTGATCACGTCCTTGAACAGGTAATCCTTGTGCTTCAAGGTTTTTAATAGTAGCATCTACTTGAGAATCTGTTCTATCTGAGATGTAGTAAATTTGAACTTTATTTTTATCAGCAAATTGTAAGAATTCTTTTGCTCCAGCCACTGGTGTAGCTTCAGCTTTTTGAACCCACTCATCCCATAATTTAGGATTAAATGCAGTACCATCTTTAACCATTTTAACTTGGAATGGAATATTACTCAATACCGTTTCATCGATATCTAATACGATAGAGTATGGTTTGCTAGTAGGTTGTTTTAATAACTCTTTTAGTTTACTAGTGGCAACGTTATAGCCTTGTTGGTATAATGCATCTACTTCAGCAGCATTTTGATACCATAGAGATCCCATTGTATTTTCTCTTGATCTAAGTTGATCATAAGTAAGAGTTATTTTGTTATCTCCACTCTTATTTTCTTCTTTTTTCTCTTCAGTTTTTTGTGCACATCCAGTTGCAAGAACAACAGTAGCAAGAACTGAAGAAATAGTCATAACAAGTTTTTTGTTTTTCATAATATATATAGCTCCTTTTGTTATCTACAACATTTAGTATAGAATATATCTACTTAAAATTCAATATAAAATTATTATTTAAAAATTTAGAATATGAATATTTTAATAAGATATTTAAGTACTCCTTTAGAAAACGGTTTATTAAATGATAAAAAAATAAAATTAATAATATTATTTATTTGATAATAATAAATTTAAAACTAATTATATTAAAATATAGATATATGGTATATATTATGGAAGATCTAATATATTAACCTACAAAATAGGGTATAATTTTAAATCATAACTAATAATAGTAAGAAGGTCTATGAATAAAAGTTTAATTTATTGATTGTTTATGGAAATTAAAGTTTAAAGTAGTATTATTTATATAATAGAAGAAGAATATAATCAAAAATTAAACTAATTTTAATTATATTTTAATTTAGTAATATATACTACTTAATTATGAGAATTTCAAGAGACATTAAAAATCTCTTGTTAAAAATATTTCATACTATATTTTATTAAAATAATTAGACTATAAACTGATAATTTGGTATAATAATACAATGTATAATGCTATATGATTATAATGATATATTATAATTCCATTATATTTTTAAAACTAATAAATAATGGAAATGATAATATATTATTATTATTATTATTATCGGCGCGGTCGATAGTAATAAATATGGTAACTTAAGAGTTTAATATAAAAGGTACTTATTTTTAACTTCAAACTAGATTAATATTTTTAAAAAAGGAGAATAAAAGTGATAGGAAAAAATAATTATTATTTAAAAAACACAAAAGAGGGTACAAAAGTAGAGTCATACTCAATAAAGAAATTTAAAGTAGGTGCTGCGTCTGTAGTAATAGGTGCAAGTATCTTTTTTGGTGCTGGAGCAGTTGCTCAAGCTAGTGAATCTGTTTCAAACAACACAACAACAGATGAATCATTAGGAACAGATAATAAACTAGAAGTCGCACCAAAAGTACAAGTGAAACCAGTAGTAGAAAACACTAGAGAGAGTGTGGCAGCCGCAGTAGCTTCAAAACTAGAGAATTCAGAAAAAGAAACTCTAAATAAAACAGCCTTAATAAAATTAATTGAAGAAATTGATGGGAAATTTACTAACGGGAAATATGCTTCTAAAACAGAAGATAGTGTGAACAAATTAAAAGTAGCTTTAGAAGAAGCAAGAATAGTTTTAAATAATGCAAAGACTCAAGATGAATTATCACAAGCACAAGCTAAGTTAGTTACAGCAACAACAAAATTACAAACAAAACAAGAAGATAAAAAAGAAGCACCAGCAGTAGATACGACAAATGGAAAAGCTACTGTAGGTAAAAAAGCAAC
>NZ_CAUPZX010000062.1:0-5858 GCF_963515875.1 uncultured Gemella sp. | reverse complement strand
CATTAAAAATAGGCTGTTGATTCATGCATTTTTTGCATTTGTCAACAGCCTGAATAAAGACCTAGTGTAAACTAGGTCTTTATTTTTTATAAATTTTTTTGTATTTTGTTATTAGTATTAAAAAATTTGTATAATAATTACTGTGCTATTTGAACAAAAAATAATATGATATTATATAAATATAAAACGAATACACTACAGCTATTAATAAATTTATTCTGTTAAAAAATAATATTAAATATATATAAAAAAATACCTAAAAAAGCTATACTACTTTGATGAAATATATTATAATGTATATATGTAAGAATTTATAAAAGAGAGGTAAAGATATGTACGCTATAGAAATGCTAAACATAACTAAAAAGTTTGGCGACTTCTACGCAAATAAGGATATCACTATTCAAGTAAAGAAAAATGAAGTTCATGCTTTACTTGGTGAAAATGGTGCTGGAAAATCTACGCTAATGTCGGTTCTTTTTGGTATGTACCATCAAGAAGCCGGTGTTATCAAGTTAGATGGTAAGGAAGTTGATATTAAAGATCCTAAGCATGCTAATAAGTTAGGGATAGGTATGGTGCATCAGCACTTTAAACTTATTAAGAATTTTACTGTTGCAGAAAATATCATTCTTGGAATGGAAGAAGTAAAAGGTGGAAAAATTGATTTAGATAGCGCTGCTGAAAAAATCAGTGATTTATCTAAAAAATATGGTTTAGAAGTAGACCCAAGAGCATTGGTTGGGGATATCAGTGTAGGTATGCAACAAAGGGTTGAAATTTTGAAAATGTTATATAGAGATGCTAACATTTTAATTTTTGATGAACCTACTGCAGTTTTAACTCCTGCTGAAATTAAAGAGTTTTTATCAATTCTTAAAAATCTTCAAGCGGAAGGGAAAACTATTTTATTAATTACTCATAAGCTTAACGAAATAATGGCAGTTGCAAATCGATGCAGTATTATTCGTCGTGGTGAATATTTTGGAACTGTTGAGATAGCAGAGACTACTAAAGAGAAATTAGCTAGTCTTATGATTGGTAAAGATTTAGAGATAATTAAATATGAGCGTTCAAGAGACGGTAAGAAAAATATTTTAGAAGTTTCAGGAGTATATGCTGATACTGCAGAGAAAAAAGATATTCTTCATGATTTCAACTTAAATGTACGTGAGCGTGAAATACTAGGTATTGCAGGTGTTGATGGAAATGGTCAACAACAATTTGTGGAAGTACTAAATGCTTTACTTAAAGAAACAAAAGGGAAAATTATTTTCGATGGAAAAGAAATCAACTCATTATCTACTGCAAAACGTAAAGAGTTAGGGCTTGAAATTATTGCAGAAGATAGACATAAAGATGGTCTTGTATTAGATTTCAGTATCGAGGAAAATGCAGTTTTAGAAAATTATTATACAGAGAAATTCTCTAAACGTGGATTCTTGAAGAAAAATATTATTTCAAAATTTGCGAAAGAAATCTGTGAAAAATATGATGTTCGTAAAGCGGGAGATGAGACAATCTCTGCACGTAGTATGAGTGGTGGTAACCAACAAAAACTTATTATCGGGCGTGCTTTAGAATTAGATCCGAAGTTATTGGTAACAACTCAGCCTACTCGTGGTCTTGATGTTGGAGCTATTAATGGTATTCACAAAATGTTAATCGATTATCGTGATAAAGGGAATGGAGTGCTTTTAATTTCATTTGACTTAGATGAAATTTTAACATTATCTGATAGAATTGCAGTTATTCATAATGGTAATATTATTGATGTTGTGGATAATGATGAAAATGTTACAAAAGAACAACTTGGTCTGCTTATGGCAGGGGTTAAGAAGTAGAGAGGAGAACGTATGTTAAAGAAAGTTTTAACTAATGCGGTGCTACCGATATTAGCTTCATTTATTATTGGAGCAATTCTTATTTCAGCAATAGGGGCAGCACCGGGAGATGTGTTTGGAGTAATTGGGGATATTTTCTCAGATTCAAACAGTATAGCTGAAATTTTTGTATCAACAATTCCGCTTATTTGTACTGGATTGTCTGTTGCATTTGCGTTTAGAACAGGTTTATTCAACATTGGGGCAGAAGGTCAATTCATAATGGGAGGACTTTTTGCAGGACTTGTTGCGATTAAAATGGAAGGAATGAACTTCTATTTAGTGTTAATTACTAGTATTTTAGTAGGGGTTGTAGTAGGTGGTCTTTGGGCTGCAATTGCAGGGTATTTAAAAGCTAGATTTAATATTAGTGAAGTAGTTGTAACAATTATGTTAAACTACACAGCGTTATATTTCGTACAGTTTGCTGTACCTAAATATATTAAAGGAACTAATGATATTATTTCTAAACCAATCGTTTCAGCGGATGGAACAGGATATTTACAAAATAGCTTAATCGAAGGTATTTTCAATAACTACCGTTTAGGGACTGATTTATTCTTAGCAATTTTTAGTGTTATTATTTTCTATGTTATCATGGAAAAAACAGTATTCGGTTATGAATTACGTTCTGTAGGATTTAATTCTAGTGCATCAAAATTCGTAGGTATGAAAGTCAACAGAAATACAGTGTTATCTATGGCTATTTCAGGGGCTTTTGCTGGTCTAGGTGGTGCTCTTTATAACATGGGACCTGTAGGACAAGTAGTAGCAGGTTCAACATTCCAAGGTTATGGATACATGGGTATTGCAGTTGCTTTAATCGGAGCTAATACTGCTGTTGGATCATTATTAGGAGCTTTACTATTTGGATTCCTAGGTGTACTAACTCCACAATTATCATTCATCGGTATTCCTAAAGATATTGCAAATATTTTAATCGGATTAATCGTGTTATTCGTTGCAGCTAAAGCTATCTTCGATAATAAGCTGCTTGACAAATTATTCAGTAGTAAGAAACAGAAAGGAGATAAATAGATGGATACAGTATTATCACTATTAGACTCAATGTTACAATATACTGCACCAATTCTTATAGCTGCCATTGGTGGTTTCTATTCAGAGAAAAGTGGGGTTGTTAACATTGCCCTTGATGGTTTCGTAATCTTCGGATCATTTATCGCATCATTATTAGCTTTATCAGTATTCGGTGGAGCACCAACAGTGCCTGAATTAATAATTTGTTTAATCGTTGCTACATTGTGTGGTGGTTTAATGTCGTTGATTCACGCGTTTATTAGTATTAATTTGAAAGCTGACCAAGTTATCTCGGGTACAGCTATCAACTTAATTACACCAGCTATAGCATTATTCTTAGTTAACCACTTTAATGGTACATATGAATTGTTATTAGCAAGTGGTTTCCCAAGGTACACGGTATTTGGTAAATTTACTGTTTATCCAACAGTATTAATTGCTATAGTATTAGTGGTTGTAACATATTATGTAATCTATAAACGTCCATTTGGATTACGTTTACGTTCTGTAGGGGAAAATCCTCAGGCGAGTGATTCACTTGGATTAAACGTATTTAAATATCGTTATATTGGGGTGTTTATTTCAGGATGTTTAGCAGGATTAGCGGGAGCTATTATTGCTACTACATTCTCACAAGGGTTTAATGCAGCGATCACAGTATACGGATTCGGATATTTAGCATTAGCAGCATTAATCTTTGGTAAATATAATCCAATTACAATTACTTTAGCTTCGTTATTCTTTGGAGGAACTAAGGTATTTGCTGAGAAAGTTTCTATCTTAGCACCAGATTTACCGATTCCTGTATCTTTCTGGAATATGTTCCCATTCGTAGCTACAATCATTGCACTTATCGTATTTTCTAAGAAAACTGCTACTCCAGAAGCACTTGGTATTCCATACGATAAAGGTTTAAGATAATATAAAAGATGTATAAGGTAGTCTTTGAAATATCTGAGTTTCAAAGGCTACTTTTTTTGTTGAAAAAATATGGTATAATATAGATAAGTAAATAAAAGGAGATGGACATATGAATAAGAAGTTATTAGTTTTACTTGCAGCGGGAGCGTTAGTTCTGACAGGTTGTACTGGAAATGAAAGTACAAAATCTTCAGAGCAAAAAAATAAATCAGAACAAAATGATAGCAAAAAAGATGATAATGGATTTAAATCAAAAGAAAATGTAGAGATAAAACATGATTTAGCAGCGGCTGAAAAATTAGCGCATTTAGTAGCTATTTCAGGTAATGATCTAAAAAGATTAAATGAACAAACTAACTTACTAGCTTGGATTACTCAAGATAAATCTACAAAATTTAAGTCACCAGCAGGAATACCATTGGTTAAGGTTTCTATCCAGGATTTTGTTGATGTAGTTAATGAATTTTCAGATAAAACATATTCTAAAGAAGAAGCATTAGAACTATTACAAAGTCCAGCTTTTAACGAAATAAATGGTAAATCTACTGCAGCTAGTACATTCCCTAAGGATAGCGAGATACATTATTATAAAGAAGATAACGTGCTTGTATTCGTATCTGTAGAAAGAGGACATAATTATCCACAGGAATTAGATAAAAAAGAAAACTGGAAAACAGAAGGGGACAGCATAAGTATTAATGTACTTGATTCTATGACGAAAACTAAAATTTCAACAATAATATTAAAACTGAATAATAAAAATTATACAGGTGGACACAGTAAGTCTAAATATTATGTTGCAGAAGTGAAGAGTGTATAGAAATAAACACCTCAATCTAAATTTGATTGAGGTATTTTTGTATTATTTGGCACGGATTTTAGCCATTTCATTTCTATATGATTCATTTTTTTCGTTAAAGAAACCACTGCTAGCTCCAGCTCCTACATAGATATTAGAACCGAATTTTGTCCAGTCTTTAACATAGTTTGCTTTATTTGGTAGTCCATTAGGATATACATGTACGGTTTGCCCACCGTTACCGAACATAGGATTATCTCCTCTGCGACTAAATGAATACATTATAGCTGGTTGAGAAGGGGTTCCAAGATTCTTTGTATCTGTAATTTTACTAATATACCATTTTCCAGACCATTTAGCAGGAACATCAACGATAAAGTATTCATTTTCGTAATGAGTGGGAGTCATATTAACAGGTTGTTCACCTATATCATCAGATGAACTCTTAGTTTTTTCTTTCTTTTTCTCGTCAGTTTCTTTCTTTAATTCACTAATACGATCTTCATATTTTTTTAAAAGTTTTTCTACTTCAGATTTTTTCTCTTGAGCTTGTTGTTCTGTTTCGAAAGTAATATCTTGTTCTTTTCCAATAGTTTTTATTAAATTATCTAATTTTGATTTTTTATCAGTAATTCTACTTTCATCAGAAGTATTATTAATATCAGTTATATTATTTTCTTTTATAGTATTGTCATAATCATTATGGAAGTATGTTCTCATATTGTTTATGCTGTTTTTAAATTCATCTTGCACCTTAGAAACTTTGTATGAGTCTAAATTATATTTTGACTGTTCATCAAGTGTATCTTTAAGCAAGTTAAATTTCTTATTTCTATCATTTTCATCATTAAATTTTTTTGTTAGTTCATGCAATGCTGTTAATTTTTCAGCAGAAATAATTTCTGCTTGTTTCTTTTGATAAAAATTGTATCCAAAGAAACAAATAACAAGAACAACGATAATCGAAATAATTGAAATTATATTTTTATTATTTCCTTTATTCATAAAATTCTCCTTATTAATTTATTACTTTATAAATTATAGAACACTACTAATAATTAGTCAATATTTATAAAATTTAGTAAAGGAAAAGTGACTGCTCAGAAAATTAATATGTAAAATAAGACCCCGCCGAAATATTTTGGTGGGGTTTTTGGTGGGGAATGTAAATGTCAATATAAAAATGTACAAAAGTGACAAAATAAAAATGTACAATT
>NZ_CAUPZX010000061.1:0-8076 GCF_963515875.1 uncultured Gemella sp. | reverse complement strand
TAACTTTATTTAAAGCATCAGATTGTGTTTACACAAAAATCTTGACACTGCCGAACATTGTTAAAAGGAAGAAATATGATAATTTATAAATATTAAATTAAAATAAAAAAATACTTAGCAAACATTGTCTGCTAAGTATTTTAATTTATATTAGAACGCTGGAGTAGCGTGTCCTTTTGGTTTAAGTTCTTTGTTGATGTATTCTTTAACTTTTTCACTAGCTAACGCTTTTTTAACTGCTTGAACTTTAGCATCGTCTTTGTTGTCTTCACGAGCTACAAGTGAGATAGCGAATGTTAAATCATCTGCTTTTTCAAGAGCTAGACCGTTTTTATCAGGAGTTAATCCTAATTTAGAGATGTAAGTTGGATAGTTAAATACTAAATCTTTTTCATTGTATGCTTCGTTAAGGTTTAGTAAGCTTACTTTAGTGAATTTAAGGTGTTTTGGATTATCTTTGATATCCGCTTCTGTTACAGTAAAGCTATTAGGATCTTTAAGAGTAATAACTTTAGCGTGATCTAATAAACGTAAAGCACGAGCTAAGTTAGTTGGATCTGAAGGGATAGCTACATCTGCACCATCTTTAAGATCTTTAATATCTTTAAGAGTTTTAGAGTAGAATGATACAGTTGCGTTGTAAATAGGTTGAACAGCTACAAGTTTAGCGTTATTTTTTTGGTTAAATTGTTCCATGAATGGTTTGTGTTGGAAGAAGTTAGCGTCAACTTCTTTATTGTTTAACGCAACGTTAGCTTGAACGTTATCAGAAACTTTAACGATTTCTAAGTTGTAACCGTCTTTTTTAAGATCTTCTTTAATCATTTCTAACATATCTGTCATTGGAGAAGTGTGAGAAGCTACTTTTACAGTAACAGGTTCTTTTTTCTCTTCTTTTTTAGGTTCAGTTTTACTTGAACATGCTGTTAGGATTAATAATAAAGCTGTTAAGCTGGCAATAAATGAAATTATTTTTTTCATTGTTTGTCTCCTGTGAATATATTTTAAATGTATATTTTTTATTTAGAGGTAAGTTCGTTGATTATTTTTAGATTATAGATTAGTTAAAATTAATATTTTAGAAAGCTGCAGTAGCTTTACCTTCGAAATTCTTTTGTAAGAAGTCTTTAACTTTTTGGCTAGTTAAAGCTTTTTTAACTGCTTGGATTTTAGCGTCGTCTTTGTTATCTTCACGAGCAGCAAGTACTCCAGCATATGTAAAGTCAGCTTTGTCTTCCATTAGAAGTCCATCTTTCATTGGTGTAAGGTTTAATTTAGCAATGTAAGTTGGGTAGTTGAAAACTAAATCTTTTTCTGCATAGGCATCACTTAAGTTTAAAAGTCCAACTTCTGTAAATTTAAGATGTTTAGGATTATCTTTAATGTCTTTTACAGTAACATTATAGCTGTTAGGGTCGTTTAATGTAATTAATCCACCGTGAGCTAATAATCTTAATGCACGAGCCATGTTTGATGCATCAGATGGAATCGCTACATCAGCACCATCTTTAAGATCTTTAATGTTTTTAACAGTTTTTGAGTAGAATGCTGGAATAGAGTTATAAACTTTTGCCACAGCTACTAAGTTAGTTTTATTTTTTTCATTGTATTGTTTCATGAATGGTTCATGTTGGAAGAAGTTAGCATCGACTTCTTTGTTTGCTAAAGCAACGTTAGCTTGAACGTTATCAGATACTTTTACAATTTCAAGTGTATATCCTTCTTTTTGTAAATCTTCTTTTACTAGTTCTAACATATCAGTAAATGGTGGAACGTGTGCGGCAACTTTAATTGTTTTGTTTTCTTGTTTTTCTTCTTTTTTATCGCTAGTTTTGCTAGAACATGCAGTTAATACAAGTACAAGTGCTAAAAGGCTAGCAACAAATGATAATAATTTTTTCATTGGTTTTATTTCTCCTTCTTGTTTGTAAAACGTTTAGCTAATCCATAACCTATTGATTGAATAATAAATACATAGATTATAAATATTATTACGATTAAGTACATTAAATCATAATTATATTCTTGGTATCCATATCTGAATGCAAATTCACCAAGACCACCTGCTCCAATAACCCCCATTACAGTAGTATATGCTAATAAACTAATAGTAGTATAGGTGAATGATAAGATTAAGTTATCCATTGTAGCAGGTAATAAGAAATACCTAATAATTTGAACTTTTGTAGCTCCCATACTAATAGCTCTATCAACGATTTTTTTAGGAACGTTGATTAATGCTTGTTCAACAAAACGTGCATAAATACTTACACCAACAAGAGTAAGTGGCAAGATTGCTGCAATATTCCCAAAAGATGTTTTAAATAAAAATCTATTTACAGGGATTAGTATGAATACAAAAATTAAAAATGGAACACTACGTAGGGCATTAAGTGCAATGCTAAGTCCTTCATAAACTGCTCTATTTTTTAATAAATAATCACGACTGAAAGAAAAAAGCATAATACCTAGTGGAAGGGAAATGAAAAATACTGTTAACATTGAGTACATCATCATATAGTTTGTTTCCCAAAATGCTTTCATTATACCATCGTAATTGGCTTTAAATAAATCAATCATTTAGTAAAAACTCCTTTACGTAGTTATAGTAATTACTGTCGTAATCATCTTTTGCATTTTTATTAGGTACGACAATATCTTTTATAGTAGAATCATCGATAACTACTACTCTGTCACAAAAGTTTTTAAGTAATGAAAGACTATGTGAAATCATAACAATTGAAATATCAGTTGTAGTTCGCAATTTATTAAGTAGTGCAAAGATTTCTTTTTCACTATTAGTATCTAAAGCAGAACTAATTTCATCACAAAGTAAAACTTCTGGTTCTTGAAGTAGAGCCATAGCAATAGCGACTTTTTGTTGTTCACCGCCACTTAAACTACCACAAAGACTATTTTTTAGTCTTGTAATATTCATGAATTCAAGAATATCATCTATTTTCTTTTTATCAACTGAAACCTTATTTAGTTTGTATACTAAGCTCAAGTGATAATATACAGTTTTATTATCAATAAGATTTGAGTGTTGGAATATATATGCTAGATTTTTTCTAGTTTTTCTAAGGGTACTTGCATCCATAGATTGTATAGAAGAGTTTTTATAAAGGATATCTCCACTATCATATGAAACAATACCATTAATCATCTTTAGAATTGTACTTTTTCCTGTACCATTTCTACCGATTATTCCAATAACTTCTTTTTTATTAATATCAAACGATATATTTTCGAGTTTGAAGTTAGCATCTTTATATTGTTTTGATACGTTTTTTAATTGAACTATCATAATATACCTCCAAGGAAAACTATACCACTTTTAGGAAAGGATTTCAAGAGGTTTGTTTAATTTTTTAATAATAATTGTTCATATTGTTCTATGCTTGTTTGATAGTATTTGTAAATCTGTTGTTTAAATTTACTCACTCTGTGGTGATACAGTTTAAGAGTGTAGATATATTAGTAAAAGAATATTCTATTAAATAGTAAGGGTTACTATAATTATAGTGATTTTTAATGAAATAAATATATATTTTTTTAATTAGTTGTATTACAATAAGTTCAAAAATATAATAAGTAAACCTTTAATGTTTAAAATACATATCATTGTATTTTAATAAAATTTTTGTTTAAATATTTTCTAAAATTGTTCTTATATAATTCTTTATTTATTTTCTTTAATCGTATATAATTAAGGATGTGATTAAGGAGGTAATCTATGAAAAAACTGACAATAGTAGATATAGCACGTATGGCTGGAGTAGGAACTACTACTGTCTCTAGATATTTTAATGGTGGAAATTTAAAAGAAGAAACACATAAACGAATTAAAGAAATAGTAGACAAGTATAATTATACGCCGAATACTTTTGCAAAAGCATTAAAAAGTATAGATAGTAAGATTATTGGAGTAATCGTTCCATGCTTACACTCGTATGTTAGTGGGAATACTCTAAAATATCTTGATAAAGAATTGAAAAATAATAATTATGAGACATTAATTATGAATGCTAATTTTGATGAGAATAAACAACTAGAATATATAAAAAAGTTAGCAAGAATGAATGTAGATGGAATTATTTTACTACCGACTACAATGAGTAAAACATATGAAAGTACGATAAAATCTATAGATGTTCCTGTTGTAATGCTTGGTCAAGAAGGAGAATACACATATAGTGTTGAATATAATGATTTAAATGCTGCTAGAGATATAACTAACTATGTATTGGCTCAAGGTCATAAGAGAATAGCTTATTTAGGTGTAAGTGAAGAAGACATTGCTGTAGGATATTATCGAAAATTAGGTGTTATTAGAACATTAGAAAAGTATAATCTGTCGCTTGAAAATGTTCTAATTACGAATTTTGGTATGGAAGAGGGATATTCAGCAGTAAAAGAAAATATTGAAAAACTAAAAGAAGACAGCTGTCTAATTTGTGCTACGGATAATTTGGCTTATGGAGCTATAAAAGCATTAGAAGAAGAAGGGTTAAATGTTGGTGATAATTATTCAGTTGCTGCATTTGGAGATTATACCTCTTCAGCCTTGCTGAAATCTCCATTAACTACGATAAAATTTGATTTAGAAGATGCAGCTAAACAGACGGTAAATATGCTTCTTAGTGTAATTAGAAAAGAAGAGACAGATATAAAGTTATTAATTGGTTACGATTTGAAAATGAGAAATAGTGTTACTAAATTAGAAGAAAATGGAGAATAATAATGACGAATATAAAAGCAATTTTTTTTGATATTGATGGGACAATACGAAGTTTTAAAACTAAATCAATTCCGGAAAATACAGCAAATACTTTAAAGAAATTAAAAGAAAAAGGAATTAAAATATTTATAGCGACAGGGAGAGCTCCATTTCATACTACATTTTTAAATGATTTATTAGATTTTAAATTTGATGGCTATGTGACAATAAATGGTCAGTATTGTTACTTGGAGACGGGTGAAGTTTTAAATAATAAGATATTATCTCAAGAAGATATTAAAAATGTGCTTCCTTATTTTAAAGAGAATAATATTGCATGTGATTTTGCTTTATTGGATGGGGCATTTATGAATCTTAAAAATTCAAGGGTTAAATGGCTTGAGGATGAATTAGGAGATCCTGATCGTTTTAAGGAAGATCCATTAGCGTATGATAAGGCTATTAGCGAAAAAATATATCAGCTTAATGTCTTTGTATCAGAAGAGGAAGAAGCGGGATTTTTAGCATATATGCCTAATTCAAAATCAGCTCGTTGGACTAACCATTTTACAGATGTTATTCCAAAAGATGGTGGAAAAAATACTGGTATTGATGCTATTATAACTCATTTTGGTATTAAATTAGAAGAAACTATGGCGTTTGGAGATGGTGGTAATGACATAGATATGCTTAAACACGCTGGAATTGGTGTGGCAATGGGAAATGCTGGAGAAAATGTAAAAGAAATTGCTGATTTTATTACTACAAGTGTAGACGATGACGGAATAACAAATGCCTTAAAATATTTTAATGTAATATAAAAGTAAAAACTAGAAGAATGTTTGATTTAGAACATCTTCTAGTTTTCTTTTTATTCATTAAATTGTTTTAAAAATAAATTAACACATTTTTTCGGCATAATGACGGTGAGTTTATCATTTGCTTCTAAAACAGTTGTTCCTTTTGGTACTATTTCTCTACCAGAACGTTCGATTTGAGAAACAAGCGCTCCTTTTGTCCAATCAATTTCACATATTTGTCTTCCTATTAATGGACTATCATTTGATATTGTAGTTAGAATTTCTACTTCCATTTCTAGTTCGTTATCTTCTAGCTTATTACTTGTTAATATACGATCTAGTAAATATTCGTAAACTGGTTTTGTGCCAAGAATATTTGCAGTCATGTATGAAAATAGGCAACAAAGCGCTATAGGTAGGAAGTAATTTAGTTTTTGCGTCATTTCGAATAGTAATATGATAGATGTAATAGGACTTCTTACAATTGCAGTTAGGTATCCAGACATTGATAATATTACAAATAAAGCTGTATATTTGGCATCAAAGAAGTTGCTAAATAGTGTTCCTAGTATTGCGCCTTGGATTAATATAGGTAAGAATATACCACCAGCAACACCTGATGTAAATGATACAAGGGAGAATATTGTTTTTATAAAGTATAAGGTTAATAGAAACATAAAACTAAATTTATTTTCTATTAGAAATTCTACTAAACTATGACCACTTCCTAGTACTATTGGATAAAAAATAAATAGTACAAATGAAATAAGAAAAGCTACTTGTGGTCTGAATACTATATTAAGTTTTAGAGCTTCATAAATTTTAAAAAGTATTTTTATAGTAACATTGTAAAATGTCCCAAATAATCCTAATAGAATTCCTAGTAAAGCAACCCAAGGATAAATACTTACTTCGACATAAGGTATATCTGGAAATTTAAAGATAGCTGTAAGTCCGAAAATATACTGACCAACTATATTTGCTACAACAGCAGCGCTAAAACAACAGATTACTATTTTTTTTGTAATTTGTTTATGGACTTCCTCTATAGAAAATAATACGCCTGCAAGTGGAGCGCCAAAAGCAATTGATAGACCAGCGCTAGCTCCACATGTAATTAAGTATTTTTCTTTAATATTATTCTTTTTTAGTATTCTAGATACGAGTTTTCCACTCATTGCCCCAAGTTGAATCGATGGACCTTCACGACCAAGTGATAATCCACCTAGACTTGCTGTTAAACCACCTATTATTTTATAAATAAGAACTCGTAATGGATTGGAATTAAGTCTACCGGTAATTTCTGCTGATACTTGGGGTATTCCACTACCACTAGCCATTGGTTCTCGTTTTAATAAGAAACCTGAAAATAATGCAAGTATTATTAATATAAGTAAGAGCGCTATTTTATAAATAAAACCGGTTTTGATAAAGTCTGCTGTGTAGTGAACGAGTTTTTCACTGTAACCGATTAGAAGTCTATAGCTTGCTCCGACAATACCAGCAGCTAGTCCTACTAAAATCCCATCAAAGAGTAATGAAGTTTCAAGTTTGAAATTCTTATTATCGATCTTACTAATTTTGGAAATTTTCATGTAGCTCTCCTTTCTGATAAGTTTATTCCATAAGAACATTTTACTCCTATTTATAAAAAAAATCAAAGTAATTTGTGATACAATTTATTATTAAAAATACAAAATGTATGCTAAAATATAATTATATGATGAAAGGAGTAAACTGAATGAGTATATTTTTAATTATTGTAATAGCATTATTAATTATTATTTTTGCATTATATGCTTTTTGGCTTAAATTACTAAAAGGAAAACCAGGAAGAATAGCTGGAGCTGATGTGGAGAAAAAAACATTTGAAGAAGCTTTAGTAGTGGATGTTCGTTGGCGAAAAGAGTATGCAAGAGGGCATGCGATAAATGCTGTAAACTTACCGATTAAGCTTTTTAAAAATGGTAGTGATGTGCTTGATGATTATAAAGATAAAGATATAATCTTATATTGTGTAGTTGATGTTACTTCGCGTAATACTGAAAAACTATTAAGAGAACGAGGGTTTACTAAACTTCACATAGGTGATGGTATAAAGCAGTATAACTATGGAAATGCAATTTATAGTAATGCGTTACTATCAGAGTTTAAATATCGTATTTCTGCTAGTAAGAATAAACAATTTTTAAATTTAGGTAGTGAAATTTTAAGTGATGATGAAATTAGAATCTCACCTGAAGAAATAGATAGTGTATTAGACAGATTAGATAGATCTTCAGATATTTTTGTTTATAGTGATAAACCAGAACTAAGTAAAGAAGTATGTAAAAAACTAGGAATAGCTGGTTATAATATTATTAATTTGATAGAACCGTTTAACACAAAAGCTTACAGAAATGCATTCTACAATAAAAATGATTACATAGAAAGTCAAGATGAAAAAGAAACTGCGACTTGTAGTGCTTGAGGGTAGAAACTAAAGAAACGATAGGTTATCGTTTCAGATTGTTGACAAAACGACCAAAATATCAATGAAGATATTGATGTTTTGGT
>NZ_CAUPZX010000060.1:0-8165 GCF_963515875.1 uncultured Gemella sp. | reverse complement strand
CCTGTGCATGGTTATCTAGTTCAACAAGAATATCTACCGCTATATTAAAATCCGATGAGACATTACTATTTGCAGTAAAGATTTGATTTCCTTCAATAAGTTTTGCTCTTTTGGCAGGTAAATCGAATATATCCTTTACAAACTGTAACGCTACTTCTTCGTTACGAAATACTTTTTTAACTACAAGATCATAAATTGGTTTTATATTTTTATGTCTGTCCCCCATTTTATTCACTCCCTTGGTTTGTTACTTAAAGTATATCATATATATATAATTAATGCGAATGTTAAATGAATAGGGTATTTATAGCAATTATTAAAATTTAAAAATTTGATTTTATAAAATATGATAAAATTTTAAAATAGAAAAAAGTGTTAATTAGAATATATTATACAAACTCACAAAAAAGAAAATAATGAAAAAATAAATAAATTAAAAATATAGTTTTCTAGAATATATAAAGTATAAAGATTATCATATAATAATAAATATACAATATACTTACTATTGACTTTAAGTACAAGAAGACTATAATTATATGTGAGAATAAGATTACTGCTTTATAAAGGTAATTCTAATTTAACTTAATTTATAAGAGGATAAAAATATGGATAAATCAAGATTAACTTTTCTTGGTGTAATAATAACGGTAGGAATAATATTTGGTGATATAGGAACTTCGGTTTTATATGTTATGAAATCATTTGTTCATAATACTGATGCGATGATGAGCGAAAGTCTCGTATTAGGATTTGTTAGTTTAATATTTTGGGTGATGACATTACAGACAACTATAAAGTATGTTTTAATAGCGCTTAAAGCTGATAACCATGGAGAGGGAGGTGTATTTTCACTATTTGCATTAATAAAAAATAGAACAAGAAAAAGTGTAGCACTCTTAGCTATGATAGGAGGAGCAACACTACTAGCTGACGGAATAATAACCCCTGCAATAACAGTAACGTCAGCTGTAGAAGGTTTGCATGATATAATACCATCAATAAATACAAATGATGTAATAATACTTGTTCTTATAATATTTATATTTATTTTTTCATTTCAACGTTTTGGAACAAAAAAAATAGGATCACTTTTTGGACCTATAATGAGTTTATGGTTTTTATCACTATTTTTCTGGGGAATAAAATCAATAATAACAAGACCAGAAGTCTTAAAAGCTATTAATCCAAAATACGCACTACAATTATTAATAAATTATCCAGGTGTATTTGTTTTATTAGGAGCAGTATTCTTATGTGTATCAGGAGCGGAAGATTTATATGTGGACTTAGGGCATTGTGGAAGACAAAATGTAAGAATGGCGTGGTTTTCGGTGAAAATTTGTTTACTTGCGAACTATTTTGGGCAGGCAGCATATTTGTTATCAACAAATTATAGCGCTGAAAAAAATCCATTTTTTGCTATAGTACCAGATAGTTTTATAGTATTTCAAGTAATATTAGCGACATTAGCAGCGATAATTGCAAGTCAAAGTTTAATCACAGGATCATTCACGCTAGTATCAGAAGCGATAAAATTAAATCTATTCCCGAAATTAATAATAAAATATCCGACAGAATTAAAAGGGCAAGTATACGTATCTGCGGTTAATATAATATTATTTATTTGCAGTAGTTGTGTAGTGTTATTCTTTAGAACAAGTAGTAATATGGAAGCGGCATATGGATTAAGTATAAGTATAACTATGTTTGTAACGACATTATTACTAAGTATATATTTATACAAAGTTAAAAAAGATAAAGTTTTCGCTACTATGTTTTTGATATTTTTTGGAATAGAGGAACTTTTATTTTTATATGCGAACAGTTTAAAATTTGTAAACGGAGGGTATATAACTGTTATTATAGCTCTATTAATCTTTATAATTATGTTTATTTGGTATAAAGGAACTGAGATAAAAGAACGTGAAAGTCAATATTTAACAGTGAAAAATTATACAAAACAACTATTACAACTTAGTGCAGATAAAAGTATAGCAAAATACGCTACAAACTTAGTATATTTAACAGGTGCGAAACAAGAAGAGGATGTCGATTATGCAGTATTGTATTCTATTTTGAATAAACAACCCAAAAGAGCTAATGTATATTTCTTTGTCCATATAAATGTTATAGATAAACCTTATAAAAGAGAGTACAAAGTTACTAAATTTAGCGACAAAAAAATATTAAAAATTACCTTTAATCTAGGATTTAGAGAAAGTCAAAGAGTAAATATGTTTATGCATCAGGTAATTGCAGATTTATTAGAGAATAAAGAATTAGATTTACAGCCTACTAAGTACAACTTGCGAGGAAAAGCAGAGACAGTAGGAGATTTCAGATTTGTTCTAATAGAAGAAGTGCTAGGAAATAGTAATGGTTTATCTTCATTCGATAACTTTATTATGGGATTAAGATTGAAACTAAAAAAAATAACAGTAACACCAGAAAAATGGTTCGGATTGGATACGAGTGTTATAACTAAAGAAGCGGTACCTCTAAATGTAGTGCAAACAAAGGTAAAAAGATTAACAAGAATTAAATAAAATAAAACCAGACTTAGAATGAAATAATGTAAATTTTATTCTAAGTCTGATTTTTTTCTAATAAGAAAAAGGAAGTGACTTAAAAATCACGATTTCGTAGAAATCAATTTTGTCGAATCACTCCCTTTAATGTTTTTCCCTACTTTGACGGTTTCAGACACAAGGGAATCTTTATAAAATGCGTACCTATAGCGTTTCAGCAGGGTAAAATTATCATGTTTTTTCTATATACATTTTTTTATATCAGAAACATAGCCTATAAGAGTAATTTTGTTCATTTTTATAGAATTAATTATATCAAGATACTCTTTTGATTTAGCATCCTTTATATAATAATTTTCCATCAAATAAATAATAAAAATTCTACTAAAACAGAAGAAAAAATTGCAACACCTTAAAAAATATATTATAATTATTTATAGTATAAAAAAACAAATAAAATATACTAAGGAGTGATACCTATGATAGAAGGAATACAAAAATTACCAATAGAAATAAATGACAAAGAAGCAATAGAAATTTATAAAAAATTATCTAATGTCAACAAAAAAATAGGGAAACTAGACACAGTATTAAAAAAATCAATAGTAAATAAATCGATATTAAGTCTATTAACATTAAATGAATCTGTTCAATCTACAAGGATAGAAGGAACACAAGTTACATTTTATGAAATTATGGAAAATAAAAGTAAAAAAAATAAATCTTGGCAACAAATAGAAGTATTTAATTATCATAAAGCTATTAAACATGGAGAAAGGTTGATAAAAAATGGAGATGTGATTTCAACAAGAATGATAAAAGAATTACACTCTATTTTAATGGAAGATGCTAGAGGAACAGTATCAAATAAAGGAGAATTTAGAAAAATACAAAACTTTATAGGTCCAGATAAAAAGATAGAAAATGCTGTTTATATTCCGATAAAAGCAAATTTGATAAATGAATATATGACGAACTTAGAATACTTTATAAATGGAGAATACCACAGAGATTTTGATAAAAAAACAGAGGAAAATAAAGTATTATTTGATCATAAGATAGATTCACTGTTAAGAATAGCAATAATGCATGCTCAATTTGAATCTATCCATCCATTTTTAGATGGTAATGGTAGATTAGGTCGTATACTGATAGCTCTAATGGCAATAAAAGAAAAAATAATGGAAGCACCTTTGTTCTTTGTGAGTGAAGAGTTAGAAGCGGAAAGAATTAGATATTATAATACCTTAAATGAAACTAGAGGAGAAAAACCTAGTTGGTTATCTTGGATACTTTTCTTTTTAAGTGCAAGTGAAAGAATGGCTGATAAAATTATAGGAAAAATAGAAATATCAGAAGAATTAGCATCGAACGGTTTAAAAAAATGTAATACAACTGTTCAATCGGAGGTTTGGTTAGCAACTTTTAGAGAACCAATAGCTACAGCTACAGAGATAGCGGAAATAACTGGTTATCATAAACAAACAGTAAAAAAAGCTTTGGATTATTTTGTATTTAATAATTTATTAGATAAAGATAAATCTGCAAAAAGAAATGTTAAATATTATAATTATGAATTAATTAGGGTTATAGGATAAAAGGTTCAAATTATAAAAATTTGAAAATATAAATTAACTATACTTTGAATATATTATAAGAGAGGTAAAGGTAGATAAATATTTTCTTGTGATATTTAATTTTTAATATTTCTATAGAAACAAGATTTTATAAAAAAAAATTAAAGAGTATGGAAAGTTTCCATACTCTTTAATTTTTTATATACTAATTAACAATTATCTATTTAGTTTACGTCTAATTGCAAACATAGCTAAAGTAATAATACTTAAACCTAAGGCTACTGTATTAGAAGAAGTAGTACCAGTATTAGGTAACACTTTACCATTTTTAACTTCAGCTTTAGATTTTTCAGTAGCTTTTTGTTCTACGTTTGTTGTAGATGTACCTCCTTGAGTACCATTAAGTTTAGATAAATCATACTCAGGAACGTCAAGAGTAGGAGCTTCTTGACCGTTAGTAGCTACTGGACCTGTGTATTCAGGAACATCGTTGACAGCTGGAAGGTTAGCTTCTAAAACATTTAAGTCTTCTAATAGTGCTTCATTATCAGCTATTAATGTTTGTAATTTTTCAGCAGTAGCAGAATCAGCTGTTTTTAGTTGTTCTTTTAATTTAGCTATTTTAGCTTTTACAGTTGCTGAATCTAATTTAGTAACTTCATTAACAGCAGCAGTGTTTATAAGTTTAGTTACAACAAAGTTACTAAAGTGACTTGTATTAAAAGTAATATTTCCATCTTTATATGAACTTGGAACTTCATCTAATGTTGCACCGTTAACATGGTATACTTTTAATTCTTGGTCTTCACCGTTAGCAACTGCAAAGGTAACAGTACGATCGCCTGTAGTTTTTACTTCTTTACCATCTTGTCCAGTAAAGTGAAGTTCTAATATTCTCACTATAGTTAACTCTGGATTTAGTTTTTTCACTAGAGTTTCTATTTCTTTAGCTTCATCACCTGTAACATCATTAGCGACAAAATCTTTAGCTTGTATTTTAGAACTATTATATTCAACAGAAACTTTTACTCCATCAGCTAATGTACGAGAAAGAACAGCTATTTTTTCTGAATTATCAGTAACAGGTTTAGATGGAGAAGTCTCAGTAGGGTTAGTTGGTGTTTCAACACTAGGAGCTTCAGGGTTAGATTCTACTACAGGAGTAGCCTCAGTACCGTTAGTACCTAAAGGATTAGTATACTCAACAGGAGCATCAGCAGTAGGAGCAGCTTCTTCACCATTAGTACCTAAAGGATTAGTATACTCAACAGGAGCATCAGCAGTAGGAGCAGCTTCTTCACCATTAGTACCTAAAGACTTAGTATACTCAACAGGAGCATCAGTAGTAGGAGCAGCTTCTTCGCCGTTAGTACCTAAAGTTTTAGTATACTCAACAGGAGCATCAGCAGTAGGAGCAGCATCTTCACCGTTAGTACCTAAAGGCTGAGTATACTCAACAGGAGCATCAGTAGTAGGAACAGCATCTTCACCATTAGTACCTAAAGGCTGAGTATACTCAACAGGTCCTTCAGTAGTAGGAGCAGCGCTTAGTACTTTAATAACTTCTGTGTATTCATTATATTCATCAGTTAATTGATTAATTGCTTCAGAATAAGCTTGTAACGGTTCGTTAGATTTATCAAAATCAACTTTCGCTGTATCACGAACTTCCTCAATAGATTTCACGATTTCTGTTAATGAATCGACGATAGTTTTAGAAGAACCATTGTCAATTGCTGCTTTAAGAGCTTCTTTAGCTTTTGTTAAAGTAGTTTCTTGTTTATCTAGAGTTGCAGCCTTTTTCTCAGCATCAGCTTTATCTTTTTCAGCTATTTCACTTAAATCATCAATTTCATCAGCTAAGTCGTCAGCTTTATCTTGAAGTTTTTGTAATTCTGTGCGAGAAGCATCAGCTTTTTTAACAGCATCTAATTTTTTAATATCTTCGTCATCTAGTTTTTTAGTTTCTGTTACAGGAACAGGGGCATCATCTTTAGTTTTATCAGCGTTTTCTAAAATTTTAGCCACTTCAGTAGCTGAAATTATTCCTTTTTCAATAGCATTTAGTATGTCTTCCTTACCTATAGCATGCTTAGCTTCTTCAATAGCTTTTTCTTTGTTTTTAATATCAGTTTTTTCATTTATTTTAGCTATTGCTGCTTTTTCAAGTTCATCTAAAGCTTTTTTGATAGCTTCTAAGTTAGTAGTTTCTTCATTTTTAAGTTCTTCAACTTTATCTTTAGTTTTTTTAGCTTCTTCTTTAGCGGTAGCTAATTCAGCTTCAGCAGAAGTCTTAGCTTGTTCAGCAGTGATTTTTTCTTGTTCAGCGGTTGTTGAATCATTAGCTTCTTTTTCAGCTTTTTTGATAGCTTCTGTAAGAGTTGTAGTTGCTTCTTCAAGTTTTTTAGTTAATTCAACAACTTTGGCATCAGCTTCTTGTTTTACTTCAGTAGCTTTTTCAACTTCTGTTTTTTCTTTTGGTAAAACAGGAGTAGCCTCAACAGGTTTAGCAGGTTCACTAGCTTCTTTTTCTTTAGCAACTTTTACTGCTTCAAGAGCTGTGTTGTACTCATCTGTTAATTTGTTGATTTCTTCTTCATAAGCTTGTAGAGGTTCATAAGATTTATCAAGATCAGCTTTAGCATTATCACGAGTTACTTCAATCTCTTTTACAACTTTTTCTAGTGAAGAAATAATATCAGTGTTAACTTTGTTGTCTGTAGCTAGTTTAAGAGCTTCTTTAGCTTTTGTTAAAACAGTCTCTTGTTTTTCAAGAATTTCTGCTTTTCTCTCAGCTTCAGCTTTATCTTTTTCTGCAACTGCAGTTAAATCTTCGATTTCTTCTTCTAAGGCGTCAGCTTTTTCTTGAGCTTTTTCTGAAGTAGGGCGAGCTGCCTCAGCTTTTTCAGCTTTATCAATTTTAGTTTTTAACTCAGCAGGAATATCAGCTTTATTACCAGATTGTGCTGCTTCAGCAGTAAAATCATTTGATTGGGGATTTTTAGCTTCGTCTGCTTTAGCTGTTTCAGCTTGATTATTTAATTCTTTAGCAACTTCATCTAATGTTAATTCTCCATCTTCGATAGCTTTTAATAGTGCAGTTTTACCAATAGTTTCTTTTGCTTTTTCTATAGATTTAGCTTTATTATCGGGTTGAATTCTACTATCTTTATTGATAGCTTCTTCTGCATCTGTTTCAAACTTAGTCAAAGCTGTTTCAATAGCTTTTTTAGTATCAGCAGCTTCTTTTCTAGCAGCTTCTTCTTTAGCGATGGCATCAGTTAAAGTTGTAGCAGCTTGAGTAGCTTTTTGTGTAGCTTCATTCAAAGCATCAGTAGCCTTAGTTTTAGCAGTTTCTGCATCAATTTTAGCTTTATTCGCAGTGGCAGCTTCAGCAGCCGCAGTTTTAGCTTTTTCCGTAGCAGTATTAGCAATTGTAGTTTTTTCAGCTACTTTTGTTTCTAATTCAACAACTTTTGCTTCAGCAGTTTTAGCCTCAGCTTCAGCTTGCTTGATTTCTGGATTTGTAACTTCAATCTTAGTAGAGGTAGTAGATTCGTCACTAGCATGAGCCACAGCAACACCAGTAGTCGCAATACCGATACCTACAAGAACAGATGCGACACCAACTTTAAACTTACGTAATGAATATTTTCTTTCTATTGCCATAATGTTAATTCTCCTTTTTATGAATGTAATAGTAAAAATATAACTATTTCCTATATTTCCAATTTTTATATAATTTTATCAAAAAGAAACGAAGGTATAATTAGTGTATTATTAATACCTATTATAATATAAGAAAAACAAAAAAACAAGGTGTTAACCAGTTCAAAACGTTGATTTAATAAGTATTTATAGGATGAAATATAAAATGTTAAAAAATATAACAAAATAAAAGAGATACAAAATATAGAAAATAAAACAAGAGAAAGTTATAATAAAACGTTTTAGTTATATTATATTCATATAATAATAAACAAAAAATTATTATAAATGCTAAATGAGAATGATAAAATAAGAATGTACAGTTTTGACAAAATAAAAATGTACAAAT
>NZ_CAUPZX010000059.1:0-8348 GCF_963515875.1 uncultured Gemella sp. | reverse complement strand
TAAAAAACACCCCTTTCACTGTTTTGTCCAGTAAAAGGGGTACATATCATTTCTTTGAAATCACGATTTTTGAGTCACTCCCCAATAATTTTAAGACCGAGCGGCGGGGTTTATTACTCCGCTACTCGGTCTCCTCTTTTATTTTATTCAAATACCTTGCTAGGTACTACGCCCTTTCCTATTAAGGATATTCAGATTTATAGCATCTACATAATAATTACTTATCTGTCCATCCTTATCACTTATCTCTACATTCCATGTCGGTATTAATACTTGGTTTTCAGTTTGCGAAATATAAGTATAGTAACCAAGAGTCGCTCTAACCCTACTGTTTTTTGGAACTAAATCCTCATGATACAACCTATTTATAGCTTGACTAGAAGAGACTAATGTTTCATTTTTGTCTTTTCTTATATTAGAAACTCCAGTTAAGGTGAAACTCTTTATCTCTCCATTACCTTCGACCTTAAACACAATTCTAGCATTCTTATTAGAAAACACTCTAAAACTATCAATTTGTTGTTCATAAATTATTTCATTTTTTGTAGAATTATAACTAGAGAAAATATAATTTGCACTAAGCTTCATCTTTTCAAGTAAAAACGAATCTAATTCTGCCCTATAGCTATTTTTATTAACATTTGTTATAGCATTTTCTGAATTTACTTTTAACGTAGATGTTTTATCAATATTCTCAACTTCATATTTCAGGCTACTATCCTCTTTCCTTATATCTCTCAGATCAGAAATCGTTACATTAACATAACCTAAATTATCACGTTTTGTGGTATTTTCCTCTACAGTTATATTATCATTTTTCATAGCACGTTCTATTATTTCTTTTTCTTGCACTATTTCCGTCTTATTTTTCTGAACTGTATAGAAATAAAATGTTAATAACACAGCATTTAAAGCGATAAACAGGTAAATAAACAAAGTCTTCATTTTACCCCAGTTCATAGTCTCTCTCCATTATTTATCATTTCTTTTATTTTTTTGAAACTAACATATCTATCATTATATTTCACATACCATGCAGGAACATAACTAAAACTATTTCTATCCTTGTTATACACCTTATCATATCCTAAGACAATATCACCAATTTCTTTAAGATTCACTTTGTCGTACAGATAATTTATAACATACTCTGTTTTTTCTACAGAATATATTTCCGCTTCTTTCGACGAAAGATACGTCTTAGTTAATTTTTTCGGTGAAGTTAATCTATATATACCACTACTATTATCCTCCGATATAATATCCGCATATCCATCTTTACTAAAGACTATCGAGTCTTTATACGCTTCTTGAAAAATAGTTATCCCTTCTAGCGCAGTTGTAAGTTGATAGTTTGTATCTCCTACATAACCTAACTCTAAGAAACTCATTGTATTATTTATCGCTACAGTTGCTCCAACTTCACGACCACCTTCATTCGATGGATTTGTATATACTAATCTATTATTTATTAACCTTAATATTCCATAACCATCTGTTACTTCATCTTCATTACTTATTCTAAGATTATCTTTTTTCTCAAAAATGTCTTTAGCCATTTTATTCAAGTTTACATCTTCTGCGCTATATTCATCTATAATATCATCTTCATCAGCTTCTTTTAAATATATGAACTTGTTATTCAAACTATACTTAGCATAATTTTGCTTCTTCTCATTGAATTTATTATCTATTTTGCTATATATTTCATCTTTTAAAGTGATTTGAAGATAGTTTTTATCGTCCTTCTTATACAAATAAATCATATTAGGTCTATCTTTTAATAACACTATCGTATCAAACTCTAAACTAATATTAGAATTTTCTCCAGAAAAGAACAACGGTTTAACCAACGAAGAATCTAAAGTCACCTGATAATTTATTAAAATTTTCTCAATATTATTCGTTGTAATCTCTTCAATATTACGGTTTCTAACCCTAGACTCTACACTTTCACTTTCAGAAAGCATAGATAATAAATCTTTCAAGACTTTTTTATTCTTCACAGCGTCGACACTTGCAACCTTCGTTATCGAATTTTGCACTATCGGCTCTTCTCTAGATCCCGCATAATTTTTCACCATACTATCAGGTATTAAAAAATTCAAAAGATTATTTTTATTTGTATCTACAGCCTTTTGCGTAGCTCTTTTCGTGAAAATTTCATAATCCGGTTGATAAGTAATAATAAGATAAGATAACGTCAAACTCAGTAAAACTAGTAAACCTAATACAACTGATTTTATAGTTTCTTTCCTTTTACTTTTCATACTATTTACCTCTATAACCATTCATCATCGATTTGTTCACAAGGTAATGTAACGAATATTATACTTCCATACCCTTCTCTACTTTGTGCCCAAATACGACCTTTATGAGCCTCTACAATAGTCTTAGCTAAGGCTAATCCTAACCCTGTTCCACCCATACTTCTTTGTCTACTTTTATCAACTCTATAAAATCTATTGAAAATTTTATCAATATGCACTAGCGGTATTCCTACCCCTTCATCTTTTATAGAAATACTAACCCTGTTGTGATGATAATTTTGTCTAACTCTTATAGTAATATTCTTACCATTTGGTGAATATTTTATCGCATTATTGACAATATTATCAAATACCTGTGTAAGTTTATCTTGGTCTCCTTCTACAAATATCGGTGTCTTAGATATATGTTTTATAAAGTTTTTCTCTGGATGAGTCAATGCAAATCTATCTGTAATTTGTTCAAGAAGTTTGTTTATATCAATAAACTCTTTTTCATAATGCTCTTCTTTAATATCCATTTTACCAAGTTGCATAAGCTCATTTACCATTCTTATCATACGTGTAGTTTCTTTATGAATAGTATCAATAAATTGTGGGGCAAGCTCTTTATCCTCAAGCACGCCTTCTTCTAACGCCTCAATATAACTATTCATCGTTGTTAAAGGTGTTCGAAGCTCATGAGATACAGTTGATACGAACTCGCGACGTTCTTTTTCTTGACGTTCTTGATCTGTTACATCATAAAGTACGATAATATATCCTTCTAGCTCCGTAGACATCTGAGTTAAATCCCCAGTATCTTCTTTTTCTATCTTAGAAATCTCTGCACGTAAAAGTAATTCCTCATCACTTTTAGAGGCAGTAACTAGAAGACTATCTTCAGCATCTAGTATCTCTTCTATACTCTCATACTCTGTAATATTAAGAATTTTCAATACATCTTTTCCAATAAAAATTTCATCATCACGTCCACCCAACATATCCTCAGCACTAGTATTTATCAGAATTATTCTTCCGTTATTATCCGTTGTAATAATTCCATCCATCATACTCTCGATAATAGTTGCTAGTTTCCTACGTTCTGTCTCCGTTACCGCTTGTTCTTCTTCTATTCTTTTAGAAATTTGATTAAATACTTTTGCTAAATCTCCAATCTCATCATCAGCATCTATCCCAACTACCGTTCCATAGTTTCCTAAAGCCATCTTTTTAACCTGTGAACTCATTTTTTCAATGGAACTCGTTACAGTTTTTGAAGCTACAAACCCTATGACAGTAGTAATTAAAATTGATAAAATAGTCCCTACTATAAAGATCTTAGAAATACTGTTTACCTCTTGATAAACACTTTCTATATCAGCCATAAGTGAAATTACACCAACTACTTCATTGTCTTTTTTTACAGGACTCACATAAATCCAAACACGCTTATTACTATCCGCATTGTTTTGAATCTGTTTTGTACTCTCTCCCGTTTTAATAACTTGACTTACCAAAGGATCAAAAGATCTTTTAGCAAGATATTCATCATTTCCATTTTTAGATGAAGTCGCCAAGATTTTTGAATCATTATCTATAACATTTACTAATAATAACTTTTGAATATTAAACTCACTGACTAGTTTTGCTATTCCACTTTTTGAATCATGAGTACTACTTGTTGATTCTCTTTTTTCAAGATTATTTTCTAAACCCTTAGAATTGTCGTCATTATTACCACTCACTTTATCAAGCTCTTCACGGACGTGATAATTCAGAATTTTTTCTTGTTCAATAATGTTTTGTTCAAATGTATTTATATTGCTGTTTCTTAATTGCGTTGTAAAGAACAATCCGATAAGTTGTAAAGAAATTATATTAACCAATACATACACTATTACAAACTTAGTTCGAATTGATGAAAAGAATCTTTTCTTAAATTTCTTCTCGAAAAAACTCATTATTCTTCACCTATAAAGTAACCAACACCACGACGTGTCATAATATATTCTGGTTGCGATGAATCATCTTCTACTTTTTCACGTAATCTTCTTACAGTTACATCTACTGTTCGAACATCACCGAAGTAGTCATATCCCCATACTGTTTGTAATAAATTCTCACGCGTTAATACTTGACCACGATGCTGAACTAAGTAGTAGAACAAATCAAATTCTCTTCTTGTTAGATCTACCTCTTCACCGTTTTTCTTAATAACATATGCTTCAGGATAAATAACGATATCCTTAATCACAAGATCGCTACCATTCTTCTCTTCAACAACTTCCTCTTGTTGTTTAGTAACGCGACGTAAATTCACCTTGACCCTAGCCATAAGCTCACGCGTTGAGAATGGTTTAGTTACATAATCATCAGCTCCGAATTCAAGCCCAAGAACCTTATCAATCTCACTATTTTTCGCCGTTAACATAATAATAGGTATATTCTTTTTAGCACGCACTTCTCTACATACTTCCATACCATCTTTTTTAGGCAGCATCAAATCTAATAAAATCAAATCTGGATTTTCATTAAAAGCTAACTCTACAGCCTTTTCTCCATCATTAGCCACAATTACATCATAGCCTTCTTTTTTTAAATTAAAATCTAGTATATTAGCAATCGGTTCTTCATCATCGACTACTAGTATTTTATATTCAGCCATCTCTGTCCTCCTTAGGTCCATACTAAGTATTGAAAATTTTATACTTTTGTTATTTTATAAAAAAACACTCTAAAGTATACTTTTTTATTGAAATTAGTTTATATTTTAAACATCTTTCATAGATATAAATATATAAAGCTATCTATATTATATCATTTTTTTTTGATAAGTTACAAGTTTAAGCAAACGATTAACTTCCTACCACTTAAAGACAACAGATAAAACAAAAATGTGATTATCCTAAAAAATTTATTTTATATTACTTTATTAGTATAATTCTATCATTATTAAAATAAAAAATTCTCAGCCGTAAAAGTTACTAACTGAGAATTTTACTTTACTAAAAATTACTCCCAAAAATTAAATAAGAAAATTATTTATATTATGAATCTTTATATCATTTCTCTTTTTTTGGCAATGTTTTCTAATATAATCTGTATAAAGAACTCAAAATTAACATTGTAAGGATTTTTGTTCAAACTAGCTATTATCTTATCACTTACTAAAAGCTCATTAAGATGTTGTTCCAGCCCTATTATACGTTCTTCAGAAAAATTACTCAAAATCCCAACTTCTGCGAGACTAAAGTCTTTATACTCATTCGATAAGTAGCTTTCTTCTGTTTCACCTTTTTTAAAACTACTTCCAAAAGATTTTTGATATATTCCTAAGAAACTCTTAATACCATGCAGTCCTGCCTCTTTTACTATGATTTCTTCACCTACATAATATCCAATAGAAAGCAACTCCGCTATACGAGTAAATATATCATACTCAGAAACTATTCTTTTTATTGTTCCAGTAAATGCCGCTTTTTTTATCGCTGTCTTCTTAACATTTCTAAGATATTTCTTCATATGAGTAATGTACAACTCCTCATCTTTCTCTTTATCCATAAAAATATCTATTCCACCTATCAAATATATAGGAGCCGCATTAAAGACCACACTGTTTTTCACATCATATTCAATTGCTACACGTTGTGTGATACTACCACCTAAAGAGTGCCCCGTCAAGATAATATCGTCCCCATACTTCTTCCTCATACGAGTATAAAACCTATAACAAGACGTTAGATGCTCCCCCTGTCCTAAACATATCCCAACAACATCTGCATACATATCTTTTTGTCTATCAAAATAAAAATTTGTCCCTGTATAAGCTAGAATATAATTTTCTTCAACTATATTTTTAAACAACGCACCGCTGCTACCTGTCTTCTCATCGTAAAAACTTACTACATATTCTAACTCTTCAGGAAAACTCCCTACTGTTTTTTGTAAATTTATATATTCACGTATCATAACCTTCGGAACTTTTATCTTATCCATAGCTTCTATATGATACACTATAAACGATGCATAACTAGATATTTCAAACAACCTATCCATTACTACTCCTATAAATTCATTAATCATTTTTATTATCAATTAGTATTCTAACACAAATAAGAAATATTTCCTATTTTATAAACATAAAGCCCTTTAATTTATTACTTCCACTTTAAATTTTTTTCTTTTATAATAAATTCGACTTTATAATTGATTATTGTTTTCAGTTATCTGTTTAAAACTTTATTATTTTTTGATATAATGAGTATGTAATTTTAATTAATACGGGATTAACCTATCTTACTCCCGCACCCTAAGAGGAGGTTTAATTATGAAAATTTTACTTGCTTATTCTAGCAAAACAAAAAACACAAAAAAAGTAGCTGAAGCTATCTATGAACAAATAAAAGATCAAGCAGAAGTGGACCTACTTGATATAAAAAAACAAAGAAAAAAACTTGAAAAAGAATATGATTTTTATATACTAGGAGCCTGGACCGATAAAACAAACGCCAACAAAAATATGCAACGTTTTATAGATCAACAACAAATCCATAATAAGGATGTAGCATTATTTTTAACTTGCGGTGTGCCTCGCGAGCATTATCATGCCGATGATTCTATAAACAACTATATTGCATTTATGGAAGAAAGAAATAATAGAATCCACGAAACTTTTGTGTGTCAAGGTAAAGTTGATCCAAAAGTAATAATAGTATTTAAAATTCTTACTTGGCGTGATCCTAACTTCATCCATAAAATGACACCAGACCTTGCTGATATGGTTAAAGAATCACGTTCACATCCAGATATGAAAGACTTGACAGATGCCCAAGATTGCTTTGATAACTTATTAAATTATAAAATAACTCATGCAACAGTATAATATTCTTAATATATACTCAAACATTAACAATATATGATTCACTAATAATAATATAACGACGACTTAAGGAGATGATTTATACGAAACCATTTCCTCTTAGTCGTTTTTCCTTTTTTCTAATATCCATAAACCTAATTCAATAACTCATCCCTGTAACAACACCTAAATTTACAATAGTAAAGTAATTTTTTCATCAATTAGGACTTTTAATACTATAAATTAACTAAACTATTTTAATTAATATATATTTATTTATAAGTTTACTCCATAAATAACATAACTTCGTTAAAGCTATAATAACAACAGTTTTCTGAGTATAACTTATTCCCAAGAGTTACAATCACTATCTCCTATATAAACAACACTCATCATCTTTAAAACTTACTTTTTCACTATTACTTAAAAATATTTTGACTTTTATTAAAAATAGTTGTAGAATAACTACAGTGATGTATAACTGCATCATAAAAACTAAATATTTAAATTTTAGCTATAGAATTTCTTAGGAGGAATTATGATAAAAAAAGAATTTAATAGCCTTTTAAAAAGTAAAGGGTTAATTATCACCATGGCTATCGTTCTTCTGGTGCCAATTTTATATGCAGGAACTTTCTTAAAAGCAGTCTGGAATCCATATAATAACACTGGAAATATGAAAGTCGGTGTTGTTAACCTAGACAAAAAAGTCGACCTTGATGGGAAAACTCTAGAAGTCGGAAATTCAATGGTTGAAAAATTAAAAGAAAATAAAAAAGTAAATTGGCAATTCGTCGATAAAGACACAGCTGAAAGAGAATTGCGTGAAGGAGATTACTACATGGTAGTTACAATCCCTGAAAACTTCTCTAAAAACGCTAGCTCATTATCAAACGAAAACCCAGAGAAAATGAACATTGATTTTACTACTAACTTTACAAAGAGTAAAAATGGTGAAAAAATCATGGAAACTGTAGCGAGTAATTTAACAAACACAGTTAAAGATCAAGTTGTAAAAACTTATACAGCAACTCTATACAGTAAATTTTCTGAAATAGGAGGTTCTCTTCAAAAAGCTGCAGACGCTACAAACCAACTAAACAACGGGCTTGGTCGTCTTAGCGAAGGGGGACAAAAACTAGGTAGTGGTATTAACCAACTTACTGATGGTTCTGGTCGTCTTAGCGCTGGGCTTGGTCGTCTTAGCGAAGGAGGACAAAAACTTAGTAACGGGGTTGACC
>NZ_CAUPZX010000058.1:0-8366 GCF_963515875.1 uncultured Gemella sp. | reverse complement strand
ACCAAAACATCAATATCTTCATTGATATTTTGGTCGTTTTGTCAACAATCTGAGACTCTAAACCAATGTTAATGTTTAGAGTCTGTTTTAAGTTTATTTAGGTTTTTTCGAAATTAATACTGAAAAGTCTAAATCATCGTATTTACTTTTGTTTAGACCTGTTAAAGAATCGAAATCAGTATCTGGAAATAGTGGATCAAAATCGTCGAATTCAATATTAGAAGTGTTAGTGTTTGAGGGTTTGTCAAAAGTAAATCTGTTTGAATTATTTGTTTCAAAATAAGTATTATTATCCGCAACATTAAAAATTTTGTTAAGTTCTATTTGTTCACTAAAACTTGGAGTTGTATGATTATCATCATAATTATATTCGATGGAAACTTCTCCAAAATTAGAGTTTACTGTACCTTGTTGATTGTAAAATAATACACCATATTCTTCTAAAAGTTCTTCTTTTGTATAATTTTTTAGAGGATCTTCTATAGGTGATATAGTACTTTCGTAGATTTTTTTAACTAAATTTTCATCTGTTTGGATTTTGTTATCTTTAATATTCCAAGAAGAAATAAGTCTATAAATTATGTCTAGTTGCTCACTAGAAAGAAGGTGAAGTTTTGATTTGATTTCATTTAGTTTATCCATAGTATTATACTGCTTCTCTATTTTCTTTTAAGTAATCAATGTAGTCATTTCCCCAGATTTCTAATTCATTAAGTACTGATTGGAATTTTTTTCCAATAGCTGTCAAACTATATTCAACTTTAGGAGGAATTTGAGCATAGACTTTGCGATTTATAAGTCCATCATGTTCTAGTTGTTTTAATTGTTTTGTAAGCGTAGCTTGGGTAATTGTCCCTAGTGATCTTTGCAACTCGTTAAATCTAACACTTTTATCTTCAAGTAGATGAAGAATTAGTATAGTCCATTTACCAGACAATATTTTTTGAGTTGTAAAAAAAGGGCATTTTCCAAAAGGTTCTTGTTGTTCCATAAAAATCTCCCTAAAATTTCATTGATATTATACAATTCTATCATAAATGATACTAACTATTATAAAAAAACGTACTTGTTATTTTTTTAGTTAATATTATAATTATTATATATAATAATTATAAAACAAATAATAAGGTTTGACAATAGCTAAAAAACGGAGGACATAATAATGACAGAAGCAAAAAATTTATATCAAAATAGAAGAAGTGTATATGCGTTAGGTAAAAACTTACCAGTATCTGAACAAGAAGTGTTAGAAATTATTGATAATGCTGTTAAACATTCACCAAGTGCATTTAACTCACAAACTGCTCATGTAGTTGTATTATTAGGTGAAAACCACCAAAAACTTTGGGATATTACTTTTGGAGAATTAGAAAAATTCTTAAAAAATGAAGAAGCTAAAGCAACTACAAAAGGTAAAATTGATAGTTTTGCTGCGGCTTATGGGACAATTTTATTCTTTGAAGATCATAATGTAGTAAAAGGACTTCAGGAACAATTCCCATCATATGCTGATAATTTCCCAATTTGGTCAGAACAATCAACTGGAATTGCATCATTTGCAGTTTGGAATGCATTAGCAGAGGCTGGAGTTGGAGCTAATATTCAACACTATAACCCTGTAATTGATGAAAAAGTTGCTGCTGAATGGGATATTCCAGCGAACTTAGTACTACGTGCTCAAATGCCGTTTGGTGAAAAACTACAAGAAGCTGCACCAATTGAAAGAACTTCAAGAGTAAGGGTAGTAAAATAAGATTTGATTTAACGACGGATTATATGAGTTATAAAAACGGGATTGACTCTAAAGTCCTAGATTTTTAAAAAGTTTACATGATAACTCATAGAAGCAGTGATTTATTGATATCTAAATTTGCTTTATAAAAACTTTTTAGATATCTAATAAACTGTGCGGGAGTGACTTGACAAAATCGATTTCTACGAAATCATGATTTTTGAGTCACTCCCGTTTTTTTATGTTATTAATTACATTGTTAGTTGTTGGAATATACTGGTAAATATGGTATTATAGTAGTTGGTAAATAAATTTGAAAATTTAGAAGGTTTAACAATGTTAAAAATAGTTATAAGAGATTTAGAAGATACTAAACGTTTGGCGAAAATTGTTAGTGAAGGTATAGAAGATAGATTAGTTCTTTTGTTAAATGGAGATTTAGCAGCAGGGAAAACTACTTTTACGAAATATTTAGCTGAATATTTAGGTGTGAAGAGTGTGGTCAATTCACCAACTTTTAATATAATGAAAGAATATAAATATCCTAATGGAAAATTGTATCATATAGATGCTTATCGTTTGGAAGATAGTGATGAAGATTTAGGGTTTGAAGATATTTTCTTTGAAAATAATGTGAGTGTTATCGAATGGGGCGAATTTATTGAAGAGTTTTTACCCAATGAAAGATTAATTTTTAATATTCGCTTAGTGGATGATTACAGAGAAATTGAAGTTATTTCTAATGGAGAATATAAAAAAATTGAAGAAAGGATTCGTGAAAATTGGTAAGTTTAATAGTAGAAGCTTCTAACGGAGTGTGTTCAATCGCATGCTTTGAAAATAAGACTGTATTAGCTGAGAAAAACTTTGTATGTAGTAATAATTTATCAGCTGTTATTTTAGAGGAAATTGATAATTGTTTAAAAGAAGCTAATAAGAAAAAAACGGATTTAACTGAAATTATATCAAGTGAAGGACCAGGTTCATACACAGCGATTCGTGTAGTTGCAGCAGTATGCAAAACTTTAGCTTATACATTAAAGATTAAATTGAAAAAAGTGTCATCATTAAAATTACAAGCGTTATTAGAATTTGATAGTAATAAGCTATTAGTACCTTTTATTGATGCACGTCGTACTAATGTTTTTGGAGCGGTGTATAAAAATGAAGATGGTAAATTAGTAGAAGTATTTGAAGAAGGATATTATTCACTTGAGGAAATTAACAACTTTTTATCTTTACAGAACGAAGAATATGTGTACATTAGTAAGGATATAGTTAAATTAAACGATTATCTTCTTGATGGATCAAAAAATGTCGAAATGGTTAGAGCTGCTAATATTGTAAAAATATATGATTCTTTAGAAGAGATTGATTGTTATAATATGAAACCACAATATTTAAGAAAAACTGAAGCAGAAAGGGAACTAGAAAATGATAAAAATAAATAGTGTAGATGTTAATGATTTAGATATATTATCAAGAATTGATATAGATAATTTTGAAGATGCGTGGACGAAAGAAATGTTTAAATCTGAGTTGGAACATGAAAACGCAGAATATTATGGATTATTTAATGATGGTGAAATTATTGGATTCTGTGGTGGTTGGCTTGTGGCTGATGAATATCAAGTTAATAAAATAGTTATAGATAAACCTCATCAAAATAAGAAATTAGGCCAAATTTTCTTCACTTACGTAATGCAATTATTAAAACTAAAAGGTGTTAAAAAAGCTATTGTAGAGGTGCGTGTAAGTAATATGCCTGCGATAACTGTCTATGAAAAATCTGGATTCACAACAGTCGATATGAGAAAAAATTATTACAAAAATAATGGGGAAAATGCTTTTGTAATGGTAAGGGATTTTAGTAATGAAAGAATGTAAAAATATAGAAAATGTAACTATCTTAGCTATAGAAACAAGTTGTGATGAAACTAGTGTAGCTGTTGTGAAAAATGGTAAAGAAGTACTGTCGAATATTGTAAGTAGTCAAATTGAAACTCATAAGCAATTTGGTGGAGTGGTACCTGAAATAGCAAGTAGACAACATATAGAAGTAGTAATGCAAATTGTTGAAGAAGCTTTGGAAGAAGCTCAAATTACTTTAAACGATATAGATGCAATTTGTGTAACGCAAGGACCGGGATTAATCGGTTCATTACTAGTTGGTGTTAATGTGGCGAAAACATTAAGCTATGCTTTAGGTAAAACTTTAATAGGTGCACATCATATTGCAGGACATATTTACGCTAGTAATATAGACAATGATATAGTTTATCCGTCGTTAGCTCTTGTTGTTAGTGGGGGGCATACAGAACTGGTTTATTTGAAAGATGAACTTGATTTTGAAATAATCGGTTCTACTCATGATGACGCTGTAGGAGAAGCCTACGATAAAGTCGCAAGACAGTTAAATCTTGAGTACCCTGGAGGTCCTAAAGTAGACAAATTAGCTAAGTTGGGTGAAGATAAGTATAAATTTCCTCGTGCAATGATTGATAGTGATGATTATAACTTTAGTTTTTCAGGTATGAAGTCAGCGGTAATCAATTTTGTTCATAACGCAAAACAACGTGGTGAAGAAATCGTACCTGAAGATTTAGCTTGTAGCTTCCAAACTGCGGTAGTGGAAGTTTTAATTGCTAAAACTAAGAAAGCTATTGTTAATTTAGGCGTAAAACAATTGATATTAGCGGGTGGAGTGGCAGGAAATAGCGAACTTCGTAAACAAGTCCTAGAACTAGAACAGCAATTAGGAGTAGAAGTACTTATTCCGAAAATGAGCTATTGTAGCGATAATGCAGCTATGATGGGAGCAGTAGGATACTATTATTATAAAAATAATATTTTTTCTAATCCGTTAACGCTAAATGCGAAGTCAACATTAGACTTAGAAGAAGTTAGAGGATAAGTATTAGAAGGGGACTGACTCGACAAAATTGATTTTTTCGAAAATCATAATTTTGAGTCACTCCTTTTTTATGACTATTTTGGTGAATTATGAAAAGACAACTTGATGAATTATTAGATGCAGACTTACAAAAAATTAATCATATTTCTGAAAATAATCATTATGCAGGTTTTTCTAAAAAATTTAATAAAGAAATTTTTGTTAAGATTTTTAAAGATCGGTTAAAATATAATTTAGAGTATGAAGTATTAAAAGATCAGAATAATTTATTATTGAATTTACAAGAGTATAATGCTTTTGTATTAGAGTATGAAAACTATATACCAATAACACGAGAAACTATGGCTGATGATGATATTATTAGAACTGCAAAGTTAATTGCTGAATTTCATAAAGATAATTGGCTGTTGATAAAAAATGAAAAAGAAGTATCTTTAGAAAAAGTTTTAGAGAAAAATGTGTCAAGAATAGCTGATAGAAGAGAATATGAAAAGGTATGTGAAATTAACTCGAAATTCTTAAAAAATATAAAAGTGTTAGAAGCGGAATATGAAGAAACATTAGTATTAATCCATGGGGATTTTGGTCTAAGAAATATAATGAAAAAAGATGATAGCTTAGTATTAATAGATTTTGAAAGAGTGAAGTATGCTAGTTATTATTTAGACTTTATTAAATATTTTTATCAGGATTTGAATAATGATAAAAGTAAAATAGAATTGTTTTTAGAACATTATTATGCACATTCAAATGAGAAAGGTCTTTCTGAGCAACTAGAGTATTGTATGATTTTTATTTCGGCATTAGGTATTTTAAACTATACTAAACGTATTAAAGATAAAGAATTCGAGGTGTTAGGATTAAAGATGTTAGCGGATGTTGAAGAGTATGTCAGAAATTTTTAATAAGTTAGATGTTATATTTGAATAAAGTGCAATTGATTTTATTTGACTATTATTTGTGTTAAAATATAGTATAATTACAATTAGGAGGCGATGATATGGCGAATATTTATTTAGATTATGCAGCTACATCAAAAAAACATTTTGATATTATAGAAAAAAATATGAATGTAATAAGAGAAATCTATGCTAATCCAAGTAGTAGCCATACTCTAGGTAAGAAAAATTCAAAATTAGTTCGAGAGGGTCGAGAGAGTATAGCAAGAGCCCTTAATGCAAAGCCTGAGGAAATAATATTCAACTCTGGTGGAACTGAGAGCAATAATACAGTATTTAATCATGTGTTAAATAGATTTGAAGCAGGAGAGATAATAATTTCTTCAATAGAGCATCCTTCGGTTAAAGCAAGTGCTAAGAGACTTGAAAGATTTGGATTTAAGGTTCATGAGTTATCAGTAGGAGAAAGTGGAACTATAGATCTAGAAGAATTAAAAGAAAAGATTAATTCTAATACGGTGTTGATTTCAATAATGCTAGCTAATAATGAAACTGGAGTATTAAATCCTCTAAAAGAAGTTTCAAATCTTATCGCCGATAAAAACATTTTATTACATAGTGATATTGTTCAAGCTCTAGGAAAAGTAGAAATAAATGTTAGAGAATTAGGTCTTGATTTTGCCTCTGCCTCTGCTCATAAGATTGGTTCACTTAATAATTTTGGATTTCTGTATGCAAAAGATGGGGACGTTGAACCACTTCTTCTAGGTGGAGGACAAGAAAACGGTCTTCGTTCAGGTACAACTGACTTATTAGGAATATTGGTACTTTGTGACTGTTTAACTGAAACATTAGCATCTTTACCAAGTCTTCGTGAGTTAAAAAATTATTTTATAGGAAAACTTGAAAAGAGTGATATTGAATTTGAGGTGAATGGATCTATAGAAAATTCATTACCTAATATTTTAAATATTTACTTTAAAAATATAGAAGCACAAAGGCTTATAACGTATTTGGATGCACAATCTATTTATATATCTGGAGGTTCTGCTTGTAGTTCTGGTAATATAAAAGGTAGTCGTATAATTAAGGAAATGTATGATATAGAACGTGCAGCACATTCTGTAAGAATTAGTGTTGGATTCGATATTAATAAAGAATTAATAGACGAAGTTATAACTAAAATTGTAACTTTAGAGAAAAGAATAAAAGAAAGGAACTTATAATGAATAGCAACAAAAAAGTAGTAGTTGGAATGAGCGGTGGAGTAGATTCATCAGTAACAGCGTATCTTTTGAAACAACAAGGATATGATGTTATTGGAGTATTTATGAAAAACTGGGAAGAAAAAGATGATAGAGGGGTTTGTGTTGCTGAGAAGGATTATGAGGATGTTATAAAAGTATGTGAACAACTAGATATTCCTTATTATTCTATTAACTTTGAAAAAGAATACTGGGATAAAGTTTTTACGTACTTTTTAGATGAATATAAAAAAGGACGTACACCTAACCCTGATATCATGTGTAATAAGGAAATTAAATTTAAAGTATTCTTAGAATATGCAGAGGATTTAGGTGCTGATTATGTGGCTACTGGTCACTATGCTCGCGTTAAGGATGTTGGCGGAGAACGTTTAATGTTGCGCGGCGTAGATAATAATAAGGACCAAACTTACTTCTTATCGCAATTAAAACAACATCAAATCAAAAATATCTTGTTTCCGGTAGGAGAACTTGAGAAAAAAGATGTTCGTAAGATTGCAGAAGAAGCGGGTCTTGCAACAGCGAAGAAAAAAGACTCAACTGGTATTTGTTTCATCGGTGAGAAAAACTTTAGAGAATTCTTATCACAATATCTACCAGCTCAAGGCGGGAAGATGATTGATTTAGATGGTAATGTTCGTGGAGAACACATTGGTTTAATGCATTATACAATCGGTCAACGTCATGGACTAGGTATTGGTGGAACTAAAGATACTGAAGGTGAAGCATGGTTTGCATGTGGTAAAGACCTTGAAAATAATGTACTATATGTTTGTCAAGGTTTCCATAATGAAAAACTTTACTCAGATAGTTTACTAGCAAGTTCACTATCATTTACAACTAAAAATCCACAACCTAATAAATTCATATGTACTGCAAAATTCAGATATCGTCAACCAGATACTGAGGTAGAGGTGGAAGTTTTAGAGGATAATAAAGTAAAAGTTGTCTACAAAGAGCCTGTTAGAGCTGTTACACCAGGACAAGCGGTTGTTTTCTATGATGGAGATGTTTGTCTAGGTGGAGCCATTATCGATGAGGTCTATAAAGATGGAAAAAAACTTCAACTATAATATTTAATAAAATCCTAAAAGTTAGAGAAAATCTAATTTTTAGGATTTTTTGAAATAGTATTCTTTATTTTAGTTCTATAGAAATAGGAAATAAAGGAAATAACTAAAATTATAAAATTTAATATGAATTTCTAAAAATCTTTATTGTTACTATTTTGAAAATGATAATGTTTAAACTACATCATTTCTTATTTAACATTCGCATTAATCATATATATGTGATATACTTTAAGTAACAAACTAAGGGAGTGAATAAAATGGGGGAAAGACATAAAAATATAAAACCTGTTAATGATTTAGTTGTAAAAAAAATATTTCGTAATGAAGAAGTAGCGTTACAGTTTGTAAAAGATATTTTTGATTTACCTGCGAAAACTGCAAAGCTTATAGAAGGAAATCAAATCTTTACTGCTAATAGTAATGTCGCGTCGGATTTTAATATAGCGGTAGATATTCTTGTTGAACTAGATAACCATGCACAGG
>NZ_CAUPZX010000057.1:0-10149 GCF_963515875.1 uncultured Gemella sp. | reverse complement strand
GAGGTCAGCTTTTTTATTTTATTCTTCTTCAGTTTCACGAGGGAAGATCATAGATTCACTAAAGTTTAAGTCGCGAAGAGCGGTGTAAGAATCTTCTAGAGAAATATAATTCAATTTTCTCATCGTTAATATTCTGTATTTTAAAAGTCGAACTGCTTCCATTTGAAGTTCTTTAAGTTCTTCTTCAAAATCGATATCTTCTAAAAATACTTCAAACAAGGTGAATGAGTAGTATCTATATATATCTTTAACGAATTCTGCAGTATTTTCATCTGAACACTTTTCATCAATAACCTTATAAGCTATATCAAGAAGTGAGTCTCTTACTGTAGGCGAACAATCGATGATAGCTTGAATTTGGCTAGAAGAAGCTTCGGCTCTTTGTTTAATTTCATCTAATTTATTGACGAAGTTAACTTTTCTTCTTTTTGGAACTTTTTCTTTAAGTTTCTCATAAAATTCTGGAGTTAGATCTTTAGCTACAAAATGACGAGTTAAACGACGTTTTAGACTAGATTCTTTTATATATATTCTCAAATTAAGAAGTAGACTTTTTGGTATTGAATAAGTAAATAAGAAAGATTTTCTAAGTTGCATGATTTTAGAAATTTCCAATATTTGCTCAATGTTAGGGTTGCCTTTAAGTATTTCAGGAAGAGCTTTATCTTGTGCTTTCATTATTTTTTTGTGTAATGCTAGTGCTTCACTAGCATTTTTAAATCTTCCAGTGTGCATGTTTCTAAAGTATGCTTTCATTTCGTGTAAACTTTTTATTTCAAAAGCATAAGCAACTTTTTCTTCGATAGATTTTTTAGAAATATCACGTTCTTTTAGTTCTTCAAGTGTTCCTTCTAGGATTTTTTCACGAAGAGAGTACTGAGTATATTCTTTTTCTTCATCTTCTCCTTTAACAATAAGTGGAAGAGCGAGTGTACCGATAACAATACTTAGTAACACGACATTACTAGCAATGAATAGGATGGTGTTTCTAAGTGGGAAGTTATCTCCAGTAGCAGTTACGATAGGAATCATAAGTGCTGTAGCAAGTGTTACTGTACCGTGAATACCGCATAAACTAGCAATTAAAGAGTAGCTAAATCTAGAATAGCTATCTTTGTCAAATTTTCTATTTAATATTATTTTTGCTGTTTTTCTAGCAGTCGTAAAATGATGAGGTTGGAATGATATGTAGTTGAAATATACAAAAATCAATCTGACTATCATTAGACCTAAAACAATAACTAATGAAATAATGAATCCATATACAATATCAATCTCTCTATTGTTAAACATTGTATGATATATCTCTGGAAGCAAATATCCTAAAAATGTAAATACGAAGCCATTTAGTACATAACTTGCTATTTGTTGAGTACTATCTATAGTTACTGCAGCATCACTACTTACAACAGTAAGTAAGTGAAGTTTTCTTTGGTAGTTGTATACTAGAGCTGTAATTACTACAGCAACGATACCAGATACACCAATATGTTCTGCAAGATAGAATACTATAATTGGTGTTATTAATTGAAAAATAACTAAAATATTAGCTTCATCAGCAAATTTTGTTGAGAATATAAACTTAATATAAGAGAATGCTATCCCAATAATAAGTCCAAAGATTGCTCCACCTCCTGCAACTACTAAAAATTTATAACTAGCATTTGCGACAGAAAATGTATTAGTAAGAACGGCTGCCAGAGCTATATTAAATGATACAAGACCAGAAGCATCATTCAGAAGCGACTCACCTTCTAGTATAGCCATAAGTCCTTTAGGTAGCTTCATTCCTTTAGTTATTGATTTAACAGCAACAGCATCTGTAGGTGATAGGATAGCGGCTAAAACAAAACATGCTGCCCATGGAATCATTGGAAGTAATAAATGAATTATGCTACCGACAACAATTACCGTCACAAGAACTAAAAATATTGCCATATATATGATTGGTTTTTTATACAACCAAATATTCTTTAATGAAGAGTTGAAACCGTCAGTAAACAGTAATGGTGCAATAACTAACATCATAAACATTTCTGATTCAAACTCAAAATGAAGTGGAAGATTAGGAATAAATGTTATCGCAGCACCAAGTATTATTTGGAATAAAGCTGCTGGAATACGTGGGAAAAGATTATTTAAAAATGAACCAAGTATTACAATTATGACAAATATACCTAGGGTAGTTAGTATTTCCATAAAAAACTCCTTTGTAATTATTTTATTATTATTTGTACCAATATATTTTACCATCAATTAGTACTAAATTCAATGATAATACAAATAAAAGGAAGATTATTCAAATTAGAATTCATAAGTCTTTAAGGTTAGTAAATATAGATAAACTATTGGTAAATTATTCTACAGCGTATTATAAAAAAATCGCTACATCTAAATATTAGTACTTAAATGTAGCGATATTCTTTCGTTTTTTATATAAAATTACCAACTAATTACTTTTCCATCTTCTATTTTAATATCAGCATCGTAAAGTTTATTTAGAAGGGTTTCATCAAAAAAGTTAGTGGCTTGATCATTTTTAATCACTTTTCCATCAAGAAGAGCAATAATATTATCACTATAAGCTAGAGCTTGATTAATATCATGCAATACCATGATAATAGTGATTCCTAATGATTTATTAAGCTCTCTTACAAGCTGCATTATAGATTTTTGATATTTTATATCAAGGAAAGTAGTAGGCTCATCTAGTATAATAATATCAGTACTTTGTGCTAACGCCATTGCGATGTAAACACGTTGAAGCTGACCTCCAGATAATTCATCTACGCGTTTATCTTTATAAGCTGATAGATTAGTTTTTTCTAGTGCGAATTCAATTTTTTCAACATCATTAGCGTTAGGTTTGTAGAAGAAGATATTTTGATAAGGAAGTCTAGCGAAACTTACCATATCATAGACGGTAATCTCTCGAGGAGTTTCATTTTTTTGATAAACAATTGCAAGAATACTCGCAAGTTCTTTTAATGAATATGAATTTAATTCCTTATTTTCGATTTTTATACTTCCAGAATTATAGTTTAAATTTTTTGCTAATATTTTTATTAGTGTACTCTTACCACAACCATTTTTACCAAGTAGGGTAGTAATCTTACCTTTTTCAATATTTACATTTAGACCTTCAAAAAGAGCATTTTTATTATCATACTTAAATGTCAGGTTATTAATTTCTATTATATTTTCCATTAACTTACTCCTTTCCTAACTAAAATAATAAATGCAGGTCCACCTATAATCATCATTATTAAATCAGCAGGTATTTCGATTGGTGCAAAAATAATACGACCGATTGTATCGAATAATAGTAGAATAAATGCTCCAAGTAAAGCACTAAATGGAATTGTGTAAGTATGATTTCGTCCAATTACAATCTTAGCAATATGAGGTGTAATAAGAGCCAAGAATACCATAACACCAGCAACAGCTGTAGAAATAGAAGCAAGAGCCACCGCAACAAATGAAATCAACAAACGAATCATATTAATATTTATACCAAGAGAACTAATAATATTATCATCCAAAGCGAAGATATTGCATAGTTTAGCTAAGAAGAAACTAATAATTAGTAATATTGGAATCCAACTTAATAATAATGAAACATCATCCCAGTTTTTAGTACCTAAACCAACAGTTTTGAATGCAGATGAAGTAGTAGAGTTAGCTTGGTTCAAATACTGCATAGAACTTAGTATTCCTGTAAAGAAATAACTTATCGCAATACCGATTAAAATAATTTTAACATTGTTTTTTGTTCTACCAGCTAAGTAATAAATGATTAAGAAACCAAGAACACCACCGATAATAGAAAATACAGACTTAAACATTAAAAATTGTGGTAATAATCCTAATCCTAAGTATAAAAATAGGTTAGCTCCACTAGAAACACCAATAATACTAGGATCAACAAGTGGGTTCTTTAATACTGTTTGTAATAATAGACCACTAACTCCCAGCGCAGCACCTACTAATAAGGTGATGATAATTCTTGGAAAACGAACGTCGATAATTGTATTTACATTGGCGTATTCTCCGGTAAAGATACCAACAGCTAATTGTCCGACGCTAGCTTTTATACTACCACTGTTCGCTGCAAAAAATATTGTACTCAATAAAAGCAGAATAAGAACAGAAAAAGTGATTGCTTTTTTATTTTTAAACATTAAGAACCTCCTTATATAGTTTATATATTTAGTATATCACATTGTTTTAAAATTGTATTATTTAAAAAACCAGAGGTAGCAATGCGCTACTTCTGGTTTTAAGTATTAGTTACTATAAAAAATACTGTACAGACTTTCTAATCCTTTTTGGTAATCATATGTAGCTGTCATACCAAACATTGAGCTATCTAAATCGACAACTTTATTATTTTTTACCGCATCAAAATGAGACCAACTCTTATTGTTTTCAAATTCTTTTTTAAACATTTCTTTTACGGTATCAGGCATAGCATGAGCAGTACGTAAAATGAAATCTGGTTTATCGTTTAAAGCAGTTTCTAAGTTTAGATTTTTAAACTCTTCGTTACCTTTAACGATATTTTCACCACCAGCTAATTTTACAAGGTTACCTACGTAAGATTTTTCAGTAGCTGCCATGTAACTCCCAGGTAACCCCATAAGAACAAGAACTTTTGGTTTCTTTTTATTTGCGATTTTTTCATTGAATTTGGCGAAGAATTCATCGTGTTCTTTCTTTAACTCTTTGAATTTTTCAGTTTTACCGAATTCTTTTGCAAGTTCTTCAGTTACAGCGTATAGCCCGTTAACACTACGAATGTCTACAAATTTATAAGGTATTTTATTTTTCTCGAATCCTTCTTTTATCCAGTCTTGTAAACTATCTGGCGCATATACAATAGAAGGGTTAATAGACTTAATAACTTCCATATTAGGATTCATCGGAAGCCCAATTTGAACAGTATTGTCATACTTTTTAGGCATACGTCCTAATTTTGTAGTAGGAACAGCTGCTAATTTAATGTCAAGAACATTAGCTACTTGAGCAAGAGCGACAGAATCCATTACTACACGTTTACCATTTTCTTCTTCAGATTTTTTATCTTTATTTACACCTGTCAAGTCTATTGTTTCATTAAAAGCTTTATCAGCTAGATTAGGATCAGTTCCAGTAGTGTTACCGGCTTTGTTTTGTGATGAACAAGCAGTAAGTACTAAGATACTAGCTAGAAGTAGTGTAAATAATAGGGATAGTTTTCTTTTCATGAATTATCTCCTAGTTATTTTTTCTTTTTTTACGAGGAAAGTAAAGTCCAGCAGCTATTGCAAGAACTCCTATACCACCTAAATAATAAGGTGTGTAGTTTGCTTCTTTAATAGCTTCCATATCTAAGCCATCATTTCCGTTTTTAATAGTGTCAGTATTAACTTCCACAAAATAACGAACAGGACGATTCATAGGTTCTACATACATTTGCACCATAGCTAAGAAGTTTTCATTTGGTACTTCAAAACGATAGTCAACATAACTATCTTTATATTGTTCAATGTTTACTTTTGTTTCAGTAGCTTCCACTTGTTTGAATTCTCCGTCTTTTTGAAGAACTTTAATGAAAGGACCTTGTTCTTTGCTACGTTGAACCCAGTTCATTAAGTGAATACGAACAGTAGCATATAGTTTACCATCTTTTGTACGTTGAAGCATAGCTTTAGACCAACGTTTTTCACCGTTAGATTTTTGATTTTTAAGAGCATCATTTAAATCTCCACCTGCATTAATAGGAGAGATTACCCCTTGTACCATACCTTCACCAATAGCAGTATTTTTAGTTCCACCATCAGCAGTAATTCCAGTTAGAGGATTTAAATATGAACCAGTGATATCAAGGTTATAAAGACCAGGATTTTTTGTTTTTTGATCTGCTTTGAAGTAATCTTCTAATTTCTTAGCAACAAATCCTTCAGGTGCTTTATTCTCATCTTTTTTGTCTTTGTTTTCTTCTTGTTTTTTCTTATTGTCTTCTTTTTTATCTTTATCTTTAGAATTATCTTCAGAACCCGATACTAAAGAAGCCCCAGACCAATTAAATTTAATAATAGCATTTTGAGATGCATCTCCACCCATAATTTGGTTCATGGCATCAACCGCAACACGCACACCAACTTTATCAGGTTTAGCTTCACCGAAATTAAAGCTTAATGTACCAGGATAAGTACTTGTACCACCATCTAAGTTTGTATCGTTATAAGTACTTGTTACAGAAGCGGCTGTCAGACCTCCTGAGAATATAGGAGATGAATAAATACTAAGTGATAATAAGTGACCGTGCATATTACTGAAATCCATAGGTGTGAATTGAACAGTAATAGTAGAAGTGTTATTATCATGAACGTTAACAGTAGCATGTGTAGCTAGTGCATTGTTCCCCATAGAAAGACGACCACTATTTTCAGCGTGCCATAGTTCCACAGGAACGCTATATACTCTGTCAGCGGCATGTACATTTTTAACGAAAGGAACATTACTAGATGTAACTATAAATGTTAATGTAGCAATAACTATCGTTAACAGTTTTAAAATTCGTTTCATTGTATAAACTCACTTTCTTTTGTATTATTTAATTTTTAATAATAAAGGCGGGAAGTTTTCCCGCCTTACGGAATAGATAATAGTAAGCTAATTAAGCAGGATATTATCTTATTATTTTTGTTTTCTTCTACCAACCATGAAGGCACTCATTAGAGTAAGAGCTCCTGCAAGAATTGATGATGATGTTTCTAAACCAGTTTTAGATAGACGACCGTTGTTTAGACGTCCACCTTTTGGAGTTAAAGCACCAGCACCATTACCAGCAGCACTTGCTCCTGGTTGACCACCATCAATAACTGCAGTACCTTGTCTTTCTGTAGCGTTAGACCAGTTTAAGCTAAGGATTGCATCTTTTTTACCAGCACCTGGCATAATACTTTCCATTGTTGGTACGAAGACAGAAACAGGAATGTTAGTTAATTTTTCGTTAGATGTGAAATGAATTTCTACTTGGTTCATAGCACCACCTGTTTTTACAACAGGATATTCAGTTCCATTAACCCAGAAACGAGTAATACCGTCTGTAAGAGTTCCTACTTTGATATCGTGGAAACGAACTTTGTAGTGATAAGTATCACCATGTTTGAATACAGTGATTCCATCTAATGCGGCATTCCCCATAGACGCACGACCTGCTTCATAAGCATTTAATAGAGAAGCAGTTACGTTATCGTAGAATGTAACTGGCACTTCTACACCTTGACCTTGAGCAGCAGCAGGAAGTGCTGGTGTTGTTGGAGTAGTAATTGGTGAAGTAGGTTGACCTCCAGGATTAGAACCAGGAGTTGGAGTGTATCCACTAGATCCAGGATTTCCACCAGCTATAGGTTTTTCTTGTTCCTCAGTTACATTAGACCAATCAAATGATAGAGTAGCATTTTGTTTACCACCACCTGGCATAATATCTTCCATAACTTGAACGAATACAGTAACAGGAACAGTTGATAGTTTTTCAGTAGATGTGAAGTGTACTTCTACTTGGTTATTGGCACCGCGAGTAGAGTTAACTGGGTACTCTGTACCATTTACCCAGAATTTAGAGATTCCACCAGTGAAACCACGAGTAGATAAATCATGGAATCTTACGATATAGTGGTAAGTACTTCCTTCTTTAAATACAGTAACATTGCTATGTTCTAGAGCTGCATCTCCCATTGATTTTCTATCAGGTTGGTAAGCGTTCAGTAGTGAGGCTTTTACTCCTTTATAGAAAGTTGCAGTTGCTGCAGATGTATTTTTTGGAGTAGATGTAGTTACTCCAGGGTTAGCGTCGCTAGGAGGAGTCCCTTCAAAACCTTGAGGTTTATCCGATGGTTTAACGTTATTTGGAGTGTCAGGTCTTGATGGAGTTATCGTTGGTTTAGGAGTAGTACCCGTAGAAGCTGCTGCTGAGGGAGCAGATTCAGTCTCGGTATGCTTTGGAGCAAGTTTTTCTTCTAATCCTTTTGTCTCGATTTGAAGAAATGCACGTTGTTTACCGTTACCAGGCATTATTTTATCCATAGCTTCAACGAATACTTCTACAGGGATACGACTCTCTAAAGTAGGTAAAGTAAATTCTGCTACTTTTGGATTTAATAAACCTGGTAATTCTATGGGTTTTAGAGGTACTTCAGATCCATTAATCCAAAAATGACCTATACCACCAGTTAAATTAGCATAAGTAATATCATGCCAAATTACTTTATATTTATATCCATTATTAACTTTTTGGACAGTAGTTTTTTTACCTTCTAATGCTACATTCCCCATTGAAGGTTTATTTTCGTAAGCGTGCATTAGTACAGCTTCTACTTCTACTTCTGGATTTTGAGTATCAGCTGCTAATAAAACTTTGTTATTGTTTTGTGCAGTTGTTGAATAATCTACCACAGCAATTGTAGAAATAATCGTTGCTGCAGATAGAACTTTTAAAAATTTATTAGTTTTCATGTTTTTATTTGTCCTCCTTAAAATTTCTCTATACATGACTTTATACAAAGAGGTAGATTACCCCTTTGTATAAAGATTTTATTATTTATATTATTTGTTGTTTCTTCTACGTAGTACTAAAGCGGATAGTAGTGCTAATACACCTAATCCAGCAGTTGCTGTTGCATTTAGTCCAGTTTTAGCTAATTGTTTAAGTCCTGTAGCTACAGTTTGAGAAGTATTTTGAGCAACAGTTTTTTCTACTTCAACATTTTTGTTTTCTTTGTTGTCTACTTGACCGAAGATGTTTTGTGCAGTTGCTTCAGCTTCTTCTTTTACATTTTGTTCTTTACTTAACTCATTGATATTTAATGTAGGTAATTCAGGTTGAATTAAAGCTTCTCCTTTGTTAGTTTTTTCTAAGTCTAAAGCAGGTAATTCAGGTTGAGTTGGCGCCTCATTTTCGTCTGTCACTACAGGTTTAGTAGAGTCAGTTGATGGAGTAGGTGTTACTGGTACTGAAGTATTTTGATCAGTTTCACCTTCTTTTTCTTTTACGATAGTGTAACGACTGAAGTGATTTGTAAAGAATGTAAGGTTTCCATCTTTATAAACACTTGGAACTTTTTCTAAAACTATATTTTTATCAACTGTCTCACGTACATAGTAAACTTCTAGTTTTTCACCTTCATTAGCTACTACAGCTACTGTAACGGCACGTGTTTCACCTTGTTTGTTGATTTCATTACCATTAGAATCAGCGAAGTGAAGATCGATTGTTTTAACAACACTTAGATTTTTATCAGCTTTTTTAGCTAATTCTTCTACTTTTTCTTTCACATCTGCTACAGTTTTTTCATTAGCTTTTTGTACAACTAAGTGATCAGCATTTATAGCAGCATTATTAAATGTTACTGTAACTTTTTCAGAAGAACCATTTTCTTCAACTTTTGCAACCAATGTATCTTTAAGAGATGCAGTTTTTACAATTGCTTCTAATTGTTTAATTTCATTAACTTTATTTTCAAGTTTAACTGCTTTTTCAGTTTCAGTTTTTAATTCAGTTACTTTTGCAGTAAGTTCTTTTTCAACTGCTGCTTTTTCTGTAGATAATTTTTCTTTTTCAGCTTCAGTAGTAGCATTGTTTATAGCTTCTTCTTTTTCTTTAACTAGTTTTTCTAATTGAGCTTTATCAGCTTCTAATTTAGTTACTGTTTCTTTAGCAGCTTCAGCTTCTTTTACAGTTTCTTTGTTTTCAGCTTGGATTTTCCCTACAGCTTCTGTTTTAACTTCTTCTAATTGTTTAATTTCATTAACTTTATTTTCAAGTTTAACTACATTTTCATTTTCGGCTTTTAATTCAGTTACTTTTGCTGTAAGTTCTTTTTCAACTGCTGCTTTTTCTGTAGATAATTTTTCTTTTTCAGCTTCAGTAGTAGCATTGTTTATAGCTTCTTCTTTTTCTTTAACTAGTTTTTCTAATTGAGCTTTATCAGCTTCTAATTTAGTTACTGTTTCTTTAGCAGCTTCAGCTTCTTTTACAGTTTCTTTGTTTTCAGCTTGGATTTTTTCTACAGCTTCTTTTAGAGCTTTTTCTCTTTCAAGTCTTTCTTTTTCAAGTCTTTCTTTTTCGGCTTGAGCTCTAGCAGCTTCAGCTTTTTCTCTTTC
>NZ_CAUPZX010000056.1:0-10596 GCF_963515875.1 uncultured Gemella sp. | reverse complement strand
TCTTTGCTAAAGAAGTAGACTTCTTCTCAATTGGTACTAATGACTTAGTTCAATATACTATGGCTGCAGACCGTATGAGTGAGAAAGTATCTTATTTATACCAACCATATAACCCAGCTATTCTACGTCTTGTGAAAAATGTTATTGAAGCGTCTCACAAAGAAGGTAAGTGGACTGGAATGTGTGGAGAAATGGCTGGTGACAGCTTAGCTATTCCATTATTATTAGGTATGGGATTAGATGAATTCTCAATGTCAGCTACATCAATTCTTCAAGCTCGTAGCCAAATTAAAAACTTATCATTAGAAAAAATGAAAGAGTTAGTTGATAAAGCTATTATGTGCTCAACTACTGAAGAAGTATTAGCGTTAGTAGAAGAATACACTAAATAATTATTAAATTAAAGGGGTTTACCCAAAAGTTATGTGTATCCAAAATTTTGAACACATATATATTTAGTTTATACAAGTGGATGTTATCCTGTATGGTACAGGAGGCATCCTTTTTGTTTTTCTTATTATAAAATCTTTTAGTATTAAATAAATCTTATTAATACAATTTTAAAATTTTATTTTTAATTTTTTTTGGAAAATATCTTTATTGTTTGACATTATCGTATATTTATATTATTATTTTAAATATAAAATTTTTAAAAACGATGATTAAGACGGTATATTGGAAGTTTTTTACAGGGAGCAACTACGTGACTGAAAGAGTTGTACTAGCAGAAAATATATTTTCAGCTTATGAGTAATTGTATAAGTAGATTATGAGTACAATCGGGTGGTACCCGTTACCAACTTTTATTAAGGAAGCAATCATGCTTTAAAATACGGGTGGTACCACGATATATTCGTCCCTTGAGACTTAGTCTTGAGGGGCTTTTTATTTTGGATAAATAATATACTTATAGCAATGTCTTTATATGTAATTTTTAAGGAGGAACTTATGACTTTAGAGAATATAAGAAAAGAATATTTAGAATTAGTTAAAACAATTAAAGATGAAAAAGAACTTTATGACCTAAGAGTTAAATTTTTAGGGAAAAAGGGTGCATTAACTGAAGTTATGAAAGGAGCGCGTGATTTATCTCCAGAAGAAAGACCTACCTTTGGTAAACTTGTTAATGAAGTTAAAACATTCATCAATGATAGTTTAGAAGAGAAAAAAGCTGAATTGGCTAAAGTTGCATTAGAGTTAAAATTAGCTAGTGAGGAAATTGATGTTACTCTTCCAAGCAAAAGAATAGAGCTAGGTGGATTAAACCCACTAAATAAAATTATTGAGGAAATAGAAGAAATATTTATTTCTATGGGATATTCAGTTGCAGAGGGTCCTGAGGTGGAAACTGATAAATTTAACTTTGAAATGTTAAATTTACCAAAAGATCACCCAGCTCGTGATATGCAAGATTCATTCTATATCACAAATGAATTATTAATGAGAACACAAACTTCACCAGTTCAAGCTCGTGAAATGTTAAAAGCTAATTGTGAGGGACCAATTAAGATTATTTGTCCTGGTAAAGTATTCCGTCGTGATAATGATGATGCTACGCACTCTCACCAATTTACACAAATTGAAGGATTAGTAGTAGATAAAAAAATTACATTCAGTGATTTAAAAGGGACATTAGAACACTTTATTAAAGCTGTGTTCGGAGAAAATAAAAAAATTCGTCTGCGCCCAAGCTTCTTCCCATTTACTGAGCCTTCAGTAGAAGTTGATGTATCTTGGGGTAATGAAGATGATGAAGAAAACATTAAATGGCTTGAAATTTTAGGAGCTGGTATGGTTCATCCTAACGTTCTTAGAATGGCTGGTTTTGATCCAGAAGTATATTCTGGATTCGCGTTTGGTATGGGACCAGAACGTGTTGCAATGTTAAAATATGGAATTAGTGATATTAGAAGTTTCTACACAAATGACGTAAGATTCTTACAACAATTCAATAGTGATAGAAACGATTAATAGGAGGTAGTAATGTTAGTAAGTTATAATTGGTTAAAACAATATACAAATGTTGAAGATAATGCAAATGCATTAGCCGAAAAAATCACACGTGGTGGTATCGAAGTTGAAGGTGTTGAGTATTTAGCAGAAGAAATTTCTGGTGTAGTAATCGGATATGTAGTTTCTAAAGAAAAACATCCTGATGCTGAAAAATTAAATGTATGTCAAGTAAACGTTGGTGAAGAAGAAAATTTACAAATTGTTTGTGGTGCACCAAATGTTGATGCTGGACAATATGTAATTGTTGCTAAAGTAGGAGCAAAATTACCAGGAATCAAAATTAAAAAAGCTAAACTTCGCGGTGTAGAATCACAAGGTATGATTTGTTCTTTAGCAGAACTAGGATTAAGTAAAAGTGTGGTACCTAAAAACTATCAAGAAGGTATCTACGTATTTGAGACTGAGCAAGAGTTAGGTTCTGATGTTGTTGAAGTACTTGGTTTAAATGACTATATCTTAGATCTTTCAATTACTCCAAACAGAGCAGATGCACTAAGTATGCGTGGTCTTACTTACGAATTAGGTGCTTTATACAATAATAAAGTTGATTTTAATGATGTTGAGAAAGAAGAAAATTATGAAGCGACTTCATTACAAGTTTCAATCGAAAGTGGTTCTTGTAGAAATTACGTAGGTCAAGTTGTAAAAAATATTAAAGTTACAGATTCTCCATTATGGTTACAAACAAGACTTATGAATTCTGGAATACGTCCAATTAACAATATCGTAGATATTACTAACTATGTTCTATTAGAATTTGGTCAACCAATGCATGCATTTGATAAAGACCTAGTAGGAGATAAAATCGTAGTTCGTGATGCTAGAGAAGGTGAAGTTCTTGAAACTCTTGATGGAGAAGAGAGAAAATTACAAACAACTGACTTAGTAATTACTGATGGTTCTCGTGCTATTGCTCTTGGTGGAGTAATGGGTGGTAAAAACACAGAGGTAAGTGGCGAAACTAAAAATATTATTTTAGAATCTGCTTACTTTAATCCAACATCAGTACGTCGTACTTCAGCTGCTCATGGGTTAAGAAGTGATTCTTCGGCAAGATTCGAAAAAGGTATTGATCCTAATATGCAAAAAGCAGCTCTTGATCGTGCTGTGGAATTAATTTTAGAATTATGCCCAAATGCTGTAGTTGAAAGTTCTGTTGGAGTAGTAAACAAAGAAGATGAGAAAATTGTTGAAATAACAACTTCTTATATTAACAGCTATCTTGGAATTACGTTATCAACTGAAGAAATAGTGGCTATTCTTGAGGGATTAAGCTTTACAGTAGAAGTAACAGGAGAAAACTTAGTAGTTAAAGTACCTACTAGAAGACCAGATATTTCAATTAAGCAAGATTTAGTCGAAGAAGTTATTAGAATTTATGGATATGATAACCTAGCCTCAACATTACCAAAATTCTCTAAAACTACAAAAGGTGGTTTAACTTATTCGCAAAGAATGGTGCGTGATCTTCGCGCAGTATACGCTAGTTTAGGATTTAATGATACTATTAATTATTCATTAGTATCTGAAGAAGAAGCTACGGAGTATACTTTAGAAGATCACCACAAAGTTAGATTATTAATGCCTATGACTGAAACACATTCAACTTTACGTCAAAGTTTAATTCCAGGATTATTAAATACGGTACAATATAATGTTGCTAGGAAACAAAAAGATTTAAAACTTCTTGAAATTGGACGTGTATTCTTTGGTAGTGGTGATGATAATATTCAACCAAAAGAAACATTATATTTAAGTGCAGCTTTAACAGGTGAAGAAAGAACAACTAAATGGCTTAAAGAAAGTAGCTCATTAGACTTCTTCGCGGCTAAAGGATACTTAGAGGTTGTATTTGAACGTTTAGGTTTAGATGAGAAAGTTACGTATAAAAAATCTACTCTTGATGGTATGCATCCAGGACGTTTTGCTGAAGTTTATCTAGGTGAAAAACGTATTGGATTTATTGGTGAAGTTCATCCAGAAGTTGCAGATAAACTTGGATTAAATAAAACTTATGTATTTGAAATTAATTTAGATGAAGTAATTTCAGAAAGTAAAGTTAAGACTAAATACGAAGAAGTAACAAAATATCCAGAAATTACACGTGATATTGCAATGCTAGTTGACGTGAAAGATGAGTATCAAAATATTTATAATGTTGTTGAATCAGTAAATAATAAGTTAATTAGTAAAGTAGAATTATTCGATTTATATGCTGGTGCTGAGTTATTAGCTGGTAAGAAATCTTTAGCGTTAACAATTACTTATAGCGATAAACAAAAAACTTTAACAGACGAAGAAGTAACATCAGTGCATGATAAAGTACTTGCTGCACTTACAGCGTACGGAGCTATTATTAGGTAGGTAGTCTATGATTACACAAATTATATTATTTTGTATTTTGGCATATGTAATTGGATCTATTCCTTTTGCATTAATAGTAGGAAAAGTATTTTATAATACTGATATTAGGACATTAGGAAGTGGAAACTTAGGTACAACAAATACATTCAGATGCCTTGGAAAAAAAGCAGGGATAACTGTTTTTGTATGTGATGTATCAAAAGGGATTGTAGCTACATTTTTACCAACATTAATGTTAGGTAGAGTAGATTTTCTATCAGTATTTGGAGCTTTTGCGATGATAGGGCATGTGTTCCCTATCTTTGCAAACTTCAAAGGAGGAAAAGCGGTAGCAACAGGTTCAGGAGTTTTTATCTTCTTATATCCTATGTTGAGTTTATTATTATTGATAATATTTTTTGTAAATTTATTCTTAACAGGATATGTTTCTTTGGGAAGCATATTAATGAGTATAACCGCTATCGGGTACCTAAGTATTTTCGAATCTGGTATCGATAAGTGGATAATGATAGTCATGTGTGTATTTGTTATTTATGTACATAAAAAGAATATATCAAGATTAATAAATGGGACAGAAAATCAATCGAAATTGAAATTGAAATTTAAAAGGGGAACAAAGAATGACAAAAATCATTAGTGGAACTGAGCTTGCAAAGAAGTTGCGAGAAGAAATTAAAGGTGAAGCAGCTGTATTAAGAGAAAAGGGTGTTGAACCAACACTTGCTGTAGTATTAGTTGGAGATAATAAAGCTTCAAGAAGTTATGTGAATTCAAAACATAAAGCTTGTTTAGAAAATAATATAAATTCTGTAAAAATAGAATTACCAGAAGAAATTACTACTGATGATTTATTAAATGAAATTGAAAAATTAAATACAGATGATAAAATTCATGGGATTCTAGTACAATTACCTTTACCTAAACATATAGATGAGGAAAAAGTTTTGAATGCTGTTAGTATTCTTAAAGATGTTGATGGTTTTCATCCTGTAAATGTTGGTAAACTAGTTATTGGTGAAGCTAAACTTATCCCGTGTACACCATTAGGAATTTTAGAAATGATAAAATCAACTGAGGAAGAAATATCAGGTAAACTTGCCTTAGTAATTGGAAGAAGTAATATAGTAGGAAAACCTATATCAACTTTATTACTTCAAAATAATGCAACGGTAATTACTGCACATTCTAGAACGAAGAACCTAGAATCATTGATTGAACAAGCGGATATTATAGTGAGTTGCGTAGGTATTGCTCATTTCTTAAGTGGAAAAGAGAAAGTTAAATCAACATGTACAATTATTGATGTGGGTAATAATTACAAAGATGGTAAGTTAGTAGGTGATGTAAATCTAGATGAATTTTTAGATAAAGTAGCATATATCTCACCAGTTCCAGGTGGAGTAGGACCATTAACGATTACTATGTTAATGAGAAATACTTTAACTGCTACTTATGATTTACTGAATAAATAACTTTAAGGAATTATATAAGTTATTTGAGACTATATTTAATTGAAAAGTTATTGAATTAATGATACAATAATATATTGTACAAGAATGCATTATTTTTAAAGATATAGACTTATAATTTAGACTGTGATATAATTTTAGAAATATATATAGTAAGAAATTTATGTGGGAGGTTTGTAATTAATGATTAGATTTCTAGGAAAAGTTGCTGCTGAAATGAGAAAAGTAAGTTGGCCAACTTTTAGCGAACTTGTTAGAAAAACATTGATTGTTATTGTTGTAGTTGGAATATTAATGTTATTTAGCTACGTAGTTGATTTAGGAATAACTGCTGGAATTAGACATTTTAGTAGATAAGAGAGGTTATTATGAGCGATACAGTAAGTAAAGAGTGGTATGTGATACATACATATTCTGGATATGAAAACAAAGTTAAAGATAATATTGAAAAAAGAGTTGAGTCTCTTGGTATGGAAGATAAAATTTTTAGAATCGTTGTACCTGAAGAAAAAGAGACAATTTTAACTCCTACTGGAAAGAAAAAAGAAGTTAATAGAAAAACATTCCCAGGATACGTTCTTGTTGAGTTAGTTATGACTGATGACTCTTGGTTCGTTGTTAGAAATACGCCTGGTGTAACAGGATTTGTTGGATCTCATGGTGGAGGTTCAAAACCAAGTCCTTTATTACCTGAAGAAATCAACTTTATTTTACAACAAATGGGATTATCTAGTGTTGTAGATATTGATATTGAAGTTGGAGATTATATTCGTGTTATCTCTGGCCCATTTGTTGGTATGGAAGGTAAAGTTGTTAACCTAGACTTACACAACTATAAAGTTGATGTTATGATTGAACTTATGGGTAGAGAAACCAAGGTTGAGCTTGAGCTTTATAATATAGAAAAATTCTAAGAAAGGAAAAGCTATCTCTAAAGATAGTCGGATAGAGTGTGGAAAAAATTGCTATAATTATGGATTCAACTGCATATTTATCAGAAGATTTGAAAAAAGAATTAGATATTAGTACTGTTTATTTAAATCTTGTTATTGGTAATAATTCATATAAAGAAATAATTGATATGCCTCTTGATAAATATTATGATTATTTAAAAAATCCTAATAATCCCTTCCCGACAACTTCTCAACCAGCTATTGGAGAAGTCGTAGCTTGCTTAGAAAAATTAAAAGAAGAAGGATATACTGATGTAATTGCTATCGCTTTATCTAGTGGAATAAGTGGTACGTATTCATCGTATTCTGTAGCTGGACTAATGGTCGATGGTTTAAATGTTCATCCATTTGATTCTGAAGTATCTTGCAGACCAGAAGGTTATTATGCTATTAAAGCCGCAAGATTAATTAAAGAAGGTAAATCTTGTAAAGAAATTATTTCAGCTTTAAATGAAATGAAAAAAGTGTCTAAAGCTTATTTTATGGCTGATGATTTATCTCACTTACAACGTAGTGGACGTTTAAGTGGGGCACAAGCAATGGTAGGAAGTTTACTTCAGGTAAAACCGTTACTACATTTTGATGATAAAGTAATCGTACCGTTTCAAAAAATTCGTACTTATAAAAAAGTAGTATCAAGAATGTATGAATTGTTTGATGAATACTATAATCAACACAAAAATGAGCACATTACAGTTTGTGTTCTACATGTTGACGCATTAGAGAAAGCAGAAGAGATTAAGAAATATATTGAAGAAAAATATTCGAATGTAACTGTTGATATAGATGGAATAAGTCCAGTTATATCTACTCATCTTGGTATTGGTGCAGTTGCAATCGGATGGACAATATTATAATAACAAATTAAGAGGTGGAAAAAATGGTTCAAACTATGGCACATACTTGCTATCGTGTAGCAAACCTAAAAGAATCAGTAAAATTTTATACTGAAGCATTTGACTTTGTTGTAAGTCGTGAAAGAGACTTTCCAGAGTACAAGTTTACATTGGTATATTTAACTTTACCTGGATCTAATTATGAATTAGAATTAACTTATAATTATGATCATGGTGCTTATGATCTTGGCGATGGATATGGTCATATTGCTATTTCTGTAGAAGATTTAGAAGCACTATATGAAAAACATAAAGCTGCAGGGTATGATGTAACAGATCTTAAAGGATTACCAGGTTTCCCGCCAAGCTACTACTTCATTAAAGATCCTGATGGATACAAAATTGAAGTTATTCGTACTAAAATATAGTTATTATTTGATTTATTTATAATCATATGATATAATTTAGTTAAATTGAAATAAATTACCGAAAGGGTGGTGAATTTTGAAAGGTTCTCCGCTCTTTTATATTGCAATAAAAAAATTAAGAAAGAGGTGTAATGTATGAGTATAGTTGAAAAAGTAAAAGTTATAGCAACTAAACAGGCTGAAAATACGGAATTTTCTCTTTATGATGTAGAATATGTTAAGGAAGGTACTGAATACTTTCTACGTATTTACTTCGATAAAGATGGTGGTCTTACGCTTGATGATTGTGTATTATTAAGTGAAAAACTTGCAGAAGAACTTGATAAAGAAGATTTTATTAGTGATAAATATTATCTAGAAGTTTCTTCTCCGGGTATAGAAAGAGATTTAAGAAACTTAGAAGAAGTTACTAATTCTGTTGGGAAGCATGTTTATATAAAAACATATGAAAAAATTGATGGTCAAAAAGAATTTTATGGTGATATATTAGCTGTTGAAGGTGAAGAAATTACTATAGAATATAAAGATAAAGCGAGAGTAAAAAAATCAACGATTAATTACACTAAAATCGCTAAAATAAGATTAGCTGTTAAATTTTAAGTATTAAAGGAGAAAGAAAGATGAGCAAGGATTTGCTTAAAGCTATTAAATTAATTGAACAAGAAAAAGGAATTGCAGAAGATATATTAGTAGAGGCTATTGAATTGGCTTTATTATCTGCATATAAAAAGAATTTTAATGCTGCTAAAAATGTACGAGTAGATTTCAATAGAGTTACAGGTGATTACAAATTCATCATTAGAAAAGATGTTGTAGAAGAAGTTTATGATGATAGAATTGAGTTTGCATTAGAAGATGCTTTGAAAATTAACCCAGCATATGAAGTAGGTGACATTTACGAAGTTGTGGATTTACCAAGTGATTTTGGTCGTGTTGGAGCACAAGCTGCGAAACAAGCATTATTACAAAGACTTCGTGAAGCCGAAAAAGAAATTCTTTATAAAGAATATATTGAACATGAAGGAGAAATTCTTTCTGGAACTATAGATAGAATTGATACAAGATATGTATATGTAAAACTTGGAAAAATAGAAGCTATTCTTGGTGAAAATGAAAGAGTTAAAGGAGAAACTTATGTTCCTCAAACTCCAATTAAAGTATATATAGCTAAAGTTGATAATCCAACTCGTGGAAGCAAACCACATGTATTAGCTTCAAGATCACATCCAGAATTTATCAGAAGATTATTCGAAATAGAAGTTCCTGAAATTTATAGTGGTACTGTTGAAATTAAGAGCGTATCACGTGAAGCTGGTGAAAGAACTAAATTAGCTGTTTATGCTGAAGATAAAAATATTGATCCTGTAGGAGCTTGTGTTGGTAATAAAGGAGAACGTGTTAACCGCATAGTTGAAGAACTAAACGGTGAAAAAATTGATATTATTACTTGGGATGCAGACCCAGTTAAATTTATCACTAATGCGTTAGCACCTGCTAAAGTAGAAGAAATTTTAATTGATGAAGAAGAAAAAATTGCAAATGTAAAAGTTAAAGATGATCAACTTTCGCTTGCAATTGGTAAAAAAGGTCAGAATGTTCGTCTAGCTGCTAAATTAACAGGTTGGAAAATCGACATAAAAGCTGCTGAATAGTGAGGTATTGACTATGAAGAAAAGAAAAATACCAACAAGAAAATGTATTCTAACAAATGAGATGTTTGCTAAAAAAGATTTATTAAGAATTGTTAAAAATAAAGAAGGCGAAATCTCTGTAGATCCAACTGGAAAAAAAGCTGGGCGTGGAGCTTATGTTGTAGCTGATCTAGAAGTTATAAAAGCTGCACAAGAGAAGAAACAATTAGAGAAATTTTTCTCAACTTCACCTGAAGTTATGGAGCCTATCTATAACGAAGTAATTAGATTAATTTATAGAAAGTCAATTCCGCAAAAATAATGATAAAAGTATATAATTTATTAGGTTTAATGCAAAGAGCAGGTAAACTTATTACAGGTGAAGATTTAATTACAAAGAATTTAAAAAATAATAAAATCAAATTGTTAGTTATTGCTGAGGATTGCGGTGTTAATACAAAAAAGAAATTAACAGATAAGGCTAATTTTTATAATGTTAAATGTATCGAATTTTCTACAATAGAGAATATTAGTATTGCGATTGGTAGAGATAATCGTGTAGCTGTTGGAATAACTGATGATGGATTTATAAAAAAATTTAAACAATTATTAGAAGAAGGAGGAAGACAGTAATGAAAAAAGTCAGAATTTATGAGTACGCCAAAGAAGTCGGAAAACAATCGAAAGACCTTATTACAGTTCTAAAAGATGCGAATATTGAAGTATCGAATCATATGTCAATGCTAACAGAAGAGGGGTTAGCTAAGCTTGATAGTGTCTTCAAGATACAAGAGGAAACTATCCAAAATGAGCAATCTTCAAATAACGAAGGTAAGAAAAATAAAAAGAAAAAAAATTAAAAATAAAAAAAATGAAAAGCAAAAAAACAAAAACCATCTATT
>NZ_CAUPZX010000055.1:0-10597 GCF_963515875.1 uncultured Gemella sp. | reverse complement strand
AAATCTTCTTTTTTAAATCCTCTAGCAACTATACGTGGCATAATAGACCTCCATTTTTTGAATTCGTTTTCTTATATTATATCATAATATAGTACCTTTTTGTTAGAAAATAGATTAAAAGAAATTTTAAAGCAATAAAAAAATAAGATTTAAAGAGAATTTTGATATTAAAATCATTTAATATATAAAATTAAAAATAGATATATTAGTATTAATAATAAATATATGGGATAAACTTATCGAAATAAAATACAATTTAAAAAGTATGTTATCATTTTAACTTAAATTATTATATTTTTATTTTCTAAAGTTATTTAGTGGAAGATTTTAAATAAAAAGCAAAGGAAAAAACTCTCTAATTAGCACTTAGTAAGATTATAATAATTTAAAGCCAAATATTAAATTATATTAAATTTGTATTAAAATTATATTAAAAATATTTACTTAGGATCATAATTCGTGGTATACTTTTGGAGTATTGTTTATGTGTAATAGAGATAATGAATATCTAGAATTTAATAGCTTTTTATTGAGTTTATAGTGATAAGTTAAATAATAAAGAATTTATCTTTAAGGTATAATAAATCTTCAGAGCTTTTTAAGTTTTTATTAGTTATTATCTATATGTAAGAAGAATTAAAGAAATATATTTATAGAAGGAGATTATTTAATTATATGAAGTTAGAAAAAAGACAGAAATATGCAATACGTAAACTTAGTGTCGGTGTAGCATCGGTTCTTGCTGCACAGTTTTATGTGGGTACTATGTCAGACGTTCCAGAAGTGCAAGCTGGAGATGTTGTTGGTACTGAGGTAGCGAATAAGGTAGCCGATGTATCAACCGGGAAACCTAAAGATACAAAAGATGAGGTTATAGGTAAAAAACAAGGTAGTACAGTTAAGAATTCGACTAACGTAGAAACAAAATCAAAATCAGAAGAAAATCTAAATTCTGCGAATTTAGGAACGCCAAAAAAATCTGAAGAAAATGCTGATAAGATGACTGCCGATAAAGTAGACGCTAAAGAAAAACAGGCTGAAAAATCTACAGAGAAGAAAGAAAAAGAAGCAGACAAAACTTCGGAAGCAAAAGAAGATAAAAAATCTTTAGAGAAAAAAGAAGTTCAAGAAGCTAAGGATACTTTATCAAATAGACTTTTGGAATCTAAGGCAGTTAGCCAAGAAGCTGAAAAATATATAGCAGGAAAAGAAGTTAGTGCAGAAGTTAGAACTAAATTAACGACAAATTTAGAGAGTTCTAAGCAAGAAGAGAATAAAGCACAACAACTTTTGACAAAAGATAAAGCGACTCTAGAAGAATTAAATAACAGTGTGCGAACTATAGAAGCGGCTCTTGAGGTACTATACTTAGAGCTTAGACGAGCAGGGCATTCAGGGAAAGTTAGTTATAGGTTGGAGGCGGAGACAACTTCGACTCCAACAGTATTTGATTCGATGACTAAAACAATATATTCATATTTAGCTAATGAATCTACTGAAGTAAAATTCTTAGTATCAAAAGAATTTGTTGATTCACAAAAAGATGGAAATCAATATTACAATGATTATGATGTTGTTCGAGAGTTTGAGCTGAATAAGGATGCTAAAGACTTAGGTTTTGGCAGAATTTACGACGGATTTCTTGAGTTTAGAGCTCGAATAGGAAATACTATAGAACCCGGTACTTATCATCCTGGTTTTACATTTAAAGGTAAAGAGTATACAATAGAACTAGTAGTGAAATCGGTTAATGAATTACCTTATATCACTGTCGAGAATGAGACTGGCTATGACAGGGTTACCAAAGATGGTCGTGAAATAACACTAAGTTATAAAACAGGAACTAGCCGTATAGATCCTAAGGAAGGAGTTGAATTAACTCAAGGAGCTAAAGATCTAGGGTTAACTTACGATTCTACCAACCAAAGAATTTCAGGAAAAATAACTTTGGATAAGACTATTAAGGAAGGGACTTATAATATTGGTTTAGTTTCTAAAGACGGTCAATATGAAAAGAGTATACCGCTAACTATTAGAAATCCTGGAACTTTTGAAATAAACACATACAGATACTCTTCTTATGTTTTAACTCGTAGTGCTGCAGATGCTTCAGGAGATAATTTGGTTATTCCTACAACAACCTTTGGTTATGCTATAGGATATGATAGTGAAAATGTCAATTATTATAATCCGAAAATCTATAGTTCTTATTTTGAAAGTTACAATTATTTAAGAAATCCATACGTTAGAAGAACAATTAAAGACGCTAAAAAAGATACTCTTCATTATTATACTGAATTTGGATTGCGTTTTACAGATAGTTCTGTTGCTCAGGATAAGGTTAGGCTTGATAAGTTTGAACGATTAGATAAAAATCCTGATGTAGCATATGAACTAGTTGATATTTCTAAACTTGAATCTCATAATTGGAATGTTCGTTCTAATGAGATAGGTGAAAGTCCTTACCGAGTAAGATTTACAAAACTTCCTAAACAGCAAGAAAACTTTGTAATTAAGTTTAAAACGACGGATAGTTTTGGAACTGAGAAAATATTTACGGTTCCGGTTAGAACCGAAGAACGTGCGGTAGCTAATGATGTAAATAATAGATTGAATTATTACTTGACTCATGCCGATGTACTACTTAAAGCAGATAAGCTTTATCAAGTTGAAAATCCTATTCCAGTGGCAATTGAAAAAAAATCAGAAACTCAAGAGCTGGGTGACTTAGTATTAAATAAAGAGAATGCGGAGTTAATAGATATAACAGCACCTGAAGGAATTACAATTACAAGAAGAACAGATGACCTAACTAAATACAAGATTACAAAAGGAAACGGGGTAATCTTACCTGTAGGTGTTCATAAGATTACAGCGAAAGCTAAGGATGGACACTATGGAGAAGATGCTCCTGTACGAGAATTTACTTTCGAAGTAATGGATGGACTAAATGCCATTGGTGATCAGACTTGGACTGAAGGTCAAGCAATTCCAAATATTCCTGTTTCAATGACAAATGGAAGTAAGATTACGAATTTAACGGTTGAATCAGAGGGAGACTATATCCAGCTAAGTCCTAATGCGGATAATACAGGGATAGTGGGATACGCTTTAAAGAAAACAGATAAACCTCAAACAGCTTATGTTACTGCTACGTATATGAATAATGCAGGTGAAAGTCGTCAGATTAAGACGAAGTTTACTTATGAGATAAATGCTTCACCAGTAACGGATTTATCTTTAGAGGTTTCTAATGATAAACAAACGGTATCAGAAGGAACTAAATTTGCTGATATGGTGATAACAGCTACAGAAGGGGCTACAGTCACAGTTGATTCTACTAAGTTGCCGGAAGGAATAAACTATGACGGAAATAGTAAGACTTTGTCAGGAACTGGGCAGTATGAAGGACATTATGTAATTCCAGTTACGGCTACCAAAAATGGAGAGTCAAAAACTAAAATAGTAGACCTTACAGTAACTCCAGGTGAGTTTAATGTTCCAACGGCTAATTACACGTTTACAGCAGGTAATGAAATAGCTCCGATTACTCTTAAGATTCCTGCAAATGTAGGTGTAAGTTACACAGGCGGTAGTTTACCAAGAGGTTTAAATTGGTCTGCGGATAATAAAACTATAACTGGAACACCAACTCAAGTAGGGACATTCCAAACATATGCTTATGTTTATAGAACTGATAAATCGGGGAATAACCAGTATGCATATGCTAATGTAAATATCACAGTAAAAAGTGTACCGCTAAACTTTTCTATTCCTGATAATACAAAAACAGTAAAAGCTTTAGATGAACTGTCACCGATTAACCTCCAAGCAGATGGAGCGGTGTTATCGATAACTTCAGGTTCACTACCTCCAGGTGTAAACTATGATGCTACAACTAAAACAGTTTCAGGAACTCCTACAAAAATAGGTACTTATACAGCAACCTTTACAGCAACAAGTCCAACGATTAGTGGAAATTCAACAGCAAGTGCAACGTTAACGATAAATGTAACGTCACGTGATTTAAGTGTAGGTGTTGATAATAAGGAACAAGAGAAGACAGTTTTAACTGCTATAGACAATGTAGTTTTAACTCCTTCAGATGCTAAAGCAAGATTAGATGTTGATACAAGTCAATTACCACCAGGAGTTACTTATGATTCAGCAACAAAAACTATTTCAGGTACACCATCTAAAGTGGGAGAATACTTAATTCCATATAAGGCTACTTTCCCAGAAATGGCAGAATCACCAGTTGATGGGGGACATATTAAAATTAATGTTCGCCCACTTCCGGTAAGTATTAATGTTACAGAAAAAGAGCAAACTATTCGACTTGGTGAGACTATTAAAAGTATGGTTGTTTCGCACAGTGAACATTCAAACTTAGGGGCTCGTTATTTAAGTGTAGATTTACCAGAAGGAGATATAGATTCTTACCTTGAATCAACTGCAGGATTAAATTATAATTCTGCAACGCATACAATTAGTGGAACTCCAACCAAGCCTGGGGTATACAAAATTCGCTTGAAAGCTTCTATCGATTCACCGAATTTAGGAAAAGGTAGCGCAGAAGAAATTATCACCGTAACAGTAGTAGATGATCCAGTATCATTAGACATCAAAAATGATCGTCAAATGATTGCACTAGGAAAAACTGGTCTTCGTCCAATTACGTTTGCAGTACCAGCGAGTGCCACATTAACGTTTGATAAAACAAAACTTCCAGTGGGTGTAACGTATGATGAAGCAAGTAAAACTATTTCAGGAACACCGACAGTAGCTGGAGCATTTGACATTCCAATAACTGTAACAAGTGCAGGAGGTAAGTCTATTACAAAAGATATTACGATAGATGTTGTAGACTTAACACCACCAACACCGACAGTTACAGTGGAAGAAAACAATGATGGAACCCATACGATTAAAATTACACAACCGAATGGTCAACCAGTCGAAACAATTATCAAAAATGGTAAAGACGGAGAAACTCCAAAAGTTAAAGTAGCTCGTGATGAAACTACGAAAGAAACGACATTGACGTTCTATAGCGATAAGAATGCAAATAACCAGTTTGACGAAGGAACAGATACAGTTCTAGGAACATCCGTGATAAAAGATGGTCAGGATGGGGCAGCTGGAGCTAAGGGAGAAAAAGGTGAAACTGGAGCAACTGGACCAAAAGGGGACAAGGGCGAACAAGGTCCTCAAGGGGAACGCGGTCAAGATGGAGTAGCCGGATCAAAAGGTGATAAGGGCGACAAAGGAAAAGACGGCTTCACACCTGAAGTTAGTATTGTAACAAATCCAGACGGAAGTCATACAATCTCAATTACTCAACCAGATGGTAAAGAACCAATCACAACAACAGTTAAAAATGGAGAAAACGGTAAAGATGGTCGTGCACCAAGAGTTGAATTGAAACCAATTTATCCAGCGCAACCTAGACGCGCAAGAAGAGCAAGAAGTGTGGACTCTACTCCAACATCGCAACCGACAGCTAAACCAATCGGGGTTCATATTACGGTTTATTATGATAATGATAATAGTTTAACATATACTGCTGGAGATACTGTGATCAGTGAGGAAGATATCTATAATGGAGTAGATGGTCGTGATGGAATTGATGGTAAATCATCTACAATTGAAACAAAAGAAAATCAAGGTGGAACATACACAATTACTATTATAAATCCAGATGGATCAAAACGAGAAATCGTAGTGAAGAACGGAAAAGATGGACGCGATGGTAAAGATGGAAAAGATGGTCGTGATGGAATCGATGGTAAATCAGCTACGATTACTACAAAAGAAAATGCAGATGGAACGCGTACTATTGTTATTACAAATTCAGACGGAACTAAGCAAGAGTTCGTAGTGAAGAATGGAAAAGATGGTCGTGATGGTAAAGATGGTAAAGATGGTAACTGTACTTGTGGAGACAAACCGGAACAACCACGTGAAGATAAACAGCAAAGACCAAAAGAGGACAAACCGGTAACACCGCGTGAAGATAAACCACAAGAACCAAAAGAAGACAAACCAGTAACACTGCGTGAAGACAAACCACAAGGACCAAAAGAGGACAAACCGGAACAACCACGTAAAGATAAACCACAAGAGCCAAGAGGTGATAAACCAGAGCAACCACGTGAAGACAAACCTCAAGTTCTAACGAGAAATCCAGAACAATTAGTACCTACTATAGACAGTATTAAAGTGGATGCTCGTAAAGGAATGTTAGCTAAGACAGGTGAAGGGAAGTCTGATACATCAGTCTTCTTAGGAAGCACGGTATTACTTGCGCTTTATCTGCTTAGAAAAAAAGAAAATTAAAATGATATACTTTAGTAGTTAAATTTAATAAAATAAGTTTATCAAAAAGTTAGTATTTAGCGACTAGTTAATCACGCAATTAGTATTAAAAACTCTTTTGCAAAACTAATTATAAAGGGATGTCTCGATTAAATTGATTAGAATGAAATCATAATTTACGAGTCATCCCTTATTTATATTTAGAAGATTTGAAATTTATAGAAATTTATAATCTTGAGCTTTATGAAATTAAATTTCTATTTATAATAAATGAAGATAAATGTAACTATATCTGTAATTTCTTGGAAATATTATGTTTTTTGGATGGTTAGTATAAATTAAAATGCATTTTTTTGATTATTTTACTTACAAATATTACCAATTATTAAAATAATGTGGTATGATAGAAAGTAGGAAAAAAATATAAAATTAAATACTAAGGGGGAAATTTTATTAAACTTTTATATAAAAAATACTTTTCATTAATAATGTTAATCTTGGTATGTATTGCCATATTTTTATTTTCTAACCAGGTAGGTTCGGAATCATCTCAGATTTCAAGCAATTTAGTTATAAGAAAATTAGGTCATTTTAGTGAATATTTGACTCTAGGATTTTTTTCGTTTGCTTATTTTTCAAACTTATTATTGAAAAATAATAAATGTAAAAATTTTAAGAGAACTGCACTTGTGAGTTTAATTTTCTCTATTTTCTATGCCGCTAGCGATGAATTTCATCAAACCTTTGTAGATGGTAGAGATGGAAATGTTGTTGATGTTTTGATAGATGGAAGTGGAGCTTTTTTTGGAATATTGCTTTCTGGTATCTTATATTACACATTAATCAAAAAAATCTAAAAAAAATTTTAGTTTTCAGTTGTATTTTAGTTGTATTTTTTTTAGAAAAGTTATAAAATAATAACCTAGGTAAACTAAATTGAAAATATAAGGAGGAGTTATTAATGCTTAAAGCGCTTATTGTAGAAGATGATAAATTATTAGCTGCATCGCTAAAAGCTGCAATTGCAGAGAAATTTGATGCTGATGTTTGCTATAATGGATTAGATGGACAAAGACTTGTTGATGAAAATGTATATGATTTTGTAATAGCTGACAGTATTTTACCAGGAATGGGTGGAATCGATTTATTAGATTATATTCGTGAAGAAAAAGAATATAAAATACCAGTAATTGTGATAACGATAGCTGAATCAACTGAAGAAAAGGCTAGAGTTATGAAACATAGAGTAACAGAATATCTACCACGTGTTGCGGATGCTTCTCTTTTACTGACGACTATGTCTAATTTACTTCAACGTGAAAGTAATTTGAAAGGCGAAAACGAAATTACATATAAAGATTTAGTATTAGATTTAAAAAATGAATTAGTTATTGCTAATGCTGGTACATTAGACACTGTTAAAGGAAAGTATCTTGAACTATTATCATTCTTTGTAATCAATAATAATATAGTATTAGAAAAAGAAGAGATATTTGATCGTGTATGGGGTGTTGATTCTGAAACGACTATTAATGCGATTGAGGTTTATATCTCAGGTCTTAGAAAAGAACTACGAAAAATTGGTTATGATAAGAATTTAAGAACTGTTCGTGGTGTTGGATATACTTTTGAGTAGGTACAAGTATGGAATTTAATTATCCTATAGATTACACTTTATATAATACTGAGGAAATAACTATAATTATTAGATTTTTAGATTTAATAGAGGAATGTTATTTATCAGGAGTTGAATTAATACAATTTAAATCAACATATAAAGAATTTAAAAGTGTAGTCCGAGCTAAATCAGAAGAAAATTCATTATATCGTGAGTTTAAAGAAATTACGGGGTATGATGGATATCTAGCGGTAAAAGAAATGAAGAATGAAAAACCAAAAATTAAGCTTTAATGCTTAGTTTTTGGTTTTTTATTAAAGGCTTTAGCCAGTTGAGGAGGCGAAGTCTCCGAAACAAAAAACCACCCGCTATGCGGGTGCGAGATAAAAGTTAAACAATTGAAAAATCATCCTTTCTTGATAAAATAAGAGTAGTTCAAGCTCTAAAATAAAGAAAGGATGATTTTAATTATGACAAATAAACATAATAGTTTATCGCATACAAAGTGGTTATGTAAATACCATATTGTATTTACACCTAAGTATAGACGAAAAATAGAATTTAATCAATATAAAATAGACATAGTAAATATAATACAGAGGTTATGTAAGTACAAAGGGGTAGAAATAATAGAAGGACATATAATGCCAGATCATATACATTTGCTGTTATCAATACCACCGAAGTACAGTGTATCAAGTTTTATGGGATATCTGAAAGGGAAAAGTTCACTGATGATATTTGATATGCACTCAAACTTGAAATATAAGTATGGAAATAGAAAGTTTTGGGCAGAAGGATATTATGTAAATACTGTAGGATTAAATGAAAGTACAATAAGAAAATATATCAGAGAACAAGAATCGCATGATATTGCAATAGATAGACTGACAACCAAAGAATATACAAATCCATTTGGAAATAAGAAAAAATAAATAACCCCGTTTAACGGGTAGCGGGCGTCAAAATACAATAGGGCTTGAACGAATGTGAAAGCCAGCGCCTTGAGGTGCGTGTTAGTAACAAAGGGTTATACCCGAAGAGAAAACCACCCCTTTTCAGGGGTGGTCATTATTTTATGTCAATAAATCCATAATGAAATTTTGTGTTTTTTCTTACTATTCTTGTAAAATTATATTTTTCAAATATATCGTCTTTAAAATGAGCCTTTATAATAATTTTTTTTCTTCCTACACGACAAGCTTCTATAATAAAACTGTCGAATGGAAATGAAGTTTCAGCGAGAGTAGTGATTCCATCTAGGTTGTTTGATTCGGCGATGTTGTGGGAAAACATAGGATCTATGTATATTATATCGTAAGAATTGTCTGAGCTATTTTTTAAAAAATCTAGGCAATCACAGTTATAAGTTGTAATTTTCTTCATAGCGTTGTTGATTTTTTCATTTTTAGAGATATATTCTTTTAGACCGGTATTCGTGATTAAATATATAATCTTATTTTTTTCTATCGATGTTACATTGTGATTGTAGTAACTTAGCAATACACTATCTCCAGCGAGTCCCATTGTACAGTCAAGAACGTCTTGTTTTTCATCGTTGATTATCTCTAGTAGAGGTTCATTGTCTGAATTTTTTATTTTTAAAGCAGTGGTGTCTAAGTGAAAGAAAAGCTCGGAGTCATTTTCATAATAACTCAATTTATTTTTATAGACAACTAAAACTCCTGTAGCTATTGATAGTAGTTGCTTAATAGTTTTTTTGTTTCTAGGGATATATTGAAGTGTTAATTTGTCTGCTAGTAGTTTTGCAGAGGAATCAAGTTGTTTAGTTGTTTTTACGCTAGTTGTTACTATTATATTCTTCATTAATTATTAGTGTTTTCTCCTCGGTTATTATTATGTCTACAGCCTTATCATGGTTGTCAATTGGAACAGTCTCTTGAAGAAGTTTGTCGTATGATAATCCAATGCTAATGTCATAATTGTTTAAAGAAAAATATTTATCATAATATCCTTTTCCATAGCCAAGGCGATAGCCATTTCTGTCGAAAACTATAGAAGGAGTAATGACTAAGTCGATTTTACCGGTGTAATAGTTAGAGTGTTTCGGTTCTAATATACCAAAATGACCGCGTTCTAAGTCCTCCCAAGATGTAATTTGTATTAAATGCATTGTGTTGTTCTCGATTTTTGGAACGAACAATTCCTTTTTATTTATCCATTTTTTTATGAGAATTTCTGTTTGAATTTCTGTGTCGAAGCCAACAAAAATAAATATTTTTTTCGCTTGTAAGAAAACCTTGTGCTTTTCTATTGCTTCAAATATCTTTTTACTGGCAGAATCTCTGTAGCTCTCTGATAACGTGTTTCTCTCAGTAATAAATTTTTTTCTAAGTTCTTTTTTCATGAATTTCACCTCAAGTGTATTATATCATAAAATCAAAAATTGTATATTTATATTAATTTCTAATGTTCGGGAATATTGAATAAAGTAACAGTGTTGTGAGATTATGTAAATGAGAAAAAGTACATTATATCTGTAATATGAATTTTATTGTTATAGCTTTAAAGAAAGTTAATATAAAAACAAATATGGTTTTTAACTATAAAAATGCTTATATACTCCTTGATTATATTATATATTTATTTTTAGAATTTTTATAATAATGTATGTACAAGTATAATCAAAATTTTAAGAAA
>NZ_CAUPZX010000054.1:0-10863 GCF_963515875.1 uncultured Gemella sp. | reverse complement strand
AAAAATAATATGGTAAATGATAGAATTTCAAGTTTTGACGCTTTTTTAGAATGTAAAGATCTATCAATCAATGACTTATTAGAAAAACTACTACATTCTAATACTATTATTCAATATGAAGCAGCAAAAAGACTACAATTTTTTCAGTATAAAGAGATTATTGATATAATCAGAAATATCCTCTTAACTAGTCGATATAGTAAACATAGAGCAATTGCAAATTTTATCTTGGGACAAATACAAGAAGAACTTAGCACTACGGAATTGAAAGAAATTTTCTCTATATTAATTTACTCTATTCAAAATGACAAAAGTATTAAAGTGAAATCATCTGCAATATCTTCTTTAGGACATCTATTCAAAAAATATAATCTAGGAGAAGAAGAATTTCGTACTGTGGAAAATAATATTAGTTCTATTTGGAATATGAATAGATATTCTATAATTATTTCTATTGCATTTAGTTCCGCATACTTCCCAAAAAGAAATTATATAAAAGAATATCTTATAAAAAATTTAAACAGCAAGCATCACAAAATTATTTCATGGGTATTGTATGGATTAAAAGGAAAACATTATAAATCAGAATCAATTGAAAATTTACTAATAGATAAACTGAGCCAATTTAATGAAAAATCTTATATTTACAATGAAATTATTGCATTTTTAATTTCAATTAGTTCTAAAAAAGTTATCCCTTATATTGAAAAGACACTATTCACTCAAAGTAAAATTGATGATGAAATTTATACTGAACTTAAAAATAATCTGTCGGATGAATTTGCGGAATTGAGAAAAAAATTATTAGAAAAATATAAATAGTTTCTTGACGTTCGCCTTAACCGCAAACCTGCTTTCGTCTTCAAAGCCAGTAAAACCAACCGCCTTCCGCCTGCAAAACCAGTACGCTGACCGTGAGACGGGGCTGCATTACAACTTCTTCAGGTATTATGAGGCTGATGTGGGTTGGTTTGTGAATCAGGACCCGATTAGGTTGTGGGGTGGGGAGAATCTTTATTCGTTTGTGCCTAATGCAAATGTCTGGGTTGATCCATTAGGATTATCCGTACAATCAGAGAGTGCTCAACGTGGAATTGATAAAGCAACTAAGTATTTAAAAAGTAGAGGTTTTAAAATTTTATCAGATGAAGTAACAATTAAAGTTTTCGATAGAACATGGAAAAAATAATACAGGACGATTAACGAAAGGTCAAAAGAGATCAGGGTTATTCAATTTGAAAAATCGCAAAATGTTGGAGGAAAATGTCCGAAGGCTGCATATATGGTTTCATCAAAAAATAAGGATAAGCAAACGGATTTGGGTTCCTCCAAAGGCGTTGCTCGCTTTATGACTTTAGTATTGAAAGATTGATTTTAAGGACGATAATTATGAAAAGTAAAGAATTTATTCAAGGTCTTATTGAATATTTGAAAAATAATTTGAATATTCCTGATGCTAATTTTCTAAAAGATAGAATTAAATTTAAAAAAGGAAAATATGTTTATGGTGAAATATCCTTTAGCAATTCTCGTACTTTCGAGGGGGTCATACTTCACCTATATGCATACAATTCTGAAATGGGAAATTTTTTCTCCCAAAATGTTCCTCCTTATGATAAATCGTCAAATCCATATGATTTAGTATTTGTACAACCATCTATCTCGCAGACGCATTTCTTTAAAGCTCCCCCTATTACCTCATTTCCTTATGGAGATACCATTAAATTACCTGAATCTGAGAATGATGCAAAAAACATCTATCCAGATGTATTAAAGCATTTGCAGCAAAATCATATTCCAATCATTATGGCCTTCCATTCCGGTAGCAAAGAAGTTTTAAAATATTTAGCACTTTATCCAGAGGCTTTTCGTTTTAAAGCATTAACCGCTATTTTTATTATAAATAAGAATGAATTACCACTAAATGATCCTTTAATACAGAATATTTTATTGTTTGATAAAAAAGTATTAGAAAATGATAATGGATTGTTTAGCAAGCATGATTTGATCTTCCTGGAAAATTCTTTTGACCAAAAATTAAAACAACAAATTATGCAATAATTAGTCCTTGTAACAAGTCGTAGCCCGCACAAAATCGAAGTAGATACGATATGACTGACCCAATTGGACCTAGACAGAAATCTAATTATGGTCATGACTGACATGTAAAATCTACCTTTGACATTGTTTCATTTTTATTGAGGAGTTGTATGCTATGAATTTAGATGCAGTTAATCCAGAATTAGAATCAAAGATTAATGATTTAGTCTGTGAGGCTTATAATAAACCATTTTTAGAACAAGAAAAGTTATTAAAAGAAGCATTTGAGCTAATACCCAAGCCAGTAACTCAATGGGCTCATCCAACGACAATGGTTACGATTGCTTTGTTTGAGTTGTATTATAAAAATCAAAAATATGAACAGGCTAAGGAATGGCTGAGTATTGCTTTAAGTGTTGCTGACTTAGGAACCACTAATGCAGGGACGTATCTGTTAGCTGGTATTTTTTATTATGACCTTGAAAAATATGATGAAGCTTATAAATATTTTGATATTGCTTATAATGATGCTGGATATTATCCATTTAGTATTGAGGACAAAAAATATTGGCAGTTTTATAAGCAGCGTAAAGACGAATTAAATCCTAAGAAAAAAACCAAAAAGTAAGATTCGATATTTTCAGACGACCTCTACCAAATCGCCAACAACCCTACTACTTTCACTGCAACCAAATCGGTATCCCGAGAGAGATGACCGATAGGGACGGCAACCGCTTATGGTACGGCAACTACACCGACTGGGGTCATCTGAAAAAGGATGAGCGGGTTTACAAGAACGTGCACCAGCCGTTCAGACTGTAAAACCAATATGTCGACCGTGAGACGGGTCTGTATTACAACTTCTTCAGGTATTATAAGCCTGATGCGGGGCGGTTTGTTAATCAGGATCCGAATGGTTTGTGGGGAAGAAGCAATTTTTATAACTATTCTCAAAATGTACAAGTTTGGGTAGATTTATATGGATTGTCGTCTGGTTGTAATGACGGAGATACAAAAGATAGTAAACTAATTAACCCAAAAGAATTGAAATGGATTTTAGATCAAATAGGCACAGATCCACATGCGTTTAAAGCTGATTATGTTGGTAAACGAGCCGTATCTCATTATGATGTTTATAAACAAAATAAAACTGGAGAACTTTTATTAAGAAGAAAAAATTCTTCTGAATTTATTAGAATAGGAATTGGTTGCGATGATGATCTACCTTCTCCTACCGCACCAGCAAAAAAATGTTCATCAACACAAGGGAAAAAACGATCTGCTAACAAAAATTATTGGTTTATTGCTGGTCTTTCAGTTGTAGTTGTCGTAGCTATAGTCAGCCCCTTAGATGGGCCTTTGGGTGATGTGGCTACTATTGGTGCTTTGAGTGGTGCTTTATCGCAATAAAATAACATAGGGGTTTAATGATGCTGAATAATTCAATTGAAGTAACATTTTATATGGAATCAAATGATTATATTAACATGAAAGAAATAGACAAAATACTTAATATTAAAAATGCTGAGTTTTATAGTAAGGGAGATTTATTTACCTCACCAAACAAAAAGGTTCAATTTATAATTGAACACTCTTACTATTCTTTTGGTATAGATAAAGAGGAAAATTTAAATGAAAAAATTAATAAAATTATACAAAAAATAGAAGACATAAAGAAAAATTTAGACTATATATTTAAAAAATATAAGCTAAATAAAGAGCTTATAATTTACAGCTGGGCCAACGATGAGGCTACTCGTGAATATAAAATCTCCTTAAAACAAATTCAATTATTATCTGAGTTAGGAATAGAGTTAAAAATCATTCATTATAATATTTAGTATAAGTGTGGATTAATTTCAAGATCTAACAAATCCCAAAAGCAGTCTGAAATTCTAAACCCTCACTTATCCATCCTTCAGTAAGCCTTCCGCCTACAAAACCAATATGTCGACCATGATACGGGACTGCATTACAACTTCTTCAGATATTATAAGCCTGATGCGGGTCGGTTTGTGAATCAGAATCCGATTGGGATTTCAGGCGGAGACAATCTGTATCTCCAGTAGGAACACCATATCCTATGAGATCCTTACCTCCTGGTTCTAATCGAAAGCCTTATACCATATATAGGGTACTGAAACCAATTGATAATGTAGCTGCAAGTAAAATTATGTCGTGGTTCGGTTAGATTGGATTAGGGATACAGTATGAATTGCCAAAATCTGTTAAATCATATAGAATCTGGGCATCTGGAAGAGGTGAAAATAGGAAAATGTTAAAAATTAATGAATTGGATTCATATCTTAAAAATAAAGGAGTACCAGAAGATAGTTACTCAATCAATGAAGTAAATGATGAATCATTATGTATTGTTGAAGAAAATAAAAAATGGCATATATTCTATTCTGAAAGAGGATTGAGAACCGAAGAATATTGTTGCCAAGATGAACATTTGGCAATTCTATATTTTATCAATCGCTTATCAAAAATGTTAAAATTTTCTTTCGAATGAAAAAAGCAAACTGTAGCTTGTATGAAACCTTCAGTCCCGACGTAGAGTGTGTGCGGTGCGCACGAGATTTCTATTTTTCAGACGACCTCTACTAAATCGCCTCTCTCGACGGCGGCGCACCGCCTCACTTCCGTCACCTTTAATGGTAAGGAACTGGTGCGCTACGACTACGACGGCTACGGCAATTTGACCGCCGTTTACGGACGGGACGGTAAAAAACTGCACGGTTTCGCCTACCGCAACCACGTCATGGTCGATTACAGGCACAAGCGCGACAGCGTGTACAAGATTTACAAGAAAGTTTGAAAAAACGGTTGAGTAAGTTCATATCTGTTGGAGGATGTTCATCTACCAACTCACCCAAACGATTAGATTAGGAGGAAATTATGAAGAAATTAATGGTGTGGGGATATAGCGCACAAAGTTTAGATGAGTTAGCGAAAAGAAAAGTGCCTAAGGTTTCCTTAGGGGAAGTAGGGATATCAGAGGAATTCAACCCTAAAAAAACGCATCCTGATTTTGACTTTCCATGGAGTTGGTTCGTAAAGGGGCAAGAAATTCCTCCAATGCCTGAAAAGGTTTATGTCTGCTTAAAGAAAGCAAGAGGTGTTACTTTTGATTTTCTACCTTATGGCTACAACTTCTTTATCATGTCAGCGCGTTTTTTGGAATTTATTAAAAAATATGGATTTAATTATAATTTTGGTATGAGCGAAGCGATTATTGTCAATACAAAAGGTGAGCTATTGACAAATGAAGTCTATTATTTGGTAAGAATAGTTAGCTGGGAAATTGAGGATGAAATTGTTTACCCGGATTTAGGAAGAAATGAAAAAGGTTTTTCGTTGGAGGCATATACTAATTCGGATAAGGATATTTTGCTGTCTTCCAAATATAAGTATATGGAAGCATTTATGGTGTCAGAAAATTTAAAAGAAAAAATATTAGAAATGTTCTCCTTACCTTTTCTTTATACTTTGAAGGAATGGAAGGAGCAAAATGATTATGAAATTATTGGATTTGATAAATTATAGTAAAAAGGAAACTTAAATGTCAAAATTACTTTTTACCTCTTCTAAAACGCCACATAGTATTGGTTATATTGGAGGAGGAGCCGAACATATTCCGTTAGAATTATGGCCTAAAGTTCCAAATTCTGATACCTATCAAACGCATCTGTTTACTCTTTATTCTGACTTTTTACCTGAAAATGTATTCCCTCGCAGAAATTATTATATTTCTGTTTTTATTTCCATAGAGGAGCATGCACTAGGAGGGGTGAAAGACTCTATTTCATCTAAATATACTGTTAATTGTCAGGATGATTTAATTTTACTAAATGATGGTTTTAGTTGTGCTGTTCTTTATGAAAGGGAACAAGATATCGGCAAGCAAGATTTAGGAAGTATTTCTTTGGAAAGAAAATTTTTTGAAAGACTTGATGAAGTTGATAAAGAAGCTGATGCAAAATACAATGAAGATGAACATTTATTCTTTGAAGATAATGGAATGGGATTGGATGTATCCAAAATTTTTGGCAATCCTTATTTTGAACAAGATATAATATATCCTTCTCCTAAGTTTAATTTTTGCTTGCAATTATTAGAAGAAGATATAGATAAAAAGTTACATATTTTTCAGAATGGTATTGGTTATTTTTATTATGACCAAAATGTTAAGAAAAAACTTCTATCTGGAAGTCAAGCAGGTATTTTCTTTATTCAAAACACTTAATATCATGGAGCTAAATCTCAGACAGTACGGAAATGGATGCTTGATTCTAATAATTATCGATTAGAATATGGACCAGGAAATTGTTCCCGTGGGGCAAAGAGCAAAGAACGTTATAAGAAACTCCGTAAACCTAAAAACGGTAAGCTACCTAAAGGTTGTTAATCTAAGAAGGATAAATTATGTATTTAGATCAAGTAAATTGTGAATTAAACAAAAAAATCAATGATTTTGTATGTAACTCAAATGATGCTACTACGCCGGAGGAACGCATTGATATTCTGAATCAGGCATGGGAACTTTTACCCAAACCAGCCACTCAATTCGTTGAGCCTACTTCAGCAATCGCCTGTGGTATTTCAGAAAATTATAAAAAATTAGGTGATTATCAAAAAGCCCTTGAGTGGATGTTAATTGCACTTGAGGCACGAAAAGATGAACCTGCAGCAGGTGTGTTTATATGGACAGGAATCGTTTATTACGAATTGGGTGATATGGAAAATGCCTATAAATATTTTGACCTAACTTATAATGAGCTACGTTACACACCTTTCTCTATGGAAGACAAAAAATATTGGCAATTTTATAAGCAACGTAAAGAAGAATTAAATCCTAAGAAAAAAAACAAAAAGTAAGATTCGATATTTTCAGACGACCTTTTTTGTACCGTACTTAACCGCCGCTACGCCTACTTGGACAAGAGCAAAAAATATTGAAAGATTAAATCCAAAGAGGACAATATATACTGATGGTACAAACTTTTATTCTTTAGATACACAACATGGAAGGTTTGAAAAACTAAATAAGAAGGGTAAACACATGGGTGAAGTTGATATGTGTTTAAATGAAAAAGGTAAACAAGATTCTAGTAGTGAACACGATATAAGGATTAAATGATGCAGAAATTAGTAAATTATCATAGTAATTTGACGCATGGTACCGTTTTTAGATTTCCAGGTTCATATCCACATGAAAAATATGTTGATCTGATATTAGTTGAATTTCCAGATAGTGATAGAAAATTTGGTCTTGTTGTATCTACTGGTCATAAAGCGGGATTGATTTTAATTAAACTTCCAAAGGAAGCTGAATCAAATAACTTTGCTGGAATAGATAGACAATGGGTAATAGATAACTGGAATAAATGGATATATGAGACTTGTAATGTTGATGATGTCTATGTAATTCAAAACTACCCAATTCCTGTTATTGATTACAGCAAGCCGTAGCCCGGAGAAAACCTTCAGTCCTGTCGTAGGGTGTGTGCGGTACGCACGCACGCGGTTTCTATTTTTCAGACGACCTCACTATTTTTTTTGAGGTCGTCTGAAACATTTGTTCTTTAACAATCTCATTAGCAATGGCATTCTATCTAAAGGTCGTTTTTCCTGATGGCTGAGAAGCTAATTGACATAGATAAATACAGGAAAGGATATATATTATGTTGAAAATATTGAATAATTCTTTGGATGGAATTGTATTGGGTCAAAAAAAGGCTGACTTTGATGATGTTATTTTAAATAATCCTAATTATTCATTAGAGTTTAATAAAAAACACAAGATACAATCTGATTCAGAATTGATTACTGTATCTTCCTTGAGGAATTGTGATGAATTTTGCTTAAATGGAAAAGTTATTAACTTTTCAAATCTTGAAAAATTTTTAGAAGAGGGGGATCCTCTAATAGAAGTTTCGGATGAAGAAAATTATTTTTATATTTTTCCAAAATATAATTTAGTTTTATATGTTGACTATAAGGATAATTTGTTTCTGCAGATATTAATTTACGATGAGAGTATAAGAGATTTATATGATAATAAAGGTAAAAAGTATTCAGACTTTCAAAAAAGTAAACTTAAAAACCCAACTTTAAATCATGATAAATTAATATTTATTCCTTATAAGAGCATAGGTGATTTTGAATTAAATTGTTCTCTATCAGATGTTATAAGAAAATATGACATATCAAACAATGTTATCCCGAAGGTAAAAAATATTATAGAGATAAACAATTTTGTACTAAGGTTTGATAATGAAAAGTTAACTGAGGTTACAATTTTCAATGATAAGAAAGTAGAGTTTGCAATATACTATAATGAAATGGATATATCATCAAAAAAAGGGCTTACTGAGTTATTAAGTCAATATGATGTTATTGAGAGAACGAAATCTAAATATCTTTTCAAAGAATTAGGTCTAGTTGTAGAAAAAGATATGTCCGAATTTCGTTTTTTTGAACAATCATTATTAAAATTTTGGGTAAATTTGCATAGACCTATTACTAGCTGGTAATCACAAGTAAGCCATAGTAAACTTAACAAAATTAGATCCCAAAACAGGTAAACCTATACAAATTAGAAGCTATGATGCAAAAGGGAACCCCGTAAAAGACACCGACTTTGATCATAACCATGGTTTTGGAGACCTTCATGCACGTGACTGGAAATATCCATCAGATAAAGCACCAAATAAAGTCCGAGGAGAAGGACGAGTATTAACAAAAATGGAAAAATTCAACTTAAAATTTGGCAAATGCGCACAAGTATTTCCTGGATTAAGTAGCTTAACAACCAGATTTATAAGTGGAGTAAGTCTTTTGTTATTGCCTAATTCAATTAGCCAATGTCAAGATTTAGATTTCCATGAAAAATCTAGATAAATGTGGGGCAAAAAAGAAATGAATATACATGACAAGGAAATTGTTGGTTTTTTATATAAGAAAAATGATCAATTACTCGTATTACTTTCATCCGATGAAAATAATATCTTTTTTAATTCAGTAATTTTTTTTCATTTTAACAACGTTTCGGACCAAAATATTATTTTTGATATACATGAATGGGGAAAAGAAGATATTCCAAATGAAATTATTAAACTTTTTCCTTGTATAAATCCCTTTATAGAAGATAAAGAAATATATAATTTTCATTATATAAATTCATCTGTTGGACTAGAGGGTATTGTTATCACTAAAAAATAACATTTCTGCGCAAAATATCGTTATGCTGAGATACTACTGACGTCTAAAGAAAACTTGACCTAAGATAACCGGCTATCAGAAAAACGACTTAGAAGCTTCCAATGACAGCAGCTATTACTACGGCTACTTCGATGACCTGACCCACTGGGAACTAGCCAACGGAAAAGTGCAGAACTACTTCTACGACCTGCATGACCAACTGGTTAAAGCGGAATTCTTTAAAAAAGATGGTTCGAAAGAAACTTGGGTGTACAGCTACAATGCTTTGGGCCGAAGGATAGGCAAAGGCCATCTGAAAAACGAAGAAGTTTCAGACGGCCTCGAAGAAGAAACCAGATTTGTTTGGGACGGCAGGTATACCTATTTCTACACCAATCCCGACAGTTACGAACCTTTGGCGCAGGTACGCAACTGGACAACCGAAGAAGGCGAAAGTAGCCAACAAACCCACTACTTCCACTGCGACCAAATCGACATCCCACGCGAGATTGCCGATAAGGACGGCAATCTGGTTTGGTTTGGGGATTATTATAATTGGGGCAAACTGAAGAGCGAAACCAACGTAACGGGTGTCCAAGAATACCTTTGAAAGATATACAACCAGACCCTATAGATTGGTGGTAATAATAATGATATCAAATGACATTCAAGAATTACTTAAAAATATTACAAAGTCTCTAATTAAAATCGAAACAAAAGAGTTAGATGCTTTAATTTCTAGACAGTTAACCCATATAGATAATATTGATTTTCACAGATACGAAATATCCCATAGGAAAATTGAAAGTCTCAAATTTTCTTTCTGTTCATTTCGTGGTGCTTTCATAAGCTATAGTTCCTTTACTAATTGTAATTTTATTAATTGTTCTTTTATTACGGCAATAGTTTGTAATACAAAATTTACTAATTGTACATTTATTAATTGTGTATTCAGATCAACGCATATACAAGATAATTTAATATCTAACTGCTCTTTTCAAAATTGTCATATAGAAGATAATATATTTTCTACAAATAAAACATAATTTATGACAATGTTGAATAAGGCATTCGGGCCGCCTTTTAGGTGGAAAAATTCCCATGTCTTATTGAATTACAGAAAGAAACTTTAAAAAATGGCAAGAAAAAAACAGAAATGGCAGGTAGGCGATTATTTTGGCATTCCCATAGAAGATGATTTTTTAGCTGTTGGACAGATTCTTGGAAGATATGATTGGATAGGTGTAGCCTGCTTAATTACCAAAATGAAAATTTCCTCAAAAAACCTTCCTTTATATGAAGATATAAAAATAGATAAAAACGATGTTATTGCTGCTATGTTTATTACTGAAGAATCGTTAGATAAAGGATTCTGGCCAATTATTCAACAAGGTATAGTAAATAAAAATATACTGAAACAATATTTTCCTAATATTGATTTAATTGAACAAGGAAATATTATTGGTATTAATACCGAAGGTTCAGCTATTATTGATGATTTTATTAAAGCTTATTTTAGTCTAGCACCTTGGGATGACTGGCATGACCCCGAATACCTTGATAAACTTCTTATTTCTCCCGACAAAAAACCTGAAAATCTCATCTATAAGAACAAAT
>NZ_CAUPZX010000053.1:0-11664 GCF_963515875.1 uncultured Gemella sp. | reverse complement strand
AAGAATAGTAATGGATATGGTAGATGAAAACTGTTATATAGTATATAAAGATGGGCGAGGAGTTATTGTTGATCCAGGTGAAGGTTTCGATAGAATACAAAAGACGATAGATGAATTAAATGTAAAAATTGAAGCGATATTATTAACACATGCTCACTTTGATCACATTATGTCACTAGATGAGTGTAGAAAACACTATGAAGTGCCTGTATATATTTCAGGACATGAACGTGATTGGTTACAAAACCCGGATTTTAACGGTTCAACATTGTTCCGTTTAAGAAGGCCACCTATGACAGACCCGGCGGAATTTGAGTTTGAAGAAAATAAAAAATACGAAATTGCTGGTTTAAGTTTTACAGTACTACCGACACCAGGACATTCTCCAGGGGGAGTGTCATTTGATTTTGGTAAGTTTGTAGTAGTTGGAGATGCATTATTTAGAAGCGGTTTTGGTCGTTATGATTTATATGGATCAGATTATGATGCACTAAAAAATTCATTAGGAAATGTATTATTTAAGCTTGATGGTGCTAAAATAGTATATCCAGGTCATGGGGACGAGACTACAATTGAACGTGAACGAAGTCTAAATCTTATCGGTTGTTAATAAAAAAGGGAGGGATTTTATGAGAAAGTATATAGGAAGAATATACGTTGATTATTTTTTCTTTAATATTTGGGCAATAAGTTTAACATGTGTTGCACTAGCTTCTGTGATTTTTAAACTTATCGGTTTTGAAGAAGTGTTCGGTGTAGATTTATATATTATTCTATGGGTATTATTAGGATTAGTATTTTTAAATCATGTTATAGTTGTAATGCTTAGGGATAAGTATGAGTACAATACATTTTTTGAAATTACAGATGAACATTTTAAACTAGCTTCAACATTAATATATACATTCTTTAAATTGGAGGAAGTAGCACCACTTAGGAATATACTAGATTATACAATAAAGCAAAATATATTATCGAAAAAGTTTAATATTTATAAGGTTAGTATAAACACTGGTTCAGAAAAATTAAGCTTTTATGTTTCTAAAAAAGATGTAGAACAGTTAGAAAACCTATTGTTAACTATACTAGAAAACAATCTTAATTATAGGAGGTATAAGGATGAAGAATATTAAAAAAAGTCGAGTGCATCCTATGGTTATTATGGATTCTGTAATTACAGGATTTAGATTATTTGGTATTTTTATGGTGATAGCATTAAAAGAGCAAAATTGGAAATATTATTTACTAGTTTTGTCGGGATTTCTTCTACTAATAGTAATAGGTATATTTGATTATTTCTTAAAAAGTTATGAAGTACGTGATGGGGCTCTAATTTACACAAAAGGAATAATAAATAAAGAAGCAAAAAATATAAATCTTGAAAATATCCAGTCAATCGACATGAGTTCTAACGTATTGTATCAAGCATTTAATCTGCTTTCGGTGGATATTAATCTTGTTGGAGGTAAAATTAGGATAAAACCTCTGAAGAAGGAAGTCGCATTAAACTTAATTGATATACTAAGAGAATTAAAACAAGATCAAGATGAATCAGAAGATATAACTTCAGATCAAGAAGAAAGAATTCAAGAAATTCAAAAAGAAATACTAAGATTGTCTGTGAAAGACCTTGCATTTTATGGACTACTTAGGGTTAGGTTCTTTGCAGCTTTAGGGTTAATATTAGCATTAAATGGTAAGATTCGAGATGTATTCAAGTATCTCTTCGATAATGAAGCTTATTTTGACGAGCTTCTTCAAAAAAATGCTAAGTCAGTCGCGGGCAACGTAACAGCCATATTTATAATAATTGGGATATTTATGATTTTAGTAGTAATTGCATCGATTGTTCATACGATTGTAAAATATTATAACTTTATCCTTACGACAAAAGATAATAATTTACTGTGTAAATATGGACTGTTAAATAAAAAATCATTAGTTATTGATATTGATAGAATCCAGAGTGTGAAATTGATATATCCGTTACGTTATCGTTTCTTCGGACTTGCGAAATTATCTGTTGAGACCTTGACTAATAACGTATCAGAAGATTTAAGTGAACAAAAATCTACGATAGATGTCTTACCTCTAGTAAAAAAAGATTTTGCACAAAATTTTGTGAAAAATAATCTAGGTATTGATTTAGAGTACTATGAAAGTTTAGAAAGCGAGAAAATACAACGAAAAGCAAGGATAGCCTTGTATCGTTGGAGTTTGTTTAATTGCAGTCTGCTACCGATAATAGCATTTGCGATATTGTACTTTGCTGATATTAATTTTAAGTTAGAGTATAAAGTTTTGAGTTCGCTTGCTCTTTATCTTGTCTTAGTTTCATATAGTATTTTAGTTAAAAACTATATGTTGAAATATAACGAGCTTTCTTATGATAGACATTACTTTAAGAATACGTTTATGAGACAATTGACAATAATAACAGAATTTATTAAGGTGAAAAAAGTAGGAACAATTAATAGTAGGACGAACTATTTTATGAGTAAAAGAAATCTTGCTCATATATCAATAAATTCTATTGGGGTAAACTCAGATATTAAGTTGAAATATTATGATAGAGGATACAAAGAAAAATTAGAAAGAGATTTTATAGTTTCGGAGGTAGGTTATGAGTAGAATATTTGAAAAAAAATCGTGTAATTTACCACAGAGGTCTGTACAATATATAAGAATACACTTTGGCATATATGCTCTAGTTCTCTTATCACCAGTTATTGGTAAAAGTGTATATGACTATTTTAAAACGGAAATAAATTATAAGTTTCTTGGTCTAGGTATATTAGTGATATTAATAATATATGCTATAGTGGCTTTAGTTATTCCACCTTTAGTAATTAGAAATTATTCTTATGAGATAGATGATATGGGAGTATCGGAAGTTGAGGGAGTATTTTTTAAGAGTAAAAAAACTTTGCCTTATAATACTATCCAAGATGTTACGATACATACAGGACCAATTTTAAATAAGTTTAAATTGGCTAATATACAAGTAACGGGAATATATAGCAAATTATGGATTGATTATCTGCCCATTGAAGAAGCGGAGAAGTTAAAAGAAAAAATTCTCCAAGAAAGAAGTAAATATAATATTGAATATTGATTTTACTATATCATTTCAAGAATTTTATTTGACAATTAGCTGATATTAGTTTAGAATATAGGTATAAAGAGTAAGTAAAAACATAAAAGTAAAACACTAGCACCCGTTACAATGCTAGTGTTTTTATTATGATGAACATAATAAGGCTTATCGTTGTATATTAGAGTGCTTTTCATCAAGCCATTTGGGAGTGACTCAAAAATCGTGATTTCGGAGAAATCGATTTTGTCGAGTCACCCCCGCACAGTTTATTAGATATCTAAAAAGCTTTTATAAAGCGAATTTAGATATCAATAAACCACTGCGTCTATGAGTTTTCATGTAAATTATTTTTAAAATCTAGTACTTTTGGATTAGCTCCGTAATGTTAAGCACTGTTTGAGTAAGTATTTCCATAAAAGTATTTTATCACCTCCTACTATCGCAGGATTTGATTTGTTATCAACGACAAGTTAATTATATCATAGAAGAAGGATAATGTAACAATAATATTAAAATATATTCTATATGTTAAGTGTAAAAAGGAGAAAATTCAAGTCGATAAGACGATTTTTATCAATCTCAATTAAAGAAGCGGAGAAGTTAAAGGAAAAAATTCTCCAAGAAAGAAGTAAATACAATATTGAATATTGATTTTACTATATCATTTTTACTTTATCGTTTGACAAATTAGAAAAAGTATATTAAAATCAAATATGCTGATAAAAGAAATATAAATACTTATCAAGAGTGAGTGAGGGATAAGGCCCGTTGAACTCCGGCAACCTAATCAATTGATTAAGGTGCTTTCCTTAGCAAAGTTTACTTTGAACGATGAGGTAATAATAAAGACCTTGTCTATGAGATAAGGTCTTTTATTTTATAATTAATGAGATATTAAGGATCTAGAGAAGATTTGTATTAATATCAGACAAAAATATTTTTAGGAGAAAGAAATGAGCAAAACATATTTATTTACATCAGAATCAGTTACAGAAGGACACCCAGATAAAATTGCTGACCAAGTGTCAGATGCTATTTTAGATGCGATTTTAGAGCAAGATCCATACGGACGTGTAGCTTGTGAGACTTGCGTAAATACAGGCTTAGCAGTGCTTATTGGAGAAGTTTCTACAACAGCAAATGTTGACTTCCAACAAATCGTACGTGATACAATTAATGAAATTGGATATAATGATCCTAACAAAGGATACTCAGGTGACCATATTTCGGTACTTGTTGGTTTAGATAAACAATCTCCAGATATCGCACTTGGAGTTGATAATTCGCTAGAAACAAAACAACAAAAAGAAGAAAATGAAGTTGGTGCAGGAGACCAAGGTCTTATGTTCGGATTTGCAACTAACGAAACACCAACATTTATGCCACTACCAATCTACTTAAGTCAAAAACTTTCAAAACAATTAGCAGAAGTTAGAAAAAATGGTACTCTTACATACTTAGGTCCAGATGGAAAAGTTCAGGTTACAATAGAATACGATGTAAATCATAAAGTAAATAGAATTGATACTATCGTGGTTTCTACACAACACGATGCAAATGTAAGTCAAGAGCAAATCCATGCTGATATTAAAAAATACGTAATCGAGCCATGTCTAGATAAAGACTTACTAGATGAAAATACTAAGTATTTCATCAACCCAACAGGAAGATTCGTAATTGGTGGACCAGTTGGAGATGCTGGGCTTACAGGACGTAAAATTATCGTTGATACATATGGTGGATTCTCACGTCACGGTGGTGGAGCATTTAGTGGTAAAGATGCGACTAAAGTAGATAGATCTGGAGCTTATATGGCTAGATATATTGCTAAAAACATCGTAGCTAGTGGTATCTGTGATAAAGCAGAAGTTCAGCTAGCTTATGCAATTGGAGTAGCACACCCAGTATCGATTTTTGTAGAAACATTCGGAACATCAAAAGTTGATGAAGGGGATATCGTTAAAACTATTAAAGAAGAATTCCGTTTAACACCAAATGGAATCATCGAAACTTTAGATTTAAGAAAACCAATCTTCAAGAAAACAGCAGCTTATGGACACTTTGGACGTGAAGATGTAGAATTCACTTGGGAAAGAACTGACAAAGTAGAAGCATTTAAAAAATTATTAAAATAGATTATTAAGGCGTAGATTGGGATAAACCTAATTTACGCTTTTTAATTATTGAAAGTTAGATTTTTATGCATTGTGAAAGTCTTTTAATTGCAAAAATATTTGTAATATAGTTTAATATAAATAAGGACGAAAAGTGAAAAAAATATGTACAAATTATGGAGGTTTATGATGAATCTATATGACCAAATAGGAGAAGAAAAAATTGATCAATTAGTTATGTATATGTATGATGATATAATACCTAATGATGATAGAATCAATCTTTTATTCGTTGAAGGATTTGATAAAATTAAAATAGAACAAAAAAGATTTTTTAGATTATTTCTAGGAGAACCAGGTCATTCTGTATTTGCAACACCTGATTTGAGAAGAAAACATATGAAATTACCAATATCAATAAAAGAAGCAAAATACTGGTTAGAAGATTTCGAGTTAGCGTTGGATAGATTAGAATTAGATCCAGCTATAAAGAAATTCTTTAGTCAAAAAATAAACTCGTTAACAATGCAAATGATAAATACAATATAATAGGAAAATGTAAAAGATGATTATATTTGAAATATGACACTTTTACATTTTTTATTTAGAAATTTGAGTATGTTTGTTTAAAGATAAAATCTATGATATCAATAGAAAAAATAATTTTTTTTTAGTATAATAAAGTTAGAAATAGGGTAGGAATTAAAATTAAAAAATATTATTAAGTAATGAAAATAGGGGGATTTAAAATGGAAAACATAAGAAATAAAGACGCACGACCAATGATGGATTTAGTAGCGAAGAAAGTATTTAGTAATACTGAGGTAACGGCACAATTCATAAGAGATTTATTAGACTTACCAGTAGCTTCTGTAAAACTTTTAGATGGTGCACAAATCCATGCTAAGCCTTATAAAGATTTGTTACCATTTGTCACGCACGTAGATGTACTAGCAGAATTAGATGATGGCACTCAGGTTATTATAGAAATTCAAGTAGCTATGCAGGTTGATTTTATAAAAAGATTGTGGTTATACATCTGTGAACAAGTTTCGCAAAACTTAGATAAGTATAAAAAAGAAGGGGTAGATACACATTACTTATCTCAAGAATTAATACCGGTTTATGCTATAGCAATAACAGAGAAACCATATTTTGATGATAATCGAGCGATTCATACGTTCAGTATGCGAGATGATGAAAACTGCGAAGAATTAAAAGTTAAATTTAAAGGAATAGAAGAAAAAAGAAATTTAATAAGAATGGTATTTTTGGAAATAGAAAAATACAGAGAAAATACAATGGAAAATTACCAAAAAATACGTTGGATAGAATTTTTCGGAAACAAACCATATACACATGAACCAGAAAAAATAATGGAACAAGCAGATAGTATAATAAATCCAAGAAAATGGAGTGAGGAGGAAAAGAGTATGTTTGATGAGAGAAGAAGAGACTTTGATGGATATTATGCTCACCTAGCTTATGTTAGAGAAGAAAAAGAACAGGCAATAGCGGAAGGACTTCAGCAAGGAAGAGAACAAGGGCTTCAACAAGGGCTTCAGCAAGGAATCGCACAAGAAAGAGCGAAAACAATAAATATGATTGCAGATTTAGTAAAAGAAGGGAACTTAACCAAAGAAATAGGAGCTAGCAAATTAAATCTAAGCGAACAAGAATTTGAGAAATATTTATAGTTGAAATAGTAAATAACGTTTAAACCAAGTTGTAATAATAATGTAAATTCGAAAAAATCTATTGAAAGCTCGTTCGAAATATAAAATAAGAACAAAGGACAGGAAGTAAAATTATTACTCTCTGTTCTTTTTTGATTATTAAATTAAAAACTAGCTATATATTGTAATTTTTTCAGTTTTATATTCTTTAATATATGTGTTTCTAGTAGAAAATAATCTTTTTGAAAAGTAAAACAAAACACTATACATGAAAAATAAAGAAAGGAGAAATATCTAAAAAGCTCTATTTTAATAGCGTAAAACTATTAATAGGATATTAAATAAAAATTTAGGTGTAATAGCAATGAAATAAGTCTCAATAGTTATTATATATTGATTGAAGTGATAAACTATAAAATAAAAACACAAAATTTAATAAAATAAGTAGATGTCTACATAGAGTGGATGAATTCCTAAATATTTAATAGAAACTGTTCACAAACTCCCTTAATATGTTTGTGTAGTCTGTATGCACTAGCAAGTGATATTCCTAAAGCAATAGCTGTCTTTTTAACATTTAATGTCTTTGTATATTCCTCGAAAAATTCCCATTCAGAAAGATTTAATGTGTCTCTCAGATAATTTATAAGTTCGATATATAAGAAATCATAATCATTGGAAATAACATCAGAATTATTTTCGAATATATCTAAAGGAATACTCTCATGCCTGTTTCTTCTACGAATCTCATCGATGAGTTTTCTCTTAATAGTTACAAAAGCAAATCTATCAAAATCAGAAGAGTCTATCCCACCATCTTGTAAGATAAGAAAACTAACAAGAAGCCCCTCCATCCCATAACCATAAAACTCATCATGCAATTTCTGTGGAATATTTACTTTATATAGTGCTCTTTTAATAAGAAATTTTTTAATCTCTAATAATTCGTAAAATCTTTGAGTGTCATCTTCGTTTAATTCTATAAAACTTTTCATTATAATTGTCCTCCTATAGCTCCTCTCTATGTAGAACATCTCCTAATAAGGACGAATCATGTAATTATAAATGTGAAAATCAAAATAAATATAGTAAATAGAAATATAATAGGTGATTTAGCAGACTCCCACTCTTACAAAAGATTAAAAAAATCCCCTCATTATTATAAGTGAAAAAAATAGCCTTTTGTCACAAAAAACTAAAAAATTTATCTAGTTATATTGTCAAAAAAATCCTCTTCATATTCTTTTAACAAAATAGCTAATCTTTTCAGTAGCATTTCTTGGTGACGCTTGACTTTTGTAGGATGATTAAGATTATTCTGCATAGCTCCTCGTAAAGATGAATTGTTTACATATAGCTTATACAGAAGTAATTGATCATCTATAGAAAGAGTAGCTAAAGCATCATAAAGTGCATTATACAAATGTTCTTTGATAATTGTTTCTGTAGACAATGCAGAATAATCCTTAATTCGACTCTCCCCAGTGTTGTTTTCGGAAGAATAGTTCTCATAATAAATTAAGCCACTTTCCTTAAGCTTTTTAGCAGCATAATTAGTGCGATTTTGAATTGAATTTATCTGAGAATATATCTCCCTACTAACAGGAACTTTTATATTGTTTTTTATTTTAAAGTAATACATACGTTTACTCCTCCCATTTTTATCTGTAAGAGAGGGAGAGAGGGGAATATAGATTATACATAGTTTGAGAAAATCTGTAAAGAGATAAAATGAATGAGAATAAATTTATTTAAAATATAAAATTGTTAATAAAAACTCTAAAAAGATATAGATTTCAATGTTGATTAATTAATAAAGTAAATATTTTTTTGTTAATATACTTTATTTTAACTAAGAAGAATAGTTATAAAAAGTTGAAATAAAAAAAAAAAAAAAACTTATAAGAATGCGACGTTAACATAAATTATATATAAATATCAATTATTTTCATATCATAATTAGTTTATAAATTATTATTATATTTAACCATGAAAATAAGTTATGTTTAAAGTTGATTTAAGCCGGATGTTGTATTATAATTAAAGTGTTTACAAGTTTTTATTTATTAGATTGTTAACAACAAAAATATAAATTATATTAAATATTAAGAGAAATTATGAAAAAGGAGTAATGATATTTATGAGATATCAATATAAAAATGGTGAAAAACTAACGCGTTTTTCAATAAGAAAATATCATTTTGGTGCTGCCAGTGTAGCTGTAGCGTCACTTATTTTCTTCGGTGGCGGAATGTCCGCTAAGGCAGAAAATATTCCTACATCAGAAAATGCACAAGTTAGCGGTAAATCAGCAGATGGTTCATCTAGTGGTGATAAAAATTCAAAAATAGACGATAAGTCTACATCAGCACAAGATAAGTCGACTATTGTTGAAAAAACGTCTGATGTTGTCGCTACTATGAAAGTGGACAAAGTAGAATTAAAAAAATTAATAATTAGCTTAGATACACTATTTAGAAGTACAGAAAAAGATAAAATAGCTAGTATTTACGATGAAGTAAGTCAAAGTATATCTGAAGCAAAATTAGTATTAGATAAAGACACTGCTAGTGCGGAAGAAGTTAATGCTCAAGTAGAGAAATTAACAGAAGTTATAAGAAAACTTAAAGAAACTGTTGTAAAAGCAGACAAGACTACTGAAAAGGCTCAGGAAGAAAGTCGACAAGTAGGCGAGAAAAAAACAGTAGATAATAAAGCGAATACTTCAGAAAAAATAGATAAACAAGCAGAAACTAGTACTTTAGAAAAGAAAGAGTCTGAGAATAAAAAGTCAACAGCTCCTGATAAAGGGAAGCTTGAAACTCTTGCGAAAAGTTTAGATGTATATCTAAAATCTGCAAGTGAAATCACTAGACCTGAAACAAAAGAGTTGTTAAAAGGTGTAGAAGAAACAGTTCTTTCTGTTAAGAAAGGATTAGAAAATCCGCAATTAACAGCTTCAGAAATTGAAGAATTAATGAAGCAAGGTAAGCAAGCGGAGAAAAAACTTGCCTTAGCAGTATCTCGTGAAAACTCAGGTAAACGTGATTCTCGAAATGGTATAAATATACGACCAGAATCTTATTTTAGAGCAAGCTACTACAGAGCTGCTGATGGCAAAGTTTATGATAGCCATGGTGACGACCGTTTAACTGAAGCAACTGTTGGATATATTACAAAAGCAAATGATGGTTCGGGGTATCCGCCAGGTACATTTTTATATATTTCACATAACGATAATTCTTTCGCTAATGGTAGAAATAATGCAGATTTAGGACAACAACCTGTAAAAAGATTAAAACAAAAAGTTTTTGCGGAAGTTACTAAACAATCAAATGGATATCATTGGAAAATAACATATAATAATGCTCGTGAGTCTAGACAAAATCCAATTTATTACTTTACTATTCCAACAGGTCAATCTATTCAAAATATGAAATTATTTGAAAATGGTGCTGTGGTAAAACAAGGTGGAGTTAGAGAAGTATTTAATGGAGCTTCTGATAAATATTTAACTTCTGTTGGATCACCAGATACGGGAGTTAATGGAACAGCATATTATCAAAATGTTGCTAATACTCAAAATGGGATTGTGGGTAACCGTGGTGGAATTTATGGTTTAGATGATTTTGTAAAAAATAATACTGGAGTTTATTTCAATAGAGATGGAATGACTGAAGAAGACAAAACTGTTACAAATAAACTATACGATAAAATTAAAAGTTCTACTCAGAATGTATTTGCTTTTAGACCACGTGATTTTGATAGAGGGAATACTTATGTTGTTGAGTTTGATACAGTAGGAAACACTGAAGCACCACTATACTATATTGCTGGGATGAAATCTTATGAAAAAATTCCAACAGGACGTTTCATGCATAAGAGTTATCAACAATGGTATGGAGTTCAAGAAAGATATAATATTACAGTTGATACTAGTCGATTAAAAACAACATTCCTAAAAGGAACAGGGATAGGAACTCTTGATACAAAAGCTGGATTAGCGAGTAGTGCTGTCACAATTGAAGATACTTATACAAATACAAGATTTAACCCAGGTGCTAGAGATATAGGCGAGTATAATACTTATAAATCAACAGGAAATTATAGTAAAGATTACTATAAACAATTCCACAATAGATTTGTTAGAGATTTTAGAGGCGGCGAAGATGGAATTAATGTAACTGCTGATAGAAGTAAAGGAAACCATACTTTATATATTGAAGCTGATGTTCGAAATCAAAGAATTAATTTCCGACTACCTTATAAAGTTGTTACACAGTCAGATATCTATCAACCTGTAGCAAAAGCTGCTACTGGTGTTAAAGATTATACAGGAAATCTAGGTTCAGCAAGTGACTATATTACAGAATATAGATATAATTCTGTTCCAGGATTTAAAGAACCGGATTCTTATGATTTGGGGACACCTAGTGAAGGATTATCATTCTATAAAGATAGAATTTTTGATTTTCCTAAAACTAGTGCAAGAATTAAAGAACAGTCTGTTAAATCTGTTGAGTGGGTAGGAGGGACAAATGACCTTACTACTGGTACCAGAATTATTGAACTAACTGTTGAAAATGGTAGAAAAGAACTCTTTAAAGTCCCTTATTATATTGATGTAGTGCCTGGTGGAAAGATTTCTGCAGAGAATGTTGAGAAGTTAAATGCTGCTATTCGTGAAGCCTATCAAAAAGTTGATACAAATGGAAATGTATTGGGTACAGTTCCAACTGTTACATCAACTACGCCTGTATGGGTGCAAAAACAAATA
>NZ_CAUPZX010000052.1:0-11989 GCF_963515875.1 uncultured Gemella sp. | reverse complement strand
TAATTGTACATTTTTATTTTGTCACTTTTGTACATTTTTATATTGACATTTACACTAAAATTAAAAACATAAAAAAATAAATTGTAGATTTTACTGGGAAATTGAAGGGAAAGAGGTATATGTAGTATTGTTTTAGAGAAAAGAAGGATAGTGTATAATATTTTGTGTAAACAGAAGAGTCAAGAGACGTTGAAAAAAAGATGATAAAAAGAAAAGAGTACGGAATTTTCCATACTCTTTAATGTTTTTATACACTAATTAACTTAATTATTTAGCAAGTTTACGTCTTACAGCAAGACCTACTAAAGCGATTAATCCTAATCCAGCAACTGTAGTGCTAGTTGAGTTTAATCCAGTGTTTGGTAATGAAGCTGAAGCTTCTTTAACTTCTTCTTTAACTTCAGGAGCTTTTTCTTGTCCGAAGTTGTTTGTGTTTCCAGGAAGTGTAACGTTTCCTAATCCACCGTCTAAGTTTTTAAGATCAAATTCTGGTAATACATCTTGAACTGGAGCAGTTGCTGGTACTTCCCATGCTGGATCAAGTAGGTTAACGATTCTTTCCATTTCTGCAGTAGCTTCATCTAATTTAGCTCTAGCTTCACCATATTTAGCTTCTAAAATTTCTCTTAGGTCTGCTGGAAGATTTTCTGAATTAAGAGCTTCTAAGTAATTTTGTACTTCTTTTTCTAATTCAGCAACTTTAGTAAGGTGAAGTTCACCAAGAGTTACATTGTACTCATCAGTTAAGAAATCAATATTAGCTTTTATTTTTTCTAAAGTTTCTTTGTCTTTTTTGCTAGCTTCATCGAATGCAGTAGCTTTTTCTTCAAGTTTTGCTTCTAATTCAGCAACTTTTTCGTCTAAAGCGTTGATTATAGCAGCTTTTTCTTCATTAGCTTTAGCTTTTTCTAATTCAGCTTTAGCTTTTTCTAATTCAGTTGTTAAAGCATTAATTTCTTTAGTTTTAGCTTCTGCATCAGCTACAATTTTAGCAGCTTTTTTAGTTAATTTGTTGATTTGGTTAGTTAAAGAATCAGCATATTCTTGTTTGTCTTCAGAAGAGGCACCGTTTTCAGCTTTTTCTTCAGCTTCTTTAGCGTCTTTTTCTTCAGCTTTTTCGATTTTTAGTAAATCTTCTTCACTAATACCACCGTTTAAATCTTTAACATCAGTGATTTCTCCATTTTCATCACGAACTACCTCTGCACCAGGAGCAGGTTTAGCATCTTTAACTACCTGAGGTTTTTTTTCAGGAGTAGTTTCTTCGCTGTCAGTTTTTGAAGCTTCAGCTAAATCAGTTAAAACTTCTTCAGGTGAAATTTCATTGTTATCGATAGCAGCTAGTAAATCTTCTTTCCCAATAGCTTCTTTAGCTTCTTTTAAAGCAGCATCTTTATCTGTGATTTTATCATTTTCATTTATAGCTTTTTCAGCATCAGTTTCTAAAGAAGTGAAGTATTCAGCTACATCTTCTTTAGTTACTGAACCTGCAGCAGCAGTATTTGGTTGTGCTTCTGCTGCATTAGCTACTGCAGCTCCAGTTGTTGCAACTCCGAATCCTACAAGAACAGATGCAACACCAACTTTTACTTTACGTAATGAGTATTTTTTTGTTGTCATAATATTATCTCTCCTTTATCAATAAATTTAATTTTATATAAAATATGACCATAACCATATTCCTAATTATTTATAAAACTATAACAAATAAGAAATATAGATATAATTAGTGTATTGGCAATTGTTATTATACTATATAGAAATAGATAATACAAGGGCGTTATTAAGAAATTTAACATATATATAGGTGTGTAAACTAATTGTAACAAAAGTTTTATCAAATATTCTTTTGAAAAACGAATGATTTATTTAGTCTTTTTTCAGAAAAATCCTGAATTAACAATGTTTATCGTGTTTACATAAAATATAAAAACAACAAAAATAATAATTATATGGAAAGATTTTATACAATATTATGTTAATGTTACATTTTTATTACAAGTGATAATATTATTGATATATTAACTTCTGTAATTAAAGAAAATAGGAATAATTCAATAATTAGATTTTTTTAAGCACATTTTTAAATTATTCCTATATTATTTATATTATATTAATAAACTAAGTTTAGCTAAATAGAGATAGGTCTACTTATATTTTTAATGTATGAATTTCTATACTATGAGTTATTATTAATAGTTTTTTTCTAGTTTTCTAAATTCATCTCTTGTGTGTTGTGGTAGTGAGCGTCCGTAGTCCATCATCAGAACAATATCTTTAAAGGCGGCTTTAGGAATAGCTAAACGTTCGATATCTTTTACACTAACATCGAGATTTATATCCTCTTGGTGATTCGTTTTTAATTTCTCTACGAAATCTGGTTCTGCGACAAAAGGTGATGATAAACCAATCATATCTGCGTATAAAATCGCTTCTTCACATTTCTCGATAGTGTTTATACCACCTGATGCTATTAGTGGAAGTCTTCCGTTTAAGTGTTCATAGACTACTTCATTAACTAGTCGACCGTGATGAGGACCTTCTGCACGTACTGTATTTAGATAAATGTTTTGTCCCCAACTTGCGATTGCCATGTATGATAGAGGTACTCTTTCTAATAACCAGTCTGTAAGTTGGTTGAATTCTTCAACTGTGTAACCTACTTCTTCTCCGCGTGTTTCTTCGGGTGTAGCACGATAACCGAAGATGAAGTCTTTTGGAGCTTCTTTTTTTATAACCTCATATACTTCTTCGAAAACTTCAAGAATAAAACGAGAGCGATTTTCTAATGAGCCTACGCCGTATTCATCATGACGTTCATTAGAGAAAGTAGAGAAGAATGTTTGTAAAAGAAGGCGTTGGGCACTAGATATTTCTATACCGTCAAAACCGGCAGCAATAGCTCGACTTGCAGCACGTTTGTAATCTTCTTTAATTTTTTTGATGTCTTCTATTGAAAGTGGGTGAACAATATGTTCGACAGGAGAGTTAAGTTCCATATAGCTAGGGCCTACAGCGCGTTTATTAGTGGTAACGTAGTGATTAGCAAAGCGTCCAGCGTGAGTTAGTTGAAGGATAGCTTTTGCTCCACCAGAGCTCATAGCTTCTGCCATTTTCTTTAAACCAGGAATACACGCATCATCATGTACGCTAAAACCATATTCAAAAAGCTGACCTTCTAAATTGATATATGCAGCTCCTGTAATTTGAAGAGGTGCTGTGTTTTTTCTGCGTTTTGCATAAAGTAGATCTTCTTCTGTGATAAACCCATCTTTGGTAGATGAATTCGTAGTCATAGGAGATAGGACAAAACGATTTTCAAGTTCGATACCGTTAGCTAATTTTACAGGTGTTAATAATTTAGATTCCATAAAAAAATACCTCATTTAGTAGTTTGCTAACACACATTAAAATAAAAGATTTTATGTAATGAAATTTACATATAGTATAGAAGAAACTAGAAAAACACTGTTAAAAAATAAAAATTAAGTGTTAATCATAAAGATAATTAGGGTAATTTCAACTATATTGGTTTCAAAGTAGTGGTGCTAGGAGTGTATACTTTTGCTGAAAGTGTAATAATATAAATTTATAATTTCAGAAAAGGTTTTCTCATAATTTATTATAGCAGATTATTAGTTGGATAAAAAGGTATGATATGAAAAGAACAAGAAAAAGTAGTTAGAACTTTTGGGTCAGCTTCTTCTAGTTTGTATGTGGTTATTAATCTATATAATAAAAAAAGCCGATTGAACTAGCACTTCAATTGGCTTTTGTGGTGAAATTTGAGTAACCTTTCTCATTTACTTAACTACATTCTAATACACTTTTTTTATTGTTGTCAATTTTTTTAAGTTTCAAAAGAGAGTTTTTTGATTAATATTAGTCTTATAATTATATGTGTTTACGTAATGTTAAAAATATAAATTTTATTTTAAAGTCACGCAAAATTTCTTTTCTTTACTATTTTCAGGTGTTATAATAAAAGTAGGCTACTTGCCCGGAAGGGAGGTGGTGAGATGGAGATAGTCATCTATCAGATTCTTGTGAATCTATTATCTGGAATAATACTCCTTTTAATAGAATACTATTTGCTAAAAGATAGTCACAGGAAAAAGTAGCCTTTTTAGCCCACAACGCATACATTTCACTTTGTGTGTGAGTATTATCTGAATAATATAAAAAAGCCAATTGAAATAGCAGTTCAATTGGCTTTTGTGGTGAAATTTGATAGTCATCTCTCATTCACTTACCTACATTCTAACACACTTCTTTTATTATTGTCAATTTTTTAAAGTTTTAAATGAGCGTTTTTTTGTTAATAATGTTATTATAATTACAAATGTTTACATAATATTAAAAATATAAATTTTATTTTAAAGTTACACAAGATTTCTTTTCTTTACTATTTTCTAGTGTTATAATAAAAGTAGGCTACTTGCCCGGAAGGGAGGTGGTGAGATGGAGGGTAATTTTTCTCAAATACTTGTGAATCTATTATCTGGAGTTATACTTCTTTTAATAGAATACTATTTGCTAAAAGATAGTCACAGGAAGTAGCCTTTTTTAGCCCACAACGCATACAGTTCACTTTGTATGTGATTATTATCTAAATAATATAAAAAGCCAATTGAAAAACCCCTTCAATTGGCTTTTGTGGTGAAACTTGAGTAACCTTTCTCATTCACTTACCTACATTCTAACACACTTCTTTTATTATTGTCAATTTTTTAATAACTTCAAGCACTGTATTTTTTTATAAGAATTCAAAGTAGAGGTACTTGAAATATGTACTTTTACTGAAAATGTGATATAATAAACTCGTGATTTCAGAAAAGGTTTTCTCCTAGGTAAGTATATTTAGTTATATGCTTAATAAAAGATGAAAATTACTAGGAGAATGGGTAATTCTAATTAATTTTTTAAGTAATATTAGAAATCAACTATAATAAGAGGATAATAAATGAAACTTAGTATTTTAGATTATGCTATTGTAGATGAAGGAAAGAGTTCGATAGAGGCTATTGAGGAGAGTGTAGAATTAGCTCGTTTGGCTGAAAGATTGGGGTATAGTCGTTTTTGGATGGCTGAACATCACCAAGTGCCGGCTCTTGCAAGCAGCAGCCCAGAGTTATTAATGTTACATCTTCTTCAAAATACGGAAAAAATACAAATAGGATCTGGTGGAATAATGATTCCTCACTATTCACCGTATAAAATTAGCGAATGGATTAAGCTTTTGAGTGCCTTATATCCTAATAGAGTTAATCTAGGGATTGGGAATAATCCGGGAACGAGAGTAGTTCAAAAACTGATGAATACTACACCTATAACAAGGGAAGAATATAACAAAAGTTGCAAAGAATTGGTCGACATTCTTACAGGGACTGGCACATTTGTGCAACCACCTGAAGCGAAGGTGAGCCAGATATGGTTGCTATCAACTAGTGAGAAAAGTGCGAATTTAGCAGCGGAACTCGGTCAAAACTATGTCTATGGTCTATTCTTTAATCAGGCTGTAGATTATATAGAAACAGCTAAAAGATGTTTACAGACTTATCGTACTAAGATGCTTGAGCAAGATAAAAAACCACAAGACGTACTTGCAGTATTTATAGCGATTGGAGAAGATGAACAAGAGACGAAAGATTTGGTACGCTCGTTAGATGTTTGGCTTCTTGGTAAAAAAGAATTTACGGAATTTGATAGATTCCCTAGTATTTCTACAGCGAAGGAGTACGAGATTGCGGAGAGCGATATAGAAAAAGTAGAAAAAAATAGAACAAGATTAGTATGGGGTACGAAGGATGTAGTAGTAGAAAAGCTACGAAAACTAGCTACAGAATTGGAATTAGAAGAACTTATGTGCATACCTTTAGTACCTACTATTGAAAAAAGAAAGAGTATTATTGAGATTTTAGCTAAAGAGCTAATGACAAAAGAGGAGAAAAAATAATGACTTGGAAGGCTATAGAGTTAGAAGAAAACAATGCCGAAAAATTGGCTCAGTTGATAGATGAGGCTGAAGCTATAGTTATAGGAATAGGAGCTGGAATGTCAGCTGCGGATGGTTTTACATATATCGGAGAGAGATTTACAAGTAACTTTAAAGATTTTGTGGAAAAGTATAAATTTTTAGACATGTTACAGGCGAGTTTGTTTGATTTTCCGAGTTCGCAGGAATATTGGGCTTTTCAAAGTCGTTTTGTGTTGTTAAATTACTTCGATCAGCCAATTGGGGCGAGTTATAAGGCGTTGAAAAATATATTACAAGATAAGAGCTATCATATTATTACGACAAATGCTGATAATGCCTTTGATGTAGCAGAGTACGATATGGATAAGGTCTTTCACATTCAAGGGAAATATGGTCTTATGCAGTGTAGCAAACATTGTCACGCAAAAACTTACCAAGATGAAGCTTTAATGCGTAGGCTTGCTGTGGAACAGGAAAATATGGAAGTAGACTATAGAGCTATCCCGTTATGTCCAGAGTGTGGGGCACCTTTAGAGGTGAATAAAAGAAATGCTGAAAAAGGTATGGTAGAAGATCCGATTTTCTTCGAACATCTTGATAAGTACAATGAATTTTTAGAAAATAATCGTGATAAGAAGACGTTGTTTATAGAAATCGGAGTAGGATTCACAACGCCTCAGTTTATAAAATATCCATTTTATAGAGAACTTGATAAGAATCCAAAGGCGTTGATGATTACTATGAATCAGAAAAAATACCAATTCCCAGAAAGAATAGCTTCGAGGGTGCTGTGGTTTAATCAAAATAGTAAAGAGTTAACACTAGATGTCGAAGAGTTGTTGAAAAAATAGTGTGGATTAGAAATTCTACTAGAGAAATCTAAACATAGTACAATGCACATAAACTTCGTGCGATATAATTTAAATTAGATAAATAAAATACATTAACAAAAATAAAAAATAAAGGAGAATAAATTATGTATTTAATAGAACCAATTAGAAACGGAAAATATTTACCAGATGGAGCGCTAGTAATGGCGATGCAAGTTTACGTACTTAACAATATCGATATCGATGAGACTGTAATCTTCCCATATTACTGTGAGCCAAAAGTGGAAATCGGATTATTCCAAAATGCTGAAACAGAAGTAAACCATGAGTACATGAAAGAAAAAGATATTATCTTAGTTCGTCGTGATACTGGTGGTGGAGCTGTTTATGTTGATAATGGAGCAGTTAACGTATGTTTCTTAATGCCTGGTGATACTGATGTATATGGAAACTACAAAAAATTCTACCAACCAGCAGTTGATGTTCTTCACAGCCTAGGTGCTACAGAAGTTGAACAAAAAGGGCGTAATGACCTTACTGCTCGTGGTAAAAAAGTAAGTGGAGCTGCGATGACATTAGTTCGTGGTAAAATCTACGGAGGATATTCATTACTTCTTGATGTAAACTATGAAGCGATGGTTAATGCTTTAACACCAAACCGTAAAAAAATTGAATCAAAAGGTATTGAATCAGTAAGGGCACGTGTAATGGGTATGCGTGAACTATTAAAACCTGAATACCAAAACGTAACAATCGATGAGTTCAAAGATTTAGTTATCTGTGGATTGATGGGGATTGAAGATATTAAAGATGCGAAGAGATATGAGCTTACTGATGAAGATTGGGCAGCTATCGAGAAACTTGCAGATGAAAAATATCGTAACTGGGATTGGAACTACGGAAAATCACCACGTTATAACTACAACCGTGATGCTCACCTTGCAATCGGAACAGTTGATTTTAGCTTAGAAGTTGAAGAAGGACGTATAACAAAAGCGAAAATCTACGGAGATTTCTTCGGAAAAGGTAACGTACGTGACGTAGAAGAAAAACTTATCGGAGTAAGAGTTAAAGAAGAAGATTTACTTGAAGCCCTAGGAAGTATTGATCTATCATTCTACTTCGGTAATGTAGAAGCGAAAGAATTAGTAGACTTAATCTTAAGCTAGTTTTACAAACTATGTAAAAGAGGTGTGAGTTTATGGAAAAATTATTAACTCCCATAAAACTAGCAAACGGTGTGCAGTTAGAAAATAGATTCGTACTATCACCGATGACGACTAATTCTTCTACAAAAGATGGAATTATCACACAAGAGGACTTGGATTATGCATTAAGACGTGCTAAGTCAGCGCCGCTACAGGTAACGGGTGCGGCTTATGTCGATGTTGATGGGCAGTTGTTCGAGTTTGGTTTCGGTGCACATGATGATAGTTGTATTCAAGGGCTTACTAAGATGGCTGAGGCGATGCAAGATGCTGGAGCAAAAGCTATTTTACAACTGACTTATTCAGGTGCGGGTGCTAATTACTACGGCGTGAACCATAAAGTCTATGGTCCTAGTAAACTGAAGTTACATCTTCCATTTGAACACGAAGTAGAAGAACTCTCTCATGAGATGATAGCGGAAATTGTACAAAAATACAAAGATGCGACAAGAAGAGCTATACGTGCAGGATTTGCGGGTGTGGAAATATCGACAGCGCAAAAACTTATGTTGCAGACGTTTTTCTCTACGGTATCGAATAAACGCCATGATGAATATGGTGTAGACTCATTGGAAAATAGAGCTAGATTTATTCTTGAAGTGTTTGAAGCGGTGTATGAAGTTATAAAAAATGAAGCACCTGAAGATTTTATTCTAGGATATAGAGCGACACCAGAAGAAACACGTGGAGCGATAATAGGATATACTGTGGAAGAGTTCAATCAACTTACAGATTGGATTTTGGAAAAAGTTCCATTATCTTATATTGCGATAGCGAGCTGGGGGCAAAATATTTATCTGAATAAAGTTCGTGCGGAAGGATCTAACGAGGGACGTTTGATTAACGAAGTAGTTCATGAACATCTAGCGGGACGTGTTCCATTAATGGCGACTGGCGGAATTAATAATATAGAAAAAAGTCGTGAGGCGATTATGCATGCGGAGATGGTAGGTTTATCTAGTGTTTTTGTTGCTGAGCCAGACTTTGTGACTAAATTCCAAGAAAACCGCGAGGAAGATATAACGTTAAGTGTTGGAGTAGACGATATTGAACGTTTAGCAATTCCAAAGGCTGCGTTTAAAGATATCGTGCTGATGATGGATTATGGAAAGAGTCTACCAGAAAGCACGAGAGATGAATTTAGGAAACTCGAAGAAAATTACTAAGTTGTTTAGCGTTGTTCGGTAGAGGTTAAAAAGTAGTAATTTTTAAGATATAATAGGAAAGTTACTAAGGCGATGTAGCAGCTACGGTTATCTATGGTTTGACCTAGGTAATGGTAGCTGTTAATGCCATAGTGTTTAATAAACAAGGAGTGTGTATGTATTTAATAGAGCCGGTAAGAAATGGAGAATATATTTATGATGGGGCGGTAGCCTTAGCGATACAGGTTCATGTGCTTAATAAGTTGAACTTTGATGAGGATATAATATTTCCTTACTGTTGTAAACCGAAGGTGCAAATTGGTCTTTTTCAAAATGCTGAAAAAGAGATTAATCATGATTACATGAAAGCTAATGATATTACGTTAGTTAGACGGGATACTGGGGGAGGTACTGTATTTTTAGATGAGGGAGCTGTGAACATCTGTCTAATCATGAGTGGAGATAATAATATCTACGGTAATTTTAAGAAATTCTATGAACCTGCGGTAAATATTCTAAAAGATCTTGGTGTGGATAAGGTTGAACAAACAGGTCGTAATGATCTTGTTGTTGATGGTAAGAAGGTAAGTGGAGCTGCGATGACTCTTGTTAATGGCAAGATTTACGGAGGTTATACATTGCTTTTAGATGTAAATTATGAAGCTATGGTAAATGTCCTTACACCTAATCGTAAGAAAATAGAGTCAAAAGGTATAGATTCGGTGAGGAGCAGGGTCACTAGTCTTAGAGAATATTTAAATGAGGAATATAGAAATTTATCTGTAGTAGATTTCAAAGATTTATACCTTTGTCGTTTGTTTGATTGTGAGAGAATAGAAGATATAAAACGTTATGAACTAACAGAAGCTGATTGGTGTGAAATTGATCATTTACTTCGTGAAAAATATCAAAACTGGGATTGGAATTACGGGAAATCTCCACGTTATAACTATAATAGAGATGCACGACTAAGTATAGGGACTGTTGAGTTTAATCTGGAAGTAGAAGCGGGACGTATAACGAAAGCTAAGATTTACGGTGACTTTTTCGGTAAAGGTAATGTCAGTGATATTGAGGAAAGGTTAATCGGAGTAAGGGTGAGAGAAGAAGATTTACTAGAAGTATTAGAAAGCATAGACTTAGCTCACTATTTTGGAAAAGTAGAAGCTAGAGAACTTGTTGAGTTGATATTGAGTTAAGAAGAATTCAAGGGGAGGAAAAGTAGTTTTCTTAATGTTTTGGAAAGTAAACTATTGATAAATCATTTTTGGGAGGCTTGATTTTAAAAAGCTTATATAAAAACTTATAGACGCAATGATTTACTGATATTTAAATTCACTTTGTGAAAGTTTTTCACACATATATTATGCTACTTAAACGCAACCGACTCTCAACTTCAGTTGCATTTTTGTAACTTATGTTATACAATATTGGTTTAGCGCAAAAAAAAACATTGATAAATTAATATTTTGATGCTAGAATTAATTTAAAAAATATAGAAAGAAGGATGTAAAATGAAAAAATTAGCAAAAGCTTTATGGATTGAAAAAAGTGAAGGTGTATATATTATCGGACCAACTGCAGAACTTCAAGATGATGTTGGTACTGTAGGATTTGTAGAATTTTCAAGAAAAGATAAATTAGAAAAAGATGATGTTATCTTACGTTTAGAAGCATCAAAAACTGTATTAGATATCAACACACCATTAGCAGGTGATGTAGTAGAATACAACAAAAAAGCTGAAGAAGAGCCAACAGTTCTTAACTCAGCAGATCCAAAAGAATCATGGATTGTTAAATTAACAAACGTTGATGAAGCGGAATTCAACAAATTTGTAGAATATAAATAATAATATTAGTTATGTACTAGATTCGGAGCTAGGGAAGTCCTAGCTCCGAATTTTTTTCTGTTATAGAAGAGGTAATGTATAGAATATCTTCATATATTGAATTATTTAATTAATTAGATTGATGAAAGAGATTGAGATTTAATAATAAATAAAGATTAGTTAACCGTTGATAAAACAGTTTTTTTTTTTTTTTGAGGACACTTTGTAGAAATAATATATTAAAATATTTGAAAATAGATAAGAAAAATGATAAAATATATCGTTAGAGATGTTAAGTTTAAAAAAATATTGTTAAGTGGGAATTATAGAAGACGGTATAAATTTAGGAGAATAAAGATGATAAATAAACAACACAAGATTAACATTAACCAGAGAGATAATAGGTTTAGTATTAGGAAATTTAATGTTGGAGTTGCTAGTATAGCTGTATCTTCTGTGGCGATAGCAGGGATGATGTTTCTTGGAAACACTAATCTAGCTTATGCAGAAGAGGGAGATTCAGGTTTTAATAGAACGGGAACTGGAAACTCAACGGTAGCAGATACTCAAGAATTTGTAATGGTAACTCATGAGAAACCAGGTGGAGTAGTAGAAGATGTTGCTATTTTAAAATCAAAATTTTCAGAAAATCTTGAACAATTAAAGAAAGAGTATCCAGGATTTACTGCAACAAGCCTACAATCTATTGGAAATAATAAATATAAAATTACATATGTACCTGTTACTGCAACAAATCAACCAAGTTCAACAACAGAATCTGTAACTAATACAGGAGATACTGGTACTTCAAATGGTACATCAGCAACTACTAATCAAACACAACCAACAACTGAAAATAAAGTTAGTTTACAAGGCCATTTAGTAGGAAATCAAACAGAATATAATGTAGGAGAGCAAATTATCTCAACATTTAGATTAGATGTGTCAGCTCCTTCAAAATTAGAAGAAGGTTCTTATATTTTAGTGAATTTACCTGAGA
>NZ_CAUPZX010000051.1:0-12275 GCF_963515875.1 uncultured Gemella sp. | reverse complement strand
ACCAGTTCAACCAGGAACAACAGGGGAACAAGGAAATCACGTTCAACCAGGAGTATCTGAAAAACCAAAAGAAGATGAGCCGACAGTTCCAAGGAAAGAAGAACAACCAGTTCAACCAGGAACAACAGGAGAACAAGGAAATCACGTTCAACCAGGAGTACCTGAGAAGCCAAAAGAAGAAGAGCCAACAGTTCCAGAGAAAGAAGAAACTTCACATAAATCTGATGGAAATAAAATCTTAGAAAATAAATTAAAAACATTATTCTTAACGTCTCTTGATAATAGAGTGAGTTTAGAACTTTATGATATGACTATAGATGATATAGAATTTAGAGCAGTAGAGATAGAAGATAAGAAGGCGATAAATGCTGTAAAAAATAAGCTACAAGGTAATAAGAATATAAGAATATACGATTTAAGTTTACACAAAGGTGGTAAAGAAATATTATTAGACAATAATAGACTAGTAAGAGTAGCTTTAGCTGAATATGAAAATAAAAATATAGAAGTATATCATGTGGAAAAAAATGGAAATCTAAAACAAATTCGCTCAGTCATAAATAACGGAAACGTAGAATTCTACATAAATCACTTCAGTCAATTTGTAATAGTATCAGATAAAAATAATCTTTCTAAAAAAGATGTTTCGCAAAGCAATAAAGATTTATTTTCAGAAATAAAAATAGATTCTCAAAACTTGATTTCTAAAGAAAACTTATCAAAACAACAGACTCTTCCAAAAACAGGACTAAATAATATTAATGATTTTTCATTATTTACTATAGTAAGTTTACTTGTGTTAGTATTATCAAGAAAACAAAAAGATAGTATGAAGTAGTGTGTTTTGCTATATAGAACTATTGTAAGAATTTGTACATAGTAGTTTTTGAAACTTACTTTTTTATAGAAAAAAGATATGCTGTAATAGGGAAAGATGATAAAAACGATTCATTGTCAAAGAAGGTAAAACTATGTTATAATTAAATTACAACATAAAAGGAGCAAATAATTATGGTAAATATTTATGATAAAGCAAATGAATTTGAAAGAGCACTAAGAGAATCTGATGAATATAAAGCATCATTAGCAGCTGCAGAAGGACTATATTCAGACGAAGAAGCTAATGATTTATACACAGAATTCGTATCAAAACAAAAAGAATTAATGGAAGCTGCACAAGCTGGTAACGAGCCTACTGAAGAAGAATTATCAGTATTTGAAGAAATTCAACAAAAACTAATGGAAAATGCTAAGTTCTTAGAATTTGTGCAAAGTCAACAAAAATTACAATTTTTAATTGAAGACTTAAATAAAGTAATGTATAAACCATTAGATGAACTTTTCGAAAAATACGGAAATAAATAAAAGAAATACAATAAATCAAGGTGTTAGAATGATTCTAACACCTTGATTTTCTATATACATTTAATATTTATTTATTTTTATTTTCTTCAACATAATCTATTAATTCTAAAGTAAGATCATATCTTAAAAATGGTGTTATTAAGTAAATTCCATTAAAGTGTTTTAATGCAACATCTATCAGTTTTTTACTTTCTTCTAAAGCAATTTTTTGACAAAGTTCTTTGTCATCTTTTACTTTTTCAAGTTTAGCTAAGAATTCTTCAGATAGCTTTATACCAGGTACCTCATTGTGTAGGAAGACAGCGTTGTTGTAGCTAGTAATTGGCATTATACCAACGAAGAATGGTGTATCTGGATAGTCAGCAGCAAGTTCTGCTAATTGTTCAATTTTTTCAGCTTCAAAGACAGGTTGAGTAATAAAGTAATCAGTACCTGCTTTAATTTTTTTCTCAACTAAACGTTTAGTTTTACTTAGGTCACGAACATTTGGATTATAAGCAGCAGCTACTGTAAAGTTTGTTGTCTTTTTCAGTGAAGCCCCATTATATCCAAGTCCTTCGTTAAGCTGTTTAATAAAAGGAATTAATTTAAGGCTAGTCATATCATAGACACTAGTTGCTCCAGGGAAGTCACCAAGTTTACTTGGATCTCCAGTAAGAGCAAGGACATTATTAATTCCAAGAAGATCAAATCCCATTAATCGAGATTGTAATCCTATAAGGTTGTGATCACGACATGTTAAATGTAGAAGAGTAGGGGTAGTAATGTGTTCTTTTAGTAAAGTAGCCGCGGCTAAATTACAAATTCTAGTGCTAGCTAGAGAATTATCTGCTAGTGTAATAGCTTCAATATTTTTCTTATCTATTTCTTTTGCACCCACTAGAAACTTATCCACATTTAAATGTTTCGGGGGATCTAATTCGGCAATTATAGTTACTTGTTTTTTGACTTTATCAACAATTGTTGGTTCGTTATGAGCAACCCTTACAAGCTCTTCTTCAGCAGGTAATGGTGTTATAACTTTTCTTTTAACCGGTTTAAGACCTTTAATTCCTTTTTTAATAGCACGAATATGCTCTGGAGTAGTACCGCAGCAACCACCGATTAATCTTACACCTTCTTCTACAAGTAACTTAGCACTTTGTTCGAAGTATGCTGAGTTTTTTCTAAAGCGATATTCATTACCATTAATAGTTTGTGTTAACTGTAATAAGCTGGCATTTGGATAAGCAGATAGGTAACTTTGTGCAAATAATGGCACTTGTTTTAAACTTTTAATCATGTGATAAGGACCTAGATGACAATTTAGTCCAACGATATCAGCACCTAAATTAACAAGAGTGCTTAATGCATCAGTTACTTTTTCTCCATTTTGAGTAATACCTGCTTCTAATAATGATATATTAGTAATAATAGGCAAATCAGTTAATTTTCTAACTTCAGTTAATACAGCTCGAATTTCTTCTTGATCATAATAAGTTTCAAATAGTAAAGCATCTATTTTATCTGTCGATAATAGAACTTTTACTTGATCAAGTGTTTCACTAACAATAGTTTCTAATGAAAGTTCACACTCACGAAGCCCACGTATAGCCCCAATAGTACCAAAGACAATTGTATTCTCTCCAGCAGCTTTACGTGCTATTTCAGCAGCACGGATGTTAATTTCTTCGAATTTATCTTCATAACCGTAAGTTTTAAGCTGACACTTCTTTGCAGCATATGTATTAGTCTGAATGATATCTGCACCAGCTTCGATATAAGCTTTATGAATCTTCTCTACAGAATCTGGATTAGAGATATTATTATATTCATGACAACTTTCCAATCCATTACTATAGAGAGCCGTACCCATAGCCCCATCTGCTACGAGTACATCTTGTTCTAATCTCTCTAATAAGTTTCTCATACGAACCTCCTATTTAGCGGAAAGTTCGTTTCTGATTTCTTTAGTTACCTCAACTAAAACTTCTAACGCTTCGATAGTTTCTTTTTCAGCACGTGTTTTTAATCCACAGTCAGGGTTAATCCAGAATTGCTCAGTAGATAGTTTTTGAAGTGGACGTAAGATGTTTGTGCGAACTTCTTCTTTTGTTGGTACACGAGGAGAGTGGATATCATATACCCCAAGACCAATACCTAATGGATAAATAGCAGTTTCGAAAGCAGAGATTAATTCTCCGTGGCTTCTACTAGTTTCGATAGAAATAACGTCAGCATCTAATGCGCGGATAGAATCGATAATTTCATCGAAGTTAGAATAACACATATGTGTGTGGATTTGTGTATCATCTTGAACTGATGAAGTGGCTAGACGGAATGAGAATACTGCTTCTTCAAGATATTTTTCTTTTTTGCTGTCTCTTAGAGGTAATCCTTCACGGATGGCTGGTTCATCAACTTGGATAATTGTAATTCCAGCTTTTTCTAAAAGTTCAATTTCATTTTTAAGTGCGATAGCAATTTGGTTGAAGATTTCTGCTTTAGAAATATCAGTTCTCTCAAATGACCAGTTTAGAATTGTAACTGGTCCAGTTAACATACCTTTAACAGGACGGTTAGTTAAGCTTTGTGCATAAGCAGTTTCTTTAACTGTTACAGCTTCAACGTGTTTTACATCTCCGTAGATAATTGGTGGTTTAACCCCACGAGATCCGTATGATTGAACCCAACCGAATTTTGTAGATGCGAATCCTGCGAAACGTTGACCAAAGAATTCAACCATATCTGTACGTTCGAATTCACCGTGAACTAATACATCGATATCAAGGTCTTCTTGAATCTTAATCCAACGAGCAATTTCTTCTTCAATAAATTTCTCATAAGCTTCGTTAGATAATTCACCTTTTTTCCAAAGTGCACGTTGTAGACGTACTTGTTTAGATTGAGGGAATGATCCAATTGTTGTAGTAGGTAATACTGGTAAATTGTATTTTTTGTTTTGAACTTCACGACGAACTTTGTAGTCAGATGGACGAGTTGAACGAACATTTTCACTAGATTCTAATTCAAGGTTTCTGAATTCTGCATTTTGTAATTTATTGAAGTCTTCTACGTGTTTTTGGTACTCAGCTTCTTCTTTACCATCTAATTTATTAGCAAGTAAGTTAAGTTCTACTAATTTTTGATCAGCAAAAGCTAAACCATTTAGTAGAGTTTCTTCTAATTCAGTTTCATTTTTTGTAGTTACGGGAACGTGTAGTAATGAACATGAAGGTTGGATTACTAATTCAGATACGTTAGCTTTTAGTTCTTCTAATAATGCAGAGCTATTTACTAAATCATTGCTCCATACGTTACGTCCATCTATAACCCCAGCAAATACTTCTTTGTCTTTGAATAAACCAGCTTTTACATTAGCTAAGTTTTCTTCTCTACCGTGAACGAAATCTAATCCGAATGCTACTGGTAAAGATGCAAGTTTTTCAGCTTCTACTAAAGCTTCAAAGTAAGTTTGGAAGATAAATTTAGCATCTACTTCGTTGTTGAAGTGGTTATATACTTTATGAGCTAATTCAACATAGTTTCTTCCTTCATCAGTTACGAAAATTGGTTCATCTACTTGGATGTAAGAAGCACCAGCTTCAGCTAATTCTTTGAATACTTGAGTGTATAATGGTAATAGTTTATCTACAGCTTTTTCGAATTCTCCTTCAGCTAATCCACTAGATAAAGCAACATATGTAATTGGTCCAGTGATAACTGGTTTAGCTTTATCTCCAACGATTTCTTTAGCTTCTTTATAAAGGTCTAGAAGACGAGTGTTGTTTAATTTAGGGTTAACATTTTCCCATTCTGGTACGATGTAGTGGTAGTTAGTGTTAAACCATTTTTTAAGTGCAGATGCAACGTTATCTTTATTACCACGAGCTATATCGAAGAATAAATCTACATCAACTTCTCTTCCTTCGAAACGTTGTGGAATAACGTTAAATTGAACTGATAAATCTAAAATGTGATCATAAAGTGAGAAATCACCAACTGGGATAAAATCTAAGCCAGCATTGTATTGTTTTTCGATATAAAGACGACGAAGTTTTCCAGCTTCCTCAAATAATTCGTTTTGACGAACTGTACGAGCCCAATATCCCTCAATTAATTTTTTCCATTCTCTTTTTTCCCCTAAACGTGGGTATCCTAAACTTGAAATTTTTGTCATTATTTCTTTCCTCCTGAAATTTTCTCTTTTTTGTATATTGAATTATAAAAATAAAAACGCCCTTAAACAATAATAAACATATTGTCTAAGGACGTGCGTTTTATACGTGGTACCACCTTATTTTATGGAAAAACTAAAAATATTAGTTTTCCACCTCATTAAAATTTTAACGCTATTTTCTGCGTAATTATCTAACCTTAGCTCGATAATTAAAACTCAAAGACCATCTTCAAAAAAACTCATTAATCTCTTTTCAGCTACCGAGACTCTCTGGTGTAAATCCTTTTTTCTACTCATCTTATCCATGTAATAATATATTAATTTGTAAAAATATTTTTTTACTCAGTCTTAAATACGACAAAAGGGTAGTAACACAAGGGACGAAATGACCGTGTTACCACCCAATTTTATAATCTTAAAATAAACTTTTAATCTTACCTCAATGATTATTAACGGTAATCAACCGAAACTAACTTGTATTCACTCATTAGTCTAGCTCTGTGACCATTTACAATATACCTAAATCCTTTTTTTCACCAACCAAAAGGTCTCTAATAAATAAGTAATACTGCTCTTCACTTCTTCGCTTTTAAAACTGTTAAAGAAATATTAACATAAGATTTTTTCTTTGTCAACACTTTTTAGTAAAAAAATTAAAAATTTTTTTCAAAATTGTCAGAAATCTAAGATAAACCGTATATATTATCATATTCTTAAAATAATTATTTTATAATATCTATTTAAGAAATATTTAAGCATTTACTAATAGTTAGTTAATATCTATAAGGTATACTGTGTTTATCAAACAAAAAGTTTTGATAATAAAGTATTAATTAATAAGAGGAGAAAAATACAAATGAAAAATAACTTTATGAAATCAGAAAATTTTACAAGATGGGCTATAAGAAAAGTTAGTGTTGGAGTAGTATCAGCAGCTATCGCTAGTGGTATTTTCATGATTGTTGGAGGTGGAGAAGCACACGCAAGTGATAAACAATTGGATAAAGCTCCAATAGTTGAAACTGTAAAAACGCAGGTAGATGAAAATGTAGTTACTAAATCAACAGAAAAAGTTGAATTAGTAGAATCAACAACAGTAAAACTTAAAGAAGCTGATAAAACAGTCGAACAACCTGTAGTTGGAACAGATGGAGAAGCTAAACCTGAAGCAATAGACAATAATATTTTGAGTCTTGCTAAAGATACTGCTGATGCACCAAAAATGGAAGCACCAGATATGACTACACACAAAACAACACCAGCTGAAGTTAAAAAAGCAGTAATGGACAATACAAAAGATACAATTGATGTACCAGCTAAATATCTAGATAAAGCAAACTTCCCTGGACCATTTACAGCGGGAGTAAACCAAGTAATTCCTTATGAATTCTTCGGTGGAGATGGAATGTTAACAAGACTAATCTTAAAATCATCAGACAAAGCACCATGGTCAGATAACGGATCAGCGAAAAATCCAGTCTTATTGCCATTAGAAAAATTAGGAAAAGGATTATACTTCTATGAAGTAGACCTAGAAGGAACAAAAGGAAAATCAGATAAAGAATTATTAGATTTACTTAAAGCAAATGGAACACAAAGCTACAAAGCAATAATTAAAGTATACGGAGAAAAAGACGGCAAAGCAGATTTAACAAATGTAGTAGCTACAAAAGATGTAAATGTAAATCTAAATGGATTAACAAGTGTACAAGAAGTTAAAAAAGCAGTTATGGATAATACAAAAGATGAAGTAAACGTACCAGCTAAATACCTAGATAAAGCAAACTTTCCTGGACCATTCACAGCTGGAGTAAACCAAGTAATTCCTTATGAATTCTTCGGTGGTGACGGAATGTTAACAAGATTAATCTTGAAAGCATCAGATAAAGCACCATGGTCAGACAACGGAACAGCTAAAAATCCAGCTCTTCCTCCAGTAGAGAAATTAGGACATGGATTATACTTCTATGAAGTAGACTTAGCAGGAACACAAGGAAAACAAGATAAAGAATTATTAGATTTACTTAAAGCCAATGGAACACAAAGCTACAAAGCGACGATCAAAGTATATGGTGAAAAAGATGGAAAAGCAGATTTAACAAATTTAGTAGCACTAAAAGAGGTTACTGTAAATCTTCATAAAGAAGCTATGGAAATGAAGAAAAAATCAGGTGAAAATATGATGACGGATCATAAAAAACATAGTTTAATGGATTCAAATATGAGTGAAAAACCTATGGATATGCAAAAATCAAATGTTATGAATATGAAAGCGCACATGCATAAAAATATGAAAGAGAAAAATATGAACGCTCATATGAACAATGATATGATGAAAAAAGGAATGTTACCAAAAACAAGTGCAGCTCCAGAAGGAACAATGAATACAACTAACTCAACAAATTCTTCAACTACTGGAATAGTAGCTCTAATAATCTCTAGCTTACTAGGTTATTTAGGAATTAGAAGAAAAAATGAAATCGACTAAATAGAGTAACTCTAAAAAGTTAAGTATTAAACGATTAAAGTTAGTATGATTTGATAGTAATCTCTTTTATAGAATTTTTTGAATATCTAGAATTATGTGGGGAAATCTCAATTATATTGATATTTTGAAAATAGAGAGAGATAGAACCTTGCAGAATTTAACAAAATAGTGCTATACTTTTAATGTATAGTGCTATTTTGTTAGGAGGAGTAGAGATATGATGAACAAAATTTTATTAGTAGATGACGAGATAGAAATAACGGAGATAAATAAAAGATATCTTGAGCAAGGTGGTTATGATGTAGATATTGCTAATGATGGAAAAGAAGCATTAGAAAAATATAAAAGAAATAAGTATTCTCTGATTATTACTGATATAATGATGCCAAATATGGACGGCTATGATTTGATTAGTGAAGTACAATATTTAGATACAGAGCAACCCTTTTTATTTATAACTGCCAAAACTACTGAGCCAGATAAGATTTATGCTTTGAGCCTGGGAGCTGATGATTATATAGTTAAGCCGTTCAGTCCTAGAGAGTTAGTATTAAGAGTTAGGAATATATTGCGTCGAGTTGAAAAAAATAGCACAGATAGTATTTCGACACTTGGGGATTTAGAGATAAATTATAATAGTAGAATAGCAAGGGTCAATGGAAAACAATTAGACTTAACGGTGAAATCTTTTGAATTATTGTGGTTATTAGCTGATAATCCAGAACGTGTTTTTTCTAAAACAGAATTGTATGAAAAAATATGGCAGGATGAGTATGTTGAAGATGCGAATACATTGAATGTACATGTTCATTCTTTAAGGAGAATATTAATGAAACACTCTACAGAGAAAACACCAAATATAAAGACAGTGTGGGGACTAGGCTATAAAATGGAAAAACAAGTTTAAAAATGGAAAGGAAATATAGAATGAAATTAAGAGATTATATTATTATTGGATATATTTTGTCATTTTTAATAACTATAGTTGCTGTATTTTGGGCTTCAAATCAAATGTTAATAGAAAAGCAAGATACCTATTTTATTGTTGCAATTACTGTGATTGCGGGGTTAATCGGCGCAACTATAAGTCTAGCATTACTAAAAGGTGTGTTTAAATCATTAGATGTGCTAAAGAAAAAAACAGTAAACATAAGCGAGAAGAGATTTGATATCAGCGATGAAGTGATACGACCTGTCGAATTTAGAGATTTGTCTATAGCATTTGATGATATGTCGGAGCACTTAAAAGAAAGTTTTGACTCACTAGAACAAAGTGAAAAAGAAAAATCTCTTATGATTGCTCAACTTTCTCATGATATAAAAACTCCTATAACTTCTATTCAATCAACAGCCGAGGGAATGTTAGATGGTATAATAAAAAAAGATGAATACAAGTATTATTTAGAAACAATTTGTCGTCAAACAACAAGATTAAACAAATTAGTTGAAGAATTAAATTACTTGACGCTAAGTGTGAAAGAAACTAATTCTGCCGATAAAAAAGAAACAATATTTTTAGATAAACTATTAATTGATTGTATGTCTGAATTTAAGTTAAGAGCAGAAAAAGAACAAAGAGATATTTTTATAAAAGTTAAACCAGAAAATGCAAAAATAGTAAGTAATTATAATAAAATGCAAAGAATTATAGTTAATTTATTAGGCAATGCATTTAAATATTCACCAAGTGGAACAAAAATAGAAATAGTTGCTGAAATTAGTGATGAAATTCTTTCTATTTCTATAATTGATGAAGGCTGCGGTATAAAAAAAGAAGAGATTGATAATATTTTTAAAAGATTATATCGTGTTGAAGCATCAAGAAATATGAAAACAGGTGGTTATGGCTTAGGTTTGGCAATAGCGAAACAGTTAGCCTTACAAATAAATGGAGACATATTAGTAGAAAGTATATATGGTAAAGGAAGTAAATTTACTTTAAAAATTAATTGTTAATACACTGAGTATATAAGGAAATCTTTGAATCAGATTTATTATTTTGGAAGAATAATTGGAATTAGATTTTTAGGAATTTTCAATATAAAAACATACAAATTTTTTAAATTTTGATAAAATAAATTCTTCACGGTATAATGAAAAAAAATCTACTGAGGAAAATAAATATGGCAAAATCGAAGTATATTACGCGTCTAAAATGCTCTGAAGGTCAACTTAGAGGAATACAAAAAATGATAGAAGAGAGATTATATTGATATTATAACTCAATTAACCGCTGTTCGTTCAAGTGTTGACCTAGTTGTTAAATTATTAATAACAGAAAACCTTATGGAATGCCTTAATAATCCTGCAGAAAATCTTGAAGATCATAAGAAAAAGCTATACAGTATCTAGTGAAAAAAATAGCATACTAAATTATTAATAAAAAGTCTTGATTCAAAATTATATAGGACCAAGACTTTTTTGGGTGTATTAATTTTATAGAGAATTTTAATCTATCGATTGTTGATTGTTTAATTCTTTAATTTGTTATTTTGTTTCTCCAGGCCAATTATTCATACCACCTTCGACATTTATAACATTAAATCCTTGTGCATCAAGAAAGTCATATGCTTTAGCAGAGCGCCCACCAGCTTGACAAATCACATAGTATTTTTGATTTTTGTCTAACTTAGAAAAGTCTAACACTAAAGTATTTAAAGGAAAATTTTGTGCAGTAGGTATGTGGCCTGCTTCATATTCATGAATTTTTCTTACATCAAGAATATTAAGTGTTTCATTATTATATTTATCATGAAAATCTTGAATCGAAATATTATTTATCATAAATTCTTCCTTTCTATAATTAGTAATTTTTAAACTGTTTTATCTTGCCATGCATGCATTCCACCTTGAACATTAACAACATCAAAACCTCTTTTTTTAAGTTTTTTAGCGGCAAGTTTACTTCTTGCTCCAGAGTGACAAATTATATATTTTTTTTTGTCAGCAATTGGAGTGAAGTTTCCGATTTCACTTAGTGGAATATTTTTTGCACTTTTTATATGCCCTCTTCTAAACTCACTAGGTGTCCTTACGTCTATTAGTTGAATATTTTCCTTTAATTTATATTCTAGTTCAGTAGTGGAAATACTGTCAACTTTTATGAATAAAAAAAACATTTATCTAAAACTCCTATATACTCTTACGGGGTATATTAAACCATGAAACAAGAGGATTGTCAAAAGTCTTGACTTAATGTGTAGAATTGCTAATGAAAAGAAAAATAATTCGAGATTAAGCAGAAAACTATTTGTTACATAGTTAGTTTACAGTAGGTAATATAAAGAAAAAATACAATATTATTTTTTTCTGAATAATCAGTGATATTTTGATGTTATATGCTTGACAAATAGTAAAAATGGTAGAATAATGAAGTAAAGGATGACTTTCATTTCTATAAAAAACAACCAATAATTTAGGAGGAATCTCAAATGAAAAAAATATCAAAAGTAGCAACTGCCAGTGCCTTATTATTTACACTAGCAAACCCACTAGCAGTTTTTGCAGAAAATAAGGTAGAAAATATTTCGACAACTAGTAGTAATAAATTAACACAAGATATTACAGTAAGCTCGGAAGAAGTTAATGGGGAAATAGTTTTTCATGTATCAGCGTTAAGGGATACTTATGATACTATAGTGTACGCAACAATTAATGGTAAAAATTATACTTATAATCTTGGTAATTTAAAAAAAGGTCAAGTATCTAGAGTAGTTCAACCAGGTGTAAGTGTTAATAAACAAAAAGCTGTCATTTCAAAAGAGAGTAGCTCAGAAAAATCATTACCTAATACTAGTGTGGTAAGAGAGTTAGTTGAAAAAACAGTTTTATATAGTGTAGAATTAAACGGTAATGTAATAGAGGCAAAAGTTGTATATAAAGCATATGACTTAGTAGAAAAAAATTCAAATACAGTTGAAGAAAAAAAATCTATTACGGAAAATAAAGTAAAAGATGGTGCTATAGTAAAACCAGAAGTATTAGAGATACCTGAATATAAAGAAATTTTAGGGGGTGCAATTGTTGCTCCAGAAATTCAACCAGAATTGCCGAGAGCAGAAGTGCCTACAGAAGTAACTCCAAAAGCAGAAGAACCAGCAGCAGGAACAACGCCAAAAGCAGAGGAATCAGCGGCGACAACTAATCCAAAAGCAGAAGAGTCAGCAGCAGGAACAACGCCAAAAGCAGAAGAACCGGCAGCGACAACTAATCCAAAAGCGGAAGAGTCAGCAGCAGGAACAACACCAAAAGCAGAAGAGTCAG
>NZ_CAUPZX010000050.1:0-12364 GCF_963515875.1 uncultured Gemella sp. | reverse complement strand
ATTGTACATTTTTATTTTGTCACTTTTGTACATTTTTATATTGACATTTACAATTAAGGGATTGTTTCCTTTCTGCATGATATAAAATTGGTGCTTATGTTGTTCTCTAAATTTCTTTCTTCTTACTATTTCTAACTGAACAATCTCCCTCTTATCTCTATCTAAAATTGCTTCATGATTGTTTTCAATATAGTATTGATTAACTTATTCATCGTTATCTATTCGTTTCTTCATCAGTAAATCAATGATATAGGTTTTCTAAAGCAAAGCATCACCCTTGTATTTTTCATTTTGAAGCATTTTAAGGCCTGATGAAGGATACCAGTTGGCTTTCCCCGCCGATTCCTTGATACCTTCGGTGTCTAGTTCCTTGGCAATGCTTTTTGGACTATATCCTTTAAGGAACTGATGATAGATATGTTTGACGAACTTAATGGGCTTTTTATTAAATCATAGTATTTGTCTAGTTTTGATGATTTGTTTTTCGTCTTCTTTTTTTCAAAACCATTAAGATATTTATAGTTCTTCTGTCTACTTTATACTTTCTAGATAAGGCAGCTATATTTATTTTTAAATTATTATCGTCCATAAATTTCTTGTACTCCTTTAAATCTTCTAATGAATTCAACTTAATTTCAGTTGGTATTTTTATGTCTAGTATCATAGATATCTCCTTTTTTTAAGATATCTATATTATATATTCTTTGTACATTTTTATCTTGAAATTTATTTACACTTTTATTCTAACATTTACAGCGTACAGACCACAAACAAAAGGAAAAGTAGAAAATATAGTAAAATTATTAAATGAACTATACGCTTATAATGGTATGTTAGATTATACAGAATTAGTAGAATTGGTGAAAAAAATAATGATGAGATGGAATCTACAAGTACATCAAACAACAAGAGAGGTCCCAATAATAAGTTTACAAAAAGAAAAAGATTCCTTACTAACATTACCACATGAGAGAATAAGGAATCGATATAAAATAACAAATAGATTTAATTATACTAGATTAAAAGAGAATTTAGAATATATTAATTTAAAGCAATGCAACCACAGAATAGATGAGATAATAGAACTAACTCAAAATAGAACAATGTCGGTAATAGATATTCTATTGAAACTAACAGATTATGAAGTAGATATAAAAAAGCAAAATGTAAAAGAATCTATGATTAAAGTAGCTAATTTTCCTTATAATAGATCATTAGACGATTTTGATTTTTCATTTAATTCCGATATGAACCAATTAGAAATAAGGAACTTAGCTAGCTTAAATTTTATAGAAAACAATAAAAATTTAATCTTTATAGGCAATAGTGGTATTGGAAAGACTCATTTAGCAACAGCGATTGGAAGATTAACAGCTAGCTCTAGATATTCAACATATTTTATAAAATATCATGATTTATTAGCAAATTTAAAAGCCGCTCTAGTTGAAAATAGGCTAGAGCAGCGATTAAAATACTATTCAAAGTAAAGATTACTGATTATAGACGAAATTGGTTATTTACCTTTAGAAAAAGATGATGAGCAATTATTATTCCAACTAATAGACCGACGTTATGAAAAGAAGAGTATAATAGCCATATCTAATATTCCTTTTTCTGAGTGGGCGACATTATTCAGTGATGAGAAAGTACTTGACAGGCTACTTCATCACGCTTATGTAGTACCCACTATAGGTAATTCTTATCGACTAAAAGATTATGTTAGTTTTGAATAATTGTAAATTTTTATATTGACATTTACACTTACCATGCCTTTTCTTCTTTACCATCATGCTTTGTTTTACGTTCTTCAACCATCTTTACGAACCACTCCACAATATTCGGATCGTAGTGTGAGAAGAATGAACTTTGCTGCCTATCAAGTGTCGCAATCCTATCCATATCTTCTTTCGAAAGTTTGAAATCAAATATATCAATTTTTCCAAGCTACTCTTTAAATTATCTAGTTCTGTTAACTGTTCATTAAGGTTCAGATTATTTAACTTTCTTAAATTCTCACTCTGAAAATTCAACCTATGCTCGTTAATATATATGTAACCCTTTGAAGAAAATTCAAGTAAAACTCTAGTATTATAAATTGCTTCTAAGAGACTATTTGGTCTTTCAAAGGAAAAAGAAAACTCTCTTTCAGATTCTGAGAAGATACTAATTGTAAAACCGGTAACAAATCTTAACTCTACACTTCCATCTGAATTATAAATACATTTTACATCATTAAATAAATATTCATCACCAAGCTTTATAATTAAATCAGTTTCTTCAAAAATACTAGCTATCTTTATATCATTTCCTACTGGAATTTCAGCACCAGTATATTTATCAATTATGTATGGAAATATTTCATGCCTTTTTTGATACTCAAAAACACTGATTGGAGACGAACCTGTAAAATAAAATCGAAATTCTCTATCTTCAGGGAGGCTTTCTGACAATTGGTTTTTATCATTAGAAAAACTGATCTGTCGCATTCTTTCATCTAAAAAATGTCTCATCTCAGAATATAGCTCAGATTCATTTAGGTCGTAAATTGTTACTGAAAGGCTCTTTTTTTGAGAGTTTTTTCCCAACTTTGATTTTCTTAATAGGTTTCTTATCGTTAACGGTAAAAGAGAACGGTAGCAAATTTTTGTAGCTTGCCTTCGCTGTCCAGAAAAACTACAAAAAAGAATATACCTCCGTCAGATTTATAAGATATTAAATCTGAGGCACTGATATCAAATGAGTTCAATCTTGTCTTCCTTTGAGTAGTTTTTACTTGAATGGGAACTCTACCTATTATATCCTCTTTTTTATCAGATGCGACTTTAAGTACATGGACTTCACCATCCCACATAGGTGTTTTGTCATTACTATCTATGTATGCTTGTAGCAGGTCATTATCATTGATCAAATCACTAAGTTTCCCTACTCCTAAAGATTCTATTTTTCTGTTGCTTTTCAAAGAGATTAACCTTCCAATATAAACTTTTAATTACAACCTTCAAGATTATTGAGCAATTTCTTAAGTTTTCTATTATATTGTTCTTGTAAGAATTCTAAATCAGAATCTCTATTTTTAACCAAGAACGCTTTATATTGCATATTTTCTTTTGGCACAGTCTCTGTGAGAATAGAATTATAGACCGAAAATTTGTCATCAATATCAATTGAGACTGTATTTACTAACGAAAACTCAATATTATAATGCTTCAAATTTTCTAAAACTACTATAATTGATTTTAATACTAAACAACTACATACCCCTATTCTTCTATATTCAGATGAAACAGCTATTCTTTTATACCTGAAATTTAAATCTGCAAGTTTAGTAACACCTGCCCCTTTCCCAATATTACGAAATCCAAAACTATCTGATAAGATACTATCACCATAAAGCAATTCTAATTCTAGACAACCGCCATCTTCTAAAAGTGACTCAAAGGTCTGGTTTCCTTGATTCTCGTAGTATGTTTTATATTTGAGTTTGTTTTCTAAAATATTAGAGTTATTGAATTTTGGGTCAAAATCTATTTCATTAAAAGAATAATACTCTACATTTTTAGCTTCCCTATTCAATATTTTGTTTATATTAGCTAGTAATATTTTAACCCATGACATATCACTTTATCCTTTCCATCCTCTATGCATAAACAATAGCTACTACTCAGACTATAACCTTAATAATACTACTTTTAGTATACTGTAGAAATGAAAAAAAGTCCATAGATAGAGCACTTGCTCTCTTAACTTTTGCTTTATAAATTGACTTTTATTCCTCCTAAAAAAATTTAAAATTTGATGTGATAGTCCTATCGAAACTGATTCCTCTGCTTCAGCTCAAGATGCACCAAATTACAGTCTTCCATATTGATGATATTAATGATTTATTCTTGGCCACTTTTATACATCCACTCATATAGTCCTTCGATAAAATGCTTCTAGGCTTTTACCAGCAATACTACACACTCGACATGATACGTTCCTGGGAACATATCTACAGGTTGCACTGCACCTAGTTTATAACCTAGACCTCTCATAATTTCCATATCTCTAGCTAATGTTGCTGGATTACAGCTAACATAAACTATCTTTTCTATTCCCATTGAAGCTAAATCACATAGGAAACTTTCCTCGCATCCTTTACGTGGTGGGTCAACAATTACTACATCTAATTTTACATTTTGTGAGATTAATTTTTTAATTACATTTTCACTCTTACCTAGTAAAAACTCTGCATTAGTTATATTATTTTTAGCATTTTCACGAGCATCTAAAACAGCCGCTTCTACTATTTCAATACCATATACTTTCTTAACTTTCTTCGCTGCGAATAGACTTATTGTTCCAATACCACAGTAAGCATCGATTATCTTATCAGTTTCTTTTAATTTTACAAGTTCCAACGCTTTACTATATAATACTTCTGTTTTAACTGGATTTACTTGATAGATGGAAACATGTCTATAAACCGTTTAACGATAGAATAAGGTTATCGTTAAACGGTATTACCTCGACAACCTAGTATTTATATGTCGCGCTTTTTCACAAATTCATGAATCAATTTATTTACAACATGTGGTCTATCAGTGTTCGAATTATGACCAGCATTATCAATCCACTCAACAGGCTTCCCAGATTTTTTCTCATATAATTTCAAATATCGGATACAGGAACCTGCTCGATCTTCTTTACCGCATATCACCATATGTGGACATTTTATTTCATAAGTCAGATTTTTTTCTACTGCTTTTGCCAAGATTTTATATCCATGCCCTACTAGATGAGAATATCTTTTTTTGTTCCCATCATAAACCATCATCATATCCAACATTAATTTTCTTCCGTATTCAGTTGTTGATACGCCTTTCGGCCCCAGTCTCAAAAGTGTTTTCCATGGATAAATTCTATATATTACTTCTACTTTTTTTAATAACCATAATTCTATTACGGTATAATACTGCCTTTGAAGAGGAGCTGAATCAATAGTAACAATACCATTTAGTTTTTCAGAAAATAGTTCTGCATAAGTCTGGCCTAGATAACCTCCCATTGATTGTCCAATTAAGATTGGTTGATCAATTCCTTCTTTTATTAATATTTCATACAACCATTTTGCTTCATCAAACAAATCAAAATCAAGGTCAAAAGGATATGATGAAGCATGTCCAGGTGCATCCCAAACCAATACTCTGAACTTATCCTTAAAATATTCTATCTGTTTGTCAAACAATCTATGATCAGCAGTAAGTCCTGGCAAAAATATAAGAGCGATTCTTGATTGTTTATTAATTTCATTTATCCAATAATGAATCACTCCTGATGAAGTTTCTAGTGTTTTTTCCAGCATTATTGTCCTCCCACAACACTAATTTGTCATTGTTTAAAATAAATCCCATTATATAATTTCATAAACTCTTTGCAAACTTTACTACAAGTTCATGATTAAGTGCAGTAGCTAAGATCTCTTCACTATCATTAGCTGTTGATGTCCAATTATATGATACATGCATTATATAGTCTATATCTATGATACAAAACTTATCATAGACACGGTTATATCCTCTGCTTCTCCATCTCGGAATAACAACAATATCTAATTCAACAACTCAACTCTCACACTTTTTAGCCTTTTTTCCTTTGAATAAGTTATCGAATAGCGTTTATCCTCCCCTTTAACAAATTAGTTTGATTGTCCAGAAATTTCGGTATTACTGGGCTTAAACAGCTATCAGTTCCTAATCCTTGATATCAATACAACACACTCGGAGGTTCAAACTTTCTTTTCATATCAAAGGTTTCTCTCCTCATTCTACGAGCACTATCCGAGATTATAAAATATTCTTCTACTTCTCTAATTATTTCGTTCAAGAAGTGTTACTGCTTCAACATGGTACGTTCCTGGGAACATATCTACAGGTTGCACTGCACCTAGTTTATAACCTAATGTTCTCATAATTTCCATATCTCTAGCTAATGTTGCTGGATTACAACTAACATAGACTATTTTTTCTATATTCATAGCTGCAAGATCACGTAGGAAACTTTCCTCACATCCTTTACGTGGTGGATCCACAATAACTGCATCTAATTTCACATCTTGTGAGATTAATTTTTTAATTACATCTTCACTCTTTCCTAATAAAAACTCTGCATTAGTTATATTATTAATTTTCGCATTTTCGCGGGCATCTAAGACAGCCGCTTCTACGATTTCAATACCATATACTTTCTTAACTTTCTTCGCTGCGAATAGACTTATTGTTCCAATACCACAGTAAGCATCGATTATCGTATCAGTTTCTCTTAATTCTGCAAGTTCTAACGCTTTACTATATAATACCTCTGTTTGAACTGGATTCACTTGATAGAATGAACGAAGTGAAATCTTAAACTCTATTCCATCTAACGTATCAGTTATATAATCTTGTCCAAATAATTTTTCAGTTTTATCACCAAAGATTACATTTGTCTTCTTGTCATTAATATTTAACATAATACTAACGATTCTATCGTCTAATTTAGATATTTTTTCAACGAATTCATCTAGTTTATTAAACTTCTCCTTCGCTACAATACCTACCATGATTTCACTCTTTAGGGTATTTGTTCTAAACATAATATGTCTAATAGCTCCTGAGTGATTATTTTCATCATAGACAGATAAGTTAAGCTCTGAAATTAAACTGCGTAATTTGTTCATTAATATATTGTGCTCATCATATTGAATAAAACACTTCTCTATATTAACAACATCATGGCTTCGTGGTTTATAATAACCCATCTTAACCTCACCATTAACTTTTTGTACTGGAATCACAGATTTATTACGGTAATGATATCCGTCTTCCATTCCTAACGTATCTAATACTTCGATATAATCCTTCCCAAGGGCTTTATCCATAACATTTTGAACTTTTTTCTTTTTAAACTTCAACTGTTCTTCGTAGTTCATATGAACTAAATTTGCTCCTGAAGTTTTTGGAATACCATCAACTCTATTTTTAGAACTTTCAATAATATTAAGAACTTTTCCATAACCAAGATTTTTCTTTAATTTAATTATCTTAAACTCGATTACTTCACCTTCTATAACATCTTCAATAAAAATCGGAAAATTGTCAATTTTAACTACACCAAGACCATCGTGGGTATAATCTATAACCTTCCCTTCGAATATATCATTTTTCTGCATAATTCACCTTTCTAAAATAAAAAGAAGAACAAGCATAGGAAACTGACTTCCCTACTCTGTTCTCCTACATTTCATCTTTATTAAACTATCTCTACATGCTTAACCCAATTACTTTAATTGAATTAACAAACTCGAGATCTTTAATTCGTTTATTTAATTTTTCAATATTTATATCACCTGAACTAAGCTCTAAAGAAATAATTATCGTAGCTTTTGCATTTATCGGCACCGTTTGGTGGATAGTAAGTACACTGCACTTAGCTTCATTAACAACCGATAAAATTTTACCTAATATCCCAGGAATATCATCAACATCTATAGACAATGATAGAATTGATTGTCTTTTTACATCCTGAATAGGAAAAATAGTGTCCTTATATTTGTAAAATGCACTTCTACTTAAATCAAATCTTTTTGAAGCTTCTAATATAGACAATTTAGAATTTTCTTCTAAAGCTTTTTTCATAGCTAATGTCTTCTTTACAGCTTCTGGTAATACATCTTCTCTAATTATATAATAAACTTTTTCTTTATCCACAGTGGTTGTCTCCTACTCTACGAATTCAAACTCACCTTTAAGAATTTTAACCGTATCACCATTTTTACATCCTCTATCACGTAAAGCATCATCTACGCCCATAGAACGCATTTGTTGAGCAAAACGTCTAACAGAAGCATCACGGTTGAAATCAGTCATTAAGAAAGCACGTTCGATACCAGGTCCACTTACCACATAAGCTCCTGTATCATCACGAGTAATCTTGAATGTCTCATCCTTAGGTTTATGTTTATAAAGAACTCTATTTTCCATACTTTCTTCTTCAGTATCAAGCTCATACAACATATTAGGATCTGTATTATCTAGAATATCACTTACTTTATAAAGTAAATTATCGATATTACTACGTGTAAATGCAGAAATTTCAACGATATCTACTTCTTCACCGTCATTTTCTAAGCGTTTTTTAAACTCTTTAAGATTGTCACTAGCTACTGGAATATCCATCTTATTAGCTACTACTACTTGAGGTCTTTCTAAAAGTCTCATATTGTACTCTGCTAATTCTTGATTAATAATTTTATAATCTTCATACGGATCTCGTCCATCAGTTGCTGACATGTCTACTACGTGTACAATAACCTTTGTTCTTTCAATGTGACGTAAGAACTGATGTCCAAGTCCTACCCCATGACTAGCACCTTCGATTAATCCTGGAAGGTCTGCCATAACAAAACTTCTGTGATCTTTTGTTTCTACAACTCCAAGGTTTGGTGCTAATGTTGTAAAATGGTAATCAGCAATTTTTGGTTTTGCTTTTGATGTTATTGATAATAATGTTGATTTACCAACAGAAGGGAATCCAACAAGACCTACATCAGCCATAAGTTTTAATTCTAAAGTCAGATTTCTTTCTTCTCCTGGTTCACCATTTTCAGCGATTTCTGGCGCTGGGTTTGAAGGTGTTGCGAAACGACAGTTTCCGCGTCCACCACGTCCTCCACGAGCTACTACTACTTCTTGCTCGTGTTCTACTAAGTCTGCTAATACTTCTCCAGTATCAGTATCACGAATTACAGTTCCAGGTGGTACTTTTAAGTATAAATCTTTAGATTTTCTACCGTGCATACCTTTACTCATTCCATTCTCACCATTAGGTGCTACAAATTTCTTTTGGTAACGATAATCCATGAAAGTTCTTAAACCTTCATCAACTATAAATACAACGTTTGCTCCACGTCCACCGTCACCACCTGCTGGCCCACCTTTTGGAACATACTTCTCTCTTCTAAATGCTACTAATCCATTCCCACCATCACCTGATCGGACGAATATTTTTACCTCATCTAAAAACATAAAATTCTCCTATAAAATTCTCTTTATTTTCTTAAACTTCAACTTTAAACTATATAAAATTCAACTCGATAAAAGTTCATATACCATGAACTATTATAACATAATTTTTCCTACTATAATAATATTTAGCGAGATTTTAAACAAAAAAATATACGGCTGCATACACAGCCGTACTTTACTCCACAGGCAGGACTCGAACCTGCGACCCTCTGATTAACAGTCAGATGCTACTACCAACTGAGCTACTGTGGAAAAATCTCTAAATAAAAAAATGGAGCGGGTGATGAGAATCGAACTCACAACATCAGTTTGGAAGACTGAGGTTTTACCACTAAACTACACCCGCATAAATATTTGTTATTAACTTATGTATTAATTATATAATAGATATTATAGTTTGTCAACAACTTTTTTAATTTTTTTAAAATTTCTTTTGTTTTTCTAATTTTGTTAGCTTCGCTAAAGAATTCTATATTAAAAACAAGAAATATCTGTAGAAAAATTAACAATATTTTCATTGGATAGTAAATAGTATAATATTTTTCCTTTCATTTGTAAAGGTATTTTACAAAAATTTCTAAAATTTATTCTAGTTTTATAAGTCAAAAGATAATGGACTATAGTAAAGTTTATCTTGTTTAATCTCATCTTGTAAAATCTCTTTAACTAAATTACGAATTTCTTTTGTAAGTTCTTGTTAAAATTCCTTACTGAACATATTATCACTTAATATATAGTAAGTCAATTAACATTTTTATAATTTCAGATACTCGTATTACTTTATATTTTATTTTCTCTATTTTATAAGATATAATATACTTGAAATAAATCAATAAAAGTCTGTTAATAAGTTAAAATTATTAATAGTAAAAAATGTGATTGTAGAAAATATTAGCTGAACTTTTATGTAATATACTAAAAAGTAATAAATCAGATTATTAAGTTTTCCTCAATCTATTTATCATTGTATTAGGGAGTATTATTATGGACAAAGAACGATTAGAAAAAAGAAATATTGAGCAATTAGAAGAATCGACAGAAAAGATAAAAAATATAACAAAAAAAAATCCAAATCACTTTAAAACTAAAAGATTAGGATCTAGTATGGGGAATTATGCCACACAACTTGAAAGGGACGTTCTAGGAAAAAGAAGACGAAACTTGGTTTTCCCACAAGGTACTTTAGTATATGTTGATTTTGGTATAAATTATGGTTCTGAATTTTCTTCTTACCATTATGCAATAACACTAAACAAAAATGATAGTAAGAAAGATAATACAATTACTGTTGTTCCCTTAACTTCTAAAGAGGGAAAACAAAATATAAAATTAACTGCTGGTATTTCTAGGGGATTAGCTTCACTGACATTAGATTATCTTGAAGAACAAATTAAATTAAATGATAAAAATATGAACAAAATTGAATCAGATTTAAATAAATTAGAAGAAAGGGAAAGAAATGGAGAACCATTTACTGAAGATTTACATCAACTAAAAACTTTTTATCAAAAAGTACTATTAGAAAGAAATATAGTGGAAAATGCAAAAGATAGAGTAAAAAAGTACATTAAAGATTTCGATAAAGATACATATATAAAGATAGATGCTATTACTACTATAGATAAAAATAAAATTTTCAAGCGTAAGGATAATTTAGACCCCTTAACAAAAGTTAGAGTTAATGATGACATACTAAAAATTATAGAAAACGGCATTAAAAATCTATTTTTTAATAACTAAAATTTGACTTTCATCCCTATTTATAATACAATATAGTTACTAACATAGATACTTAATTGTATCTATCGCAAATCATAACTAGAGCTAAATGCTCTCATCCGTCAGTATTAATTTACTGGCGGTTTTTTGTATGGCATTCAAATGACATTCAAGTAGCAAAACAAAAAGCCTTAAACGTTGATACTTTAAGGCTTCTCTAACTTTATTATTTAGTTTCTCTGTTTGATTTGATAATTTCTAAAAATTCCCAGTACTTCCCAACCATTGATATATCAACATTTCTATATTTAGTAATTTTTCAATAATGTTGGTAAATATTTCAATTTGTGGGTCAAGTGTGGGTCAACTCAAGATTATTTTTATTAATTATCTAGCACATGTAAAAGGAATTAAGGACGGTTTTTTAACAGTTTTTTATTTAATAAAAATAAGACTAAGAAATTAAACCTAGTCTTGTTTATGGTAGTTGTTTAATAAATAAGTTTTCTACCTCTCTTATTTTATCAAATTCATTCCTAGTACAATGAAAATATATTCTGTTAGCTAGTATATCTGACGCTCTTATTAAAGGTTGTTTTTTCGAACAAAGAAACTGCACATTTACAGAGTCCATTTTTTTAAATAATGGTTCAAAAAATTTATTATAACTCCAATTAAAAGTACCTATTTTAAATTCTTGAAATAACCCATCTTCTAATTCATATCGACCATTAGTAGCTGTAGTATGCTCATCACAGAACACATGAATATTTTTCACTTCATCACAGCTAATGATATTTTGTGATATTAAATTTTTTAAAGCATTTTTTAACCCCATTTTAAAAGCATAGTCTAAAAATCTTTGTTTAGTTTTTTTATTACAAATTATATTTTTATTTACTCTCTTTTGGTCAATAATAGCACAGAATTTATAAGTTTTTTTCATGCTACTAAATAATTTTCTTTTTTCTTTTATTGTAATAGTAGTAGCTTTTAATTCTTTATCTATATCATAGTTAGCTCTTTGTCTTAATTCACGCTCTAATCCTAAGTATTTCCTTAAACAATTATCTCTTTCATCTTTAGAAAGACAGATTATTCCAGAAAAAACAAAATATTCGTTATGAATAGGGTCAAAAACTCCTGATTCATCAGAATATACAAATATATCCATTTTCATTCTCCTTATAAAGATAAAACACCTCATCATACGATAAAGGTGTTTTTCTCCCAGCGAGATGACGTACTTAAAGTACGCTTAAACGTAAATTCACTGCTCGCTGGTACACAGTGTATTACTACCTGCACTTATATTGTACAAAATTATTCGAATATTGTCAATGTATTTTTGATATTGATAATCGTTTTTAGTTAAGTGCACCTATTTTCTTTAGTGACTTATAAATATTAGGTTACCTTTTTTAGGGACTCCGAAATGTCCGGATACTTTTTAGGGACTCGGAAATCTCGGGATACTTTTTTTAGGGGGTTAGAAATGTTTGGTTTCTTTTTAGGGCGTCTAAAATAGCCGGATACTTTTAATTTTCTCTGTAAATGTCAATATAAAAATGTACAAAAGTGACAAAATAAAAATGTACAAT
>NZ_CAUPZX010000049.1:0-13013 GCF_963515875.1 uncultured Gemella sp. | reverse complement strand
CATTAAAAATAGGCTGTTGATTCATGCATTTTTTGCATTTGTCAACAGCCTGAGGAGCAACACAAATTAATGATTTTGTGTTGCTCCTCTAAATTTTATAACAGATTATAAAATACTTTTTAAAGAATACCTGACATAGAAATGTTTTTTAATTTTTATTTTAAATATTATTTTTCTTCTACTTTATCTTTCTTTAAGAATTTGTTAAGTAGATTAGATGCTTTAGCTTTATTTTCTTCTACTTTTCCAGAAAGATTTTCGATTTTTTGATCTGTGTTTTTTTTGAATCCAGTAACATTAGATTTCATGTTATCCACAGATGATTGTAAACCATTGATTGATGTTGCTAATCCTTTGGCAGAGTTGAATAAAGGATCTAATTTTTCAGATTTAACTTGTAAGTCTTCAGCTAAGATATTTGTATTTTGTAGTAATATATTAGCTTCTGCCATAATTGGTTCTAAGTTACTTTCAACTTTTTTAACTGTGTTATTTAAATCTTTAGCAAGAACAAGTGCTTCTTCAGCGACATTTGTGACATCCTCTACACATTCTGTAGCAACATTTAAAGATTTTCTAACAGTTCCAAGTGTAATCGCTGTGCTTATGCATAGGATTAGAACTCCTACACCTGCTAAAAAGATTCCAGCGTATGCTAAAATTAACCAGTTTATATCTAACATAAAATTTTCCTCCTTGAATATAATTAATTATAATTAGAATTTGATGATAATATAATTAATTATTTTGATTTTTGTTCTATAAATTTATGACAAAGTTTGTTTATATTTCCAGCCCCCATAAATAGGAAAACACTATTATCAAAATTAAGTTTATCAAAATCGTCTTCTCTATTTATTATTTGAGCTCCTTTAGTTACTTTTTGTAAATCTTCTATTCCCACGATTTTTTCTTTTTCACGAACAGAAGCAAAAATTGGACAAAGGAATACTCGATCGGCTGTTTCCAAACTTTCAGCGAATTCGTTTAAGAATTTAGCTGTACGTGTATAAGTGTGCGGTTGGAAGATAGCGATAACTTGTTTATCTGTATATTTTCTACGTGCACTGTCGATAGTTGCTCTAATTTCGCTTGGATGGTGAGCGTAGTCATCTACTATTACATTATTTCCAAGTTTGTGTTCACTGAATCTTCTTTCTGCAGGTTTGTACTGACTAAGAGATTCTTGGATTTTTTCTATACTGATTCCATTTATATCAGCTAAAGCTATTGCTGATGTGGCATTAGAAATATCGTGTAATCCGAAAATAGGCATAGTGAATGTTCCTAAAAGTTTAGAATTTTTGTATATGTCAAACTCACTGTGCTCTGATGTAGTTCGAACATTTTTAATTTGATAGTCGTTCCCATCATTAAATCCATATTTAATAGTTTTTGCATTAGCTGGTTTAAGTTTAGATGCTAATCGATCATCTCCACATATAACAACTGTATTTTTAACTTGATTTACAAAACTTTGAAAGGCATCAAACATATCGTGTTCATCATTAAAATAATCAGGATGATCAAAATCTATGTTTGTTACAACTGCATAATCTGGATGATATGCAAGGAAGTGTCTGTAATATTCACATGCCTCTGCAATAATATATTCAGAATTTTTTTCACCATGACCAGTTCCATCTCCAATTAAGTACGATGTAACGTGACTATGTTTAAAGATACAACTCGTCATTGTAGTTGTAGTTGTTTTTCCGTGTGCGCCAGTTATTGCGATTGATGGTACTTCAGAAAGAAGTTTACCAAGGAATTGTGCGTAAGTATAAGTTTTTAAACCTAATTCTTTTGCTCTTCTAAATTCAATATGTGTATCATTGAAGGCGTTCCCTAGAATAATTTCATAACCTTCTTTAATATTTTCTGCTCCATAATAAAACATTGGAATGTTTCTTTGCTCTAATTTTTCTTGTGTAAAAAAGTATGTTTCTTCGTCTGAACCTTGTACTTCGTGCCCCATATCATAAGCAATTTGTGCAAGTGAGCTCATACCGGAACCTTTAATACCTATAAAATGATATTTACTCATTAACCTATCTCCTAAATCGTCTATATTAACATAAAAAATTTCCTTATTTTTTTCCATAAGCAATTCAATTTTACACCAAAATTGATAAAAATTCAATTAATAGGAATGTTTTATAGATGAATACTTTCAAAAATTTTCTTAATTTTTCATTTGAAAGTAATAATATTATATTTAGGATATTTTTAAGTTGATGATATTAGAAGAGCAACCCATGTTTAATGACATTAGAGAATCGATTAAATAGAGTTGCTCGTATGTATTTATATTTAGTGTTGAAAAAGATTCAAATAATATTTGTTATACATAATCTACTATCACATTATTACAAAATTATTGTTTATATTGTAATGTAATAAAAATATTAATGCTGTTAATAAGCTAAACAATTTTATTTAAAGTAGATAATGCATATACTATTATTATCTTCTATGTTTTCTTCTAGAGAAGATTGCTGCTCCACTTAAAATTAATCCTAAAGTGACTAATGAAGCTAAGTTAGAATTTGTCAATCCAGTTTTAGGTAATAATTTGTTAAGTGATGCACTAGTATTAGGCTGTGTAACTTCACTTTGTTGCTTGCTTTGAGTAGGTGTATTACCTGCAGGATTATCGTGATTTGAAGTAGAATTTTCACTAGGAGAATTACTTGGTTTGTTTGCGTTAGATACTATTGCGAATTTACTGAAGTGATCTATTTCAAATGTTACGACACCATCTTTTGTAGTAGAGTCTATTAATTTTAACTCCCCGTTATCTTTTATGTGATAGATAGTGACATCTTTTTCTCCTTCTTTTAATACTATAGCTACAGTACGTTTTGAGTTTGAGTCAACAACAGTGTTGTTTTTATCAAGAAGTTTCAAGTCTAATATTCTGATTTGATTATCTGCTGGTAAATTTAATTTTTCTAAAACTGTAGTTGTTAGGGCTTTATCTTCTACTGGTGTTACTGATAGTTTTGCTGTGTTTGTTTTGTCTGTTAGGGTAACTTTAACTCCAAAAGCATCGTTTGAGAATATATTATTTATAATATTGTCAGATGGATTTGGGTTGTTTTCAGGATTAACTACATTAGAATTGTTATTACCTGAGTTAGAGTTATCACCAGGATTAACTACATTAGAATTGTTATTACCTGAGTTAGAGTTATCATCAGGTTTAACCACAGTAGAATTATTGTTACCTGAGTTAGAGTTATCACCAGGATTAACTACATTAGAATTGTTATTACCTGAGTTAGAGTTATCGTCAGGATTAACTACATTAGAATTGTTGTTACTTGAGTTAGAGTTATCATCAGGTTTAACTACATTAGAATTGTTATTACCTAAGTTAGAGTTATTTTCTTTGTCAGTTTTATGTTTAGAATATTGTTCTAAGGCTTTATCTAAGTTTGATTTTTCTTCTTTGATTTTCTCTATAGATTTTTCTTCATCGTATACTTTTTGAGCTTTTTCAGTAGCTTCTTTTAATTTAGTATATTCTTCTTTATTAATCTCAGTTTTATCTTTATCATCGTTAACTAGTATTTTAGCTGTTTCTAGAGGGAAAAGAAGATTTGCTTTTTCAGTAGCAAGTTTTTTAGCTGTTTGATCAGCTTCAGATTCGTTAGGTTTGTTTCCTTCGTTATTAGTAGGTGTATCGACTTTGTCGTTAGGTTTGTTTCCTTCGTTGTTAGAGTTTTCGCCATTACCGTTAGAAGAGTTACCTTCGTTATTAGTAGGTGTATCAACTTTGTCGTTAGGTTTATTTCCTTCGTTGTTTACAGGATTATCGACTTTGTCGTTAGGTTTGTTTTCCTCAGCTGGAGTCGCTTCTTTTAATCCATTAACTGCATCTTCAATCTCTTTTATAAGAGTAGAGCGAGTGTCTTCTAAGTTTCTAGTTTCTTTAGCTTTATTGATGAACTCTGTAGCTTTAGTAATAACTGCAGTTAAATTGCTTTTAGATTCCTCTGAGTATTTATTAGTAGCGATTTTATCTTGTGCAGTTTTTACAGCTTCTTCTAGTTTTGAAGTATCATATCTAAGCATAGTAGAGTATGTTTGAACGTCATTAAATAGCTTCAATATTTCATTAGATTTAGGGTTGTTATGAACTAAATCTTCTAATTTATCTATTTTTCCTTGAAGGTAGTTATCTACAGCGTTGATACTTTCTTTGCTATATTTTTTGCTGTCTTTATCAGAATTAAAGTTAGCTTCAGCTTCTGCATTTGAAGTTCTAAGTTGGATAAGTAAATCATATTGATTTTTTAAATCTGATAATTCTGTGAATGCAGTAGAAATATCTTCTGTGCTAGCAGTGTTATTTTTTAAAATACTTTGTGCAGCATTTATTTTGTTACCGAAGTTTTTAATTACTGCCATGTCTTGACTCACGTTTGCATTTTTAAATACATTATTCCAACTGTCATAATATTTGCTTGTTGTTGCATCAAATAACGCGCTTAATTGTTTTTTATCCGCAGTAATAGCAGCATTTTCTTTAGGATATTTTAATGATAATATAGCTACGTTTTCATGTTTATCTGTACCGAATAGTGTACTACTTGCAAAAGTGTTAAGTTTTATTGTAGCTGGTTTTCCTTCGATAGGTATTCTAATTTTTGAAGGATATTTATAAGAATTAGTTACATTATTGTAAGTAACATCGGCAGTATCTTCTTTTAATACTTGGACATCTTTTTCAGTATCGCCATCGAAGTATGTAAGTTTACTCATAACGGCAACATTAGTTGTTCCATTATTCATAGGAATAAGATCTAATTCTAAATAATTTTTCCCGTTTTCAGTTACTAGATATACATTTTTAATTATTCCATTAGCCATAGAAGGGCTAGTTAAATCTTGTTTTAATAATGATCCATCTAATTGAACTTTATTATTAGAATCTGTAGAAGGAGATTCTGTTGGATTATTTGGTTTTTCTTGAGTTGTATCGGCAGAATTATTGAATGTATTTACTGCATTTGTAAGTTTATTTAATTCTGTTAATAATGTTTCTTCACTAGTAGAATCATTTTTTAATAGTTCTTTAGCTTTAGATAATTCATTTGTTAAAGTAACAAAGGCAGATGGATCTTTTTTGCCTTGTTTTATTAATTCAACTTCGGCTATTTTATTTTTTAATTGTTCTTTTGCAGAAATAGTCTCTGTTGTGGCTTGGGAACCGTTTAAGTCAGCAATAGCAAACTTGAATTGTTCTTTGTAGTAATCTGTTAAATCTGTATTAATTTGATCATCTGTATTAGGAGATTCAGGAGTTAATTTAGCATTAGCGACATAAGATTTTGCTTCATCGATTAATTGTTTAAGTTTAAGTTTAGCTTGAGTAACTTTATTGAAGTTATTATATGCTTCTTCAGCTTTTTTGATTTCTCCTGAAAGTTCTTCTGTATTTATACGAAGATAATCACTTAAATGCTGTACTTCACCTGTAAGTTCATCCAATTTTTCATAAACTGTAACTGTACCTTCTTTTTCAAATTCACTCAAGTATGTTTGTTTTTTACCTTCTATATCAATTGGGTCAAGAGCGTTTATTTTACCTTCAACTGCATCTAGTTTTTCTTTAACCAGTGCTTTACTTTCATTCGTATAATGTGTATTATTTTTCCATTCGTTTTCGTAAGAATCTTTTGCTCCTTGTAGCGATTTATGTAGGTTAGCAAGAGAATCTAATTTTGTAGTTTCATCTAGCAGTTTATTTATAATATTGTCAACTTGTTGTTGAGTTAATGAGTCACTTGATAATAGACTCTGCGCTTGAAGAATCAATTGGTTAAATGATGTTTTGAATGCTTGTTTTAAATCTTTATAATTATTTTGTACAGCATCACTATTGTAATAATCAATTTTATTTCTTAAAGCAGCTTTTAAAGGAGATTCTTTTTTTGCTTCAACTTTAGAATAGTAATCGATGTACAAATCTGTGGCTCTAGTGAAATTATCAATACCGTCTTTCCCTAATGAATAAGAGTCTTTGAAGTTGAAGTTTCCTAAAAGTGCTATCTCTATATTTTCTTTAGTAGCGTCAACAATCAGTTTTAATTTAGTAGGATAATCACGACCGCCGATATTTTTTTTCTCTAAAACAATAGCGTCAGTATCGGGATTACCTAAGCTATTGTATTTAAAAGTATCAGCTAGTGCAAAATCAACTGATCCTCCCATGATTTTAGGTTCTAGTGATAATATCACTTCATTTTTTCCATTTCCTAGTTCATGAACCTCTACATTAGTAATTAATCCAGATAAGTCTCGATTATATATAGTTTTTATAGGGGTTTTTGCTCCTCGATCTACGAATTTAGCTGTTACGTTATATGGAGCAACTTGTTTTGTAGTGTTTTCAACAGGTGCCGCAGGAACTGGTTCGCCTTTTTGTCCATCTTTTTTAACAAGGTTATTGATAGCATCTGTTAATTGTTTTACACGATCTGATGTGTCGTTAATTTGAGGATTATAGCTTTCTGTTTGCTTAATCCAGTCTTTAGCGTGATTTAGAGCTTGTTCGAACTTTTCAAGAGTTACAGGCTCGTATTCACTTTTTATTTTTCTATCAGCGATATCAATTATTCTTTTTAGCTCCGTAGTATTGTATTTCAAGTAAGTGAAGTTCGCATTATCAAAATCTTTTATTAATTGAACTAGTTCTTTGATATTTTTATTATTTTTTAATGCAGGAACGCTCTTAATATATTTTTTGTAATTTTCAATACTTTCTTTTGTATATGTTTTTTCGTTATATAATTCGAAGTATTCTAGAAGTTTAGCAACTTTAATATCTAATACTTCTCGTAAGGTTGCAATATCTTCCATTTCGTGAATTGGTGTAGAAATTTCATAAAGTTTATCGTAATTAGCATTTTCAGAGTGTTTCAACTCTTGTAATTTTGTTACAGCTTCAGTAATTTTAGCTCTTTGTGAGAAATCTGAAGCGGTGTCTGAAGTGTTCTCTTTTGTTAGCAACCATTCATTAACTTTATTACCACGATCAATCCAGTTTTGAATTTTCTCGTTTAATTTTTCTCTATATTTAGGGATTGCTTCGTTATTTTTTTGTGCAGATGAATAGTTTATATCTAATGCAAATGGTCCAGTTTGTTGTTTATTTCCATTTTTATCTAAATAAGTCATGTTAGATATTACCAATTGCTCAGCTTTTAATTCGCCAGGAACACTAAATGCTATGATACGTTGATCTTCAGCAGAAGGTCCTAATTTAACGTTTGTATCTAAACCAGATACTTTATTAACGACAAAGCTTGTAATTTTGCTTACCTTATCTGGGTTGGCTACAAGATTGATTTCGATATCTTGCCCTTGTTTGTAAATACCAACTAAAGATTCTTTAAATAGATTTTTTATTTCTTCTTTATTGTCAACTACTTTTTTATAGAAATCTTGTTGACCATCGCTAGAAACAGAAACCATTGTAGGTGTTTTAAAATCCGTTGTTGTGTAGAAACCATCGTCGTGTAAATCATGACTAACTTCAAAGTTATAAAGTTGAATATAATAGTTTAGTGTATTAATGGCATTTCTTGCTGTTTTTTCTGTGTAAGAGTTTGCCTCTAGTTTTACTTTTGCAGCAGCAGCTTCACTCCACATGTTATACCAAGGCGTAGTGTCAATAACATCATCAGGGACTTGGTGGTTTTCAAATGTCACATGGTAATAAGGGAAGTTAGAAGTTTTGTGGAAAAATGTAGTTCCTAAATATCTATTTGTGATAGATTGATCGTTAAATATTTTATCGATGACTGCATTTAATTCATTTTTAGTTTGTTGAGTTGCTGCAGTATCTCCGAAATCAGCTTTTGCTATATTGTTATTTGTAGGCCAAGCTTGAGCTGTGATAGAAGATATAGTAAGTGCTAATGCAACACTCATACTTGATTTTAATAATTTATTTGTTTTCATGGAATATTCTCCTTTTATATTTATATAATAATCTTATTTTAAATTAATTTTTTAAGGTTGATTAAAGATGAATTAAATTTCTTAACCTGTTCACATAAACGCTATTAAAACAACCTTTAAAAAATAATAGACACCTATACTATAACATAAAAACGTTTCAATTGAAATAGATTATCACTATCTTTTATATAAAAAATAAAATAAAATTTCTTGAATTAATGAAAATTATATTTGATAATTTAAAATAATATTTTAAATTTAGTTTTTTTATTATTTGTGAAAATAGTTAAGAGAATATTTGTATAGGCTTGTTTATGTTTTTTTCTTGTTTCAAAAATGTATCTAAACTAAAAAATAATTTTTCTTAGTATATAGTAAATTTTCTTTTTAAAAATTTACTATATTTTTTCTGTGTAGTATAATCTATAAGGGAATATTTTATAAGGAGAGCAAGATGTCAAAATTTTATGCAGTAAAAAATGGTAAAAAGACTGGTATATTTTCTACTTGGGATGAGTGCAAAGAACAGGTTTTTGGATTTAAGGGGGCAATTTATAAGAGTTTTAAAACACTATCAGAAGCCGAAGATTTCTTAGAAGGTAATAAAGAAAAAATAGCGAATATAGAAGAAGTTAATGGAGTATATGCTTATATCGATGGTAGTTTCGATAGGATAAATGGTATCTATGGCTCTGGTGTAGTCATAGTAGATGGGGATAAAAAATATGAATACAAACATGCTGGAAATCGAGAAGATTATACAAATTTACATAACGTAGCTGGGGAAATAGAGGCAGCTAAATTTGTTATGTGGTATGCTGTAGATAAAAAAATTAGTGAAATTACATTGTTTTATGATTATCAAGGTATAGAAGCGTGGGCAACTGGAGAATGGCAAGCGAACTTACCTTATACACAGGATTATGTGAAATTTTATAATAAGGTAAAAACAGTAGTGAAGGTTAATTTTGTAAAAGTAAAGGCACACACTGGAGTTGAACTTAATGAAGTTGTTGATAAACTTGCGAAGGATGCAATCGAAGAGTTTAAAAATAAAAGTAATTAAGAAATAAGTTCACAAGATAGTTGTTTAAGTATTTAAATGTGTTATAATTATTAAAATGTAATTAGAATTTAAAAGAAGGAGGGTGAAAAATGAATAAAACAATTGATAATAAGCAGATACTAAATAAAATAGCTAATCTTATTTATAGAGATAGAAATCGTATTTTGATTGCTTTGTTAGTTTCTATTGCATCGTATTATTTTACATTATATCCGACTGATAGGTTGAGTTATATTGTCGATGGTATAGCAGGTGGGAGTATTGATTTTAGCGGTGTAATTAATGAGATTATTAAAATTATTTTAGCGGGAATTGCATTGTATATTGTCTACTTCTTTAAAGAATACTATACTTTTATAGGTTATGACAAAGTCATTAAAGATATGACATATGATATTCAACACGATATTTATAGGCACACTCCGATATTTTTTAACAAATTCAGTATAGGTGAAGTAATTAGTAGATCTACGAATGATATTACAAATTATATAGCACCACTTTTTGGTTATGGTATTTTATTAATCTTTGATGGAATAATTTACAATTTATTTATAAGTATTCTAATATATAATAAGTCTAACATTGTGTATTTATTATTGATTCATATACCTTTGATTCTTCAGACTATATATTTAGTGAGTAGACGAAAAGTACAAGAAAAATATTATAATAAAATGGCAAAAACTATGGATGAAATTACAGAAGAGACTTTAGAAAATGTTAAGGGTATTCGTGTAATTAGAGCTTATAGCTTACTAGACAAAGTAAGAAATAGTTTTGTAGGGAAACTTAGAAGTTATGCTAAAAGTAATGAACTATACATGAAGAGAACACTCGTTTATCAGCCGTTAAATACTATATCTTTAGCGACAAGTTATATTATAGCTGTGGCTGGAGGTTTCTATTTTATTAATTTAGGAATGATGACATTAGGGGAGTTAATATCTGTCTGTGTAGTTATAGGGATGATTCAGTGGCCTTATATTGCTTTATCGGAGCTAGTTGTTATGCTTATAGAAGTTAGACAGGCTACTAAAAGAATATTGGAAATATCTGATAAGAAAGCTGATGTTAATAATGAATTAGCCGAAAGTGATTTTGAGTTTAATAGTAGTATTGAATTTAAAGGATTTAATTTTAGCTATGAGGATAATAATCATGTACTTGAAGATATTAATTTTACAATTAATAAAGGTGAAACTATAGGAGTAGTTGGGAAGACAGGAAGTGGGAAAACAACTTTCATTAAACAATTTTTACACCTATACCCGATAAAAGAAAATACTTTACTTCTTGATGGTAAAGGTATTGAGCGATATTATGACTATTCTGTAAGGGCTAAGATAGGATATGCACCACAAGAATATCAACTGTTCTCAAAATCTATAAAGGAAAATGTTCTTTTTTATCGATATGATTTAGAAGATAAGTTAGAAGATGTTCTTGAACAAGCTGATATTAAAAAGGATATTAGTAGATTTAAAGATGGTATTGATACTCTTGTAGGAGAAAATGGTTTATCTCTATCGGGTGGTCAAAAACAACGTCTAGGTATAGCGAGAGCATTGTTATCTAATCCTGAAATATTAATACTCGATGACAGTTTGAGTGCTGTAGATTCTAATACTGAAAAAACTATTATTGAAAATATTAAGAAAAACCGAGAAGGTAAGACTAATATAATAGTAGCACATAGAATTTCCGCAGTAAGACATGCGAATAAAATAGTTGTATTAGACAATGGGAAGATATTAGATTTTGGAACGCATGATGAACTACTTGAGAAATGCCCTTGGTATAAACAACTAGATGAATATCAAAATAAGGAGGTAGAAGATGATGAAGAATAAAAATCCATTATTTCAATTCCTTCCTTATATGAGATATGCAAAAAAATCATATATACTTGGTTTTGTATTTTCATTGCTAAATGTCGGGTTAGGTGTTGCTGGTGTATATGTGTTGTCGAAAGTTTTTGATGGTATAACTGGAGATTTAACGCGTCAGATAATTTTAAAATCATTGATAGTAATAGCTGGTTATGGACTTATATTACTATGTTCAGGAATATCTAACTATATTAGAAATATTTACTTAGTTAAAGGAGCTAATGAGGTTTATGTTAGAATCCAGATGCAGGTATACGATCATATTCAAAGTCTACCGATTAAGTATTTTGATAATATGCCAGCTGGTTCTGTAGTATCTAGGATAACGAGTGATGTTAACCAAATTAGAACATTTTTCGTTTCGACATTTGTGCAGATATTAATAATCGTGCTAAAGATTATTTTTTCTTATGTTGTGCTATTTTATGTAGATGTACGTTTTGGATTATTTATGCTAGCGTTATTCCCGGTAATGTTTATAGTATTAAAAATTTATAATAAGCTATCAATAGACAGTATTAAGGGGTATCGACGTAAGTTTTCTCAAAGTAATGGGATTATAAATGAGAATTATCAAAATCTAGAAATCATCAAAGCTTTTAATAAAGAGAAAGAGAGTATTGAAGACTGGAATAAGCATAATGAAGAACGCTATAAATATTGGAAAAAATTAAATCTAGTAGATAGTCTATTACTTCATAATATAACTGGAGTATTTAGAATTGTGATTTTTATAGGTATTGTTTATTACTATTCGTATTCACACTTTAATAATGTTTATGGTATTACATTGGGAATGGTATATCTATTTATAAATTATACTACCGATATAATTTATAGAATCGCGGATTTTACGATGGGGATTTCTAATTATATTAGAGCGCAAGGTGCAGCTATAAATATTCAAGAGATACTTAAGTTAGAAGTAGAGGAAGATAATTACAACGATATTACTGAGGATGATTTCCGAGGAAATATTAAATTTGAAGATGTATATTTTTCTTATAAGGATGATTTTTATGTACTTCGTGATTTAAATCTTGAAATTAAAGAAAATCAAACTGTAGCTTTTGTAGGACATACGGGAAGCGGTAAGAGCACTATAATGAATTTAATTGTTAAGTTTTACAGTGCAACTAAAGGTAACATCTTAATCAATGGTAGAAATATAAATGATTATAGTAAGGAATATCTAAGAGAAAAAACAGCGATAGTACTTCAAGACTCATTTTTATTTGAAGGTACTTTACTGGAAAATATTACAACTTCTAACGATGAAAAAATTGCCAAAGAGGCATTGTCTAGAGTTGGGGGTGACTTCATTTTAGAAAGTCGTTCGTTAGCTTCGAAGGTAGAAATAGGTGGAAGTAACTTTTCTACAGGAGAGAAACAACTTATTTGTTTAGCGAGAGCCTTAGCTAAAGATCCTAAGATATTAATTCTTGATGAATCAACGGCTAATATCGATAGCGAAACAGAACAAAATGTAAGTCGAGCTATAGAAGAATTAAAACAAGGGAGAACAACGCTTATAATAGCTCATAGATTATCGACGATAAAAAATGCTGATATGATTTATGTCCTTAGAAAAGGGAAAGTAATTGAAAGTGGAACACACGAAGAGTTGTTGCACCTAGATGGAAGTTATAAGAAAATGTATGAAACTCAAGTAAAAGGATAAAAAATTGGAGTAATTCGAAAAATCAGATTGAATTAAATCTTGATTTCGAATTACTCCTTTTTTAATAATTATTTTTTGAATACAAATTCGTAAGCTAAGTCAATATCTTTAAATGAAATCATAACTGTTTCATACCCAAGTGGTTTGAAAAGTTCATTAACAGCATTAGCAACTTTTTCGCAAACTTCAACTGGACGGTGAACCCATCCGATTTCTAAGTTTGCTCTACTGATTTCTTCTCCATCAAGAATAGCAACACTTTCAATTAAATCTAATGTGAAAGCTTCACGTGGTCTTTCGATTATTTCTGCAATAGTGTCGAAAAGCTCAGCACTAACTTTTTTTAAATCTTCTTTTTTAAATCCTCTAGCAACTATACGTGGCATAATAGACCTCCATT
>NZ_CAUPZX010000048.1:0-13395 GCF_963515875.1 uncultured Gemella sp. | reverse complement strand
GTATTATATGTGATATAAAATGTAAATATAGAGATGGAGGAAACAACTTGGAAAAAATAGTTGTTAAAGGTGGGACACCTTTAATAGGAGAAGTACAAGTTTCTGGAGCGAAAAATGCTGCTTTACCGATATTAGCAGCTGGATTATTGGCGACAGAGGGTACAAGTAAATTTTATAATGTTCCTAAGTTATCAGATATAAAAACAATAGGATTATTATTCGAAAGTCTAGGAGTAAAGATTGATTATAGACCAGATGAAAATATATTAGAGATGGATGCGAGGAATCCATTGTTAACAGAGGCATCATTTGAATTTGTTAGTAAAATGAGAGCATCATTTTTAGTTTTGGGTCCGATGCTAGCCCGTGAAGGAAGTGCGAAGGTAGCAATGCCAGGTGGATGCTCTATTGGAAGCAGACCGATTGATCAACATTTAAAAGGATTTGAAGCCTTAGGTGCTACAATTATTCAGGATGCAGGATTCGTAGAAGCCCGAGCTGAAAAGGAATTAGAAGGATCAACAATCTTCTTTGACTTCCCGAGTGTAGGCGGAACACAAAATGTTATTATGGCTAGTTGTTTAGCAAAAGGAAAAACGACAATTGTTAATGCCGCACAAGAGCCTGAGATTGAAGACATGATTAACTTTTTAATTAAAATGGGAGCTAAGATTGAAGGAAAAGGAACTTCTGTTTTAGTTATAGAAGGTGTTGAGAAACTAGTAGGTACAGAATATACTGTAATGCCTGACCGTGTAGAAGCGGCTACATATATGATTGCAGCAGCTGCAACTAAAGGAAATGTATTAGTTAAAGGGGCACCGTACAAAGATAATGTCGCTTTAGTGAGTAAGATGCGAGAAATGGGAGTTGAAATCGAGGTTGTGGATGAAACATCGATGCGAGTAAGTAATAAACTTGAGAGTTTAAGACCTGTAGATGTCAAGACTTTACCACACCCAGGATTTTTAACGGATATGCAATCTATTATGTGTGTATTGACACTATTAGCTGATGGTACAAGCACAATTACTGAAACTGTTTTTGAAAATAGATTTATGCATGTTGAAGAACTACGTAGAATGAATGCAAAAATTAGAATAGAAGGAAGAAGTTCACTAATAGAAGGGTTACCTCATTTAGAAGGAACTACCGTAAGAGCTACAGATTTACGTTCAGGAGCAGCGTTAGTTATCGCAGGATTAATGGCTACAGGAACTACAAAGGTTATTGATATTTATCATATTGATAGAGGATATGTAGACATTGAAGAAAAAATGAGAAAACTAGGTGCAGATATTCAAAGAATTGATGAGTAGGAATTTATTATGAAATTAAGTGATAAATTATTAAGATATTTGCGAAATATAGCCTTAATAATTATTATATTTTATATAGGATTATTAATAGGCTACACTATTCTTGGTAAGGGAAGTTTATTCGATGCTTTAAGTTTAAAGCCGATAAGACATATTAAAGATATTATATACAATTAGGAGGAAATGAAGATGGCAAATGATTTATTTGTAGAACTTCAACAAAAATTAGAAGGGAGAAATGTACGTATCGTACTTCCAGAAGCATATGATGAACGTGTATTAGAAGCGGCTGTTAAATTAGGCGCTACTAGTTATGTTCAACCTGTGTTAGTTGGAAAAAAAGAAAAAGTAGAAGAGATTGCTAAAGGATTATCTTTAGATGTTTCTAACTTGGAAGTTATTGATCACGAAAACTACGAAAAATTAGAAGAATTAGTTGCTAAGTTTGTAGAGCGTCGTGCAGGAAAAGTAACTGAAGAAAAAGCTCGTGAATTATTAAAAGATGTTAACTACTTCGGAACTATGTTAGTATATACAGGTGAAGTTGAAGGATTAGTATCTGGAGCAATTCACTCTACTGGAGATACTGTTCGTCCAGCGTTACAAATAATAAAAACTAAACCAGGTACAAAACGTACAAGTGGTGCATTCATTATGAGTAAAGAAGACAAACGTTATGTATTTGCTGACTGTGCGATTAACCCAACATTAGATGCAGAAGGTCTAGCTGAAATCGCAATTGAAAGTGCAAGAACAGCTAAAAGCTTTAACGTTGATCCAAAAGTAGCAATGTTAAGTTTCTCTACTTTAGGTTCAGCTGTTACTGAAGATACTACGAAAGTGGCAGAAGCTACTAAATTAGTTAAACAAAATGCACCTGAATTAGCGGTAGAAGGTGAATTACAATTCGATGCTGCAGTTGTACCTTCAGTTGCTAAATTAAAAGCTCCTAATTCAAAAGTACAAGGAGATGCTAATGTATTTGTGTTCCCAAGCCTAGAAGCTGGTAATATTGGATACAAAATTGCACAACGTCTAGGTGGATTTGAAGCTGTAGGACCAATTTTACAAGGATTAAACGCTCCTGTGAATGACCTATCTCGTGGATGTAATGCAGAAGATGTATATAAACTTTCATTAATTACAGCTGTTCAAGCTTTAGAAAAATAAGATTTTAATAAAGAGGTTGACCTTCGTTAGCCTCTTTTTTTTCTGGAATATTTTGACATCGTTTACTTAATTTAGTATAATTTAGTAAAAAATATTGGCTACATTTATTAAGAAGAATACTATTCATAGGTACAAAAATAAAGGAGGAAATTAATAAAAAATAGGTTATAAAATATAAAGGAGAGATATTAGTTGTAATTTATTTTTTAATGTATTTGATAGTATTGTGATAAAGTAGAAAAAAAGGAGATGTGAATTATGGATTTTGTAGATTTTTTTGGTAAGGCAATTACTAGTCCGGTTGCGAGTGTTATTGGTTTTTTTGTATTTTTATATCTAGTCTATGTTTCTGTAGACTTTATAAGAAAGGGATTAAAGAAATAAAATAGTTAATTTTAAGAGATATAACCATGTATGAGGAATAACCTAGTGTAATTGATTTTTTAGAAATTATTTGTACTAGGTTATTCTCTTTTTTATTCTTTATAATTGCATTTATACCAACTTATATGGTAATATATAATGATGTATAAATATGGAGGTAAACATGGTTGCGATAGAATCAAAAGATGATTTATATGTTATAGATTTGTTAGAAGATTTTGATGAATTTTATTTAAAATTAGAAAAATTTGCTGAAAAAAATAGAGTTCCAATTATCGATAAGATCGGAATAAGATTTTTAATTCAAATGCTGAAAATAAAAAAAGCTAAGAATTTGTTAGAAATTGGGACGGCTATTGGGTATACTTCTATCAAATTGGCGGAAAAAATAGGATGTGATGTTACTACTATTGAGCGAGATGATAAGATGTATAACCAAGCAAAAAACAATATTGAAAAGAGAAATCTTACTGATAAAATAACATTGCTTCATGCCGATGCATTAGAACTTCAAGATGAAGTTGTAGCAAATGCACCTTATGATGTAGTATTCATTGATGGAGCCAAAAGCCAAAGTAGAAAGTTTTTTGAATTATATGAACCATATTTTGCTGAAGATGTTGTAGTTATTACGGATAATGTGCTGTTCAAAGGAATGGTTGCAGATCCAAGTATTATTAAGCACAGTAGAGATTTAAAACAACTTTCTAGAAAAATTAATAATTACAATGAATGGTTATTAAAACATGAAAACTATGAAAGTGTAATATTACCGTTTGGAGATGGGATAACTATAACAACGAGAAAATAAAATTATAAAGCTATTGAGTTAGTAGATTTTATTAAGAAAGGATAAAAAATGACAGTAGAGTTAGTTGTAACACCGAAAAGTATAGATCATATTTATGAACTTATAAACGTAGGAGCTGATAGTTTCGTTATAGGTGAAGAAAAATATGGATTACGTCTTGCTGGTGAATTTAAAAGAGATGAATTAAAAAAAGCTATTGAGATTATTCATCAAGCAGGGAAAAAGGCATATGTTAGTGTAAATGCAATATTCCATAATGAGCATATCGATGACTTAGTTGATTATTTACATTATTTATCAACATTAAATGTAGATGCTTTAATATATGGAGAACCAACAATTATTACAATTTTAAGAGAAGAGAATTTAGATTTCAAACTTCAATGGGATCCACATACATTAGCTACGAATTCATTTTCTTGTAATTACTGGGGAAAACGTGGAGCATATAGAACATGTCTTTCAAAAGAATTAACTATTGATGAGATCCTTGAAATCACTGGAAAAAGTGAGTATGAGATTGAAGTTCAAGTACAAGGGATGCTTTGCATGTTCCAATCAGTAAGGAAATTAGTTGATAATTACTTCATGTATAGCGATAAAGAAAAATATATCGAGGAATATAGCAATTCGAAAAAATTATTCCTATATAGCCAAGATAGAAATGAACGTTATCCGATTTTCGAAGATTCTAATGGGACGCACATTATGAGTGCAAATGACATCTGTGCAATTGAAGAGTTAGATCGTCTAATTGAAGCAGGAGTATCTGCATTCAAAATTGAGGGTGTTTTAAAAGATGAAGATTACATTACAGAAGTAGTAACGATTTATCGTGATGCTATCGATCTTTATTATGAAGATAAAGAAGCATATGAAGATGAAAAACAAGATTTCTATAATGATATAGAGAGAATTAAACCGAAATATAGAGAAGTTGACTTAGGATTCTTCTACAAGAAAACTATGTACTAATTATATTTTTGGATTTTGAAAAGGGGACAAGGTTTCCTATATAAAACCTAATAAAAAAGACAAGGAGGATGGGTCATACTTGAATATGACCTTAACTTATGGCAATACCAAATATTTCAGAAATTAGAGACGGCAAGAGAGTAATAACAAAAAAACCAGAATTACTGCTTCCAGCAGGAAACTTAGAAAAATTAAAAATAGCTATTCATTACGGAGCAGATGCTGTGTTCTTAGGTGGACAGGAGTTTGGACTTCGTAGTAATGCTGACAATTTCACAATAGAAGAAATCAAAGAAGGTTGTGAGTTTGCAGCAAAATATGGAGCTGATATTTATGTCACGGCAAATATTATTGCACATGATGAGAACTTTGAAGGATTAGACGAATTTTTAATGGCACTGCAAGATGCAGGCGTAAGAGGAATCATCGTTGCGGATCCATATATCATTGAAAGATGTAAAGCTGTAGCTCCAAAAGTAGAGGTACATATCAGTACTCAACAATCTATTTCAAACTATAAAGAAGTTAGATATTGGGAAAGTGAAGGAGTACATCGAGTAGTACTAGCTCGTGAAACAGGATATGAAGAAATTAAAGAAATTCGTGAAAAAACAGATGTTGAGATTGAAATGTTTGTACACGGAGCAATGTGTATAGCATATTCTGGACGTTGTACTTTAAGTAACTACATGACAGCTCGTGATAGTAACCGTGGAGGTTGTTGTCAATCATGTCGTTGGAATTATGACCTTTATGAAGAAGGGACTGATGAAGATACTAAATTATTCGATGAAGGTGCAAATCCATATGCAATGAGCCCTAAAGATTTAACTTTAATCGAAGCTGTACCAGAAATTATTGAATTAGGTATTGATTCATTGAAAGTTGAAGGTCGTATGAAATCAATTCACTATGTTGCTACTGTTGCAAGTGTGTATAGAAAACTAATTGATGATTATTGTGCTGATCCAGATAACTTTAAGATGACACCAGAATATAAATTAGAACTATATAAATGTGCTAACCGAGATACTGCAATGTCATTTTTCTATGAAATACCTAAATATACTGAACAAATGTTTGGTAATGAAGGTGGCAAGAAAACAAATTATGACTTCGTTGGTCAAGTTCTTCACTATGATGAAGAAACTCAAATTGCAACAATTCAACAACGTAACTTCTTTAAAACAGGTCAAGAAGTTGAATTCTTTGGACCGGAAATTGATACATTTAGACAAGTTATCGGTGAAATTTATGATGAAGATGGAGAATTATTAGATGCAGCAAGGCATCCACTTCAAATTATTAGAACAAAATTAGACTCTAGAGTATTTAAAAGCAATATGATGCGAAAGGAAATGGGACGCTAATGGTTACAAACAGACCAAAAATTATCGGTATTGTTGGAGGAAGCGGTAGTGGTAAAACTACTGTTACTAAAAGAATTATAGACGAATTAACTCAAGATAAAGTTGCATTAATTGAACAAGACTATTATTATAAAGATCAAAGTCATATGACAATGGATGAGAGAGTTAAGACAAATTATGATCACCCTAATGCATTTGATAATGAGTTACTTTACAATCATTTACTAGAATTAATCGAAGGAAGAGCTGTCGAACTCCCAGTATATGATTATGTAAATCATACTCGTAGCAAAGAACAAAAACATCAAGAACCTAAAGATGTAATTATTATTGAAGGTATGTTTGGTCTTTATTCAGAAAAACTACGTGAATTAATGGATATTAAAATCTATGTCGATACACCGAGTGATCTTCGTATTTTAAGACGCTTATTACGTGATATTAATGAACGTGGAAGAACTGTAGAATCTGTTATTAATCAATATTTAGTGTCGGTTAGACCTATGCATGAGAAATATATCAAACCAACTAAACAATATGCCGATATTATTGTTCCTGATGGTGGATATAATGATATAGCGATTGATATTTTAATAACAAAAATTAAATCGCTACTAGCAAAATAGTAAAAAAAACGATATAATATAGAGTAGACTAAAAAAAGGAGTATCACTATGGCTTTAGAAGAAAAATTAGAATATCAAATGACCCAAGAAGGTTATGACAAACTTGTAGAAGAATTAGAACATTATAAAAAAGTAAAACGTCCAGAAGTAATTGAAAAAATTAAAATTGCACGTAGTTTTGGTGACTTATCTGAGAACTCTGAATACGATGCAGCAAAAGATGAGCAAGGTCATATCGAACGTAAGATTCTAGAAATGGAACAAATGATTCGTTATGCAGTTATAATTGAATTAGATGAAAAGTCAACATCAATTCGTCTTGGTAATACTGTAACTTATCAAGAACTACCAGATGGTTTAACTGAAACTTACAAAATTGTAGGTAGTGCAGAAGCTAATCCATTTGAATATAAAATTTCAAATGAATCTCCTGTAGCGCAAGCTTTATTAGGAAAAGAAGTAGGGGATGTTGCGAAGGTATCATTACCTACAGGACCAGAAGATTCAATGGATATCAAAATTTTAGCGGTAGAGTAATATTATGATAGCATTAATAGGTGCGATGCCAGAAGAAGTGGCTATAATAAAAGAAAAGATAGAGAATCTACAAGAGAAAAAAATAGCGCATGTAAGATTTTATGAAGGTAAATATGAAGAACATGATATTGTTCTAATGTTAAGTTTACCTGGTAAAGTTAATGCTGCTATTGCTACAACTTTACTTTTAGATCACTACAAACCGGAGTATGTCATTAATATAGGTACATGTGGTGCATTGCAAGGTGATATGGAAATTGGAGATATGATTGTTGCAACTGAAGTAAGACATTTTGATGTTGATGCAACAGAGTTTGGATATGAAATTGGTCAAGTTCCGCAAATGCCAGCAGCATATAAGAGCGATGAAAAATTACAAAAACTAGCATCTGAAATTAATTTACCGAATCACAATATTCATTTTGGTTTAGTAGGTACATCAGATTCATTTATCTCTAACAAAGAATTAAAAAAAGGAATATTGAAAAATTTTCCTAACATGCAAGTAGTTGAAATGGAAGCAGCAGCGATTGCTCAAACTTGTTATCAGTTTGGGACAAAATTTATTGTTTGCCGTAGTGTAAGTGATAAGGCAGAAGAAGGAACACGTGTTACCTTTGATGAATTTTTACAAATAGCAGCAGTAAACTCATCTATTTTAACTACAGAATTAATTAAAAAACTTTAGTAATAATTATATAAATCAGCAAAGAAAAGGATACCTTTTCTTTGCTGTAATATTTGGTAGTAGCTCAAAGATTGTGATTTTATCGAGGTGACCTCATAAAGTTTATTATATGCTTCTTTAAAATTTAGTACTTTTGATCATCCTCATATAGTTGAAAGTTTTAATAATTAATTGTGTTGAAAAAAATGTTATAAAATGATAAGATAAAGTAGATAAATATTATTTAAGGAAAAGAAGAATGAAAAATATTACTGAGACAAGGTCTTTTAACTATTTGAAAAATATAATTCAAATAGTTTTAGGATTATTGATATTTTATTTGATTTTTTCCTATTTTAAAAAAGAAATTATTAGTTTAGACTTTAAGAAAATACATCAGCTTACCTTAGATATAGGAAAAGTAAAATTTATAGTAGTATTGTTATTTGGACTATTAGGTATAAGTATTTTATGCCTTTATGATTATTTTGTTCTAAAAGCTATTAATATGACTAAAAATATGTCTTCATTTCGTATTTTTAAAATTAGTTTTATGACTAATACACTTAATATGGTTCTTGGTTTTGGTGGATTTATAGGTGCCGGACTTAGATATTATATGTATAAGCCGTACACCAAAAATGGAAAAACTCTTGTTACTGCAATAGGGATGATTTTGATTTCAATGCTTTCAGGTATAAGTTTATTATCAATTTTTGTAGTTTTAAATGTATTTCCAGGACAGGCACTATATGCTGATAATAGGATTTTTTATTATTCATTAATACTGATGTCTTTATTTTTACCTTTGTATCTATTTTTTAATTTAAGGAAACCTAGAATAAGAACTGATAGATATTTAAGTGTTAAATTGACGGTTATTTCTTTTTTAGAATGGGTATTTGCAGCCCTGATTATACTTGTGATTCTTTATTTTTACACAGGGAATCTAGTAGCGGACAAGGAGTTGCAAATAATGGGAGTCATAATAGTAGCTTCAATAGTAGGGTTACTGACGATGATTCCTGGAGGATTAGGTACATTTGATACATTAGTGTTAATAGGGCTTAAGAACTTAGGAATTAATCCGGAAATTATAGGTGCGACAATTGTAATTTATAGATTATCATATTATGTTGTTCCATTCTTTTTAGGATGTTTAATGTTTCTAAGTGAAGGGATAAGAATGATTAAAGTTAAATTTCAGAGAGGAGAAAAGTTATGATTACGATGGTAATTTACGCGATAATTGCCTACCTTTTAGGAAATGTAATGGGTGGCAAATTATTAGAAAAAATTTATAAAGAAGAATTCACAAATAAAGGCTCAGGAAATGTTGGAGCAAGAAATGCAGGTCGCGTTTTAGGTCCTAGATCGTTTTTATTTGTTTTAGCGGTAGATTTCTTTAAGGGATTCTTTGTAGTTATACTACTTAAGATATTGAATGTAGAACCTAAGATTATATATATTTGTATTGTGTTAGTATTACTTGGACATATAAAACCTATTATATTTAAATTTAAAGGTGGTAAGGGGGTTGCAACATTTTTTGGATGTTTAGCAGCTTTATCGTTGAATTTATTCTTAATTATGATTCTTTGTACATTAGTTATTGCTATAATAGTAAAGAGTCTAACGATAGGATTTTATTCAAGTTTACCATTCATAACATATATAAACTATATAGAAAATCCATCGTTTTTAATACTAGGAATATTCATTTTAGCGGTTTTATTAATAAGTGTCGTTGCTGTAAAAGACATAGAAGAATCATTTAATAAATATTTTAGTATAAGAAAAGTTAAGAAATCAGTTCGATAGTGAGCTGATTTCTTTTTTCGTCATTTAGAATTGTTATTTCGTAGTTCTTTTCTTATAAGTAGAGTACGCTTAATATAAATTATGCCAGATAATAAAAGAAAAATCACAAAAGTTATATATGGAACATAGTAGTATTCTAGTATTTTAATTTTATTGATAAAATTAACAAAGGGTGTTAAGTATGATATTATTATTGCTGTAGCGTAAAAAATATTCTCATATTTTAAAAGATTCAAGATTTTATTAGTTTTTATTAATAATTTATTTTTTTCTTGAAAGTATCTTACAAAGCTAACGTAGATACATATCGGGATAGTTGAGTAAAAATAGAAGGTATTTTTTGTATAAAAAAATGCAGTTAATAGCATGATGAAAATAAGAAAAGTGATGATTAAGTATTTGTTATATTTCATATAATTTCCTCCCTTTTTTATATAAAAAGTAATATATAAAGAATTAGAAAAGTAGAATTAACTAAGTTTTAATTTCTTTATTTCAATTTTATTATAACATAATAAATATAATTAGGATAATTATATAAATATATATATTCTAAGAGAGATCTTCTTCTATAGCTGGTGAAATAGTTATTAGTGAATAATAATAGGTAGAAGTCTACATTAAAGTAGTATTTCTACATATATTTAATTTCAATTCAAATCCGTTCTTATTCCGATTTACAGTGTCGTAAATCGGAATAATTACTTAAGACGAGAATCTATTGACTTGTTATATAAAACATAATAAAATTTAAGTATAGAATAATAAACGGAGGCGATTAAGATGAGTAGATGTGAATGTGAGCACCACTGTCACTGTCATGATGCAGTAGAAGATTGCAAATGCGGAAACTGTGTTGAAGAAACATGTGAGTGTAAAGAAGGTTGCGCTTGTGGTTGCCATAATGCAAAAGAAGATTGCGAATGCGGAAACTGCAAAACTGGCGAATGTCATTGCGATAAGCATGCAGCATAACAACAAGAAGGAGTTTTGGAGGAAAACCAGAGCTCTTTTTTATTATTATATATTGTAGTGATAATCAGAATCGATTACAAGAAAATGTTATTTTGAAAAAATAGAATTTATATGACAGGTTAATAAATTTGTATAGATGCAAGCATATATTTACCAAACACGATACTCTAATAGGAAGAAATAACTTGATTATACCAATCTCATAATAAATTTGTTAATGAATAGAATTATAATAATCAGTTCACATTAGTGAAATAAATATTCTCAGATATATCAAGATAGTATTTATGCATCATTTGAAAATTACTAATTAAGTTCAATTTTTAATTCTGTAGAAATATGTTAACAGCTTTAGAAAACGCTTTAAAAATAAATTAATTTAAAATTTATATAATCTTAATAATTGATATATATTATTAAAATATATATTTTATAATATACGTAGTGATGAAAAATATATGCTGTATTTATAAAAAAAGTATTGGAGTTTATATTACTTGAATAAGAAAAAATATAGTTAAATAGAGTGAGAAATACAGGTTCTAAACAACTGTTTAAAGACAGAACATTCGTGTATTAATACAATCATAAAAAATATTACTGAGATAAATATTGTTATTTTATTGGGACTAGAAATTTGACTTTTTTTTAGAAACATTGTATATTAATATAGTAATATATGATTAAAACATAATTTATATACATTTAATAAATATATATACAAACTTTGGAGGTTATTATGGTAAAAACATCAAAAGATTTAACTAAACAAGAGCATTTAGAAATGTATGAACTAATGCACCTTATTAGAGATTTTGATATGGAGTTAAGTAAACTATACTCTCGTGGTTTAGTTCACGGTATGACTCACTATTCAGTAGGAGAGGAAGCAGCTAACGTTGGAGCTATTTATCCATTAAGAAAATCAGACTTAATGTTCTCTAACCACCGTGGTCACGGTCAAACAATTGCTAAAGGAATTGAAATTGATCGTATGATGGCTGAGATCCTAGGTAAAGAAACAGGTCAATGTAAGGGACGTGGAGGAAGTATGCACGTTTACGACATTGAACAAGGTAACATGGGATGTAACGGTATTGTTGGAGGAGGACACGGTTTAAGTACTGGTGCTGCTTTGGCTCAAAAAATGAAAAAAACAGATAATATTGTTATTTGTTGTATGGGTGATGGAGCTACTAACGAAGGAAGTTTCCACGAATGTTTAAACATGGCATCTAACTGGGATTTACCACTTATTTTCTACGTAATTAATAATAAATATGGTATCTCAATGGCTCAAGAGAGATGTATGCGTGTTGAAAAAATTACTGAACGTGCTGCTTCATACAGAATCAAAGGAATTCACGTTGAAGACGGAAATGATGTATTAGCTGTATATGATGCAATGCAAGAAGCTATTGATCACGCTAGAAGTGGTAAAGGTCCTGTTTTAGTCGAAGCAGTATCTTATAGATGGTTTGGACACTCTGCTTCTGACGCAGGTAAATACCGAAGTCGTGAAGAAGTAGCAGAATGGAAACTAAAAGATCCTAACGTAAAATATAAAAACTACTTATTAGAAAACGGAATCGCTACAGAAGAAGAATTAAAAGAAATCGAAGATAGATCAAAAGCAACTATCGATGATGCTGTAGAGTTTGCTAAAGAATCACCATTTGCAGATGGTTCAATTGCATTCCAAGATAACTACGCTGACTAATATTTTAGCTTAAAATAATTTAAATAATATTTTATATAATAGGAGATTAATAGTTATGACTAAAGAAACAAAAATTATGACAGTTCGTGAAGCCATAAAAGAAGCTATGACTCACGAAATGCGTGAAGATGAAAATGTATTTTTAATGGGTGAAGATGTTGGTATCTTCGGAGGAGACTTCGGAACTACTGTAGGTATGTTAGAAGAATTCGGTTCTGAACGTGTTATCGACACACCTATCAGTGAAGCTGCAATTTGTGGTGCTGCTGCAGGAGCTGCTTCAGTAGGTATGCGTCCAATCGTAGACGTAACATTCATGGACTTTGTAACAATTGGTATGGATGCAATTGTTAACCAAGCTGCGCCAATGCGTTACATGCTTGGAGGAGAAGTACAAGTACCAGTTACTTATCGTTGTGCATCTGGTGCTGGTACAGGAGCTGCTGCTCAACACTGTAAAGCTCTAGAAGCATGGTTCTGTCACATTCCTGGTCTTAAAGTAGTAGCACCAGGTACTGCAGGAGATGTTTACTCAATCTTAAGAGCTGCAATCAGAGATAACAACCCAGTTATTTACATCGAACCAAAAGCTTTATTTGGGCGTAAAGGTGAAGTAGAAGTAGGTAAAATTGGTGTAATCGGAAAAGGTGACATTAAAGCTGAAGGTACTGATGTAACATTAGTATCATGGGGAAGAATGTTAGAGCGTAGCTTAAAAGCTGCTGAAGAACTAAAAGAAGAAGGAATCTCAGTAGAAGTAGTTGACCCAATTACATTAGTACCACTAGATACAGATTTAATCGTTAAGTCTGTGCAAAAAACAGGAAAATTAGTAGTATGTCACGACTCATTCAAAACAGGTGGATTCGGTGGAGAAATCGTTGCACGTATCGCTGAAAGTGATGCATTTGATTTCTTAGATAGTCCAATTTACCGTGTTGCAGGAGCTGACACTAACATTCCATCAGCTAAAAACTTAGAAAAATTAGTTGTACCAGATGTAGAAGACATCAAAGAAAC
>NZ_CAUPZX010000047.1:0-14254 GCF_963515875.1 uncultured Gemella sp. | reverse complement strand
CAAAAGAAGCGGCTGTTAGATTTAGAGATCACTATGATTACTGGTATAAAATACTGGATGATAATAATAAAGAAAAATTATATAGAAGTGTTCTAGTCTATGATGCATTTAGATTTGGTACAGATGAAAGAGAAGATAAGGATACATACCAAGCTGATTTTGAAACTAATCATCCAGCGATAAAACATTTCTTCGGTCCAGCAGGAAATAATGTTGTTCATAATTCTAATGGAGCATATGCTACAGGGGATGCATTCTATTATATGGCATATCGCATGCTTGATAAAGATGGTGCGGTAACTTATACACATGAAATGACGCATAACTCAGATAGAGAAATTTATCTTGGAGGATATGGAAGACGAAATGGACTTGGACCAGAGTTTTATGCTAAAGGATTGTTACAAGCTCCTGATCATCCATACGATCCTACTATTACGATTAACTCTATATTGAAGTATGAAGAAGCAGAAAATCCAACTAGACTTCAGGTGAAAGATCCTACAAAACGATTTGAAAATGCTGCAGATTTACAAAAATATATGCATAATCTGTTTGATGTAATTTATATGCTAGAATATCTAGAAGGTAATGCTGTTGTTAACTTAGATATTTCTAAGAAAAATGAGTTGTTGAGAAAAATAGAAAATAAATTTGAAACGGATCCAGACGGAAGTAAAGTATATGCAACTAATATTGTTCGTTATTTAACAGCTGAAGAGCTTAATAAGTTAAATTCATTTGATAGTCTAATAGAAAATGATGTTATTACAAGAAGAGGATACGAAAATGACAATGATAATACCTTTAAACGAAATGGCTATTATACAATTAAACTATTTTCACCAATATATTCTGCTCTAAGTAATGATAAAGGAACTCCGGGTGATTTAATGGGACGTCGTATGGCGTTCGAGTTGTTAGCTGCAAAAGGATTTAAAGATGGAATGGTACCATATATTTCTAATCAATACGCGGAAGAAGCAAAAGCAAATGGTGACGTTATTACATCATATGGTAAAGAAGTCGGTAATGTAACAGATGATTTAGTACTTAAAAAAGTGTTTAATAACAAATATAAATCATGGGTTGATTTTAAAAAAGCAATGTATGATGAGCGAATAGCTAAATTCAATAATCTAATAAGTATTAGTTTCTATAATCCAAATGTAAGGTTTTCTAGAAATAGTAAGGTAACAATAACAAATATAGGTGCGCTTCAAAGTATGATAACTGATGCTGTTAAAGCTGATGCAGAGGATGAACTAGCTAAAATGTATCTTGAACATAATAGAGTTCATAAACTAAAACAAGCAATCTTTAAAGCATATCTAAATCAAACTAATGATTTTAGAACATCAATATTTGGTGAACAGTAATCTGATTTTTTATTAGATATAAAATAAATGAGGGGTGACTCGACAAAATCTTATTTCTCTGAAATTATGATTTTTGAGTCAATCCCTTATTTATATTTATTAGAATGCATATAAGTATATAATAAGTAATATAGTAGGATTTTACAATAAAAATTTGTGATATAATATAACTATAAAAATTTAAGGAGAATTTGAATATGATAAAAATTGAAGTAGTTGCTAATAGTGTACAGGATTGTATTGTGGCACAAAGTGAAGGTGCAGATAGAATAGAGTTAATTAGTGCAAGTTATCTAGGTGGATTAACACCAACAACAACTGTTTTAGATATGGCTATAGAAAATGAAGTGAAAATACCGATAATGGCGATGGTTAGGCCTAGGGGAGGGGGTTTTTGTTATTCTGAAATAGAGAAAGAACAAATGTATAGAGAAGCAAGAGAACTGCTAGAACATGGAGCTAAGGGTATAGTATTTGGATTTCTTACTGAGGATAGAAAAATAGACTGGGAAGAGACAAAGAAAATGATTGAACTCTGTAAAAGTTATGAAGCGGAAAGTGTCTTTCATAGAGCATTTGATTGTTCTGATGAACCTGAATATAACATTCAACACTTAATAGAATTGGGATGTACTAGGGTTTTGACAAGTGGGCTTGGAGTTAATGTAGAAAAAGGTGCTGAGCTACTGAAGTTGTTGCAAGAGAAATTTGGTGATAGAATTGAAATTTTAGCTGGTGCGGGTATTTCAACAGAAAATATAGAAAGTATTATTAAAAAAACTGGAGTTACTCAAGTCCATGGAACGTTTAAAAAGTATGGTGTTGATCATACAACAACTGGTACGGATATAACTTATAGATATACAGACCAAAGGTGACTATGAAGAAGTAAATCCTAAAGAGTTAACTAAAGCTGTGCAAATAGTAAAAAGATTAAATGAGGAATAGAATGTTTAGTAAAGTACATCACATAGCAATAATAGGAACAAACTACAGCAAAACTAAGGAGTTCTATGTTGATAAATTGGGATTCGAGGTTATAAGTGAATATAATAGACCAGAAAAGAATGATATTATTATTAACGTTCAGAATGGTGATTTAGTTTTGGAATTATTTATTAAAGAAACAGCTCCTTTAAGACCGAAAATACCAATACCAGAATATACTGGATTACGGCACCTAGCTTTTAGAGTAGATAATGTGGATGAAATGTTAAAGAAATTTGATACGCTTGGTATTTTACACGAAGAACTTCGTTATGATGATTTCGATAAAAGAAAGATGGCATTTTTCTTCGATCCTGATGGTTTACCACTAGAAATACATGAATAATAAAATAAAAGAAACTTAGCGACAATACTAAGTTTCTTTTATTTACATAAAAATTATTGAAAAATATCTTGATTTTTCTGACTACATATGATTAAATATAGAAATATGACTAAAATATACTAAAAAAGGAGTGGGATAATGAAACTTAGAAAAAAAGCTGCTGTATCATTTGTGTCAGCAACGTTGATACTTACAAATTTACATGTGATGAATTTTACTAATTTAGAAAAAAAATGGGTCTATGCTGAAAATAGAGAACAAGTTAATACTTTATCAAATGCGTCTGAGAATACATTTAAAGATGAAGATAAGGTAAAAATTATTGTATCTTTAAAAGAGGATAAAGTAGATCCTAATTCATTAAAAACAGAAGAAGGACGAAAAGAGCGTGAAAAAAGTACTAAAGAACCACGTGAACGAGCACTAAAAGAAATTAAAGATAAAGGTGTAGATTATAAAGTATTATTTGAATATGATACACTTTTAAACGGATTTTCTTTAGAAACTTCGTATGCTGATGCTAAAAAAATTCAATCGATGGATTTTGTAAATAGTGTTGAAGTAAGTGTTGATTACGAGGTTCCGGAAACTACAACTAAAAATGAAGATAGTGATGCTGTTTTGAAAAATACAGTTATCGATAGTAATAGAATTATTGGTGTACAGAGTTTATGGGATAAAGGATATAAAGGTCAAGGAAGAGTAGTGGCTGTTATTGATTCAGGTTTAGATCCTAATCATGACATATTACATATAACTGATACGAGTAAGGCGAAATATAAAAATAAAGCTGAGCTCGAAGCTGTAAAAGAAAAATCTGGAATTGACTATGGTAAATGGTATAGTGATAAATTAATTTACGCATTTAACTACTACGATTGGGATAATAATTTAAAAGAGAAGAAAGATAAATCTCACGGAATGCACGTTGTAGGTACTTCAGTAGGTAATCCAACGAAAAAAGCACCAAACAATGAATATGTAGCTGGAGTTGCCCCAGAATCACAATTAATATTCATGAGAGTATTCTCAGATAAACAAGGTGGAGCAAAAACTAGTACATTCTTATATGTTAAAGCTATTGAGGATGCTGTTAAACTAGGAGCTGATTCTATAAATATGAGTTTAGGTGCAACAGCTGGAGCAGTAACAGAAGTTGGACAAGGTACTATCGATGCAATTGCACTTGCTAAAAAGGCTGGAGTTAACGTAGTAGTTGCGGCGGGGAATGATAATGTATTTGGAAATGGTCAAAGTAAACCAAGTGCGTCAAATCCAGATTATGGATTAATTGGAACACCATCTGTAACACCTGACTCAATAGCTGTAGCAGCAATAAATAATAGTGTAATGAATACTGAAGTTATGACTTTAGTAGGATTAGAAGGAAATGAAGAATGGGATAATGGAGAAGCTACAATAAGACCATTTACTAAGAAATTTGATCCTAAAGTTGAGTATTCATTATTTAATGCTGGATATGGTTTGGATAGTGATTTTAAAAACCAAGATGTAAAAGGTAAGATTGCAGTGATGATGCGTGGTGGTGGAAATACCTTTGCTGATAAAGTAGCAGCAGCTAAGAAGGCTGGAGCTGTAGGTGCTGTTCTATATAATACCAAAGAAGGTGGAGAAGAATTATTAAATGTTGCATTAAATAATAATGATAATGATTTCCCTGTAGTGTTTGTTGGGTATAAATTTGGTAATTTATTAGCTACTTATCCAGATTTCTACAAATTGAAATTTACAGGGCATTTTAGTAAGAGACCTCATCCACAAGCTAACCAACTAGCTGATTTTACAAGTTGGGGAGTGACTGGAGATGGATTGTTTAAGCCTGATGTTACAGCACCAGGTGGTGATGTTTATTCTTCATTTAATAATGGAACATACGGATTAGATAGCGGAACAAGTATGGCATCACCTCATGTAGCTGGAGCTATATCTTTAATGAAGCAAGTATTCCAAGAGAGATATCCAGACCTACAAGGTGAAGAATTACAGAAATTAATAAAACACCTATTAATGAGTACCGCAATACCAAACTATAATAATGAAACAAAAGCATTTACGTCACCAAGACAACAAGGAGCTGGAGTTATTGATGTTTCTAAAGCAGCTTTTGGTGATTTATATGTAACTGGTGAAAATGATTATGGAAGCATTTCACTTGGTAATGTACAAGATACATTTAAATTTAATGTAGTACTACATAACTTATCAGATCAACCAAAAGAGCTTGTTTATAAGTCTTATTTAAATACTGATGGTGTAGAAAATGGACAAATTACTCTAAAACCAAGACAGTTATCAGAAAGTAGTGGTGGAGAAACTGTAGTAGTACCTGCTAAAGGAGAAAAGACAGTTACGATTACTGTAGATGCTACACAATTTAGAAATGAATTAGAAGGAAAAATGCCAAATGGTTATTATCTTGAAGGATTTGTAAGATTCTTTGATACTAAAGATACTAATACAGCAGTTGCAGGTATTCCGTATGTTGGTTTTAAAGGTGAGTTCCAAAATCTACCTGTAGTAGAAAAACCAATATACGAATTTAAAGGAAATGATAAACCATTCTATTACTATAAACCTAATACAACAGAACGTGATGATAAAAATAACTTTACTTCATTAGTTACTGTTGATGTCAACGGTGAAGAAAAGAACATAAAAGTTTTAGGAGAGTACACTGATCCTAAAACTAAGTCTAATTATTTTGGTAAATTAGCATTTTCACCAAATGGTGATAGACAGCATGATGAGGTTGGTTTTAAGGCAACATTCTTAAGAAACTATGAGAATTTAAAATTATCTGTTTATGCTAAGGATGATGTTGAGCGTAAAAATCCATTGTATGAAAATGGTAATGTTTCTGGTAAAAAGAACTTCTTCCATAACAAGTCTACTAATAAAAAAGCTGTGTTAGTTACTGAAACAAATTGGAAAGGTCAAGATAAAAATGGAAACCCATTACCAGATGGCGAATACCAGTATGTAGTTAGCTATAGTCCAGTTGCTACAGGGGCGAAAATGCAAGAGACTGCATTTAACGTTACTATTGATAGAGTTGCACCACAAATTGTTGGTACAGGTGGAGTTTATGATGAAAAAACAAGAACGTTTAAACCATATGCAGTTAAAGAGAATGGAAGTGGAGTACTTTATAAAAAACTAAGTTATAAAGTTACTAAAAAAGGAAAAGATGGTAAAACAGTAGAAAATGAAGTTGTTGTTGAACCAAATATAGATGGTACATTCACTCTTCCAGAAAAAGTTTCTCTAGATAAATTTACTTATGAAGTAGGTGACTTTGCAGGAAATAAAGATAGCGTTGGAATATCAAAAGTTCAAAATACTGAAAAAGGAACTGTAGAAATTAAAACTACAGCTAAAGATGGAACAGGTGATTATTCTACTAATGTCAGATATGCTATTAAGAATGAAAAAGGGGAGTTAGTTGGAGAGGACTTTACGAAGAATGGTAAGAATCTTACAGCTCTACCATATGGTAAATATACTGTACAAGTAGTTCTAACTGATGAAGCTCTTAAATTAACTAGTCCTAAAGAAGTTGCTTTTGAGATTACTAAAGATGACTCAACTAAATCTGTTGAATTTACATTTGAAGAACAAAAGAGAAACACGACAATAATTAAATTTGATAAAGTTATACCTGCTGGAGCAAAAGTATTTGTTACGAATGAACAAGGTGAAAAAACAGAATTATCAAGAAGTCTATATAGTGAAAAAGAATTCCAAAAACGTTTAAACAATGGTAAATATACTGTTGAAGTAGTGTTACCAGAAGGATATAGATCTTCTGAAAATAATTTTGAACTTGTAGTAGGAAACGGTCGTAATACAAAAGAATTACAATTGAGTGTAGCTCAGAAAGTAGCTAGTGTTACAACTGCAGAAGGTGCAACTACTCCAGCGACTGTTGAGTTTAGAGAAGCTAAACTTTATAATGATTATAAACTTGTAGTTAGCGACGTTGAAAAAACTAGTCAAGAAAAAATTCTTAAACAGCTAACTGATAGTAAGATTGATTTAACTAAATATGATGTAGTATTTTATGATATTCATTTAGAAGATAGAAATAATAAGGTAGTAGAAGTTGATGGAACTAGAAAAGTTACTTTATCATTAGATAAAATGCCAGCGAAATTTGGTCATGAGAAAAAAGACGGAACAATTGAGCCGATTAATGGTGAAGTTGTTGATGGTAAGTTCGTGTTTAAAGTAGATGGATTTAGTAATTTTGTGGCGCTTGTAGAGAAAAACGCACCTAAAGAAGAGGTTAAAGTTGATAAGAGTCAACTGAAGTTAGCTTCTGATAATTTCAGAGTTACAACTGATAGTGATAAGTATGAATATGCTTCATTAGATGCTAAAGAAGCATACAATAAAGCAATTAACAAAGCTAAACAACTGTTAGAAGATGAACATGCAATACAAGATGATGTAAACAAAGCTGTTGAGGAGCTAAATACAGCTATTGCTAAACTTACTGGTGTTAAACCAAAAGAGGCAAAAGGTGAACCTGAGAAAGTAGAAGCTCCAAAAGAATATACAGGTGTACAAGCAGGAGCGACTGTAGAACCAGAAAAAGTAGAGGTACCTAAAGAATATACGGGAGTTCAAGCTGGAGCAGTGGTAGAGCCAGAGAAAGTAGAAAATCCTAAAGACTTTACTGGTAAAGTAGAACAACTAAAAGTAGAAGCAACGAGTGTAGATAAAAAAGAGCTTGCAGCTGAAGTTGAGAAAAATGGAGATCTTACATCACAAGATAGCTATAAAAAAGCAGATGAAGCAGCTAAGAAAGAATATAAAGAAGCTCTTAAAGTTGCTATCTTAGTATTATCTAATTCAAATGCTAAACAAGATGAAGTAAACAATGCATTGCAAAATCTTAAAGTGGCTTCAGCGAAAGTAAATAAAGAAAAATCTAGATTGTCAACTATACTTGGTGGTGTATTTAAGAAAGATAAAGATAAATCAAGTGTAGGATTAGCTGATATAGCTAAAGAACAAGGTATTGTGGCAGACAATTCACAAGTTAATCTTGGAACAGTTGGAAAATCAAATTCTCTATTAGCTAAAACAGGAACATTAGCTTTACCTACAACTTTTGTAGGACTTGCATTAATTTGTTTAGTATATGTTCTAAAAAGAAGAAGAAATGCTAAATAATAGATAGTTTAATAATTCTCTTTAACCTTAAGGTTAAGGAGAATTATTAATTGGTATTATAAAAAAGATAAATATAGAAATTATTGAAATACTAAAACAAGAAATTATTGTAAGGAATTAGGTGTTAATTTTTATACTGAATAGACAGTTGAAAATTTGAAAATTATAAAAAAAATTCTTGACATAAAGTGATTGAAAATGTATAATAAATATTGTTGTTAAATATGGCGGCTGTGGCGAAGTGGTTAACGCATCGGATTGTGGTTCCGACATTCGGGGGTTCGATTCCCCTCAGCCGCCCCATTAAAATTAAATAACTTAAGGCGGCTTAGCCAAGTGGTAAGGCACGGGTCTGCAAAACCTTGATCACCGGTTCAAATCCGGTAGCCGCCTCCAATTTTAATCATCTTTTAACTAAGGTGTTTTTTTTATGCTAAAATTTCGTTTTTTATTATATGTTATAAATTATATTATTTAAATATTTGTGAATTTATTAGTATTTTACGAACAATTTTTTTGTAAATATAGATTTTTTTATTGAAAAGTGTTATTATTTCGATTTAAAAGGTAGATATATTATTTTTTTTGTGTTAAAATTATACCAAAATAATTAAATATATATTGAGGAGGTAATAATATGAAAAAAATATTATTGGCATTATTCAGTTTTATTTTTGTTTTCTCTATAGTAGGTTGTACTGCTAAGACGGAAACTAAAAAGTCAGAAGAAAAAGTAATTAAAATGGGATTTGTTCCTCTGAAAAATAGTGAAAAGTTAGTTGAAGATCTTAAACCTATTTCAGATTATCTATCTGAAAGATTAGGAGTAAAAGTAGAAGCCTTTACTGCAAGTAATTATATAGGAGTAGTTGAAGGCTTAGGTAGTGGAAGTGTTGATTTTGGTATTATCCCTCCGTTTTCATCTTTACTAGCGCAAAAACAAAGTAATGCTAAGCCAATCTTAACATCTAAAGGAAAAACTGGGAAACCTGGATACACTGCTGAATTATATGTAAGAAAAGATTCAGGTATAAAATCTCTTCAAGATGTTAAAGGTAAAAAAGTAGCATTTGTAGATCCATCATCTTCATCAGGATATATTTATCCAGGTGCTATGTTAGTTGAAGCTGGTCTTAATTTAGATAAAGATATTAGTTATCAATTTAGTGGTGGACATGATAAGAGTTTACAATTACTTCTTAACAAAGATGTTGATGTAATTGCGACATTCGATGGAGTTGAAGATAGATATGCTAAAGACTTCCCACAGGCAAAAACTGATATTCAAAAATTAGCAACTAGTGATATGATTCCTGGTATTATGGTTACAACTTCTAGCAAAATGGATAAAGAGTTACAGGATAAATTAGAAAAAGCTCTTCGCGATATAGAGAAAGATCCGAAAATGAAGGAACTATTCACTAAGATGTTTAGTATTACTGGATTTAGCGATGTAGATCAAGACGCATATAAAAAAGTAGAAGCAACAGCTAAAGTTATGAATGTTGACTTAGATAAAGTAAAATAATAAAAAAAACTTGGTACAAATAGTGCCAGGTTTTTTTCTAGTTAAAACTCTATTATTATATAAAATACTTGAGATTTTTTACGTTTAATTTTATAATAAAATAATCAATCAGGAGTGTGAATGTAATGTACGCATATATTAAAGGAAAAATCTCGGAAATAAATCCGACTAATATTGTTGTTGATAATAATGGTATAGGTTATGAAGTGGTAGTAGCAAATCCTTATGAATACCATTTAAATGACGATAGAACAGTTTATATAAGTCAACAAGTAAGAGAAGATTCTAATGTTCTTTATGGATTTTCGAATAAGGAACAGAAAAAAGTATTTTTATTATTATTAAAAGTAAAAGGTGTAGGGCCGAAAAGTGCATTAGCAATATTAGCAGGAGGGACAAGTGAGGAAATAATAAGCGCAATTGAAAATCAAGATACTGTTTATTTAACTAAGTTTCCTGGAATTGGTAAAAAATCAGCTCAGCAGATTATTCTTGATTTACAAGGTAAGGTTGATTTTAGTATGGCAAATATTAGCAGTTCTCCAACTGCAATAAATAATTATCTTAGTGATGCAATGCTTGCATTAGAAGCACTTGGATATAGTAAAAAGGAACTTGCGAAAATTGAGAAGAAATTATCAGCGTTTGACTTTTCAGGTGTAGATGAATATGTAAAACAAGGATTGAAATTATTAATGAATGCATAGATTGAGAAAGGAGGAAATTATGGAAGATAGAATGGTATCTGCAAGCCAAAATTTTGGAGAAGAGCGTGAGGAACAGTCTTTAAGACCGAAGTTTTTAAGCCAGTATATAGGTCAAGAGCAAATAAAAAGTAATTTGAAAATTTTTATAGAAGCTGCAAAACTTCGAGGCGAAGTACTGGATCATTGTTTGTTATATGGACCACCGGGTTTAGGGAAGACGACACTTGCTACTATAATAGCTAATGAGATGGAAGTTGGTATTAAATATACATCAGGACCTGCTATAGAAAAATCAGGAGATTTAGCGGCGATTTTGACTAGCCTTGAACCTGGAGATGTTCTTTTTATTGATGAAATACATAGAATTAGCAGATCGATTGAAGAGATTCTTTATTCTGCTATGGAAGATTTCTATCTTGATATTGTAATTGGTAAGGGTGAGGAGTCACGTAGTATTAGAATTGAGTTACCACCATTTACATTGGTGGGGGCTACAACTAGAGCTGGAGCATTAACAGCACCGCTTCGAGATAGATTTGGTGTTCATTGTCGTTTAGAATTTTACACTATTAGTGAACTTCAAAATATAATTGAAAGAACCTCTGATATTTTTGAATGTGATATTGATGAAGATAGTTCATATGAGATTGCTATGAGATCTCGTGGAACACCTCGTATTGCTAATAGACTATTAAAACGTGTTAGGGACTTTGCGCAAGTGAAAAATGACGGTGTGATAGCAAAAAGTTTGGCAGTAGAATCTTTAGATTTATTACAAGTGGATGCTAAAGGTCTGGATAATATTGATTATAAAATATTAGAGTGTTTAATAAAACGTTATGATGGGCGTGCTGTTGGTTTGGAAACAATAGCTGTCACAATTGGAGAAGAAAGTATAACGATAGAGGATGTTTATGAACCGTATTTAGTTAAAGAAGGTTTTATAGAACGTACTCCAAGAGGTCGTCGTGCAACACCTAAGGCGTATCAACATTTAGGAATTAGCTATAAAGGTGAATAAAAGATAACATAGGTTTCATTGAATTTGAAATATTAAAATTTCATTTTTAGAAACCTATTTTTATAAGGTTTTAAAGGGGTTATTGATAATATTTTTTAATTAGAAATGATATTAATTGTAAATTAAATTAAACTATATTAAACTTATGTAGTAAAATATAAGAAATTTTAGAAGGATTAAATTTATATGATTGATAGTAAACAATTTATAAACACTAGACATAAAAATCAAAAGATTAATTATGATAATGTCTTAAAAGAACTTATAAAAGAGTGGGGAAAAAACAATTTCCGACCAAAAATTCTTATTCATTCATGCTGTGCACCATGTAGTACCTATGTATTAGAATATTTGTCTGAAATTAGCGATATAACAATTTTCTTTTCAAACTCTAATATACACCCTAAAGAAGAATATATAAAACGTATGTTGGTGCAAAAAGATTTTGTAGAAGAGTTTAATAAACGAAACAATAAAAAGATTAAGTTTTTAGCTGATGAATATTCTCCGAGTAAATTCATTAATGCTGTAAAAGGGCACGAAGAAGACAAAGAAGGTGGAGATAGATGTCATATTTGTTATGAAATGCGTTTAGATTCTTCTGCTCAAAAGGCTGAAGAATTAGGGTATGACTACTTTGCTTCTGCATTAACACTTAGCCCTAAAAAGAATGCGACTGTTATTAATGAGGCAGGATATGTGCTGCAAGAACAAGTTTCAATATACTATTTACCTTCAGATTTTAAGAAAAATAATGGTTACAAAAGATCTGTAGAAATGTGTAATGATTATAATATATATAGGCAGTGCTATTGTGGTTGTGTATTTGCAGCTAAAGATCAAGGAATAGATTTTAAAGAAGTTAATAAGAATGCTCGTGAATTTAATAGAAATCATGAAGATTATGAAAAATTTAAAACTATTATTAAACTTGGTGGAGAATTAGTGTAAAGTATCTATAACTGTGGTTTACGATATAATAATAAAAACATAATAATTTTAAATATAAAGTACTAAAATAGGGTATAAAACTAGAGGCTGATTAAAAAGACCTAAAATTTAACGAAGTTCATATGAGAACATATAGTTGTAGTGATTTATTGATATCTAAATTAGCTTTATAAAAGCTTTTTAGATATATAATAAACTGTGTGGGGCGGTGACTTGAAAAAATCGATTTCTTCTAAATCGCGATTTTTGAGTCACTCCCTTTTTCTTTTTGTTCAAATGAATGTTTAAATGGGTGTTTTTAATGTTGAAAATTTGTTTTCAACATTTTTTCATAATAATTGTATTAAGATGTTATTCATAAATAAGAAATGGCTTTCTTTATTGTAAAATAGGACACTAGAATAGAGTTAAATTAGTATAAAATACTTGTAAATATTGCTTTCATGTGTTATTATTTGAATGTAAATATTTTTTTAAATAAAAGGAGACAACACTATGTTACAAAAAGAATTTAAAGTTATCGACGAAACAGGAATCCACGCTAGACCAGCTACTTTATTAGTACAAGCTGCTTCTAAATTCCAATCAAATATTGAATTAGAATTCAATGGACGTAAAGTAAACTTAAAATCAATCATGGGTGTAATGAGCCTTGGAGTTGGTAAAGATGCTGATATCGTAATCTATGCTGACGGAGCTGATGAAGCTGAAGCATTAGCGGCTTTAGAAGAAACAATGAAGAAAGAAGGATTAGCATAAAATGTTACAACTAAAAGGTATTGCAGCCTCTCAAGGGATATCTTTTGCTAAAGCCTATATTTTTGTTGAACCAAATTTAACAGTTAAAGAAGTTAAAGTTCAAGATATAGATGCTGAGGTTAAGCGTTTTGAAGATGCGATTGAAGTATCTAAAAAAGAATTAACAATTATTAAAGATAAAGCTTTAGAAAACTTAGGTGCGGATAAAGCAGCTATTTTTGAAGCTCACTTATTAATCTTAGAAGACCCAGAATTTATGGGAACTGTAAAAACTGATATTCAATCAAAAGAAATTAATGCTGAATATGCATTGAAAGAAACTTCAGATATGTTTGTTTCTATGTTTGAATCTATGGATAATGATTACATGAAAGAACGTGCTGCTGATATTCGTGACGTTTCTAAACGTATTTTAGCTCACCTTTTAGGTGTCGATCTACCAAATCCAAGTTTAATTGATGAAGAAGTAATCATCATTGCTGAAGATTTAACTCCATCGGATACTGCGCAACTTAACAAACAATTTGTTAAAGGTTTTGCAACAAATATTGGTGGACGCACATCTCACTCAGCTATTATGGCTAGATCATTAGAAATTCCTGCAGTAGTAGGAACTAGTACAATCACTGAAGAAGTTAAGAATGGAGATATTTTAATTCTTGACGGATTAGATGGTGTTGTTTACGTAAATCCTGATGAAGCTACTACAGCTGAATTAAAAGAAAAACACGCTAAGTTTGAAGCGCAAAAAGCAGAATGGGCAAAATTAGTTACAGAAAAATCTATAACTCAAGATGGACACGAAGTAATTTTAGCAGCTAACATTGGTACACCTGCTGATTTAGAAGGTGTTAACAATAATGGTGGAGAAGCTGTCGGATTATATCGTACAGAATTCCTATATATGGGACGTGATCAATTGCCAACTGAAGAAGAACAATTCGAAGCTTATAAAGCTGTTTTAGAAGGAATGGGAGATAAACCTGTTGTAGTTCGTACTTTAGATATTGGTGGAGATAAAGAATTACCATACTTAGATTTACCGAAAGAAATGAATCCATTCTTAGGTTTCAGAGCTATTCGTCTTTGCTTAGAAGAAAAAGATTTATTTAGAACACAATTAAGAGCATTACTACGTGCTTCAGTTTACGGTAAACTTTGTGTAATGTTCCCAATGATCGCTACAGTTCAAGAATTTAGAGCTGCAAAAGCTTTATTCTTAGAAGAAAAAGAAAAATTAGTAGCAGAAGGTATTGCAGTTAGCAACGATATCGAATTAGGTATCATGGTTGAAATTCCATCAACTGCTGTAATCGCTGATATCTTTGCTAAAGAAGTAGACTTCTTCTCAATTGGTACTAATGACTTAGTTCAATA
>NZ_CAUPZX010000046.1:0-14497 GCF_963515875.1 uncultured Gemella sp. | reverse complement strand
CAATTTCAACCAGTAGAAGAAAAAAAACCAACAAAAGTAGAATATGCTGCATACTTGAATGAAAAGAAAGAAAAAGATGCTAAACGTAATGACATCATAAAAAAATTAAAATAAAAAAAATAAAAAAGAAAAAAATAGAAAAGCTCAAAAACAACAACCTGCTATTATTGAAGCTCCAACAGAAGAATCAATTTCAGAAGATACTATTTTAGTAAAAGATGGAATGACAGTTGGTGAACTTTCAGAAGCTTTAAATGTAGGTTCAACTGAACTTATAAAAAAATTATTCATGGAACTTAAAATAATGGCGAATATTAACCAGTCTCTTACTTTAGAGCAAATAGAGTTAATCGCCATGGATTACGGTAAAGAAATCCAAGAGGAAGTAGAAATTAATAAAGAAGACTTAGATCTTTACTTTGAAGTTGAAGATGCAGAAAAAGATCTTAAAGAACGTGCTCCAATCGTAACAATAATGGGACACGTTGACCACGGTAAAACAACACTATTAGATACAATTAGAAATTCTCGTGTTACAGCAGGAGAAGCAGGTGGTATCACTCAGCATATCGGTGCTTATCAAGTACGTGCTAAAGATAAAAAAATTACATTCTTAGATACACCAGGGCACGCTGCATTTACAACAATGCGTGCGCGTGGAGCTAAAATTACAGACGTAACTATCTTAGTTGTTGCTGCAGATGATGGTGTTATGCCTCAAACAATCGAAGCTATCAACCATGCTAAAGCAGCTGACGTGCCTATTATTGTTGCTGTTAATAAAATGGATAAACCACAAGCGAACCCTGATAGAGTAATGAATGAATTAGTAGAATACGGACTAATCTCAGAAGAATGGGGTGGAGATACAATCTTCGTACCAATCTCAGCTCTTAAAGGTGAAGGTATCGATGAGTTATTAGAGAATATTTTATTAGTAACAGAAATGCAAGAATTAAAAGCTAATCCTAATCGTTTAGCTTTAGGTACAGTTATCGAAGCTAAACTTGATAAAGGTCGTGGAGCTGTAGCTACATTATTAGTGCAAAACGGAAGTTTAAATGTTGGAGATCCGCTTGTAGTAGGTAATACATTTGGTCGTGTTCGTGCTATGATTAATGATCGTAGTAAAAATATTCAAACAGCTAAACCATCTACTCCTGTAGAGATCACAGGTTTACAAGACGTTCCAAATGCAGGAGATCGTTTTGTAGTATTTGGAGATGAGAAAACCGCTCGTCAAATCGGTGAAAAACGTCAGCAACAATACATTGAAACTACTCGTCAAGCAAGTTCAGCTGTTTCACTAGATACATTATTCGAACAAATGAAACAAGGTGAGATGAAAGATCTTAACATTATTATTAAAGCAGACGTCCAAGGTTCTGTTGAAGCATTAGCTATGTCATTAGCTAAAATCGATGTTGAAGGTGTTAACGTACGTATTATTCACACTGGTGTTGGTGCGATTAATGAATCTGATATTACACTAGCAGTAGCATCTAACGCTGTAGTAATTGGATTTAACGTACGTCCTGATAATAATGCTAAACAGATGGCACAAACTGAGCAAGTAGATATCCGTCTACACAGCATTATTTATAAAGTTATCGAAGAAATCGAAGCAGCGATGACAGGATTATTAGATCCAGAATTCGTAGAAAAAGTTATCGGTCTTGCAGAAGTACGTCAAGTGTACAAAGTATCTAAAATTGGTACAATTGCAGGTGCTTATGTAACTGAAGGTAAAGTATCACGTGATGGTAAAGTACGTGTAATCCGTGATAGTGTAGTAATTTACGAAGGTGAAATTGATACATTAAGAAGATTTAAAGATGATGTTAAAGAAGTACAAAGCGGTTATGAATGTGGTATGACTGTTGAAAACTTCAATGATATTAAAGAAGGAGATGTCTTCGAAGTATACATCATGGAAGAAGTTAAAAAATAGGAGGCAAACTTTATGTCAGAACTGAGAGTTAACAGACTTGCAGAACAAATAAAAAAAGAAATTACTTATGTATTAGCTACAAAAGTTAAGAATCATGATTTAGGATTTGTTACTGTAACAGAAGTTGCTTTGACAGGAGATTATTCTCAAGCAAAAGTTTTCTACACTGTTTTAGGTGGAGAACGTGAAAAAGAAAAAACAAAAGAAGCATTTAAGAAAATTAAAGGTTTCGTGAAAAGTGAAGTTGCTAAGAAAATTAAAATTAGAAAATTTCCAGAACTTATTTTCCAATATGACATAACAGCCGAATATGCTTTGCATATTGAAAGTTTAATCGCTAGTGTTAGTAAAAAGGATAAGGATGAAGAATAATTAGAATAGTGGAGCGATTTTATTATCGTATTTGCAAAAAATTCTTTGATTAAATCGCCCCAGCATAGCTTATTTTCCAATTAAATAAAAAAGAAGATTAGCTATGATTTCTAACAATATATGTTTGAAATTTTTTGAATTTATTTAGACAGTAAAATTCAATATTTCAAATTTTTAGTAAAATAAAAATTTTTAAGGAGAATATAATGTTACAAGTAACTAATTTAGGTTTACGTTTTGCAGATAGAAAATTATTTGAAGATGTAAATATAAAATTTACAAATGGTAACTGCTACGGTTTAATCGGAGCTAATGGAGCAGGTAAAACAACATTTTTAAAATTATTATCTGGTGAAATAGATTCACAACAAGGGCATGTTTCTTTAGGGAAAGGTGAACGTCTTGCAGTACTTCGTCAAAACCACTTCGCTTATGAAGAAAACAGAGTTATCGATGTTGTAATGATGGGTCATGAACGTCTATGGGATGTTATGAACCGTAAAAATGAAATCTATATGAAAGATCCATTCACTGAGGAAGATGGAATCGTCGCTGCTGAACTTGAAGGTGAGTTTGCTGAAATGGATGGTTGGACTGCAGAAAGTGATGCGGCACAACTTCTTGAGGGATTAGGGATTGCTGTAGAATTCCATGATATGCTTATGGGTGAGCTTGATAATGCTATTAAGGTTAAAGTTCTTTTAGCTCAGGCGTTATTCGGTAATCCAGATGTGCTTCTTCTGGATGAGCCTACCAACGGTCTTGATATTAGTGCAATTAAGTGGTTAGAAGAATTCTTAATTAACTTTGAGAACACTGTTATCGTAGTCAGTCACGACCGTCACTTCTTAAATAACATTTGTACGCACATTTGTGACTTAGACTTTGGTAAGATTCAACTATATGTTGGTAACTACGATTTCTGGTATCAATCTAGTCAACTTGCTAGAAGAATGGCAGAAGACAATAACAAGAAAAAAGAAGAGAAAATTAAAGAATTACAAGAATTCATTGCACGTTTCTCAGCGAATGCTTCTAAATCAAAACAAGCAACAAGTAGAAAGAAAATGCTTGATAAAATCACTCTTGACGATATTAAGCCAAGTAGCCGTCGTTATCCATATGTTCGTTTCACACCAGATCGTGAAATCGGAAATGACTTACTTATTGTTGAAGGTGTAAGTAAAACTATTGAAGGCAAAGAAGTATTGAACAATGTAAGTTTCACTGTAAATCCTAATGATAAAGTTATCCTTTTAGGAGATGAAGTTTCTAAAACTACTTTATTAAAAATTCTTGCTGGTGAAATGGAACCAGATAGTGGAACAGTAAAATGGGGTATTACTACTTCTAGAAGTTATATGCCAAAAGATAACTCTGAATACTTTGAAGGGTTAAAACTTTCACTAGTAGAGTGGCTTCGTCAATATGCTTCTCCTGAAGAAGAAAGTGAAGCATACTTACGTTCATTCCTAGGAAGAATGTTATTCTCTGGTGAAGAAGCACTTAAACGTGCTCATGTACTATCAGGGGGAGAAAAAATGCGTTGTATGTTGTCTAAAATGATGTTATCTAAGGCTAACGTTATTCTTTTAGATGAACCTACAAACCACCTTGACTTAGAGTCTATTACAGCAGTCAACGAAGGTATTATTGCATTCAAAGGTTCTGTATTCTTCACATCTCACGACTATGAATTTATTCAAACAATTGCAAATAGAGTAGTTGAATTAACACCTGAAGGTGCAATCAACAAAGAGATGGATTATGAAAACTATCTAAGATTTAAAGGGATTATAGATTAAATAAAAAAGGAGGAGATATACTGTTTAGGCATATCTCCTTTAAATTCATGTTAAAAATTTATTTTCTCAAAGATTATTTTGGTAACTTCATTAAATGCAGCTATTTCTTCTTCTGAAAACCTATCAAATTCGATAGAATCTATATCAAGTAAGGCTACAGCCTTGTCATTTTGTATAATCGGAATTACTAACTCACTATTAGTGTCACTATCGCATGCAATATGGCCTGGAAACTTATGAACATCTTTAACATAAATAGTTTCGCGGGTAGTGTAACAGTGACCACATACACCTTTATGAAATGGAATACGAGTACAGGCAATTTTACCTTGGAATGGTCCTAAAACTAAATTATTGTTAACTTCATCTAACAAATAAAATCCAACCCAGTTTGTATTTGGCAAGTATTCTTTGTATAGAGCCGATAAATTAGATAAATTAGTAACTAAATTGTCCTCTTCTGATACTAATGCTGTGGCTTGTGCTATAAATAATTGTTTATTTTCTACTATATTCATTACTATACCTCATAAAATAGACTTTTTACTATTCTCTCATAATAGGTAAAAAAAATAAAGTGATAAGTATGGTGATTATTAAATAATATTGTTTAGAAAGTTTGTAATTATATTTCGATAGTATATAATTAATTATATTTTGAATTTTTATGTTTTATCCAAATTATTTAGTTATAACTTTGAAAAAAATATTGAAAAAATTTTAAAAAAATGATTGAAACGCTTTGTTTTTTATGATAAAAATGGTATAATTTTGTTAGGTTATTGTATTAATAAACGTAAAAAAATTAAATATAAAATTTCAGGGGGAAGATATATGACATATATATTTTTATTTGTGTGTATCCTTGTTCTTGGAGGAGTAGTAGCACTATTCATCTTTAGAAATAGGAAAAAACAAGATTTATACCCTCTTTTAGTTATGAAAGATGAGCTAGAAAGAGAAACACTATCTGATGATTTGAAAAAAGTAAAAGCACTTGAAATTGCTGGTAAGGCTGAAAAGCTTTATGCGCAATGGGAAAGTGAATGGTACGAAATTCAAAGTATCGATATTGAAGAACTTGACAGAGATCTTTATAGTGCAGAAACTTATATTGATAAATTTAATTTCAAACGTGCTGATGAAATTATAATGAACAGTGGTGAATTAATAGCGAATATCAAGGATAGAATCGCTGGAATTAGAAAAGAAATTAAAGAATTAACAGAAGTTGAACCTAGAAATAGAGAACTATATGAAGAAATCGTTGTTGAGTACAAAGAGCTTAATAGAGAACTATTAGCAAAACGTCATCAATATGGTGCAGCAGCTGAACAATTTGAACAAAATATCAAAGAAATAGCTCCACAACTTGATGACTTCAAACTTCTAACATCTACAGGAAAATACATTGAAGCTCAAGATAAGATTAATTCTGTGAAGGAACTAATTACTAGTCTAAAAGAAAGAATGGAAGTTTTACCTGATTTGTTAAAAGAAATTGAAAAAACTTGTCCTGCTCAAATTCAGTCTTTAAGGCTTAAAGTTGAGGAAATGGAGAAAAAAGGATTTAAACTAACTCACTTAGAAATTTCTAGTAAAATAGAAAGTAGCGTGTGGCAACTTAGTGATGCTCGCGAAAAAGTTAAATCTGGTGATGTTGATTTAATTGAAAATATTCTTGATGGAATATACGATGTTATCGATGAGGTATCTAACGACCTTAAAAAAGAACTTGAATATAAAAAATATATTGAAGAAAATTATAGAGAGATTACTAATAAACTTGAATTACAAGATAAATTAAATGAAGCTCTTTACAATAATATTCAAGAAATAAAAAATAGATATCAAATTTATCAAAAAGATGAAGAAATGGTAGCTAATTACTATGATGAATTGAGTGAATTACTTGATGTTAAACACGATATTGATGTTTATATTAATAATCAACCAAAATTAAATTATAAAGACTTGAAAGAAAAAGTAGAATTATTAGGTCAAGGATTAGAAAAAATCGAAGAAGATCAGACAAACTACTCTAGATATTTAACAAGTCTACGTGAAGAAGAAGGTCATTCACGTGACAAACTTATCTTCATTAATCAAGAAAAAGAAGTTATTAAACGTAAGCTTGATAATTCAAGAGTGCCAGGATTTAGTGATAGATTTATAGTTTTATATAAAGATGTTACTGATAGTTACAGATATGCTATTGAGGAACTTAAAAAAGAACCAATTAACATTGATTTATTAAAACGTGCTGTTGCTGAAGCAGAAGAATCACTTGATATTTACTCATCAGAAGTTAATAATATTCTTACAGATATCGAACTAATTGAGAAACTTATTCGTTATGCAAATAGATATAGAAAAGATAATATTGAATTCCACCAACAATTAACTGTTGCTGAGCAATATTATAGAGAATATCGCTACAACAAAACTTTAGAAATTATTAGAAATTCTTTAGATAAGGTTGAACCTGGAGCATACGAAAGAATTAGAAACTCAGTTAAACCAAGATAATATTTTTAAAAAAGCCTTAGTCTTGAAAATAAGATTAAGGCTTTTTCTTAATAAGAAAGCTATTCAAAATTTGTATTAGTAATAAAACTTTGAATAGCTGCATATAAATTTATTTTCTTTTAAGATTGAAATATCCTAAACTAGCAAAGTAAAATATTGCTTCAATAGTTGCTATAAAAAATGTAGTAGGTAAGGATGTATAATAAGAAAGAGTTATCCCAGCCCATGTACCAGTTAGAGCAAATAAAATTGATATAGCAATCATTAAACCGACTTTGTTAGTCAGATATCTAGCCGCACTTGCTGGAACAGTAAGTAATACGAACATAAGTAATGCACCAACCACCGGTACAGTTATACTAGTTGCTACAGAAAGCAATACTAGGAAAAATATAGATATAAATTTTCCGTTCAGTCCAAGCGCACGAGCACCAATAGCATCAAATGAGTCAAATTTGATTTTTCTATAAAATAATGAAAGTAATAATATTACTGTAAAAGCTAGTGTAAAAATTATTTTCACGTCATCTCTAGTTATTGATACCACGCTACCGAAAAGTATGTTATTAACGTAACTTGTACTTTTTGGTGTTAAGGATAGAAATAGCAATCCTAATCCTAGAAAAATTCCTAACATTACACTTACAGTAGCTTCTCTTCTAAATGCTTTAACACTAAGGTGACCTACAAGATAAGACATAGTAATTGTGAATATTAGTAAACCGTATATTGGATTAATACCTAAAAAAACAGCAAATGCCGCACCAGCAAACCCAACATGAGAAAGTGTATGTGATATGAATGACATATTTCTAGCCATAACAAACACACCTATATATCCTGCCATTATAGCTACAATAGTTCCAGCTATAAAAGCGTTTTGCATAAAATCATAATTAAGCATAATTGTTATCTCCTACATAATGTTTGCAAAGTTTTAAGTTGTTCTGTTCTCTATTATAATCATCAATACTAATAAATTTATAGTTATTTTCTTCTAAGTACAAAATTTTATCGACATATTTTTCATTAATGAGTGATAATTCATGAGTTATACACAAAGTTATGATGTTTTCTTTTTTTGTAATATCATTTAAAAGAGTCATACATTCAAGTTCACTACTTTTATCTAAATTTGATGTAAATTCGTCTAATAGTAATAAGTTAGGTCTATTAACTAAAGCTTGAGCTAAGAAAACACGTTGTTTTTCTCCACCAGAAAGCGTTCCGATAGATTTATTTTGTAGTTTAAGAGAATTAGTTAGTGTTAATGCATTGTTAATACTTTCTTTTTCATATTTATTTAGCCAAGGAAAGAAACCTTTTAGAATAGGAAGTGAAACAAAATCGCGAGCGGATAATGGAAGTTCTTCGTCAATTTGTCTAAATTGGGGTACATACCCTAGGGAAGGTTGATATCCAATAAATGTAATTTCTTTAGATTTGTTTAACTTTTCCAGAATATTATTAAGTAGTGTAGTTTTACCAACGCCATTTTTACCAACTATTGCAACGACTTCTCCAGGTATACATGAGAAAGAAATATTGTTTAGTATTGTTTTATCTCCTATAGAATAAGTGAGATTTTTTATAATTAATTCAGTCATAAAATCTCCTATGTTAAATTTATTTTTAATTCTAATGTATAAAAAAGAAGAGATACGATTTAGAATCTCTTCTTTATATTATACTACATATTTATAATATGTGAAGACTAATTTTTAATCTTCGTATTAATGTTTATGTTCTTTCTCATCATCGTGATCTTTTTCACCGTGAGAGTGATTGTGAGAATGTCCTTCATGTGAGTGACCTTCATGACCATGATCGTGAGAATGTCCTTCTTCAGCACCTTCTACGTGAAAAGCTTTTTCACCAGCACCACCGTTAAGAATTTCTTCTAGTTTATTGTATTGATCTAACATCCATTCTATATAAGTTTTTCCATCTGGTTGAGTTTCAGTAACGTTAAGAACTGGAACTTTATTTTGTTCAGCAAGATGAATTAAACCTTCTATAGTTTTATTAGTAGTTTGAACATTATTGACGATTAATGATATTTGTTTAGATTTGATTTGCTCTTGGATTGTTTTTAAATCTTGTGGAGCAGGGTCGTTACCTTCCTCAGTAGCTTGTGCTAATTTTTTAACTTGATCAGTTGTTTTGAATCCTAAAGAATCCACGGCATATTCGAAAACTGGTTCAGTAGTTAGAACGAATTTTCCATTTGCTTTTTCTTTTAGTGATTTAATTTTATCAGTAATTTTTGAAAGTTCTTTTTTATAGTTATCTCTATTTTTTTCATAGAAAGTTTTATTAGAAGAATCTTTTTCTGATAAAACTTTAGTAAGTTCATCAGCAACTTTACTCATTACATCAGGATTATACCAGATGTGTTCATTTTCTCCATCTTTAAGTCCTAATAATTTTGCACCATCAATTTTTTTGATGTCTTTACTGTTAGCAGTAAGTTTTTCGAACCAAGAATCATAACCACCACCATTAAGAATAGCAATGTTAGCATCAGCAACAGTTTTTGCATCTTGAGCAGTAGGTTCAAAATCATGAGGATCAACAGAAGTAGAACTTATAATAGAAGTAACATCTGCTTTATCTCCTGCGATACTTTTTGCAACTTCAGCATAAAAGTTTACTGAAGTAACAATTTTAGTTTTGTTTCCAGAGTTAGTAGCTCCAGAATTTGTTTTGCTAGAGCATCCGACTAATATAATAGCGAATGCAGCAATAATTGAAATTAATTTTAAAAATTTTTTCATTATTAATACTCCTCCGTTATTCGTAATAATTACGTTCTAATAAATTATAATACTACTTAATAAAAAAATCAAGACCTTAACCGAAATAATTTTGATTAATGAATAAATAGTTAAATTAGAATTAGGATATAAATAGTATTTGATTAAAATTTAAATAAATAATAAGTACAATAATATAGTATAAATATGGTAAATTCCCAAAGTAAGTTTATAGTATAAATATTGATTAAAATATATTAAAATACTTGATTTTTAGTTGCTAATGCTATATAATTAATAAAGTTGAGTAAAAATCAACAAAAATATAACACACGACATTTGAGTAGCTGCTCGGTGCATTTATGTTTGCAGTAAGCTTAGAGAATGTCGGAGGAAAAAACCAAGGAGGAAAATAACTATGGCAGTTATTTCAATGAAACAATTATTAGAAGCTGGTGTACACTTCGGTCACCAAACAAGAAGATGGAACCCTAAAATGGATAAATACATCTTCACAGAAAGAAACGGTATCTACATTATCGACTTACAAAAAACAGTTAAGAAAGTTGATGAAGCATACGAATTCGTAAAATCAGTTGCTGATCAAGGCGGAAAAATGTTATTCGTAGGTACTAAAAAACAAGCACAAGATGCTATTAAAGAAGAAGCTGAAAGAAGTGGTCAATACTACATCAATCACCGTTGGTTAGGTGGAACTTTAACTAACTACAAAACTATTAAAGGACGTATTGACAGAATCGCTGAAATCGAAAAAATGGAAGCTGATGGAGTATTCGAAGTATTACCTAAAAAAGAAGTTATCGAATTAAGAAAAGAATACGATAAATTAAACAAATTCCTAGGTGGAATTCGTGAAATGAAAGGTATGCCAGATGCAATCTTCGTAGTAGATCCTAAGAAAGAGCACAATGCAATCGCTGAAGCTAAAAAATTAGGAATTCCTGTAGTTGGTATCGTAGATACAAACTGTGATCCAGATGATGTTGATTATGTAATCCCTGCAAACGATGACGCTATCCGTGCGGTTAAATTATTAACAGCTAAAATGGCAGATGCTTTTGTAGCTTATAACGAAGGAAACATCGAAGGAACTGAAGAAGCTTTCGTAGAAGAAGTAGAAGCAACAGAAGAATAATTTCAATTTAAAAATTAAAATAAAAATAATTAATAATATAACGGAGGCAAATCAAAATGGCACAAATTACAGCTAGTTTGGTAAAAGAATTAAGAGAACGTACTGGTGCTGGTATGATGGACTGTAAAAAAGCACTAACACAAACAGATGGAAATATCGATGCAGCAATCGACTACCTAAGAGAAAACGGTATTGCTAAAGCAGCTAAAAAAGCTGACAGAATCGCTGCAGAAGGTCTTTCTTACATCGAGGTTAAAGGTAACAAAGCTGTTATCTTAGAAATCAACTCAGAAACTGACTTCGTTGCTAAAAACGAAAAATTCGTTGCTTTAGTAAAAAATGTTGCAGAAGCTATCTTAGCAGCTGAACCAGCAACATTAGAAGAAGCGCTTCAAGTAGAAGCTCAAGGTGGAACTGTAGAAGCTGTAATTAATGAAGGAATCGCTACAATTGGTGAAAAACTTTCATTAAGAAGATTCGAAGTTGTAACAAAAACAGATGCTGACGCATTTGGTGCATACTCTCACATGGGAGGAAGAATTGGTGTTCTAACTCTTGTAGAAGAAAGCACAGATGAAGAAGCAGCTAAAGATGTTGCAATGCATATCGCAGCATTAGCTCCTAGATACCTAGACGAAAGCGAAGTACCAGCTGACGTACTTGAGCACGAGAAAAAAGTATTAACTGAGCAAGCATTAAACGAAGGAAAACCAGCTAACATCGTTGAAAAAATGATCGTTGGTAGAATTAACAAATTCCTAGAAGAAATCACAGTTGTTAAACAAAAATTCGTTAAAGATGATAGTTTCACTGTAGAAAAATTCGTAGCATCAAAAGGTGGAAAACTTACTAAATTCGTACGTTACGAAGTTGGTGAAGGTATCGAGAAAAAAGAAGATAACTTTGCTGAAGAAGTAATGAGCCAAGTTAACGCTAGCAAATAATAATTCTCTATTTAATATATACTATTAAAAGAGGTTAAGCACACACTTCTTGTGTGTGCTTTTTTAAAAAATGATTATAGTAGAAACAATAATGTCTGTAATTTATTAGGAGGATAGAAATGGCTACTAAATATAAAAGAGTTTTATATAAGCTTAGTGGTGAAGCACTAGCAGGTGGAAAAGGATTTGGAATTGATTCAGAAGTTGTTAATAAAATAACTTCACAAATCGTAGAAGTAGTTAAACAAGGAGTAGAAGTTGCTATTGTTGTTGGTGGTGGAAACATCTGGCGTGGAAAAACTGGTGAAGAGTTAGGAATGGAACGTGCTACAGCAGATTCAATGGGTATGCTTGCAACAGTTATGAATTCATTAGCTTTACAAGATTCATTAGAACAAAAAGGTGTTGATACACGTGTGTTAACATCAGTTGAGATGAAAGCAATGGCTGAACCGTATATTAGAAGACGTGCGATTAGACACTTAGAAAAAGGTCGTGTTGCTATATTCGCAGCTGGAATAGGGAATCCATATTTCTCTACAGATACTACAGCAGCATTACGTGCTAAGGAAATTGGTGCAGAAGCTATATTAATGGGTAAAAATGGGGTAGATGGAGTATACTCAGCGGATCCAAAACTTGACAGTACAGCAACTAAATATGATAAGTTATCATATATGGATATTATGAACAAAGGGTTAACAATAATGGATTCTACAGCAATTACATTCTGTATGGATAATCACCTGCCAATTATTGTCTTTTCAATAGATGATGCAGATAATATTGTTAAAGTTGTTTCTGATTCTAATTTAGGAACAATTATTGAATAAAATTAATATTAGGAGTTTACAATTATGCCTGAACAAATTATGAATAATTTAAACGAGAGAATGGAAAAAGCTATTGCTAGTTTACGTCGTGAATTAGCGTCAATTAGAGCTGGTAAAGCTAGTGCAGCTGTTTTAGACAGATTAACAGTTGATTACTACGGAGTTGCAACTCCAATCAATCAAGTAGCAGGGGTATCTGTACCTGAACCAAAAATGCTTGTAATTTCTCCATACGAAAAAACTTTATTAGGAGATATTGAAAAAGCTATTCAAGCGTCTGATTTAGGATTGAATCCTTCGAATGATGGATCAGTTATTCGTATTGTATTCCCAGCTTTAACAGAAGAACGTCGTAAAGAACTTGCTAAATTAGTAGGAAAAGAATCTGAAGGAGCTAAAGTTGCTGTACGTAATGTTCGTCGTGATGCAATGGATGCTATTAAAAAATTAGAAAAAGCTTCTCAAATTACTGAGGACGATTTAAAAGGATATTCTGATGATATTCAAAAAGTTACTGACAAATTCGTAGCTGAAATTGATAAAGTAACAAAAGAAAAACAAGATGAGTTAATGAGTGTATAATATTATGGAAATGACAGAGGTAATTGCTAAAATTAATTCACTTAACGCTACAAAAAAAGAGCGTGAATTAACTACTGAGGAATCAGAAGAATTAGCTAAATATAGACAATTATATTTACAAAATTTTAAAGCTAATATGAGAAATATATTAGAAAATACTAAAGTAATTAATGAAAATGGAGAAGATATAACTCCTAAGAAGAAAGGAGAATAACAATGAGTGCAACTGCAGTTACAATTTTAGTTGGAGCAATTTGTTTACTTGCTGGTGTTGTTGGAGGTTTCTTCCTAGCAAGACGTAATTTCATGAACTACATGGAAAAAAATCCTCAAATCAATGAAGATATGGTTATGAGTATGATGAGTCAAATGGGACAAAAACCATCTCGTAAAAAAATCAATCAAGTTATGAGCAATATGCAAAAAGCACAAAAACAAGCTCACAAACAAATGAAAAAATAATATATAAAAAAGCAGATGTCTTTAATGAACATCTGCTTTTTTGTACGTATATAAAATTCATAGAATGAACGGATTTACTATTTATAAATAGAATATAGAATTTTGTAAAATTTCTAGATAACTAGTATTATATAAATTCATTTTCCGATGAAGATTTAATTTCTATTTGATTTTCTGTAACAGGATGAGGGAAATTGACTTTTAGGGCTCCTAAATACATTTTATCATACTTATATCCATCTTTAGAGTATAGTTTATCTCCAATTATAGGAACTCCAATCGCCGCTAGATGAACTCGTATTTGATGCGTACGACCAGTATCTAATGATATAGTTACAGAAAATTTATTTTGATCTAATTTCGTGCAACTAAGAATATTAGTTATAGCATTTTTTCCATTTCTAGTCACAGCCATTTTATTCTTTTCTTTACTATCTCTTCCAATATTAGTATTTATAGTTTGAGGTTTAATATTATTTTTTATTAAAGCTGTATAGTATCGTTTAATTTCTCTTTGTTCTAACATTTGATCAAGTTTAGCTTTAATTAATGGAGTTTTAGCTAATATTACTAATCCATAAGTATCTATATCAAGTCTATGTATAGGCTCTAGATAGTTATAGTCAGATATTAGGTAATTCACTAAAGTATCATTTTCTATCACTATATCATTTGGATGTGTTTTAATCCCGAAAGGTTTAGATACGATTAATAGATATTCATCTTCATACTCTTTTTTTATCGTTATTGTATTATTAGAAATATAATTAGAAGAACCTAAATCGATGTTTATTTCTAAAATATCGTTAGCATATAATTTTGTATTTAAAGCCGCTTCAATATTATTAATTTTTATTGTTTCTTTATCATGATGACTATTCATTCTAATAGTGTGTATATTTTTTTTAGAAATCTTTAGGAATTGGCTTAAATAGCTTTCTATGCTATCGAAATCTTGAGTAATTTTAAATTTCATTGAGACTCCTTCTTAATGCTTTATTTATTACTATTATTATATACCAAAAGTAAAATTTATGAAAGTATAATAAAATGTGTAAATGTCAATATAAAAATGTACAAAAGTGACAAAATAAAAATGTACAATTA
>NZ_CAUPZX010000045.1:0-14502 GCF_963515875.1 uncultured Gemella sp. | reverse complement strand
TAATTTCATAATAAATAGCCCTCCAAAATTTGTCCAAATTTTGGGGGCTATTACCCTTAGAGTAAGATAGTTATTTTTAATAATTAGATATTCAAGCCACCGTCTTTAAAACGGCTCTCTCTTTTTATATTTATATTTTAGCATAGATAAGGTAAGAAATCAAATATTTTAAAATATTTTCACCGTTGTTATATTTTTTATGAATCTAATATTGATTTACTTACTAATAAATATTATTATCTTTTCGAAAATTTATTCCCAAATATTTTTTGGTGGTTTTTTAGTGGGGAACCTAATTGAATTAAATAGATTTGTAACATTTATAACAACTAAAAATGCAGTTAAATTAGGATTTTCCATTCAAATTGTATTTATATTCTATTCATAATCAATTACTCCAAGGGCAATCTTAGCATAGCGTGACATTTTGTCTTTTGTCCACGCTGGTTCCCATACTATGTTGACATCAACTTTTTCTATCTCATCAACACCTAACATAGCTGTCTCCACTTGTTCTATAATAATTGGCGCTAAAGGGCACCCCATAGATGTTAATGTCATATCAACGATAGCATGTTTATTATCGTCACTCATCTTAACATCATACACTAATCCTAAATTCATAATATCGATACCAAGCTCAGGGTCTATTACATTTTCTAATGCTTCTATCACTCTATCTTTTAATGTTTCCATTTCTTACACCTCTTCCTTATTCTTAAAAATCATATTCCACTTCTTTTCCGTATTTCTCTTTTAATGTTTTTCCTAATTCAATAATATCTACTTTTATATTATTATAATTTGAAGAAATTTTTACTACTTCATCATCTTCAAAGTCTCTATAAAACTGTGCTGTATACTCTATAACTCTACCTTTCGAATCTCTTACCGCGTTAAAAGTAATCTTCAAAAATCTCGATAATAATTCAAAATTAAAGACCCCATCATAGAATATTAATGCATCTTTATATATCAAAACTTTTAAATTTTTATTTATATATTTTGCTTCCCTCAGTAAAATATCTATATCATACTCTGTCTCTGGATATTCAATAAATAACTCTTCATATTCAATTCTAGACTTTCTAATACCCGTTATTATAGATCTAATTAAAAATAATGTAGCCAAAACAATAACCACAGTCAATCCATAAGTCTTTAAATAATATAAATTACCGGGTACTGTTATATAAACATTAGACACAAAGGGCTTTTCTTGTATTTTACTTTTATAATTAGATGCTGTTCTATTTGAACCTAATTCTTTAAATACATCTGAAATTCTATCGTTAATCAAAGAACTATGTTTTTCAACATCCTGAAATTTATATAACAATTCAGAAGAAATATTAGTTCTTCCTTTACTTCCTTTTTCTCGTATTACATCAATACGAGAATAAATATTTTTATCTTTTAGATTTATTATTTTACCCTCTGGAACATCACTACTGTGAATTAATTTCTTAACATCTTCTTTTGTAGCCTTTAATATTACAAAACCATGTTCGTGTTGAACCATATAAAATTTTTCATCGTTAGCTAGTTTTTCATCTACTATATCTAGTTCCTCAAGACCCTCTAATTTAATATAAGTAATTCCAAAATGTTTCCCTGTGAATTGATCACCTTCAGTATATAACGTTTCAGCAGATTTTGTGTAGCTACTATACGAAGCTCTAATGGCGATTAAACTAACAAAAACTAAAATTATAGTCAAGAATATTTTTAACCTTGTTCCTCTTAAATAACTCTTTCTCATAACTTTCCTTCACGCCCTTAATTATTTGGATTTTCTATAATTACAGCTCCCTGTTCTGTTCCTTTAATGCATAGTTTGCACATATTTAAGAATAGACCATGTTCTACTACTCCAACTATGCTTTCTAGTTTTTCTTTTACAGATTTAATATCAAATCCATGCCCTAAATGTAAATCTACAATAAAATTATTATTATCTGTTATTAGAGTATTCCCATCTTTTAACCTTAACACTGGATTTAAGCCCGCTTCTTCCATTTTTCTAATCGTATGACTATAACCAAATGGCAATATCTCTACAGGTAGGTTGAAGTTACCAAGTTTTTCTACATCTTTACTCTCATCATAAATCCAGATTACTTCACGAGCAATATCAGCAACTATTTTTTCTCTAAATAATGCTGCACCGCCACCTTTTATCGCATTAAAATCCTTATCGATTTCATCTACTCCATCAACCGCAAGATCAATATGATCGATTTCTTCTAATTCTTTAATAGTAAGACCAAGGCTTTGGGCTAATTCAACCGTTTGAATCGATGTTGATACCATTTCAACATTTAATCCTTCTTTTACTCTATCAGCTAGCGCATGAACAAAATAAAATACAGTCGAACCTGTCCCTAAACCAACGATCATACCATCTTTTACATATTCTACAGCCTTTTTACCAACAACTTCTTTTAAATTCATTTCGAATCCCCTCTTTATATATGTTACTTTTATTTTATTTGTATTCTACTAATAGATATTTTTTCTTACCACGTCTAAGTACTGTAAATCCATCTTCTAATCTATCTTTAGTATCAACAACATACTCTAGATCTGTAACTTTATCTCCATTAACATAAACAGCTCCATTGCTTACATCTTCACGAGCTTGACGTTTTGATTGAACTAGATTACTTTCAACTAGGAAATCTACGATATTGTATTCTTTTTTCTCTAATTCAGATTTTGGCATTCCTTTAACAGCTGCTTTTAATTCATCGTGAGTTAGCTCTTTAATATTTCCTGAGAATAATGCTTTTGTAATGTTTAATGCACTTTCTAATGCTTTTTCACCGTGAACAATTTTCACCATCTCTTCTGCTAATGCTTTTTGAGCTAGACGTAAGTGTGGTTCTTTTTCTGAACTTTCTCTTAATGCTTCAATTTGATCTTTTTCTAAGAATGTGAATTTTTTAAGTGCAGGTACTACTTCTGTATCCGCAGTATTGAACCAGAACTGATAGAATTCATATGGTGTTGTTTGTTCTGGATCTAACCATACTGCTCCACCAGTTGATTTACCGAATTTAGTTCCATCTGATTTTAACATTAATGGAATAGTAAATCCGTATGCTTCTACATCACCACGAAGTTTTCTCATGATTTCTAAACCAGTAGTAATATTACCCCATTGATCTGAACCACCAATTTGTAATTTAACATTGTGATGCTCATTTAAGTATGCATAGTCAATACCTTGTAAAATAGTGTAACTGAACTCTGTAAATGATAATCCATTATCTAAACGACTTGAAATAGAATCCTTCGCTAGTAGGTAATTAATATTTACTAATTTTCCGTAATCACGTAAAAATTCAATCATAGATAATTTTCCTAACCAGTCTCTGTTATTTACGAATTCGATATTGTCATCCCCACGGAAAATATTACGAAGTTGTGCTTCAAGACGACGAGCATTATCTTCAATTACTTCAAGGCTTTGTAATTGACGTTCTTCACTTCTTCCTGATGGGTCTCCGATAATACCAGTTCCTCCACCTACTAAAATAACAGGTTTATGCCCGTGCTGTTGAAATCTTTTTAATGTTAAAAATGGTAGTAAGTGCCCTATGTGTAATGAATTACCAGTTGGATCTGTACCACAGTAGATCGATACACTTTCTTTTTCTAATAATTCTTTAATTCCTTCTTCATCTGTTTGTTGATAAACTAAATCTCTATATTTTAAATCTTCTAATAATTTACTCATTAAAATACCTCCATAACAATTTTAATACACTTATAACAATTATATCACATTTTTTTATTTTTCTTTTATCTTTTTATTATATTTTAAAACAAACTCAATCCCTCCTATCATATAATTTAGTTTTTCATTTGAAATTATGATATAATATAGCTAATAGTATGCAATCTAAGGAGATTACAATGAAAATTAAGAAGATACTAACTTCTATGACGCAAGCTATCCTTCTTTCAATTGGATTACTTATTAGTTTAAGTGCGGGGCTTGCCATCGGTTATGTAGGTGGATTGGTAAAAGATCAACCTGTCTTAACTCAAAAAGAAATGAAAGAACAAATAAATAACATTAGTAAAAATAGTGAAGTTTACTTCGGAAGTGGTGAAAAATTAGGTACTATTAATTCAGAATTAATAAGAAAAACTGTCACATATGAAGAACTTGGAGATAATGTTAAAAATGCAATTATAGCGAGTGAAGATTCTAACTTTTACTCTAACAGTGGAATTGATATTTGGGCTGTTTTAAGAGCTACTCATAGTGAAGCAACTGGTGCTAGATCAACTGGTGGTAGTACCATCACTCAACAGTTAGTAAAAAATCAGCTTCTAGATAATTCGCGTTCATACGAAAGAAAGGCTAAAGAAATATTATTGGCGCTTCGTGTCCATAATCATTTTTCTAAAAATGAAATTCTTGAAAACTATCTAAACGTAGCTCCATTCGGTAAAAATAGTCTAGGACAAAATATTAGTGGTATTGAGACTGCAGCACAAGGTATTTTCGGTATCCATTCTAAAGATTTAAATATAGCTCAAGCTGCTTATCTAATCGGCTTTGTTCAATCACCATATAAATATACACCATTTGATGCAGCAGGAAATATTCGTCCTGATGAAGAGCTTCAAGCGGGATTTGATAGACAACAATATGTACTAGATCGTATGCTTTCTAACAACTTTATTTCAAAAGAAGACTTTGAAACAGCTAAAACTTTCAATATTAAAAGTGCCTTCACTAAACAAAAATATTCTGAGTATACAGATTATCCATATATTCGAGATGAAGTTACTAATTCTGTTTCTGAAATTCTTGCCGAACAAACTGCAACAAAAAACCATAAAGAAGAAGAATTTAAAAATAATGCTGAATACAGAAATGACTTGATAGAAAAAAGTAGAATCAAATTTATCACTGGTGGATATAAAGTAAAAACTACACTTGATAAAAAACTTTATGATACACTACAAGAAACGAAAAAACAATTTGCTTCTTATCCTACTTATTCTTATGGCGGAGTTGTCTATCCTTTAGACATAGGTGTTTCTGTTATTGAAAATAATAGCGGAAAAATACTCGCTTTTATTGGAGGAATGAATTATAATAAACAACAGCTTAACCATGCTACAAGGACTCGTCGTTCCCCTGGTTCTACAATAAAACCATTATTAGTATACGGACCTGCAATAGATAAAGGTTATATTACACCTAATTCTACTCTATTAGACCAAAGGTTTAATCATTATGGTTGGAGTCCTGAAAACTATGATATGTCTCAACACGGGTACTTACCTGCAAGACAGGCTCTTGCTGGATCTCTTAACTTAGCAACTGTAAGATTATACTCTTCATTCTATAAAGAAGATCCTGTTACTAATTATCTTGAAAAAATGGATATTACAGGACTTACAGATGGAGATAAAACAAACTTAGCAACTGCCATTGGGGGTATGACATACGGACTTTCAGTTACAGAAAATACTAGTGCTTTTTCTACGTTTGCCAACAAAGGTGAACACAAAAAAGCTCATATCATAGAAGAAATTCGTAACGATGATGACGAGCTTATTTATAAAGTTGATTTTTCTCCAGTAAAAATCTATGAAGAAGCTACAAGCTATCTAATTGTTGATATGCTTGGTGATGTAATTAATAAAAGCTACGGAACATCTCATGATATGCCAAGCAAACTGAAATTCAACTCTAAGAATCTATTTGTTAAAACAGGAACATCTGAATACTATAAAGATCTTTGGGTTGTTGGTGGCTCTACTAAGATAACCGTTGGACTTTGGAACGGATATGATAGCCCTGCTAAAGTACCAAGTTATGATTATGCTCAAAGAAGTTGGGTAGCAATTATGAATGCTATATATACATTAGATAAAAATCTTATTGCTCCAGATATCGCCTTCTCCAGACCAAAATCTGTTGTAAATTCAAACATAAATCCATATAATAATGCATCTGGAGGAACATCAGATATTATTCCTGCTGGTTTCAAAGAACTATCTAAAGAAAAAACACTGGCAAAATTAGGATTCAATATAGATAAAAATCTATCATTCGCAGATCCTACTAAATTTATTGTTAAGAAAAAAGATGAAAAAGATAAAGATAATAAAGACAAAAGAGAGGAAAGAGAAGGACATACTATTTCTATTACCGAATCTACCCCTCCTACTATCTTAAGGTCGACTATTATTACTGAAGATGATGAAGAATAAAAAGAAGGGATTGACTAAAATGTAAAATGGTCAATCTCTTCTTATAATTTAAATAATTTAATAATATTGAATTATTCTTACAGATTTTAAATCACATTATTTCCATAAAGTTCAACTTACATAATTTATATTTTAATATTCTAACTTCATTTTTATGATTTCAATTTAACCAACTCATCGTATAAAGCCGGCAAATCATGGGCTTTTGCTATTTCAGACCAACCCTCTACATCATCTAATGCTTTAGCATGGGTTAAAGTATATATAGCTCTAGTTAATGCGTAGAATTCCTGTAATGGTTTTAGTAAATTTTTAAGATTCGATTTGCTTGTATCTCCCATAACTTTTTTATAAAGAGATGTCGCATCCTTACTATCTTTACTTTTAATAACATCGTCAGGTATAATTCCTGAGTATGCTAAATACAATAAATAATTATAAATCGCCTTAAACGTTCTATATGAATCAGCTACTTTGCTACTACCATCATTTTGTTCTTCATTTTTTAATCTAAGATTACTTATTTGCCTTTGAATAGGAGTCTTTATTTTCTCTACAAGTAATCCTATAAATTCATCTGCAACTTGTTTTTGATTCTCAACTACATTATTTGGCGTAATATTTTTCTCCAATAATCTATTATAAAAATCACCAAAAATTTTATCTAATTCGTATGTGTCTTCTTCAGTTAGGTACTCTTCAGGCTTAACAAATTTTTTTATGATTGCTGGAAACTCAATTGTTTTTCCTACATTAAATGTTCCTACTGTCATATTTAACGATTGAACAAAGTCATTTTTTCTTACAAAATTATAAATATGATGAGCATTTTTGGCATAGTAATTAGCAGTAAAATCTTGAAGTTTATTTGTCTCCTCTAAATCTTTTTCTAAAAAATATTCTTGTAACTTTTTATTAAATTTTTTATCATATTTTCTCAACTGCTTTAACTGAGGTAAAGCAGTGTTAAATGTATATACCCTTTGATATGTTTGCTTTAATAATTCTACCGTTATCACTAAATGACCACCAAGGGAGTGTCCTGCTGCAACCTTATAACACGAATCAAAATTAATAATCTTTCTTTTTAAAAACTTGATAAATTGACATGCTGAGTCTAATTGACTAGTATTTTCTCCGGATACAATTCCTGTGTAATTATAATACCAATCACTTATATCTTCACTCTCACTTCCTCTATAAATAACTAAAAGTTCATTTAGCTGTGGTATATATATCGCCGTCGCTTGAAAACCATTTTTTGTTATTTTAGGTATCGATAGTCCGCTATTATACACCTCTATCTCATCAAAAACCTCTCCAGTAATATCTTTTATAAGTCTTTTTATCTTATATTCTATAGTGCTCTGTTTTTTATTTCCTTTTATCAAATACTCATACTCTGCTAGTTTTGCTACAAGTAATGGATTATGAAAAAACCTTAACATCAATATATCACCCCTTTTATAAAATCAATTATATCATATTTTATTAATAATATAAAAATTCTATATCTTCCCCGTTAATGAGAAAATATAGAATTTTTTTTAATATTATACATTAAATCTGAATAACATAATGTCGCCATCTTTTACTTCGTATTCTTTACCTTCAAGACGAACACGACCAGCTTCTTTAGCTTTTGGCATACTTCCGTATTCAACTAAGTCGTCATAACTTACAGTTTCAGCACGGATAAATCCACGTTCGAAATCAGAGTGGATAATTCCAGCACATTCAGGAGCTAACATACCTTTTTTGAATGTCCATGCACGTACTTCTTGCACACCTGCAGTGAAGTATGTTGCCAATCCTAATAGACTGTAACTTGCTTTGATTAGTTTGTCTAATCCACTTTCATCAATTCCTAACTCTTCTAAGAACATTGCTTTTTCTTCATCTTCTAATGAAGCCATTTCTTCTTCAATTTTCGCACAAACTACGATTACTTGGCTACCTTCGCTAGCAGCAAATTCACGTACGCTTGCAACGTGTTTATTAGAATCAACATCTAGTAAATCATCTTCACTCACGTTAGCAACATAAAGCATAGGTTTCATTGTTAATAAATGTAATCCTTTTGCAATTTTTTGCTCTTCTTTATCTAATTCTAAAAGTCTTGCTGGTTTTTCTTCTTTAAGAATATCACGCACTTTAGAAAGCACAGCAAATTCTGCAACTGCATCTTTATCTTTTTGTTTAGCTTGTTTTTCAACACGTCCAATACGTTTTTCAACACTTTCTAAGTCAGCTAAGATTAACTCTAAGTTAATAACTTCGATATCGTATAATGGATCTACTCCACCAGCAACGTGAGTAATGTTTTCGTCTTCAAAACATCTAACAACTTGACAAATTGCATCTACTTCACGGATATGGCTTAAGAATTTATTTCCTAATCCTTCACCTTTAGACGCACCTTTTACGATACCAGCAATATCAGTAAATTCGAATGATGTTGGTACTGTTTTTTTAGGTTCTACTAATTCTGTTAATTTATTTAGTCTGTGGTCTGGTACTTCTACAATTCCTACGTTTGGATCAATTGTTGCGAAAGGATAGTTCGCAGCTAATGCTCCTGCTTTTGTAATTGCGTTAAAAAGTGTACTTTTTCCTACGTTTGGTAATCCTACTATTCCGGCTGTTAATGCCATAGTATTAATCACTCCTTTTCTTCATTAATTTCTTATATTACTTAGGTCTTGCCTACTCAACTTAACTATTATAACATAAAACACGAAACTTATCATTTATTATTATGCTAATTAAAAATATTTTGTTAATAATACAAATGGTATTGAAATCCATTTAATAAAAGAAGTATAATATCTAAAAATCTTTACCTAGGTGACTCATCAAAATTGATTTCTCTGAAATCACAATTTTCGAGTCACTCCTTTTTAGTTTTTATTCGCTTATTTCCCCAGCTTTATGATATAATAAGAATATTATTTTATAAGGAGGAGAAACTATGCAGGATTTTATAGCGCAATTTGGTGATTTTGCACCTATAGTCTTTTTAATACTAGCATCTATATTACCAATATTTTTATTCCCACCAGGGATATTTTCTGCAATTGGTGGTTATTTATTTGGTTTTACCCATGGTTTTATCCTTTCAATAATTTCTGCAATGATATATACTAGTGCAATGTTTTTTATTGCAAGATACTTTACCAGTGATTATGTAGAAAAATACTTAGCTAAAAAATTATCGAAAAAACAATATGATACAATTTTCGGTATAAGTGAAAATAAACTTATGATTTTTTTAATAATCTATAGATTAATACCTGTTCTTCCAAACAGCGTTATTTGTTACTCATATGGATTAACTAGAATATCTTTTAAAAAATATTTCATCGGTAATATTATAGGGCTAATTCCTGGGAAAATGATCTGGTTACACTTTGGAACTACTCTAAATAATATTAGAAGTATTGAGTTCTTATACGGAATAATTATTGTTTTAGCTTTTGGCTTCATTAGTTCTAAAGTAGCAAAGAGATTTAATAGATAATGAAAAGCCAGTGGATCTCAAATCGAGATTCACTAGCTTTTTCATATTATGAATTTTTTTCAACTATTTTTTTAATTTTTTTGTTAAACTCACGTCTTGGCATCATAATATTGTTATCACACTTTAGGCATTTTATCTTTATATCTGCCCCCATACGTGTAATTTGCCATCTATTTGTGCCACAAGGGTGTTGTTTTTTCATTTCAACTATGTCATTTAATTCATATTCCATAATCCAACCTCCTATTTTTCTTCATTTGATGTTAATAATGATTCGAACTCCTTATAGAAATCACGTCTTAATCTCGTTTCAACATCATTTTTCTTTCCGACTTTAGCTTTTCCGATAACATGTATCGTAACAACATTATCTGCAATTTTTTCTATATAATCAATGTGTAACTTATCATTTTTATATAATAATTCATGATATTCTTTACTATTATTAGCTTTACCTATTACTTTATTAACTCTCTCTTCAATGTTTTCAATAGACTCATCAATCTTAATTGGTAATTCTACTAATGCTAGGTTATACATTAAAGAATAATTTACTACTTGATTAATTGTACCATTAGGAATGAAGTATACTTCACCATCTTTAGAACGAATTTTTGTAGAACGTAAGCCAAGTGACATTACATAGCCTCCGGCAATAAATGCAGCTTGATTATAAATCTTGACATTATCTCCTACATCAAATTGTCCTTCAAGAATAATGAAAAATCCAGATATAATATCTTTAACTAAGCTCTGTGCACCAAAACCAATAGCTACCGATGCTATACCTGCACTGGCAACAATACTCGTAGTATTAACTCCTAGGATTGACAATACTTGGAAAAATGCAATAAAGTATATTGTATAACGAACTGCACTTCTTACAAGTTTATGTAAAGTTTCTGATCGTTTCTCATTAAACTTTATATTAAATTTCTTATTGGCATTATCTCTCGTTGTTATTATGTAATCAGTAATTCGACTAAATATACGAACAACTATTGAAGCAACAACGAAAATACATAAAATTAATAATATTTTCTCTAAAACTGTAATTAATAAATCGGTATTCTTAATTATAGCTTGTATTTTTTCAACAAAATTCATAATTATTCTTCCTTAAACAATGAAATAATACGTTCAAACTCATCATTATCTTTAAACTCAATTTCAATCTTACCTTTTTTATTACGTCCTTGTTTAATCGTTACAGAAGTTCCAAGACGTTTTTTAAGAATATTTTCTTGTTCTTCTATAAAAATATCCTTAGCCTTAGGTTTCTTAACCCCTTTCGGTTTCAATAACTTTGTTACATATTCTTCTAACTCACGAACAGACATCTTTCTTTCAATTACTAAAGTACAGACTTCTTCCATATTTTTTTTAGTTTTTAATGAAAGTAATGTTCTTGCATGCGCAGCGCTTATCAATCCTTGCTCTAGTTTGATTTTAATTTCTGTAGGCAATTTTAATAAACGTAAGCTATTAGCAATATACGGTCTACTTTTACCAAGTTTATTAGCTAACTCTTCTTGAGTTAACGACATTTTATCCATCAAGTTTTTATAACTTTCCGACTCCTCTAAAGCTGACAAATCTTCACGTTGTAAATTTTCTAAGACCGCAAAAATCATCATTTCTTCATCTGTCATCTCTTTAATAATGGCAGGAATCTCTTTTTTACCTAAGAGTTCAAAAGCTCTATAACGGCGCTCACCTGCTATAATGTAATAACCTTTTATCGCTTTTTTTACAACTATAGGTTGTAATAAACCATTTTTTTCAATAGAATCTTTTAGCTCATTTAATTTTTCTTCATTAAAATAAGTACGTGGTTGATACGGATTTTTTTTAATTTCCTCTAATGAGATTTCAATTATTTTATCATTATCAGTAACTAATTCAACATTTTCAGTAGCGAAAATAGCATCAAGTCCACGACCTAAACCTTTACCTAATTTCTTAGCCACGTTCAATCACCTCTTTAGCTAATGATACATATTGTTTGGCTCCATTAGAATTTTTTGCATATTCAATAATAGGTTCACCAAAACTTGGCGCCTCACTTAAACGTACAGTTCTAGCAATAACTGTATCAAATGCTTTTTCTTTAAAATGAGCTCTAACTTGCTCTGCTACTTGGTTAGATATATTTGTTCTACTATCAGTCATAGTAAGTAATACACCAAAAATATCCAATTTAGAGTTCAAATGCTTCCTAACTATGTTAAATGTATTCATAAGCTGGCTAAGCCCTTCTAAAGCATAGTATTCTGTTTGTACTGGTATTATTACTCCATCTGCTGCAGTTAATGAATTTAGTGTAATAAGTCCTAATGAAGGAGGACAATCAATTACCACATAATCATAATCCTCTTTTATCTCAGAAATAGCATTTTTCATGCGTTGCTCCCTACTAATTGCAGAAACAAGTTCTACCTCAGCTCCTGCTAAAGCAATGCTAGAAGGAACAATATCTAAATTTTCATATGCAGTTTTTACAATAACATCATTAATATCTACTTCATCAACTAATATATTATAAATTGATTGACTAATACTTGCCTTATCAATACCAACACCACTGGTAGCATTTGCTTGTGGATCAGTATCTATTAATAACACTTTATTTTTCAAATGTGCTAAAGATGCTGCTAAATTTATTGAAGTTGTAGTTTTACCTACACCACCTTTTTGGTTACATATCGCTAATATTTTCATCATTTACCTCTTTATCCGCAAATCTGGGTATAGTCACTTTAATAACTATACTCTCCATATTTTCTTCTTCTTCTTTATTAAGATTAACATTGTATTTCTCTTCTAACTTAGCTATTTCTTTTACAAGCTTGGCTATGATTTTTTGTCCATCATAATTAAAATTACTATTAAACACTTTAATATCTTTTTTTATCTTTAAATAAGTATCAATTTTTTCTTCAGTTTGAGAGACATTTAAGTTTTGAGATAAAATTTGAACTAGTAATTTCTCTTGAGTAGGCCCATCGAGTTTAACCATTGCTCGACCATGTCTTTCAGTAATCTTTTTTGTATTTATTGCGTCTATAACTTTATCACTTAATTTTAATAATCTTAATTTATTGGCAACAGTAGCTTGAGTTTTCCCTAAAGATCTAGCAAGTTCATCTTGAGTAAGCTTATTGATACTCAATAATTCTTGATAGGCATATGCCTCCTCAATAGGTGTTAACTCTTCTCTTTGAATATTTTCTATTAAAGCCAATGTCGCCATTTGCTCATCAGTTAATTCTTTAACAATAGCCTTAGTTTTTGCATACTCTAAATATTTAATAGCCCTTAAACGACGTTCTCCAGCTATAAGTTCATAAAAACCATTACCTATATCACGAACAGTAATAGATTGCAATAATCCATTTTGTCTTATAGATTCAGCTAATTCCCTAATTTTATCCTCAGTAAATTCTCTTCTAGGTTGATACTTATTTGGAACAATTTTTTCAACTAATATTTCTCTTAAAACATCGTCATCAGAAATACCAACTTTTTCGGCTCGTTGTGTTAAATCATAAAGCTTACTAAATGGTTTTACACTTTCTGTCATATTTAACCTCCTATATCAATTCTCTACAATACTACATTAACACATTTAAGAACATTTGTCAAAAATATTTCCCAATATATATACATCATATAATCCGTAATATTAATCACTAAATAAATATTATTTCCTAAATAATAAAACAAGAATTATAAAAACAGTAATTAAAAACACAAACTATGAACAGATTTAGGAACTCAATTAGATATTATCCGATATATCTTAACTTAAGTAAAAAAAAGTGTAATCATAAATGATTACACTTAATATATACAGGGACGGCAGGAATCGAACCCACACCAAAGGTTTTGGAGACCTTTGTTCTACCGTTAAACTACGTCCCTAAGAATGGTGGGAAGAAGTGGATTCGAACCACTGAACCCGAAGGAGCGGATTTACAGTCCGCCGCGTTTAGCCTCTTCGCTATCTTCCCATAATATAAAAAAATGCCGGCCAGAGGACTTGAACCCCCGACCTACTGATTACAAGTCAGTTGCTCTACCAACTGAGCTAGGCCGGCAACATGGTGCCTCGAGACAGAGTCGAACTGCCGACACATGGAGCTTCAATCCATTGCTCTACCAACTGAGCTATCGAGGCAATATTTAATTTTTACATAAAAAAATGGCGGTCCCGACGGGAATCGAACCCGCGATCTCCTGCGTGACAGGCAGGCGTGATAACCGCTACACCACGGGACCTAACTATGAAAATTGCGGGAGATGGATTTGAACCATCGACCTTTGGGTTATGAGCCCAACGAGCTGCCAGACTGCTCCATCCCGCGATAATAAAAATGGAGGAGGAAAGGGGATTCGAACCCCTGCGAGCTTTTACACTCCTGTCGGTTTTCAAGACCGATCCCTTCAGCCGGACTTGGGTATTCCTCCTTGATAAATGGTGGACTCTGCAGGACTCGAACCTGCGACCGATCGGTTATGAGCCGATAGCTCTAACCAACTGAGCTAAGAGTCCGTGTTCCTAGAGAATTCACTAACTATTATTGGTGGCGGCAGAGGGGATCGAACCCCCGACCTTACGGGTATGAACCGTACGCTCTAGCCAGCTGAGCTACGCCGCCAATAAAGGCTAAATTCATTATTTAAAATGGTGGAGCCTAGCGGGATCGAACCGCTGACCTCCTGCGTGCAAAGCAGGC
>NZ_CAUPZX010000044.1:0-14577 GCF_963515875.1 uncultured Gemella sp. | reverse complement strand
CTATTTGTACATTTTTATTTTATCAAAACTGTACATTCTTATTTTATCATTCTCACTTTATCCTCTGAAATAACTCCCATTAATTTCAGTAATTTATCCCATTCAAAAAGCATCTGCAAAGCATATAGTGCTAAAAATAGATAAACTATCTTTGTAATTGGAAAATCACGATAATCTAAAAAGAAAAATCTTAAAAAAATTACAAATAATAGTGAAACAGAAGCTATCTTAAAATGCTTTTCACCTGATACTTTTACATTAAAAAATATCATAACTATAGGAATTAAACTCCAACTTACAAAACATTCTACTATATTCATGATATATCCTCCATATAAATACAACCCTCTTACTACTGTAATTTCTACTTATATTATATCATATAGTTAACATAATATAAAACGCTTTCAATGTAGTTTTACATAGTAAAAATTCTATATTATATAAAAAATATCACTAAGAAATATTCTATATTTCTTAGTGATATGATAGGTTCTATATTATAATATTTTCGAGAAGAATTCTTTCGTTCTTTCTTCTTTTGGATTATCAAATATTTCTGATGGAGTTCCTTGTTCTAAAACTATTCCACCATCCATGAATATTACTTTATCAGCAACTTCTTTTGCGAAATTCATTTCATGAGTAACTATTAGCATAGTTAATCCTTCTTCTGAAAGTTCTTTGATTACATCTAGTACTTCTTTTACCATTTCTGGATCTAGGGCACTAGTTGGTTCATCGAATAATAAAACTTCTGGTGAGTTAGCTAAGGCACGTGCAATAGCTACACGTTGTTTTTGCCCTCCTGAAAGACTGTTTGGATAAACATCTTTTTTGTCTTCTAATCCAACACGGCTTAATAACTCAACTGCCTTTTTCTCTATGTTTTCAGCAGTATCATCACCGAAGGTTTTTGGAGCAAGTGTAATATTTTCTAATACACTCATGTTTGGGAAAAGATTAAAGTTTTGGAATACCATCCCTACTTTTTTTCTATATTTATTGATATTTTGTTTTGTAATATCTTCTCCATTGTATAAAATTTGTCCACTGGTAGGTGTTTCTAATAAGTTTACACAACGTAATGCTGTACTTTTTCCACTACCACTTGAGCCTAGAATTACGATTTTCTCCCCTTTTTCGACGCTGATATTTACACCTTTTAATACTTCTAATTTCCCAAATTTTTTATGTAAATCTTTTATTTCTAATAACAATTTCTTCACCTACTTCGTTAATTTTTTCTCTAAACGTTTTACCAATATCGATAATATTGATGTAATGATAAAATATATTGCAGCGGCAACTAAATATGGTCCAAAAGTTTGGTATGTTGCATTTTTTACTGTGTTAGCAGTAAACATGATATCAGCCACTCCTACAAAATAGACTATTGAAGATTCTTTTACTAATGAAATAAACTCATTACCTAAAGCCGGTAAACTATTTTTAAAGGCTTGTGGTAAAATTATTAATTTCATAGTTTGAAAATAACTTAAACCTAAAGAGCGCCCTGCTTCCATTTGTCCTTTATCTATTGCTAATATTCCTGAACGAAATATTTCACTAACATACGCCCCAGAGTTAATTGAAAGAGCAATTATCGCTGACATAAATGGTGTGAATGAAATTCCAATTTCGGGTAATGCAAAGTAAATTATCATAATTTGCACTAGTATTGGAGTATTTCTAATTACTTCTACATATATTCCTGCTATTATATTAAATACCTTAAAAGTACTAATTTTTGCTAAACATATTACAATTCCAAGTATTAATCCTACTAGTAAAGCTATAAGTGAAACTTTTAAAGTTGTTACTGTAGCTTCTAAATACGTCGTGTAATAATTCGGAAGAAAATCAAACATTCTATTTTATACCTCTCTTTTATTCGCTTTGTGCAGCAATCTTAGCATATTTATCAAGTTCTTTTTCAAATGCTTTTTGTTCTTGAATTTCTTTAATTACTGCGTTTACTTTTTCTAATAATTCTTTGTTACTATTATCTTTTCCTTTTTTGAAGGCAATTGCCATACCTGTTGCTTCTGGATCGTTATCTGCTGTGAATGTACTAATTTTAATATCAGTATATTTATTCATTGCAATTTTTGCAACGTCATCTGGAATTAACACTGCATCAATTTTTTTATTTTTAAGATCTTGTAGTAAGCTTGGCACATCAGTCAAGGCTTGGATATTTTTTTCATCCATTTTTAACTGTTCTTTAGCATAAGTTTCATATGTTGACCCTTTTTGAACACCAATTTTTTTGTTTTTCAAATCAGCTACTGACTTAATTTCCTCACTATCTTTATTAACAACAAAAATTCCTTTACTTGTATAGTAAACATCTGAGAAATCAACAGCTTTTTTTCTTTCCTCTGTTGGGTTAACTCCAGAAATTACCATGTCAACTTTATTTGCATTTAAAGCTGCAATTAATGAATCAAATGCCATTTCTTGAATTTCAACCTGAACACCTAATTTTTTAGCTACTTGTTCTGCTAAATAAATATCCGCTCCTACAACTTTTTTGCTACCATTTTCAGTTGTTAAAAACTCATATGGTGGATAATCAGGAGAAACCCCTAATACTATTTTTCCTTTTTCTTTGATTTCTTCTGTTTTAGGTTTAGTACTTCCTGTTGAGCACGCTGTTAATGTAAATACTGTAATAATTGATATAATGAATAATAATAATTTTTTCATTGTTTTGTCTCCTTTTTTCTTTATTATATTATAGAAAAGAATAAATTATAAATAAAAAATCTCTTTGTAGCTAAAATTTTTCTAGCTACAAAGAGACGATATTTCGCGGTGCCACTCTTTTTGATATACTATATCAAGAAAATACAATCCATGGTCTGTGAAGATAACGAGATAAATAAAAAAGTCTTTTTATAATTTCCGAAGAAACTATAAAAAGACGAAATCAATTCCGCGTTGCCACTTTTCTTGGTATTTAGCATACCCACTCAATCTCTTTAAGGCAGAGTTACCAATTATTTAATAATTGCCTAAAAAGTGCGTTCATCTAGAAAAATTACTAACCTCACACCAACGTTAGCTCGCTAAAAATTTTTTACCAAATTACTATTCTTTTCTAAGGTTTTGTTTTATTGTTACTTATTTTACACCTTTAGTATTTTCTTGTCAAGTATAAATTTATTATTTTTAATACTTTTTTGAATTTTTTTTACATTCATTGCTAAATCCTTGTTTATCTCTTATTACAAGCAAAGGAAGAACTCAATTATTACTTTCGTTATCGAGTTCTTCCTTAACTATTAACATCTATCTATTCAATAAGTTATATAGAGTTTTTACATGTACTCCTGTTGCACCTTTTGGTAAGTATTTTTCTGCTTTTGATAAATATGCAGTTCCTGCTATGTCTAAGTGAATCCATGGTACATTATTTGCTACGAAGTTTTCTATAAATAATCCTGCAGTTATAGTTCCACCAAGTCTTCCACCTGTATTTTTCACATCTGCAATTGTAGATTTATTTAATTCTCTGAAACTATCATCTGCTGGCATTTGCCATACTCTTTCTCCAGCTTCTTTTGCAGCAGTACTTAATTCATTATAAAATTCTTGGTTGTTCGTTACTGCTCCCGTATAGAATTCTCCTAATGCCACTAAGCAAGCTCCTGTTAATGTAGCTAAATCAATAACTTTGCTAACTTTTAATTTTTCAGTTGCATAATATACAGAATCAGCTAAAGTAATACGTCCTTCGGCATCTGTATTTAAAACCTCTACTGTTTTTCCTGATAATGTTGAAATAACATCACCTGGTTTATATGAACCACCAGCAATCATATTTTCACATGCTCCAACAACTGCAATTACATTAGTTTTTAGTTTTCTTGTTGCAACCAACTTCATAGTTCCTATTACAGTTCCAGCACCACCCATATCACAGTGCATTATATCCATGCTATTAGCTGTTGGTTTTATTGAATAACCTCCAGAATCATAAGTTACCCCTTTACCTACTAAACCAACTACTTCACTTTCATCTGGATTATTTAAGTATTTCATAACAATAAATCTAGGTTTCCTATCAGAACCACGTCCTACTGCTAATAAGCCTTTTAATCCTAATTCTTCACATTGTTTTTCATCATATACCTCTACTTCAACACCTAGCGCTGATAGTTCTTTACTAGCAATGTTAGCAAGAGTTTCTGGATATAAATACTCTGCTCTTTCATTTACTAAATCACGCGAGAAGAATACTCCACTCATAATATCACAAGCTTCATTTACTACCGCTTCTAAATTATCTAACTTCTCTTCTGTTGATAAGTTAATTGTGATTTCTGGGAATTCTTTTCTATCTGATTTATATTTATCAAATTTATAAGTTCCATGCAATGCGCCTTCAACTGCCGCATTTACAAATTTTTCAGTTAAAATATTGTTTACCTTAGGTAAAGTTACATACACTTCTAATTCTTTGTTTTTTTCTAATGCTTTCACCAACTTAAAGAATACTTCTCGTATTTTATCTTCTACTAGGTCCTCTTTTTTTCCTAATCCTAAAAGTATTTCTTTTTCTCCATCAAAAGGAAGATTAGTATACACTTCTTTAAGTTTTCCTGAAAATAGTTCTTTTTCTTTTACATATTCTAATAACTTACTATCATATACTTCATCCTCAAATATTGGAGTTACTTTTACACCAGCTTGTTTATCTATAAAAAATTTCATTTTTTCACCTCGTTCACGTACACTGTACGCCCTTTCTTATCTTATATTCTCTAATATTTCTTTTGCTGTTTCTTTTGCTTCTAATACTGTATTTTCTAATGTTGTACCTTTTTTTGATTTTCCAATTATATGAACATTAGGATACGTTTTTCTTAAATAATCTTCAAATTCATTTATGTTTTTATTATATTCTTTACTGCAAAATCTATAATTATCCTTAATTTTACTTACATAAAATTTATTAATGTTTCCTACTAAACCATGAACTCTCATAATTTCTTTTTCTATTATTTCTTTAATTTCGCTGTCATTCTTATCTATTAATTTTTCAATTGCATCTTCTCTACTAATATAAGCTCTAACCATTTGAATTCCACTCATTTTAATATCAATCCACTTATTACTAACATATTCTAATTTTGTAATATATTCGCTTTCTTCTTTTTGAAAAATTATTTCTCCGATTTCTCTATTTATATGTAGATCATCTCTTTTATAAATAAGTGTCACAACAATATTAGAAACATATTTCATACTCGAATAAAAATTATTAATTATTTCATCATTAAACCAAGGTAGAAAATTTTTCTGATTTAACGTAAGTATTATATAATCATAATAATAGATACTCCCATTAGAGTGAACTAAGTATTTATCACCTTTTTTTTCAATATTTTCTATTTTTCGATTTAATTCTAAAAATACTTTATCCGAGAAGTTAGATTCCAGTGTTTCTATAAACGATTTTAATGTAAACTTCAATCTATATTCAGATCCAACTGCTATATTATCAATAACTTTTCGAGTATACATATCTTCAAGTATTTTATTGATATCTTCTTTTTGAATAGTTAAAAATGATAATTCTGGCATTAAACTTACCATACTTTGCTCTGATACGTCACTACCATAATGACTTGTCAACAATGGTTCTATCAATTTATCATATATTTTTTCATTTATAATTGTTTTGAAAAATTCTTCTACTGTTAGTTCTTTAATATCTTCATCTTCCATAGTATTATACATATTATATAAAATAGATAACTTTTCTTTAAAAGTAAATAAATCTGATAAAATTAGCTCTCGTTTATCTAATGGAACACCATAGAGCATTTTTTCCGGAAGATATTTAATTCCTTCTTTTGTATAAAAAACTTTCTTAGTCGTACCGCTTTTTATTAGATATCTATGTAGGCCTAACTCTATCATCAGATAAAATAGTACTCCTTGTTCATTTATTGAATTATGCCAACCAAAATCATAAATCTCTTGACCATATTGAAACTTTCCAAATTTATCATTTGAAAACTCTAAATCTCTTTCAATTAAATCAATATTAAATTTCTTAGAGTTTACTCCTGAAAATTTATCAAGAAAATAAGCACAACTTATTCCCGACAAATCTCCTCCAATTATTGCTATATTTTTCATATTTATATCCTTCTATTTAACTTTTCCTATAAATACCTTAGCTATTATATTAGCTAGTATAAATGCTCCAAAATTAGTAACAAAACTCATCACTTCAAAGCTATTTAAGCAAATAGATATTATTGTTAAAATAAATGTTGTTACCAGAATTACAATAGTCAACATTTTTTTAAAACTTCCTACCTTAATACTTTCATCTATTGGCAAAATACTATGCCAAATATTGTTGCTCATTTGTTTATATAAAGGAACAAGTTGAATTATTGTTAAATAGCTATATGATATAATTGATATTGCACTAACATATGAATTTTTGAAACTAAAAATTACTAAAACTGCAAGTAACATCAGTCTTAATGCTAGATAAATTGTATTCTCTTGTCTTAAAAATACTCTATAATAATAGTATTTAAAACTGTTCTCTTTGGTAAAGTTTTCTTTAGTTATCTTTGGCAATAATATATCAAAATATTTCCTTCTAGCAACTTTTACACCGCTTAAAGGTACATCAACAAACATATTAACAAATTTTAAATAGCTTTCCATACGGTGTTTATCATATTCTGCCGCTTCATTCCATTTTACAACAAACTTCTCTTGATCTTCTGAACTTGCTTTATTAGTTGCATTTTTAAAAATATAGAATGTACAATATGCTAATGCCAATACCCCAATTACGTCAATTATTAGAATGTAAGTATTAACGATAAACACTACTAATATTTGCACAAAAACAACTATAAACTGTATAATTTTAACCCATACTAGCTCTGTATAATGAATAACTTGGAAGTATTTTAGTAAATTGTTTAGTATTATTATCATTAACAATAAACAGATGCCTAATTTATTAATACTGCCAATTATACTGGTAATCGGTTTTGTAGCGAAGTAAAAGATAATAACTGCAATAATATGAGTTATAGTAAGACTCATAACAGTTTTTGCCCCTATTTTCTTATAGTACTTTTCTAATGGTAATAAAAATACTGAGTCCGCTTCTTTAATATATGTCTTAATCTTAGTACTTACTAAATAATAACTAAAAGCAAGCGTTGCCGCAATAAATACTGAATACAATTCAAACGGACTTGCAATAGAGATCCATTTCGAATAATTTATTAGTGCAGCTCCCAATACTATAATAAGAAACATTATTAGGTGCGAATTAAAAATGTACTTACTATACGTTAACTTTAGCTCTTGCTCTTTTTTACGTCTTTCAGAAAAAATGTTTTCTATATTACTCATTGTTATCTCGCACCGTTAATGATAGATATATTTCATCTAAAGACGCACCTGCCATATTAAATTCGGCCCTTAGTTGCTCTAAGTTACCACTTGCTAAAATTTTTCCTTCATGAATAATAACAAAGTTATCACAGTACTTTTCAGCAGTAGCAAGAATATGAGTAGACATAAGTAAACTTGCCCCATTATCTCTTCTTTCACACATTAAATTGATTAAATCATTAATTGCAATAGGGTCTAATCCTAAAAACGGTTCATCTATTATGTATAAATTCGGTTCTACTAAAAAGGCACAAATAATCATTACCTTCTGTTTCATACCTTTAGAAAAATGTACAGGGAAAAACTTTTTCTTATCACTTAATTTAAATAATTTAAGTAAACTCTCTGCTCTTTGCCAAGTTTCTTCCATATTTAATCCATAAGCCATCGCTGTTAAATTAATATGTTCTTCCAATGTTAACTCTTCATATAACACTGGAGATTCAGGTATATAACTTATGCTCTTTCTGTATTTTTCATTATCTTTTGTGATTGTAATTCCGTTAACTTTAATTTCACCTTCCATAGGTCTAAGTAGTCCTAGTATATGTTTAATAGTCGTACTTTTCCCAGCTCCATTAAGACCTATAAGTGCAGTTATACTTCCTTTAGGTATTTGTATATTTATACCGTCAATAATTTTTCTACGATTATATCCTCCACCTAAATTACTAATTTCTAAAACATTAGTCATTATTTTTTTCTCCTCTCTTCAACTTTTCTAATATTTCTTCAATTTGTTGATAAGTACTTTCTAAAGTGTTACTATTATCGATAACAAAATCTCCTAAACTTGCTTTTTCTTTTGCGCTCATCTGACTATCTATTCTCCTTAGTGCAACTTCTTTTGTTAAGGAATTTCTACTCATCAACCTATCCAATTGGACATTTTCATTTACATAAATCACGATTACTTTTTCTACAAGATCTACAAAGTTTGCTTCATATAATAGCGCTATATCTAAAAACACAAATTTCTCATTTTTATGTTTCTCTTGTAATTTTATAATTAATTCCTTTATCTTAGGATGAATAATACTATTTAGAATTTTCAAATTTTCCTCATTACCAAAAACCAACTTCCCTAATTTTTCACGACTTATTTCATTATTTTCTAAAATAGTACATCCAAAATTTTCAGCTAGTTTTCTTTTCACATCTTCACAAGTAAGGGCATTATGACCTAATTTATCTGCATCAATAATAGTATACCCTTTATCTAATAAATATCTAGATACTGTACTTTTTCCACAAGATATACTACCTGTAATTCCAATATTCAAAACATCATCTCCATTAAATTACTTAAATACAATTTTATCATAATACGCAATCATTTACCATAGTTTAAAAGATTATTAACTCCTATTCAATACAAATTTTTTATAAAAATAATAATCTACTTATATTTTCCAACTATATAAAAAGATTAATAAAGACAATGTAATAACTTAAACAATTAAATTATAAATCTAACTTTTTAAAATTATTACAAAACTTTATTAATCTTCTTTTATTATTTATCTTTATATGGATGAATATCCATTTCTTCTAGTTTTACAAATTTTTTCTTCGTTACTACTTTAAATACTAAGTACATCACTACTCCAATAGCAGGACAAACTAAATTATATACCATTTGTACAAAACCGCCCGTAGTATAATCAGCAAACAGTTGTAAAATAATTATAGTAGAAAACGAAATTAAAGCAATATATGAGCCAACTACACCAGTTTTTGCTGTATATGGAAGAACATCTTCTGCTTTTTTTCCTTGTCTTACTATCGCTTTTCTTAAACGAATTTGCGATATTAATGATACCATCCAAATTATCATAACTATAATACCTACCATAGATAACAACATATAGTATCCACTTGGATTAAGTTTTTCAAAAATGAAACACAATACCATAAATATCGCTGAAAAAGTAAGTGCTATAACTGGTATTGAATTACTATTTAATTTTTTAAAGACTTTTGGCCCATAGTTATGAGAACTCAGTGAAAATAATTGTCTACTAGATACATACATACCTGAATTTGCTGCAGATAAAACTGAAGTTAAGATTACCGCATTCATTATTACTGCAGCAATTTCTAATCCTATATTTTGGAATACAATAGTAAATGGTGATGCTGTTACATTTTTTGTATCTAATAATCTTGGATCATTTGCAGATACAATAGATGAAATAATAATCATAGTAGCAATATAAAATATTAAAATTCTCCAGAAAACTTGTTTAACCGCCTTTGGCATTGTTTCTTTAGGATTTGGTGATTCTCCTGCTGTTACAGCAACAACCTCTGTTCCGCCAAATGAGAATGCTGCAGTTGAAAGAACACCAAATAATCCTAGAGCTCCTGCACTACTTGTTTTTTCACCATTTTTTATAAATGTATTAATCCCAGCTTCACTATTTCCTGTAATTCCAAAAACAATTGCTACTCCTACAACTAAGAATGCAATAACAGTCAGCACTTTAATAATTGTAATCCAATATTCAACTTCACCATAAACTTTAACACTTACTAAATTTAATAAATACAATAATAATAAAAATACAATACATATAGAAAATGTTGAAAATTGTCTAAAGAATTCCCAATAATGTAATATTTTAGATAATGTGATTATATCTACACTGGCCACTAGTATCCATAATATCCAAAATAGCCATCCAACTCCAAATCCAACTCCCGGATCTATAAAACGTGTGGCATATGCACCAAAAGATCCAGAAACTGGATAAAAAGTCGCTAACTCACCTATTGACGCCATTAAAAAATATATAATAACTCCTATTAATGCATATGTAAGAACAGCTCCATATGAACCCGCCTTACTTACAACCGCTCCACTCGCCATAAACAATCCTGTTCCTATACAACCACCAATAGCAATCATACTAATATGACGAGCTTGTAGTTTTCTTTCCATTTTTGATTCTGTCATTCCCCTCATCCTTTCTTGATTTATATTTATAAATATAGATTATACTATTTTTTTAGTTATTTGTAAATAATTTTCTGAAATTTCATCGATATTTTTTTACATTTCCCGATACTTTTGTACTCTTTTTAAAGTAAAATTATATAAAAATCTTATAATTGATAACTTTTATCAATTACAAGATTTTATTTTTATGTCCTGAAATATAATATATATATGAAAATGATTATCAAAATATTAATTCTCTTCTTGCAGATATAAAATAATTCTTTTCTTTTTTATAAAAATTTATTTTATAATTTTCTTATAATCCACTGTTTAGAAAACATTTACAGAATTGTTCTTTATGATATAATTTTTGTATAAAATATTTTATTTATATTAATGTTAGGAGGCATTATTATGACTACTTTTTATAACGAAGCTAGAGAATTTGCAAAAAAATATATTGATCCGATTGCAAAAGAAATCGATGAACAAGAAAGATTTCCTGAAGAAGTATTTAAAGAATTAGGAAAAGCTGGATACTTTAAACTTATGATTCCTACAGAACTTGGCGGATTAGGTAAAGATATGCAAGAACATGCTGATGCTTGTCGTGCTTTCGCTAAATCGAGTGCTACTGTTGGTTTATGTTATATGATGCACAATGTTGCATTAAATTGTGTTTTATCTTATGCAGATAATAATCTTAAATCAAAAATTTGTAAAGATATCGTAGAAAATGAAAAATTTATGGCACTTGCTTACAGTGAATTAGGTACTGGTACTCACTTCTATATCTCTGATGTAAAAACTGAATTCAAAGATAACTCAGTGATTTTCAATGGTCTAAAAAGTATGGTAACATCTGCTGAATTTGCATCTTACTACTTAGTACTTACTCCTTCTGATGTTGAAGGTAGAATTGATAACTGGGTATTCCCACTTGGAAGCAAAGGCCTAGAGTTTAAAACATCTACATGGCACGGTCTTGGAATGCGTGGTAATGTATCATGTCAAATGGCTATTAACGATGTTGAATTAGATAAGGAACTTCGCATCGGAGAAGCTGGTTCAGGTGTTGATCAAGTATTTACTATCGTTGCTACATACTTCATCACAGGGCTAGCTGCTGTTTATAGTGGACTTTGTGAAGCAATACTTGATGAAGCTGTCGCTCATACTACTAATAGAAAATATCCAACTGGTAAATCACTAAGCGAAATTGAGACTGTACAAATTCACCTATCTAAAATTTATAGTCAAACAAATGCAGCAGTTCTTGGAACTAATGAGGCTGTGCGTAGCTTCTTAAATAAAGATGCTGATATGTTAGCAAAAATCTTATCTGCTAGAATTTTTGCAAGTGAAGCTGCTATTGAACTAGCTCGTCTTGGTATGCGTGTTGGTGGTGGTAAGGCATATAATCGTGTTGGTAATATGGAACGTTACTTAAGAGATGCATTCGCTAGCCATATTATGGCACCAAGTGTAGACGTATTAACTATTTGGTTAGGAAAAGCAATTACCGGTCAACAATTACCTTAAAAACTATCTTAAAATATTTATATAAGGGGGATGGGTACACTTACCCCCTTATTTATAAAATTGAAATTAATATATAAGAAAAGAGGAATATTTATTATGACAAAATTAAAAGTTGGGGCTGTAATCTATGATCCAAAAGTGACTGTAATTTGGGGGATTATTGCTAAATTCTTTGAAGATAAAAACTTCCCTATTGAACCCGTTTATTATAAAGATTACAAAGCGCAAGTTGATGGATTACTAACACGTGAAATCGATATTGCTTGGAACTCACCTCTAGCATGGTTAGATACTAATATTCGCACAAATGGTACTGCACTAAACGGTTCAATGCGTGATACTGACCGTGATCGTAGTTCTTACCTAGTTGTAAAAATTAACAGCAACATAGATTGTATCAATGATTTAAAAGATAAAACAATTGGTTTTGGTGCAATTGATTCTCCTCAAGCTAGACTAATCCCTATTAATTATCTTCATAAACATGGATTAGAATTCGGAAAAGATTATGTTGAAAAACGTTTCGATATTGGTGTTGGTCTACATGGAGATCACGTTGGTGGTGAGCTTGATTCTGCTATTGCTTTAAAAAATGATGAAGTGTCTGGTACATGGATGTTAGATTTAAACTATAATACTTGGATAGCAGATGGTACTCTTGATGAAAATCAAGTTAAAATTCTATCAAAAACTGATTTATTCGATCACTGTATATTCTCAGGTCATCCTGAATTAGAAGTTTCGAAATTTGAAAAATTCATAGAAGTTCTACATAAAATGGATTATAGTAACCCTGACCATAAAGAAATGATGGACATGGAAGGATTAAAAGAATGGATTTCTGGCCGTACATCAGGATTCAAACAACTTACTGAAGCTAATGAATACCTTAACTTTTTTAGTGAATTTCATGGAGAATAATTATGACTAGTTCATCATTTTTAACTTCACTTCTAGGGAGTATGCCCCGAAGTAAGAAATTATTGACTGCAAAACGAAAATTAAATAAAGGTAATCTTGATTTAAGCTCTTATCATCAAATATTAGACGAAGAAACCAAGTATGTGATAAATCTTCAAGAACATAATGATATAGATATTGTAACAAATGGTGAATTAAATCGTGACAATTATGTTTCTTTTATTGCTGAACGCTTAGAAGGTGTTTCTATGATGAGTATGGCTGATATGTTTGATTATATTGAAGATAAACAAGGATTTGAACAGATTCTTAAAATACTAGATGTTCCTGCCATTAGCATTAAAAATGCAATTTGTACTGGAAAAATTAAATATAATAAACCACTAGTAGCAGACGAAATGGTTGAATTAAAAAAATTAACTACTAAAAAAATTAAAGCTACTCTACCTGGACCATATTTAATGACTCGTTCTATGTGGTTACCAGCTCTATCAAAGCAATATTATGATAGTAAAGATGGCCTTGGTGAAGATATAATTTTAATTTTAAAACAAGAAATAGACGCTTTAGTTTTGTTAGGAGTAGATATAGTGCAATTTGATGAACCTGTTTTAACTGAGGTTGTATTTTCAGAAGGAAAAACGAGATCTTTTATGTGCGCAGCTTTATCTGAGAAAAAAGATCCAACAGAGGAATTAAAATTCGCTACAAAATTAATAAAATCTGTAATCTCTTATGCTAAAGACAAAGGTATATTGGTTTCTCTTCATGTCTGCAGAGGTAATTGGAGTAGAGATGAGAGTATCTTACTTACAGGGCCTTACACTCCTCTTTTACCATTGTTTGAAGAGACATTACCTAATATACTTACATTAGAATTCTCTACTCCAAGAGCTGGTGAAATATCTTCGTTATTTAGTAGCAATTTAATTAGAGAAAATTGTATACTTGGTCTTGGTGTGATGAATCCAAGAACAGATGAAATTGAATCTTTAGAAGAAATAATATCTCGTGTTAAAGAAGTTCTGAAGTTTATACCAAAAGAGAGAATTTGGCTCAATCCAGATTGTGGTTTTGCAACATTTGCCAATAGACCTGTTAGTACAATGAATGTTATTGATAAAAAACTTGCTCGTCTAAATGAAGCAAAAAATTCATTGAGGAATCTATATGAATAATTTATATGAATCAAATAATTACGACGTCTCTTTTAGGGGAATATGGGCAAATCATAATTTTAAACTATATACAAATAATGATCTTATTCCAGTATCTTCTGATATAAGCTTCGATATAAATTCTGACTACAGAAGCAGTATAAACTATTTTGCTGCTTCTATCTTAGGTGGTATAGCTCATACTATAATTTCTTCATGTAAAAGATCAAATATTGAAGTTGAGGAGTTAGAGGGAAAAATTCATTTATTATTAAAAAATCCTTTAACATTACTAAACGTTAAGGGGTATAGCGAAGAACCTAAAATTGAAAAATGTGAAATCACCTATTATCTTTATGCAGATGCTGATGAAGATGTACTATTAAAATTCTGTTATTCATCATTAAATAATTCATTCATATATAATACACTAAAGAGTGTATTAAACTTTGAAATTAAATTCATTTTAATAGATTAAAAAAAAAGAAAAATCGAGTAATCTCGATTTTTCTTTTCAGATTGTTGACAAAACGACCAAAATATCAATGAAGATATTGATGTTTT
>NZ_CAUPZX010000043.1:0-14643 GCF_963515875.1 uncultured Gemella sp. | reverse complement strand
AATCGATGTCTAGAAAGGGAAATTGTTATGATAATAGTATCATGGAATCATTTTTCGGAAGAATGAAGACGGAAATATTTTATGGTTATGAAAAGAATTATATGTCATTTGAAGAGTTTAGTAAAGCTGTATATGAATATATAGCTTATTATAACAACAAGAGAATTCAATCAAAAACAAAATGGATGGCACCTGTACAGTACAGGATAACATCCACATGTCTAAACTAAATATATATGTGTCCAGAATTTTGGGTACATATCAAACAAGATTTTCTCGAGTCACCCCCGCAAAGTTTATTAGATATCTAAAAACCTTTCATAAAGAGAATTTAGATATCAATAAACCACTACGTTTATGAGTTATCATATAAACTTTTTAAAATTTAGGACTTTTGAGTCAGCCCCTTCTCACTATTAAAATTCACTATATACATATTCTTGGACATTTGAAAAATCAGTCACAAAACAATATATTATTATTCCCATTATAACTATATAAAAGAATAGTACCCAAAGTGCAAGACTTTGATTATAGCTTAGTTTACTTTTTAAGTTTGTAAAGATCTCTTTCAAAATCAATCCATCCTCTCCAACCTAAATGCATCGCATCATACATATAGTAATCTTCATATTCTTTACCTGAATAATCCATAACTTCAATATTATTTTTCGATGCAATTTCTTTTAATTTTTTATAAGCAACTTCTCTTTTTGAACTATCAATTCCTGTGTAATCACTCCATCTACCATGAGCTGGAAGAATCGCGAATTTGATATTTAATCCCAAATCTTTAACAATTGATAAAAATATATCTAAATCTTCATATTCTTTAGCATCATCATATTTAGTATTTTTAGAACTATTTTTTAATTGATCATATTTTGATCTAATATATTTATCATAATAAGTATTATCAATTTGATAATCATTGTTATTAGTTCTTTCTTTTGCTTCTTCCGTTACTTTTTTATCTAATTCATTCCAATTGTAATTTGGCGTTACATCTCCGCTTAAAGGATAATTTTCTCTTCCTTTATTTTTATAAAAATTATATTTATTTTTTAGGCTAAAGACATAATTATCTAACTTTAAAAATGTCCCAGTGAAGAAATTACCCTTTTCTTTTAGAAAGTATCGTTTATAGCTTCTATACTTCTTACTTAACTCTTTATTTGTAGCTGATAGTTCAATAACTCTATTGATAAACTTTTCTTTAGTTTCTTTACTAATTCTATCATTAGCCATAGTATTATAAACATGCTCACTAGATATCCTTGATAAAAATGCATCTTTCAAGATACCATTTTTATTATCAAACCACTGAATAGATTGAATCATTACGATTTGATTATTCGTCACATCATTTCCGATAGAACCTATTGTTGCTGCGTGTATAATATTTTGAGAGTTTCCAACTCCTACCTGCATAATATTAAAATCATTATAATTAAATATTTTCTTGGGATGATAATCTTCATTTATTGTTGTAGTTAATTCTGACGATCCTAAAAGTAAAAGTGTTTTAGGAGTCATGTTTTCTAATATTATATCCTTACTCTTGTACTTTTCAAATGATGTACTATATCTGACACTATTATCATTTACTTTATAATAGTCTTCTATTTTTTTTATATACGTCCTGTCTAAAATTACAAGTGTAATTAATACCAGTATAATTGATATTAAAAATGCTTTTAATTTTATCATCTTTATTTCCTATTTTCTATGTACGAAATTACTTTATTTGGTGTGTCTATTTCTTCATATGTCACTTCTGTAGGAGCTATGCTTAGTCCAAAGATTTCTTCGATTTTCACTAACATTTCTACAAAAGCTAAAGAATCCATTAACCCTTCTTCTTTCATATTTATATCTAAATCTTCTCTTACTACTTCGTCTTCACAGATTTCTTCTAACATTTCTAATACTTGCTCTTTTATCATGCTTTTTCTCCTAACTCGATATTATTTTTTAAGTGCGTGGCTTAATAGTTTATAAGGTTCTCCTGAGAAAATATATAAACCTATTATTACTAAGTTGATCGTTATGAACCAACTAAGTACTTTGTACCATGTTTCATTTTTATTCTTTTTATAAAATTTACTTTTCTTCTGATAGTATTCAAATCCTGCCATTAATAAACCATGGTAAAATCCATATACTATATAGCTTATCGTTAAACCGTGCCAAAATCCCATAAGTACCATATTTACCATGTAGGCATACATCGCTGTTGTTAGTCGTTTTTTGAAGCGTTTTTTCTTTGTAGCTTCCATAAAGACTCTTGAGAATACAAAGTCTCTTAACCACGTTGATAATGTAATATGCCATCTATTCCAGAAGTCTTTTATATCAATACTTAGGAATGGTTTGTCGAAGTTCATTGGTGTTCTTACCCCTAAAATATTACTACTCCCTACCGCCATTAAACTGTATCCTGCAAAATCAAAAAATAAATACAGTGTGTATAAGTACATATATTTCACAGAATGCATAAAAGATGTATGAGTCCCAAGCCCTACTAAATAATGATAACTTAATGTTGAGAATACTACTTTATATAATAATCCCAAAATTAGCCTATATATTCCTTCTCCAGCTAATTCTAAGTACTCTGTCCTCGACATTTTTTCTTTAATTTCACTCATAAAACGTCTACTTCTATCTATAGGACCAGCACTTACAGTTGGGAAAAATAGTAAAAATTGTACATAATCTACTAAATTAATCTTATCTTTTATAAGTCCATCTGATATTTCTATCATAATTTGTATCGTTTTAAATGACATATATGATATTCCAATAAAGGCTAACAGATGCAAATGTGTTATTGCGAATACTTTGTTTATTATTAATGGTAATATTGATAATACTACTAATATTTTTAGATATTTTTTATTTTCTGTTTTTTGTGCTATTTCTACTAATACATACTCATAGATAATAAAACCTAATAGATAAGATAACATCGTTGTATTTTTACCATATATAAAACCAGCGAATATTAATGACAGAGCCAATATATAATATTCAATTCTTTTACCTAGATAATTTATTATAAAACCTATCACCAGAGCTATAGTTAAGAAAAAGAAAAATTCATTCCCGTCAAAGTAGCTCATTTTATACTAACTCCTTTAATTTTTTCTTATCTATCTTTCCATTATTATTTAGTGGCAATTCTTCTAAAAATACTATTTTTTTAGGAACCATGTATTCTGGCACTAATTTTTTAAGTTCTTGTTTTATTTGTTTAGTTACTTCAAAGCGTTTTTCTATTTCTTCGTTATATACTACAAATGATGTCAGCGACTTTACTTTCCCATCTTCATAACTTGGAACTGTCACCGCTTGACGAATTTTTTTATTTTTAAGTAAATTATTATCTATATCTTCTAGTTCTATCCTGTGTCCGTGTAGTTTCACTTGGAAGTCTATACGTCCTTCACAAAACAGCATACCATCTTTAAAGTATCCTAAATCTCCTGTCAGGTAACTTCTCTCTTCTTTTCCATCCACTTCTCCTATACCAAATTTATCACTTGTTATAGCATCATTTTTGAAGTATCCTTTTGCGACTGTGTTTCCTGTGATTACTATCTCACCTTTATTTTCTTCATTTAGATTCTCTAGGTGTACTTTCGTACCCCATTTTATTTCTCCGACCGGTAGATTCTCATAATATTTTTCATTTACTTCTTTTGTTATTTCTACCCATGTTACCATTACTGTTGATTCTGTTGGTCCGTAAGTATTTATAACTTGTGCATCTTCAAAGTTAGCATGAATCTTTTCTACAGTTGTGCTGAATAGTTTTTCTCCACAAAAAACAAATTGTTTCACTTTTGGCATCAGACTTTGATTGAAGTTTTTATCTACAAAACACATTTCTATAAATGATGGTGTTGAAATCCATATTGTTGCATTTGATTTATTTAACTCTTCAAACATTACTTTGAAGTTCTCTTGGTGTTTTTTATCTATTTGTACTAAAGTAGCACCTAGATAAATACTTGGCCATAATGACATTACCGATAGATCAAATGAGAACGGTGGATGCCCTAAAAACACTAATTCTTCTTTTTCATCATAGTATCCTGTGTACCAGTGTAAGAAGTTATTTAGATTATTGTATGTTATACATACTCCTTTAGGTTTTCCTGTACTTCCTGATGTGAAAATTATGTAGAATATTTCTTCATCTCTCACATAATTTTCTTTTGGTATAACATTTCGAGTGCTCGCGATTATTTCTTTAGCTGACTCAATGTCTAGCATTTCTCTAGATAGTTCTATTTCTTCTGTGATTAGTACTACTTTTGAGTCTACTGTTTCTACTATTTCTTCTACTCTTTCTTTCGGTGTATTTATATCAACTGGACAAAATGCTCTTCCTGATTTTACACACGCTAAGAAGTACACTAACATAAATGGATGTTTATGTCCATAGACTACTATCGGATTCTTATCACTTCCTAATTTTTCTTCAAGATAAAACGCAAGTTTATCTGAATACTCTATTAAATTTTTATATGTTAGATTTTCATTTCGGTATATATTATTAATATATACTTCTTTAGAACTGTTTTTAAACTGTTCTAGTTTTTCAAAAAAAGTTAATTTCATATCTATTATATCCTTGCCTTTATCACTATTATTTAACATTTAAAAATGCCTATATTCTAATGTTACCAATTAAAAGTAAAAAATGATACTTTCTTCCATATACTATTATAATATAAAATTAGCCAAATGTACTTAAAAATTAATAAAAAAAATAAAAAAATTAGGGAAAACTCAAGAAAATTATTATTTTATAAAAAATTTCATCAAGTCAACCCTAAAATATTAGTTCCCTTTTCGAGAAAAACTACTAATAATTACAGAAAAATATTTAATGTAACTCATTTATCAGTGATTGTTCTTTGTTTCACTAGGTATTATTATTCAATAGCTTTTCTTTTAATTCTTTTGATTTTAGATTCACTTTATTTTTTAAATTTAATCGTGTGTCATTATTAGTTGCATAATTAAATAATATTTGTTTTTCTGCTGAATATTGATTTTCAATCTCATAGTTATTTAATGAAAAGTCAAATGAAAATATCTTTTCTAATAAACTCATTACATTATGGAGATTTATATCAACTAGTTTTTCTAGTTCTGGACTAGTATATGCTTTATGTACATCTGATCCATGAATAGTACCCTTTTGTGTAGTCCTGATATACATAACTTCCGAAGCTAATTCACAGAAATCATCTTTTAATATTAAATCGCTATTAACTAATCCTCGTAGTCTATAGGGTTTAAAACCTTTACCTAACTTAGCTATTTCTCTATAAAATATCCCTAGTATATCCTCAGATTTTTTATTAAACATCAATTCACATGCTAATGCATAAGTTAAAATTTGAGAAATAAATCCTAATTCAATACTATCTAGTGTAAAATCAGTTTGACTACTCTTATAATCAATTATAGAAATATTCTTTCCATTAACGTCTACTCTATCAATTACCCCTGTAAATTTAATTTGCGGTATATTATATTTCTGTTTCAGTTCTTTCTTATTGATTTCTCTAGTTTCGACATCTTCACACGTAATAACATTGTCTACTATTTCCAGACTAAATGGTTTTTCTAGGAACGTTGGCATAAACTTCGTTAAAGAGTAATACTTTATCTCAATAGCTATAGCTACCTCTAATCTATAAAGCATATTATTTAAAATATATCTATGCGTATTTAATAAATCTATTAATTTCAAAGTTTCTAATATATCTTTATTCTCACTCGAATAAATAACATCTTCTATTGTTTCTTTAATCTTATATTTTTTAGCAATATCATCATCTTCTACCACTTCTAAATCTATTTTTTCACCGCATTCAGCAATAAATTTTATAACTCTTTCTTCTGCCATTACAGCATGAAAGAATCTTCCAGAAACCAAATTGTCGAGATCGATATCTCTTTCTTCTGCTATACCTAAAACTCTTTTTATAAAAAATTGATAAGGATTCTTCTCAAAATCAGAAACTTTAGATATACTGAACTTAGAAAAGCTATCTTTCTTAACTTCTAAGCATTTATCGATTGTACTTTGATTAAGTTCAAACCTATAGTCTTTTATTATTTTAGCTAGATAATTTTTAATACCCACTTCTTTTGTAAAGTATACTCTATCATTTAATTCATCTAATACTTCATAGTTTTCATAACTTTCAGAAGATATTATAAACTGATATTTCTCTAAAAACTTAATCATCAGTTCTGCTAAAACTTCAACTTCTTTCGTCTTACTATCTTTCACTTCCATGAATCTACGATAAATTTTTGAAAACAAATAACTAAATTCTCTATCTGAAAGAATTTCCGAGAAATTATCTAAATAGTAACTATAATTCGAAATAGAAAATTCCAATATTTTTGAAGTTTGCATTTCTTCTAATTTAGGAAACAGTTTTTTCACTGTATTTAAATACGGAGAAGCAAAATTCTCTTTAAAACTTTTGTCTAATAAACTATAACTTATATATGTTTTTTCTTTAGCTCGTGTTAATGCTATATACGCTACAAATTCTTCATCTATAAGTGCCGCTTCTTTTGTAGGAGACAAGAAGATGTCCCTTAATATAAGTTCTTCTTTATCCTTATCATCTATTAATCCCGTACTTTTAGAAACCGGCAAAATATCTTTATTAAATCCTATAACAAAAACAACCTTTTTATTTTCTACCTTAGCTAAATCCATTGTAGACATTATTATTGAGTTGTTTATTTCAGGTATTGAACGATACTTGATAGTAGTCAAACCTACATTAAATAAAGCTGTAAACTTTTGAAATTCAAACTTTTCATTTCCAAAATTCTCATTTAATTCATATATATATTCAAGAACTTTTTTATAAACTTGCCTATCAATGCTGTCAATTTTCAACTCTTCTATGTCGTCATATTCCCCATCTTCTTTATCAAGATACATTCGAATTTTACAATAATCAAATACATCTATTAATTTCTTTACATATCGTTTAACTTGAAGATTATTTTTTACAGAAACTTCGGATACTTTGCTAATGAGTTCTAATAAGACTTCTTTACAAATTTCAAGTTGTTTTGTTGTGTATTTATTTGTTTCTTCAATAAAATAATCTTTTAGAATGTCTTCAGCTGAATTTACCAATTTCTCATTCAATATATTTTCAACATCATCAACAGAGATCGCTTTAACTTTTTCTAATAAATTTTTATAAGAATAGTTACTACTAACATTACTAACTAAATTACTTTTTGAAATCCTTTCTCTAACTTCATTTTCAGCTAATTCATCTATATGTTTTTCTAGCTGCTTTTCATTAATAGTTGAATCTTCTAATAAAACATAAGAAATTATTTTTTGACGATATATATTCTCGAAATTTGTTAACCTAGTTTTTAATAAATTTAATAGTTTTGATTTAAAACTCCCTTCATCAAAACTTAATGTTTCTTGGATAAATTTAACTAAACGGTGGTTATTAGTTTCAATACTCTTATCTAAGTGAACTTCTAAATTGTAGTCTTTAAAAATATTCACATAGTTCTCATATATATTATCTCGATACAATACAGCTATTTCATTATAGTCAATATTATTTTTAGTCTTCAACTTAACTATTTCACGAGCTACTTGCTTTACTTCCAATTCCTTATTTTTAGCACATATTATTTTAATACTATCATCAATCTCATACTGTGAAGTAAAGTTATTATAGTATTTTTCAGCCAAAATACTATTAGAAATACCATTATATCGTCCAGAATGATTTTTTAATATACTATAATTTTCAACTTTATTATCTTTGATATCAAATTTTATCACATTAACATTTTCATTATTAATAAAGGCAACAATCGAAAGATTAACATCTTTATTATTTTTCACTATCTCATTTATACCAGCAACAATTTCATGAGATTTTCTAAAAATATCTAATTTATACTTCTCATTACTGTAAAGATTAGATAGATAAAAGCTATTATATTTCATCTTATCTAACTCGTACCCCTGGAATAACTGAGAAAGATTGAAGTTGAAATATCTATTTGCATCACTAACTACACTAACTACTAATTTTTTTGATTTCTCAGCTAATTTCTCAATATAATTATACTCTTGTGCTGTAAAGTTATAATATGCATCTACATAAAAGATATAATCACTTAAATCTACGTACTCTAAATATAATAATAGTTCTTTTATATAATCAACCTTATCAAAAATTGTATGTTCTTTTAATAATTTTGTATACTCTACATAAATTTCTAGTATAGCTTCTAATTTTTCTCTATGACTTTCATCTAAGTTAGTGTTTTTTTCTAAATAATCTTCCAATGTATTTATACTTACTGTGTATTCTTTTAACTCATTGATAATCTCTTCAACAACTTCTATAAAACTTATATCTTGTAAAATTCTCTTCACTAAAAAATTCCCATTATTTTCTAAGTTTTTAGCAGCTTTATAGAAATAAAATGGTTTAATATTATCTCCAAGTTTTCTCAGACTATCCATTCCAAGTTGCTTTGCTAATCTTCTAGTTAGACTTGAAAAATTTACAACATCGATATTAAATGTGCCTCCAAACTTATCACATAACTCTTTTTCAAAATTAAAACTGTTTTGCTCAGGTGTTAGCACTATTATTTTACTATTATCTCTATTCAATTCAATATCATTTAAAATATATGTTGTTTTACCAACACCACTTGGTCCAATTAATAATTCTAAATTCATTTTTTCTCCTTTCTTTTGTTATTTATTATATTCCTGTCATTTTAACTTTAGCATAATTTTCCTGAGCATACACTTCTATTTTCGGTCTAATTCGCTCTTTTAATTCACTAACATGAGAAATTATCCCTATATTTCTTCCATAAGATTGTAAGTCAATTAGAGTTGTTAACGCTGTATCTAAAGTTTCTGCATCTAATGAACCAAATCCTTCATCTATGAAGATTGTCTCTAACGAAATTCCTCCACTCTCATTTTGAATTACTTCAGCTAACCCTAACGCTAATGCTAATGAAGCCAAGAATAATTCTCCTCCTGAAAGCGAACTTATAATACGTGTGCTATTTAGGTAAATATCATGAACTTCTATCTCCAGACCCTGAAGTCCTCCACCTTTAGATTTTTCTTCTCGTCTAATAAATCTATAGCGATCATTTGTCATCTGCAGTAATCTTTTCGTTCCTGCTACAAGTATCAAATCTAAGTAATAACCTTGAACATAGGTTTCTAATGATTTTCTACTTTCTGTTTTCCCATTAACTACATCACTAAATTCTATTATTTCTCTAATATCTTTAGATGAATCTAATAATTCAAGATAGTCATCATGAATTTTTTTATATAATTTCTTATTATTATCTAATCTAGTAGTTAGTACAGCCATTTTTTCTGTAAAGTTAGAAACTTCATTTTCAAAACTCTGCAATTTTTCTCGCTCTTGTTCTAAATCAGGTTGGTTTATTCCAGTTAGTTCTTGTTCAAGTTTTTCAATAGAATTTAGTAATATTTTTTTACTATCTTCAAACTCATCAATCTGAACTTGATATTGTTCTAGTTTATCTAATTCTACAACATTTTCTTCTGCATCTTCTAAAGAACTGTAATACTTACTAAGCTTAGAATTAGTAAAACTATTTGTTAGAAGAACAATTTCATTAGTAACTTCTTCTATATTTTTAATATTATTTTTCTGCTCAGTTTCTATTTTCGTTTTTCTAACCAATAAATCATTGCTATTATTTTGAAAAGATTTGTACATATTATCGTACTCATCAACCTGAGAAGCGATGTTTTCATAATAACCTTTAAATTCTTCTAACTTAACTTCGACACTGTTTTCAAATTGATTAATTTTATTTTTTGCTTCTAAGTGACTTTGTTTTAACTGATCTTCCTCTTTTAACAGAATTGATAATTCTTCTATGTCTTTTTTTAATCTTTTAATCTCTTTTTCTACTAATTTTATTTCACCAATTACACGTTCCAAATTAACCGTCTCTTGCTTTAATTCTTCTTCTAACTGAGTTAATTCTTCTAAAACTTTGAGGTTTACCATCTCTTCTTGCTCTTTTATAAGTTTACTTAAATTACTAATTTCTTGTTCGTCTTTTTGTAATAGTGTTTCTAATTTAATTATTTTTGTGGTAACATCTTGAAGAGATTCTTCTATATTTTCATCAACTTGAACTATTGATGTTATATCCGGAAGATGCTCTATTCTTTGCTTACACAGAGGACAATCATCCCCTTCGTGTAAGTTCAATATGAAACTATTTAAAATTTCTTTTTCCCTATTACTTTTCAACAGTAAAAATCCTTTTTCTAGTTCTTCTCTAGATATGCGAAATTCTTCTAACTGTTTTTTTGCAACTTCATATTTTGATTTTTTTTCTCTAAGCTCAGATTGACTATTTTCAAATGCTTTAAATTTATCTACTTCTTGTGTTTTCTTTAAAATTTCTAATTTTAATTTTCCGATACTGCCATCTAATACATTCTTTTCCTCATTAGATTCCAAAAGAATATCATTTTTAGTTTTCAAATTAGCTTCTAGTTCCCCTAGAAAATCCTTCTTATGAGCCAGTTCTTCTAATTTTATATTATATACACTCATATTATTCTTAGCTGTTATAAATTCATCGATATTATTATAAAAGAATTTTTGATCAGCAGCTATTTTTCTATATATTTCAATATCATCTTTAAGTTCAGTTAACTTTGATTCTAATTTAATATTGTTTTCTAAATCTATTTTATATTTTTTCTCTTCATCTAAAAGTGTCATTTCAAGTTCTTTAAGTTGAAGGTGTTTATTAATTAAACCTCTGTATTCTCTAATTTTATCCTTACTCTTTTGTAACTCCGTTAACTTACCAACTAATTCCATCAAATTACTAAAGTACTCTTCTTTTTTATATAATACCTCATAATTTAATTTATAGTTTTCTAAGTTTAAAAATTTATCATTAAGTTTACTCAACTCTATAAAATTATCTTTAACATTTTGAAGATCTTTTTCTAATTTTATTTGTTCTTTTTTTTCTAATTTTATCTCATTTTCTTGAGATAAAATTAGATTATTTATTTCTTCAAAGTTTTCATCTTTTAAAAACTCAAACTTTGTTAGCTCGCCGTCTATATCAAACTGCTCAAATCTAGTTATTAATTCTTTTTCTTTTTGTTTGTGCTTACTGTCTAAATTTTTTGCCTGTTCTTGTACTAAATCTACAAACTTTTGATAGAAATATGTATTAAAGAGCGATCTCAATGTTTCTTTCTTTTCACTAGATTTTGACAATAGGAATTCTTTGAATTTACCTTGAGGTAAGATAATAATCTGACAGAACTGCTTATCATCTAAACCTATTAACTCCTCTATCTTTTCTTTAACCTCTTGTTCTTTTGTTGCAATTATATCCTGCTTTTCAGAATTATATTCCATTAAGACAACTTTCCCGGAAGTTAAATTTTTATTACCAGTCTTTAAATAAGCTAAGGTTCTTTCAATTCTATATCTTTTACCGCTTAATTCAAAATCAAAATTTACTTGTGTCTTATCTTTATCAGCTGCTGTTTTTGTTCTTAATGAAGCTATATCTTTTCCACCTGTTGTTTTATTATATAGTGCATAAGTAATAGCATCAAATAACGTTGATTTTCCCGAACCAGTTTTTCCAGTAATTAGAAATATCGGCTCATTAATTATTTTGTCCCATTCTATTATTTCATCTTTATACGGACCAAACTCTTTTAACTCTAATCTAATTGGTTTCATTTTGATTCACCTTATCTATAATATTTACTAATAGCCTTTTTTGTCCCATCGTTAATTCACTGCCAGTCTGTTCAGTATAAAAGCCTTCTATTAAATCAAAAGGACTCTTAGTCAGCATTTCTCTATCTATTTTCATTTCACTTTCAGCTATTTCTTTTCGTTTTTGTTTTAATATCAATGTATTAGGATAATATTCCTTAATTCTAGGAAGAGGATCTGTTATGCCCTCCATTCCACTTAACTCCATGCTAAAGTAATCTTTTTTACAATCGAAATGTTGTTGAAATTCTTTTAAAAAAACATCTTCATATGCTGTACTAATATTATGCAACTTTCGTTTTTGTTTTAAAGGAATAAACTTTTCACTATAACTATCTTTTGTTACCTCTACAAGCCTCATCCCTTTAGTTTGCGAAGCTTCTGAAAATGAATATGCCATTGGACTACCACTATATTTCAAACGTTCCTCGCTAATAGCATTTGGATTATGAAGGTGACCTAAAGCAACATAATCAAATTTATCGAAAATTTCTACCGCAACATTTTCTACTGTTCCTACTGAAATTTCTCTTTCAGAATCGGTCTCTAAACCTCCAGATACAAAAGTATGAGCTACTAAAATATTAGTTTTATTAGTATCTAAATTTTTATAAATTTCATCTATTACTCTTTTTGTTGCAGCATTATGTGTAGTTAATGTAATATCTTCAAAATATTCTCTTGCCTCAAAAGGTTCAAAATATGGTAATAAATATATGTCAGTATTTTCATAAGAAATTCTTTCAAAAGCTTGTTCTAATCTCGTATGAAGATAAAATTTATGTTTACTAAACCAAGCTTCCCCAATCGCTAATCTTTCTCTACTGTCATGATTTCCACTTATTGCAAAAATAGGCACATTACATTCTATATTAATTTTTACCAAAAGTTCTTGTAAAAATGATGTTGATTCTTTACTAGGAACACTTCTATCATATAAATCCCCAGAAATGATTAAAAAATCAGGCTTAATTTCATCTATTTTATTAATTAGATCTTCCATTACATATTGTTGATCTTCTAATAAATCTTTTCCTTGTAATTTTCTTCCAATATGCCAATCTGCAGTATGTAAAAATTTAACCATATAATCACCTTTTTCTATAAAATAATCTTTATTATATTATATCTTAAAACCATTCAAAATAATAGGGAACGCCCTAAAAATTGTAACTTCCTAAATATCTATTTTAAATCTTTTAAAAATTTCATAGTTGAAACTTTATTATTCTTAATATATAACGCCAATTCAAAAAGAGTCGTGCATTACTGCAAGACTCTTTGATATTATAAAATTGTACAAATAGTTTAATAGGTATTAAATACCTACTGATATTATATCTTAAATTCATTAAAAATAACAGCAATTTCCTATAAGATTTAATATATTTATTCATTCTTATAAAGTAGGAAGTGACTCAAAAATCGTGATTTCGTAGAAATTCATTATTGAGTCACTCCCGGCGTACCTAAAGGCACGCCTGTCTAGTAGCTTCTGCTTGTTCGTCTTTGTTGCGTATGGTCTTAATACCCGTACTCACAAACTCACTCAAAAGCTACTATTCAGCAGTTTTTGTTTTTATTCTATCCATTTATTATATCATAATATCTCAACTCAAATTTTATTTAATTTTTATATTAAATAAAAAATCCTACTCATTTTATTATATCATACTCTTAACATATTTTTTAGAAAATATATTATCATTTATTTCATATTGTTTTCATCGAACTTTCATGATATATTTAAGATAAATGTAAGTATATACTTATTAAAGTAATATGTAGTTGCAAACACAATTTAAGTTTTATTTTATAAGTGAGGGAAGCATTATGAAAACAAAAAAAAATAAACTAACTTATTCAATTTTATCATTAGGATTAATAATTAGCCCTATTTTTTCTTTAATCGATAATTCTAATATAGCTAATGCTAAAACAAATATACAAAATAAAAATATAAAATCAAATAATACATTTACAACAACAATAGATTTATCTAAGATTGACATCGAAAATGAGTTACTTAAAACTCAACAATTACTAGAAGAAAAAAAAATAACACAAGAAGAATATAATTTAATCAAATCAATATTAAAACCTGAAATTAATAATATAAGCAGTCAAACTAAATTTAGAGTAGCTTCACATGCTTACGGACCTTATTATCCAGCTAGAAAAGTTGCATATGTAAATAATTGGGGGGTAAAAGAAATTTATAAGAATGCACTACCTAAATCTAAAGGTTTAAGTACAACAATTAATTTCATTACGGGTAGACTAATTGGAAGACCTTATGGTTGGGGATTAGGAGCTTTAGGACTAATTCAATCTTTCAGTGGTCCAAGTGCATTTGAACAGGCTCTACAACAAGCATATTGGCAAGGTAAAGGTATTGACGTATATTATCATATAAGTAAAAGTATAATGAGTTTAAACTATGTATCTTATGTTGTGATTTAATCATGAATAATAAATATTATGATATAATATTTTTAATAATTTTCCCTATTCTATACTTTTCTTATATAAAAAATACATTAAAGATAAATATAGACCAAGAACATATAAAAACCTTTGTTATACTATACTTAATAATAATCCTAACTATAATTATTCAAAATTCATATAAAAAAATTAAAAATAAAAAAAATAAAAAGAATAAATAGCCTGTAAAAAAGACGACTAATTAGTCGTCTTTTTTACAGGCTATTCAGATTGTTGACAAAACGACCAAAATATCAATGAAGATATTGATGTTTTGGTC
>NZ_CAUPZX010000042.1:0-15612 GCF_963515875.1 uncultured Gemella sp. | reverse complement strand
TAGTAGTAAGTGAGAAAGATGAGCCGTTAAGAGAAGAAGCTTTACCAGAATTAGTAGTAAGTGAGAAAGATGAGCCGTTAAGAGAAGAAGCTTTACCAGAATTAGTGGTAAGTGAGAAAGGTGAGGCGTTAATTCAAGAAAGTGCACCAATAGGTAAAGTGGAAAATATTAGTGATGGTAAATCAGGTGTTGAAGTAGAATTATTTAATAATAAAATTGATAATATTTCATTAAATGTAAAAGCTGTTAAGGATGCTCAACAATTGAATAATATAAGTAAAGAATTATCTGTAGATAAGGATAAAGTGAGAATCCTAGATTTGAAATTATCTAAGGATAATAACGTAGTACATTTAAACAATGAAAGAATAGTTCGAATAGCTTTACTAGAAAATGAAAGTAGCGAGATTGAAATATATCATGTGGATAAAACTGGCAAGTTAACGTTGATTCCTTCAGAAGTAAATAACAAAGTAGTTCAATTCAATATTAATCATTTTAGTTTGTTTGCGATTGTTGATTTTAATAAAAAAGAGAAATCTAAAGAAAATAAATTATCAACCAATAATAATATTGAAGGTTTGGTGTCGTCACATTTGAAAAAAAATGACTCTGTTGAAACTAGAAAAGAAAATTCGGAAATTATTAGAAATAATATTGATGAAGCTAGTTATCGTTTAAATGATAATCTTGAAAAAATAAATATAAATACAATTCAAAATGAAAATGATTTAAATAGAAATAATAAACTTCATGAATATAGTTTAAAGAATAATGATACTACACAAAATATAGATAAATTAAGTAACAACTATGAGAAAAAAGAAGTTCTTCCAAAAACAGGTGAAACATCTTCTGAGCAAGGTATAGTTATAGCTGGGCTTGGATTAATGATAGGTCTTTTAGGTGTTAGAAGAAAGTACAGTAGTAAATAATAAAAAAAAGGAAGTACAAATGATTACAGAATCATTTGTACTTCTCTTTTTTATTTTTAATAAATTTTGATTAATTACTAAAAACGTTTTTCCATTCAGAGCGTTTTTCTAAGAATTTTTTAGCTTCCATCTGAGCTCCTTCTAAAGAGTGTGATGCAGCCCATCCACATTGTACTTCATTACAAGCTGGTACTTCAGTTGCTACTAGTACATCTTCAAGTGTTTTAGCAAGTGATTCTTCTACTTCTTCGTAACTATCGTTATTAATAACTGATAGATAGAAGCCAGTTTGGCATCCCATAGGACCGAAATCTAATACATTATCAAGATGATTTCTAATTAGTTCAGCTATTAAATGTTCTAATGAGTGAAGATTAGGCATTTCTAAGTGTTCTTTATTCGGCTGGCAAAATCTTATATCATATTTGTAAATTTTATCTCCATTATCACCAGAATATACACCAACTAATCTAATATATGGTGCAACAACTTTAGTGTGATCTAGGTTAAAGCTTTCAACGTTCATTTTCTTTTCTGTCATCGATATGTCTCCATTTCTGTAATTTAATTAGCAGATATAATTATACTATATTTTTAATAAATATAAAATCAATAAGAATAAAAACTGATGCTCGTGCGAACATCAGTTTTAAAGTTCTAAAATTATTTTTCTAAAGGAATAAGTTTATTCATTATTATTGCTACAATTGCGCCTACAGCAATAGGAGAACCTATTAAGTATTGAAGTAACTGAGGTGCGCTAGTTTTTAGTTCTGCTGGAATAAATAATAATCCAATTGTGAACATTAAAGGTACTCCAATAATGTATAATTCTCTTTCAGAGAAATCTAGATTCTTAACAACTCTAAATCCATTTAGTAGGATGATAATACAAACTACAGAGAAAACACCGCCAATAACAGCAGAAGGAATTGAATTAATAATTGCAGAAAGTTTCCCTAAGAATGATAATCCGATAAACCAGAATGAAGCCATTACAAATACTTTTCTACTAGCTACACCAGTAATAGAGATGATACCAGCATTTGTAGAATATCCTGTAACAGGTGTTGCACCTACAAGAGCTGCTGCTAAACATCCAATACCTTCACCGATAACTCCTTTATTCACTTGAGAATCGCTTAGAGGTTCATCTATAACTGAACTTACTGCATACCACGTACCAGTAGTTTCAGCTAAAAGAACCATATAGATTATAATCATTGTAATAATAGCAGAAATTTCAAAATGTATATTATAATCTAAAAATAGCAGTTTTGGCATTGAGAAAAAGCTAGCATCTTTAATTCCTTGAGTACTAAATCCTCCCATTAAATATGCTGAAAATGTTCCAACACCTAATGCGATAATTACTGATGAAATTTGTAATACTCTTTTAAATTTATTAACGTAATTTCCTAAAGTAGAAAATAGTATTAAAGAAGCAGCTGTTATGAAAGCTAATAGTACATTTTGTTTCATAGTTAATCCGTTACCTTCGATGTAGATATTACTAACAAATGCTGAAGGAAGTAGAGTTAATCCGACTATCATAATTATTGTTCCACTAACAATAGATGGAATATAATTTTTTACTATATATTTATAAATACCAGAATATCCAAGTAAGATTACTAATATTGCACCAACTATACTTGCACCAAGAACAGTTCCAAGATTTTTTGTTCCCATATATATACCAATAATAGCACCTAGTGGTATAAATGATGGACCTTGACAAACTGGTAATCTTAAATAAAATAATACCTGAATTAGCGATGCAATACCTGCACCAAGGAAAGTAGATTGAATAAGTCCAGTAGCATCACCAGGTGATAAAGCAAGTGCAGTTGCTAAAATGAAAGGCGGTACATAAACATCCATCGCTAGGACGTGCTGTAAACCTAAAATTAGGGATTGAGAAAATGGGATATTCTCTTCAACTCCTATAGTTAAATGATTCTTATTTTTTGACATAAAAACATTTCTCCTTAATTTTAATTATATGTTATTAATCTTTTTTTAGAATTTGTTTACCTTGAACCCAAACTTCTCTAATATTTTCTGATGTAGAAAGATATAATATTTTTTGAAGAAGGTGCTTATCTTCTTCATTATCTAAATATTTTGGAAGTTTGTTTCTAGGTGAATTAATATCAATTACTTGAAAGTCACAGATGTAACCCTCTTTAAAAATACCTAAAGGTAATTTCAAAGCCTCACCACCGCCCGTAGTGGCAAGATAAAAAGCTTCAAATACACTAACTCTTGCATTATTTGTTCCACGATTATCTGCATCAAGTTTATTATCTACTCCATCATTAAGCATTCTGCTAGCCATAACTGTATGCTTAATATTGTCATAAAGACTAGGTGAGAATCCACCAGATATGTCAGTACCTAGGCAAATACTTAAACCTTGTTTTTTTAGCTGACTAACAGGGAATACTGCGTTTGCAAAATATGAATTGGAAATAGGACAGTGACAGACTGAAGATTTTTTCTTTTTGAAAATATCTGTATCGTCTGAGTTAATAAAATTTCCATGAGCCATAATTGATTTATCAGTAAGTAAACCAAATTGGTCTAAGACTTCTGAATCTCTTTTTCCAAAACGTTCTATAACAAAATTATGTTCCCAATCACTCTCACTGCAGTGACTTTGAATATAACAGTTATATTTTTTTGCTAATTTTCCTAATTCAAGAAGTGCATTGTCAGTACAACTTGGAACAAAACGAGGAGTAATAACTGGATATACACCTTGAAAAACATCTTTTGCAAGTGTTCGTACATCTAGAATAAATTTTTCAGTATTTTCTATAGCTTCTTTTGTACTATTATCACGATAGAAATCAGGATTCATAGTCTTATCATCCATTACAACTTTACCGACAAACCCTCTTTGACCCAAATTAGCACAAATTTTTGCTAATTCGAGTGTTGCCTCATTATGGATAGTACCAAAGTACATTGCAGAAGTAGTACCATTAGCAAGTAATGTTTTTACTAAATCAGAATATACTTCTCGAGCGTAATCTAGATCTTGATATTTAGATTCTAAAGGGAATGTGAAATTATTTAACCAATAACTTAATTCGTCATCCAATGCGAGACCAGCTTGTGGCCATTGTGGAGCATGAATATGTAAATCAATAAATCCAGGTAAAAGAATTTTATCTTTGAAATCAAAGAAGTAATCATCTTTGGAGTGCTTATCTAATAATTCTAGATAATTCTCGTCATCCTGTTTAATAACTTTAGATATGATACCATCACTAGAAATAAAGACTAGAGCCTGTTTTAAAAATTCAATATCTCCATATTTAGGACTATGGAAAAAAGATGCTTTTATAATTTTTTTGTTATTCATATTTTCATTTCTCCTAAAGAATTTTCATAAATATAACATAGAAAACGAACATTGTCAATAATAAAAAACTATTTTAAATTTTTCTTTACAAAAAGACGAACGTTAAACTTGATTTTTAAATATAATAATTCGTAAAAAACGACGAAGAGAATATTCTTCGTCGTTTAAAATATAATTATTATCTAAATTCTTTTCTTTCTTTTGATACTAATGCTTTTACTCTATTTTGAGCTGTTTCTAAATAGCTTTCACCATTTTTTAGTAAATCACAAATAATGTTTGTAATTTCCACAAAATCTTCTTCAACATACCCCTTAGTTGTCATAGCGGCAGCTCCTAAACGTAGACCACTAGTTTTCATTGGAGGTAATGTATCAAATGGGATACCATTTTTATTACATGTAATTTTAGCTTTACTTAATAGATTACTAGCATCATGACCAGTAACGTTATAAGTAGAATACGTATCAATTAAACATAGGTGGTTATCACTACCATTAAATACAACTGGAATATTATTAACTTTAAATGCTTCTACCATAGCTTTCATATTTTTAACTACTTGTTGTTGATATACTTTGAATTCTGGTTTAAGTGCTTCTGCAAAACAAATCGCTTTGGCTGCTACTACATGCTCTAAAGGTCCTCCTTGTGCTCCAGGGAAAATCATCTTATTAATTTTAACTGCTATCTCTTCATTATTAGTAAGAATAATTCCACCACGAGGTCCTCTTAAAGTTTTGTGAGTAGTTGATGTAACAACGTCAGCATAAGGTACTGGATTTGGATGTAAGCCAGCAGCGACAAGACCAGCGATGTGAGCCATATCGACCATTAAGTAAGCACCTACTTCATCAGCAATTTCTCTAAATTTAGCAAAATCAATTACACGAGAGTATGCACTTGATCCAGCGATAATCATTTTTGGTTTGTGTTCTCTAGCAATTCGAAGTACTTCGTTATAGTCTATAAGATGAGTATCTTTATCTACACCATATGAAACCGCATTGAACAGTTTTCCTGAAAAGCTAACTTTACTACCGTGAGTTAGGTGACCACCAGCATCCATACTCATCCCTAAAACAGTATCACCAGGTGTTAATAAAGATAAGTAAACTGCGATGTTTGCACTTGATCCTGAGTGTGCTTGCACGTTTGCAAATTTTGCATCGTAAAGTTCTTTTAATCTATCTATTGCAAGAGATTCTATTTCGTCAATTACTTCACATCCATCATAGTATCTTTTTCCAGGATAACCTTCAGCGTATTTATTTGTTAAAATACTTCCTGTTGCTTTTAGAATGTCTTTAGAAACAAAGTTTTCACTTGCTATAAGTTCAATATTAGTATCTTGTCTATGTTGTTCTTTTTCAATAAGTTCAAAAATTTTATCCATAATGGTACTCCTTTTGTTTATAAAAATTAAGAAAAAAGAAATATTATAGTTTAAAATATAAGGGCTTAATAAAATAATAAGTATATAAAAAACTATGTTAACTATAAACATTGAAATGAATCTTTAAAAAGTTAAATGTTTATTAAATTTCTTTTACTCTATATTTTATAATGATAGCATATTATGATTATAAAATAAACTAAAAACTAAAAAAAATAGTCGAAATAATTAAAAAATATACTGAAGTATACATAAAATACGAATATTAGATTCAAATTAATAAAAATGTAGCATAGAATGTTATTTATAGGAGTATTTTGTTTTGAAATGTAAAAAATATTAATATAGTGATAGTTGGAGTTTGATAATTAAATTGGGAATCATTTGATAGTAAAAAAAATTGATTTTAATTAGTCTATACTTGAATTAGTAGAAATTATCTAATATTTATGCTATAATAATTAACGGAATACATCTGTATTACTATCGAACCAATTTTTAAGGAGAAAATTTTATATGCTTGTAGATAAACCATTAAAGCTGTTTTCATTGAATGCTAATATTCCATTAGCACAACAAGTAGCGAAGTCACTAGGAGTAGAACTAAGTAAATGTAGTGTGAAAAAATTCAGTGACGGAGAGGTTTCAATTAATATAGAGGAAAGTGTACGTGGTAGCGAAGTATTCGTACTACAATCTACTAGTGGTCCTGTAAATGACAATTTAATGACTTTATTGATTATGATAGATGCACTTAAACGTGCTTCAGTAGACACTATTAATGTTGTGATTCCTTATTACGGATATGCACGTCAAGATAGAAAAGCAAGAAGTCGTGAACCTATTACAGCTAAATTAGTTGCTAACTTATTAGAAGTAGCAGGAGCAGATCGTATAATTGCATTAGATCTTCATGCTCTTCAAATTCAAGGATTCTTTGATATTCCTGTGGATCATCTTATGGCCGTGCCAATTATTGCAAAATACTTTAAAGAAAAACTTCCAGATATGGAAGAAGTTGTTGTTGTATCACCAGATCACGGTGGCGTAACTCGTGCTAGAAAATTAGCCGACGCTTTAAATACACCAATCGCAATTATTGATAAAAGAAGACCAAAACCAAATGTTGCTGAAGTTATGAATATTGTAGGTAACATTGAAGGGAAAACTTGTATCCTTATAGATGATATTATTGATACAGCGGGTACTATTACTTTAGGAGCTCAAGCACTTAAAGATAGAGGAGCAAAAGAAGTTTATGCAAGTTGCTCACATGCCGTACTAAGTGGACAAGCATTAGATAGAATTGAAAATTCTCCAATTAAAGAATTAGTGTATGCTAACACAATTGATATACCAGAAGAGAAAAAACTAGATAAAATGGTGCCGTTATGTGTAGGTGATTTAATAGCTAAAGCTATTTATAAGATTCACAATAACGAACCAGTAAGTGTTCTTTTTGAATAATAATTAATTAAATTAAATAGATATTTAAAGAAGACAGCGGTGTCCGTTGTCTTCTTTAAGTCGTGAATTCGATAGTAAATAAATAAAGTGAGGATAAATTATGAAATTGATAGTTGGATTAGGAAATCCAGGAAAACAATATGAAAATACAAGACATAATATAGGATTTATGGTTCTTGATGAACTTGCAAAATCATGGAATGTAACTTTTGATAAAACAAAATTTAATGCAGAATATGCTATGACTTATCATAACGGAATTAAATATTTGTTGATTAAACCTACGACATATATGAATCTTTCAGGTGAAGCAGTAGGAAAGTTTTATGATTATTTTGAGATTGATATAGAAGACATCTTAGTAATTTATGATGATTTAGATACAAAAACTGCAAACTTTAAACTTAAAGCAAAAGGAAGTAGCGGTGGGCATAACGGAATTAAGAGCATCATAAGCCATTTAGGAACAGAAAAATTCAATAGACTCAAAATTGGTATAGATAGACCAACTCCACCTATGAAGGTTGTTGATTATGTATTAGGAAGATTTTCAAAAGATGAGATGAGTGAAATTGAAAAGATTTATTCTAAAAGTATAAATTGTATTGAAGATTTCTCAAAAATGAGTTTTGTGGATTTGATGAACAAATACAACTAGAATATTTGCAGAATAAATAAAAAAACTTATATTAAAACTTATAGATGCAGAGGTTTGTTGATAGCTAAATTTGCTTTATAAAAGATTTTAAGATATCTAATAAATTTTTGTGGGATTGATTTGACAAAATCGTTTTCTTCGAAATCACGATTTTTGAATTACTCCCTCTTTGCTATTATTTGTCGTAGAAAGGAGCGTATATGATTAAAGACTATCTTTTAGAAATTGTAGATTTACAATTTGAGAAAAAGTATAAAAACATAGGGATTTATGGACAAAATATAACAACACGTGCTTTGAAAATATATAATGAATATAAACAAAGTAATAAAACAGTTGTAGTTTTATCACAGAGTAAAGCAGAAGCTGAAGAGTTATTTACAATATTAAATGATTTTGAAAGTGAAACATACATTTATCCAGAAATTGACATATTAAAACGTCATACTTCTAAGAGTAATGATTTAGTTCAAAATTCGATAAAAGTTCTTGAGAACTTGGTAAATAATATACACAGTATAATTATTATTCCTATAGAAGCTATTTATAGAACTGTGAAAAAGCCTAGTGACTTTAAGAATAATAGCTTTGAAATTAGTGATGATACTATCATTAGCTTTGATGAGTTACAAAGTAAATTAGTAAATATGGGGTATCGTAGAGTTGAAAGTGTTGATGTAGTAGGGGAATTTTCTAAAAGAGGTAGTATAGTTGATATTTTTTCTCCTTTAAGTGAAAAGCCGATAAGGTTAGACTTCTTCGATGATGAGCTTGATAGTATGAGAACTTTTGATGAAATTACACAGAGATCGCTTGATAAAATCAATAGTACTGTTATTTATCCTACAAGTGATTTTTTCCTTACTTCTGAGGAGAAAGATTTAGTCGTAAAAAAAATACTGGCTAAATTAAATGATAAAAAGATAAAAGAAGATGCAAATTATCAAGAGATTAGTACTTATCTTCAAGAAAAAATAGAAATCTATAGAGCAACAGGAGATTTCAGTGATTTAGAGAGTTTTTCAAATTTTATATATGAAAATTCATTTAGTATTGTAGATTATTTAACGGAAGATACTATTATCTTCTATGACAATTATCATAAAATCATAGAAAAGATAGAAGGTCTAAGAGAGTACTTTTTAACAAGTCTGCAGGAAATAAACAAAAGTTATATCTATCAAGATGTAATAGATAATATAGCATTTGAAAAAATACAAAATTTAGATACTAGAAAATACTATTTATCTACTTTGAAATTAAATGATAAAATCATCGAGAAAAACTATAACATAGATATAATCGATTTAGCGTATTATTCAAGTGAGGAATATTTAGCTAAAGAAATCAGGGAGAAAATAACGGATAATTTTAAAGTAATTATCTCGTTAAATACACAAAAACAAAAAGATTATATTGAGAAAGTTCTATTCGATAATTATTTTTATGATGATATTTATTACGGTGTCAAAGAAGGTAAGATTTTTATTGATGTAAATAAATATCACCTTAAGGGGTTAGAGGATAGAAAGAATAAAATATTCTTACTTACGTCACGTGAACTGTTTACTGAAGAAGAGAGAAAAAAACGACGAGTAAAATTCAAATATACTAACTCAGAAAAAATACGAAATTACCAAGAGTTAAATATTGGTGATTATATTGTCCATATTAGCCATGGAATTGGACTTTATGAGGGGATAGAGAATGTCGAAGTAGGAGGAGTATATAAAGACTTCTTAAAGATTGTCTACGATGGTGGGGATATTATTTATGTAGATATAAATAATATGAACTATATTCAAAAATATACCGCTTCTACGGATAACAGAAAACCAGCTTTAAATAAACTTGGTACTAAAAATTGGCAAAAAACTAAGAATAAAGTTCGAAAAGAAATTGAAGATATTTCTGAGGACTTGATTAAACTATATATTAAACGTGAGTTAAGTTCGGGATATGCTTATAGTTTTGACGGTAGTATGCAGTCTGAATTTGAAGCTGATTTTGCGTATGTTCCAACTGAAGATCAAGTGAAAGCTACTGAAGAAATAAAAAGAGATATGGAAAAAGAACGACCGATGGATAGACTTCTTTGCGGAGATGTTGGATTCGGTAAGACGGAAGTTGCTATGAGGGTTGCATTTAAAGCTGTTACTGATAATAAGCAAGTCGCTGTTTTAGTACCGACAACGCTATTAGCCGAACAACACTATGATAATTTTGTAAGTAGATTTGCGAATTTTCCTGTTAATATAGAAGTTGTTAGTAGGTTCAAATCTGCAAAAGATATTACCGAAATTTGTAAGAAACTTGAAGAAGGTAAGATTGATATTATCGTTGGAACTCATAAGTTATTAAATGATAAGTTTAAGTACAAAGACTTAGGTTTATTAATAATAGATGAAGAGCAACGTTTTGGAGTTAAACATAAAGAAAAAATTAAACATCTTAAAAATACGGTAGATGTACTTACTCTTAGCGCTACTCCTATACCAAGAACACTGCATATGAGTTTAATTGGAATTAGGGACTTATCTGTAATAGAGACTCCACCTAGAGAACGTCAACCTATTCAAACCTTTGTAACAGCACAAAATAAAATGGTTATCAAAGAAGCGGTTATGAATGAGGTTAATCGCGGAGGTCAGGTATTCTATGTTTATAATAGAGTAGAAACAATCGACGAGAAGTACTTAGAACTAAAACGTTTATTGCCTGATATCAATATCGCTTATGCCCATGGTAGAATGAGTCAAAGAGAACTTGAGAATATTATGTCGGATGTTATCGATAGGAAATATGACATGTTAATATCGACGACTATTATTGAGACTGGTATAGATATTTCAAATGTAAATACTTTGATAGTAGAAGATGCTGATCGTTTTGGATTGAGTCAACTGTATCAACTTCGTGGACGAGTAGGACGTAGTAGTAGAGAAGCCTATGCGTACTTGATGTATGAACCGTTTAAATCATTAACAGAAAACTCGGAGAAAAGATTATCAGCGATTAAGAACTTTACATCTCTAGGAAGTGGATTTAAGATTGCTATGCAAGATTTATCTATTCGTGGAGCAGGTGATGTTCTAGGTGGAAGACAACATGGATTCATCGATTCGGTAGGTTATACGCTATATTCTCAAATGTTAGAACAAGAAATTCAAGCTAAAAAAGGAATTTTAGAACCTTTATTAGAGAAAGATAGAACACAGGATGTTAGTTACTATGAAAATATAATTAAAGAATCAGCTCCGAAAATTAAAAAAGATATTTTTGAAGTTGAGACTGATGATTTTGAAATCAAACTTAATGTAGATGCCTTTATTCCAAAAGAGTATATCTCTAGTGATGCTGATAAAATAGATTTCTATAAGAGATTGAATAGTGTTGTAAGTGATGAAGAAATAGAAAGTATCGTTGAAGATTTAATAGATAGATTCTCTGATTTTGGAGAAGAAGTAAATAATCTGATAGATATTTGTTATTTAAAAGTTATGGCAAAAAACACTATGGTAACTAGTATAAAAGAATTAGCGAATAAGGTAGTTATAACATTTGATAAAGATGTTATGAACAGTCTTAAAGGAAAAGAACTATTTACAGCTTTAACGCCGCATAAGGACACACGTATTGTTGCAAAAGATGGATTCTTCCTTGAGATTGATAAAAAAGAAAGATATAGCATCAGACGCATAAGAGAAATGTTGGCTATTGTGAATAATAATTTGGAGGCTGTACATGAGTAAACATAGATGTCCATGGGCAAAAGATCCTTTAGATATTGAATATCATGATAATGAATGGGGTAGAGAAACCCATGATGAACAGATGTTATTCGAATACTTAGTATTAGAGGGGATGCAAGCAGGATTAAGCTGGTCGCTAATATTAAAAAAACGTGAAAATTTTAAACGTGCTTTTGATAATTTTGACTATAATATTTGTGCAAATTATACAGACGAATATTTAGAATCATTAAGGGAAGATGAGAGTATTATAAGAAATAAGTTGAAAATCTATTCAGTTAGAAAAAATGCTCTAGCATTTATCAAAGTGCAAAAAGAGTTTGGAAGTTTTGACAAGTATATCTGGGGTTTTACAGATTATAAAAAAATCGATAACAAGTTAGAAAGTTACAAAGATGCTCCTAGTGAATCTGATTTGTCTATCAAGATAAGTAAAGATATGAAGAAAAGAGGATTTAGCTTTGTAGGAAGTACCATAATTTATAGTTATATGCAAGCTATTGGTATGATAAACGACCATGAAAAAAATTGTTTTTGTTATGAAAAATGTTGTTAAAAATGATATTAGATAGATTCAAAGGATGGTCTTTGTAATAGCGTATCTATTCAAATTTAGATATAACTTTACTTTGTAAGAAATAACGTCTATAATATATAAGAATGTTTAATTTTAAGATAGGATTTTATAAATGGATAAGAGAACTGTTAAAATTGAAGAAATAAAAGACAATGAGGTCTTTGTTAATATATTTTTAGAAGAAATAAAAAAAATACAAGAGATTCCAAAAATGCCGAAGTGTGAGTTCTTACATATTGGTGTAACGAGTACTACACAGGTATTAGGAGAAAAAATTGTAGATATTCTTGTTGTTGTTGAGAATTTACATGAGATAACAACATTTGATGAGAAAAGGTTAAATAATATAGGCTATCATAGAATAGCTCATAATGGATTAAAAGGTGTAATTAAGTACGCTAGAATAATTGATTATCTAACAATGAGCTATGATGTAGTACTAAATGTAGTCCAACGAGATACGGAAATACATAAAGATTTTATAAAAATTAAAGAAGTTTTTAATGATGAAGTTTTAAAGAATGAATATAATTCGTTTAAAATTAATAATAAAGAACTTTCGTTTAAAGATTATTCAACGAAAAAAGTAATATTTATAAATGATATGTTAAAAAGGATTGAAAATAATGATTAAAATAAACAATATTGAGGAGATTCTTGAAAATAGTGAAGTACTATATAATGAACCTCTAAGAAAATATAGTTTTACGAAAACAGGTGGGGACGCAGAAGTTTTAGTAAAAATAACAAATGAACAAGATTTACAAAATGTTATTAAATTTAGCAACGAAAACAACATAGAACTAACTATTTTAGGAAATGGTTCAAATGTGTTAATATCAGATAAAGGTATTGCAGGTATAGTAGTTATAACTAGTGATATGAATAAGATTGAATTATTAGATGGTGATGTTATTTCTTGTTATGCGGGATTAACTTTAAAAGAACTTACTGATTTTTGTATAGAAAATAACTTAACAAATCTTGAATTTTCATGTGGTATTCCGGGAAGTGTAGGTGGAGCAATCTTTATGAATGCTGGTGCATACGGCGGTGAGATGAAGGAAGTTGTTCAAAAAGTTGAACTTTTCACTAGAGATGGTGAAAAGAAAATATATACAAATGAACAGATGGAATTTTCATATAGACATTCTGTAATTCAAGAAACAAATGAAATCATTTCTAGAGTGTATTTCCAAATGAAAAAAGGAAATAAAGAAGAAATTATCTCTAAAGTAGAAGAATTGAATAAAATGCGTTCAGATAAGCAGCCTTTAGAATACCCTTCATGTGGATCTGTATTTAAACGACCAGAAGGATATTTCGCAGGAAAATTAATCCAAGATGCTGGGTTACAAGGATTAACTGTAGGTGGAGCACAAGTTTCAAAAAAACATGCAGGATTTATGGTTAATATAGATTCAGCAACTTGTGAGGATTATAAAAACTTAATTAAAGAAGTTCAACAAAAAGTATTAGAAGACTCTGGTGTTGAACTTGAATGCGAAGTTAAAATTTTAGGTGAGTAAAAAAGGAATGACTCTATAAAATCATGATTTCTTAAGAAATCGATTATGTTGAGTCATGCCTTTTTTTTATTTCAAATTATCTATAAATTTTTTATATTGTGCTAAATTTTGTTCATTTTTATTATTAGTTTTCGGGGTATAGAATGTTCTTCCTGCTAAATTATCTGGGAGATATTGCTGCTTAATATAACCTGTCGGATGACTGTGTGGATATTGATATCCGACTCCACGATTTAGTTTATCAGCACCGTAATAATGTGCATCTCTCAAATGATCAGGAATTATGAATTTTGGATTTGTTTTAGTTTCGTGTAGCGCATTGTCGATTGCCATATAAGCACTATTAGATTTTAACGAAAGGGCTAATTGGATAACCGCATTAGCTAAAGGTATTCTTGCTTCAGGTAATCCAAGCATTTTCGCACTTTCTATAGCGGCGTGAACAAAAGGTCCGATATTTGGATTAGCAAGACCAATATCTTCATAAGCTATGACGCTCATTCTTCTATAAATTGTATCTAAGTCTCCACTATCAATTAATAATGCTAAGTAGTATAGCGATGCATCTACATCACTTCCTCGTATAGACTTTTGAAAAGCGCTAATAATATCATAAAAAGCATCACCATCTTTGTCATATGCTTTGAATTTCCCTAGAGATAAGTTTAATAGCTTCTCTCTTGTGACAATTTCACCTTCATTTGATAAATTATACAAAATCTCAAAAGTATTTAACGAGAATCTTAAATCGCCAGAAGAGTTAAGAGAAATTGTTTTAAATACAGCATCTTCTATTTTTAACTCTTTAGGGAATATTTCTTTATTGTTTGATATTTTTTTTAGATATTTATAAATATCATCGTTTGAAACTTGTTGTAATTCAAAAATAATTAAACGTGATCTAATCGCTGGATTCACAGTATGATATGGATTGTTTGTTGTACATCCAATCACATAGATATTATCAAATTCGATTTCTGGAAGAAGTATATCTTGCATAGGTTTAGTTAATCTATGAAATTCATCAAGTAGTAAAATAACTTTTTTAAATCTTTTGGATTCTTCTATTACAGCAGCTAAGTCTTTTTTTGTACAATTCACAGCATTTAATATTTTGAATTTATAGTCTAGTTCATTAGCTAAAGCATTAGCGATTGAAGTCTTTCCTGTGCCAGGGGGACCATATAATATAAAAGAAAACATTTTTTTGCTTTCTACTATCTTAGTGAGAACTTTCCCATCGCCAATTAAATGATGCTGTCCGATTATGTCGTTTATTTTAGTAGGGCGTAATCTATTAATAAGGGTTTCCATGGTACCTCCTTTATAATTTTATGATTTATTTAATAGAATTTTAATTTATATGATAGTTCGCTCTATTTTGTTTATATTTATAAATGATGTGAGTTTATTTTATTAATTGCATTTTTTCAGAAATATAGGATATAATAAATTATAGATTGGATAACTTGTGAAGTATAAACGCTGGGTCCCAAAATGGGGTAGGTTAATAACCGAGCATTCCTATGTATCTGGGGTTATCTTTTTTTATACCTTTATTAAACTTTCTACAAAATTATGAGGATCTTTTTTTTATTTCAATAAGAATAAATTCAATAAATTGTTCGGAGTACTTATATTGTAGGTTTATTATATATTTCTAAACCTAGTATAAAAGCTTCTATATTTTTTTCAACAAATTTATTCTTTAACTTTTCCATTACCTTTAATCTCCCTAGTTATTAATTTGATTAATTCTAATCTTCTTTAATTATATCATAATTAGCATAGTTGTTGATAGGAAGTTTATCTTGGAGTGAGTCTAAGACAATAAAATTTTACATAAGTTGAAATTTATGGTAAAATAGATTAATCACAATTAGGGGATGTTTAGGATTCGACAGGGATGCTAGTCTTCTTGGTGG
>NZ_CAUPZX010000041.1:0-16544 GCF_963515875.1 uncultured Gemella sp. | reverse complement strand
CATTAAAAATAGGCTGTTGATTCATGCATTTTTTGCATTTGTCAACAGCCTGAAAGAGAGATTATCGTTTAAGATAATCTCTCTTTATAATTAAATGAAGAGGATTCGAAGAGTACTATAGAACTTAGTAAACCTTTCATGGATATGGTTGAAATAGGTGAGACTAAACTAGTAAACGAAAATAGAGTAAAAGTTCAAATTAAAGCTAAAGGAAACGAACTTCTTAAACAATTTGGTGGGGACACTACAAAATCTATTTATTTAAAAAAAGATAATAATAGATGGTTTGTTGAAGATAATTCGTTATAAGTTTTTAATTAAAACTAAATTAAAATAGGGTAAAATGGAATGACTTAACAAAGTATTAGAAATCTAATTTACTCTATTTTATTTAATTTAATATATGTTTTTTATTATAAAGAGATAGTACTAACTGCTCGTTACATCTTTAATAAAAGAAAAATGTTAAAAAAATTAATGAAAAAATACTAGTGGTATTGATTTAAAATTTCTAAATTTTAAAAAAGTTTTTATTAAAATTCTCAGCCGTATTAGTTTATTGATATTTATTTTTACTTTATAAAAGTTTTTTTGATATATAATAATACTTGCAGGGGTAACTTGATAAATTCGATTTCTAAGAAACGACATTTTTGAGTTACTCCCTTTTTTTTACTATAAGTAAACTTAAAAATATGGTATAATATATTAGTTAAAATAATTTAGGAGGTAAGTATGTTTCAGGCGTTATATAGGAAATATAGACCACAAACATTTAATGATATTGTAGGTCAAAATCATATAGTTTCAGTTTTGAAAAATGCAATTGACAAGAATCAAATTAGTCATGCCTATTTATTTTATGGATCTCGAGGTACAGGTAAGACTTCTATTGCGAAGATATTTGCAAATGAAGTTAATAGAAATGAAATTTATCAAAAAGAGAATGTTGATATAATAGAAATTGATGCAGCGAGTAATAATGGTGTTGATGAAGTACGTGATATAAAAGAAGCTATAAAATTTTTACCTACTGAAGGTAAATATAAAGTATATATTGTTGATGAAGTACACATGTTAACAACAGCTGCATTTAATGCTTTATTAAAAACATTAGAAGAACCACCAGCACATGTAATATTCATACTTGCAACTACAGAAATTCATAAAATACCAGCTACTATATTATCAAGATGTCAGAGATTTGAGTTTAAGAATCTTTCACAGGAACAGTTAATAGATAGACTTAGATATATAGCAAAAGAAGAAAACTTGGTGATAGAAGATGAAGCAATAGAAAAAATTGCAGCTCTTGCAAAAGGTGGTCTAAGAGATGCGATTAGTATTCTAGATCAAGTATCTAATTACTCAGAACAAATTACATTAAGCCATATATTAGAAGTCACATCTTCTATTAGTGAAGATGATATTTTAGAGTTTTATAAAGGATTGTTGCAAGGAGATGTTACAAAATCTTTATTAAAATACAATGAGTTTATTGCTCAAGCAAAAGATACGAAATTATTGCTTAATGATTTAATAAACGTAACTAGAGATATAGTAGTATATAAAAACTTAAAAGATACTAAACATACTGTTTATAATGTAGATAAAATTGCTACAGAAGTAGAAAGTGTTAATTTTGATTATTTTTATAAAATAATAGAGTACTTATCTCAGACGGAACAATTTATTAGATTTTCTACTGAATATATGAGTTATATGCAAATATGTATTGTTAAGATATGCTCAAAAGAAGAAGGTATTAATAAAGTTCCTGTTGTTAATAATGTAGAAAATACAGTATCCAATGTAAGAACTGTTGAACTTGAGAATAGAATTAAAATGCTTGAAGATAAGTTAAATCAATTAAGAAAAAATGTAAATAGTTTATCAGTAAATTCTATTAGCAATACTTCACATGAAGTTTTAGAAGCACATGAAGTTTTAGAAGATAGTACTAATGAAGAGGTGATTTCAACTAGTTGGGATAATACCCCGAAAGAAGAAATTAGGGAAGTAATAATCAAGGATAAGGAAAAAATAATTGATTTAATTAGTGATTCCAGTCCAAATTTTACGACTTATGCTGCTAATGTGTTTAATAAGATTATAAATGACAGCTTAAATACAAACAATCCTGAAGTAGTAACTATGGGTGAGTTATTTAAATCTTGTAAGCTAATAGCTTCATCTAAAGAGGGTGGATTACTTTTATTTAACGAAGTAGATAATATGCTGAAAATGACACCGAATTCTAAGTATAAGAAATATTTAGAAAGTCTATTCAAGAGATTTATTGGTGTCGATTATACAATATATACAATTCAAGATCATCAGTATGAAATACTTAAAAATGAAATAGAGAACCCAAAAGTAGAAAAAATTCAACAAGAAGAAGTTGAAGAAGTTAAAGTAACTAAAATTGATGAACTTTTCGGGGATATTATAATAGAAACACAAAACTAAAAAATGATATTAAAATAAATTATAAATTATTGACAAGTTGTAATATTTTAAATAGAATTATATTATAAATAGATAAATAAGACATTAGGAGGAAATATTATGCGTGGAATGGGAAATATGCAGCAAATGATGAGAAAGATGCAAAAAATGCAAAAAGACATGTTAGCAGCTCAAGAAGGTTTAAAAGACCAAACTGTAGAGGGAACTGTATCAGGAGGTATGGTTACTGCAATAGCTAACGGTGATGGAAAAATATTAGATATTAAAATTAAAGAAGAGGTTGTTGATCCAGAAGATATCGAAATGCTTCAAGACATGATTTTAACTGCAGTTAACGACGCATTAGAAAAATCTACTCAATTAAAAGAAGAAACTTTAGGTAAATTTACAAATGGATTAAACATCCCAGGATTATAAGATGCAATATCCTAAACCAATTTTAGATTTAATAGAAAGTTATTCCCTATTACCGGGAATAGGAAAAAAAACAGCGGTCAGATTAGCGTTTCATACTTTAAAAATGCATGATAACGATATTAAGAACTTCGCCGATAGCCTGGTGAATTTGAAAGAGAAATTGACTAACTGTGAAGTATGTGGAAGACTTAGTGAAGAACATATTTGTGATATCTGTTCTGATAATGGAAGAGACAAGTCTACTATATGTGTGGTAGCTAACGACAATGATTTAGTCGCTATGGAAAATATGCAACAATATAGGGGAGTTTATCACGTACTAGATGGATTAATTTCACCGATGGATGGAATTGGTCCTCTAGATATTAATATTAAGTCACTCTTTGAGAGAGCACAAGATGAAACCGTGAAAGAAATTATTCTTGCTACTAATTCATCTCCAGAAGGTGAAGGAACAGCAAGTTTTATTTCGAGATATTTAAAAAATACAGATATAAAAGTTACTAGAATAGCTCAAGGTATTTCCTTTGGAAGCGATATTGAGTATGTTGATGAAGTTACTTTATCAAGAGCTATTTCAGGTAGAATAGAATTATAAAATTAGGAGGACATTTATGTCACAAAAATCAGTAAACGCGATAAAAGTTTTAGGTGTAGATGCTATTAACAAGTCAAAATCTGGACACCCAGGTGTAGTAATGGGTGCAGCACCTATGGCTTATTCATTATTTTCAAAGCATCTAAGAGTTAATCCTAAAAAAACAGATTGGATAAATAGAGATAGATTTGTGTTATCAGCAGGTCACGGTTCAATGTTATTATATTCATTATTACACTTATCAGGATTTGAAGATGTGTCATTAGAAGAAGTTAAAAATTTCCGTCAATGGGGTTCTAAAACTCCAGGACACCCTGAATTTGGTCATACAAAAGGTGTAGATGCAACGACAGGACCACTTGGACAAGGTATCTCAACTGCAGTAGGTATGGCATTAGCAGAAAGATATTTAGCAGCAAAATACAATAAAGAAGGATACTCTTTATTCGATCACTATACATATGTTATTTGTGGTGATGGAGATATTATGGAAGGTGTAGCATCAGAAGCATCAAGTTTTGCTGCATTACAAAAATTAAATAAACTTGTAGTATTATATGATTCAAATGATATCTGTTTAGATGGAGAAACTAAAGATGCATTTTCAGAAAATGTACGAGCTAGATATGATGCATATGGATGGAATACAATTTTAGTAGAAGATGGAGCAAATGTAGAAGCGGTTAGCGCAGCTATTGAACAAGCTAAAAAGTCTGATAAACCTACTTTAATCGAAGTTAAGACTATTATAGGTGCGGGTTCTCCAAATAAACAAGGAACTAATGGTGTGCATGGTGCGCCACTTGGTGAAGAGGAAACAGCTTTATTTAGAAAAGAAATTGGTTGGGAATATGAGCCTTTTGATATTCCTGCTGAAGTATATGCTGACTTCAAGGCAAATGTTGCAGATCGTGGAGAAACTGAATATGCTAAATGGGAAAAACTATACGAGGATTATAAAGCTGCATATCCAGAATTAGCAAAAGAATTAGAAGAAGCTCTTTCACGTGAAGACATTAAACATCTTACTAAAGAAAGTTTTTCATTTAAAAATATAGGAGATACTCAAGCAACTCGTAATTCATCACAAGATGCGATTAATAGTGTTGCAGCTGTATTACCAACTTTCTTTGGAGGATCAGCTGACCTTTCACATTCAAATATGACATTTATTAAAGGTGATGGGCTACAAGATGATGCTAATAGAACAGAACGCAATGTACAATTTGGTGTTCGTGAATTTGCAATGGCGACAGTATTAAATGGTTTAATGTTACATGGCGGTGTTCGTGTATTCGGTGGAACATTCTTTGTATTCTCAGATTATCTAAAAGCTGCATTAAGATTATCAGCTATACAAAACTTACCAGTAACTTATGTATTCACACATGATAGTATCGCAGTAGGTGAAGATGGACCAACACATGAACCAATCGAGCATTTAGCATCATTAAGAACAATACCAAATACTTATGTATTTAGACCAGCTGATGCAACAGAAGCTCAAGCAGCGTGGTATTTATCTCAAAAAACTAACGATAGACCAACTTCTATCGTATTAACTCGTCAAAACTTACCAATTTTAGAAAATTCATCATTTGAAAAGGTAGCAAAAGGAGCATATGTAGTTCACGAAACTTCAGCTGATTTTGATACTATTTTAATCGCAACAGGATCAGAAGTTGCTCTTGCAATTGATGTTGCTCACGAACTTGAAAAAGATGGTTCTAAAGTACGTGTAGTAAGTATGCCATCGGTTGAGTTATTTGAAGAACAACCAAAAGAATACAAAGAGGAACTATTACCATTAAGTGTACGTAGACGTGTATCATTAGAAATGGGTAACAGTGCGCTATGGTATAAATATGTTGGTTTAGATGGTCTTGCTATTGGTATAGATAAATTTGGAGCATCTGCACCTGCAAATAAAGTAATAGAAGAATACGGATTTACAGTAGAAGCAGTTGTAGAGAAAATTAAAAATGAGTTATAGAGAAATACGTCCGGGTGATATTATTAAGGTTAAAGTTACGGCGGTTAAGCCGTATGGTGCCTTTATTGAAACTCGAGATAAAATGGTAGGACTAATTCATATTTCTGAAATAACAAATTGTTTTATATTTGATATTAGTAGCTATATTAAACAAGATGAAATTTTAGAAGTGAAAGTATTATCAATAAAAGATAATAAAATCAATGCGACTTTAAACTTTAAACAAAAAAAAGACACAGTAAAAAAAGAAATAAATAGTTTAGATACTTTAAATTTCGAATATGGATTTGATACTCTTAAACAGAATATGAAACTTTGGCAAAAAAAAGCAATGTTTGAAATCAGAAATTCTAAGTAAAAACTATTGACAAATGTAACTAAACTAGTTATAATAACATACATATACAATGAAGTATAGGAATTAAAAGTTAACGATATTATTTAACAGAGAGAATCTAGTGGTGAAAAGGATTCATAATATAACTTTTATGCTACCTAATTGACGCTTCATCGGCATTTAAGCCGTTATAAAAACTAATGAGGAGTACATAGTACTTAAATTAGGGTGGTAACACGATTATGATCGTCCCTTGTGTAAATATATTTACACAAGGGATTTTTATTTTATTTTTTGTTAGCTTGAAAGGAGAAATAATTAATGAAACAACTAACATCAACACAAATTAGAAGAATGTATTTAGATTTCTTCGTAGAAAAAGGACACAAGATCGAACCAAGTGCATCTTTAGTACCTATTGACGATCCATCTTTACTTTGGATTAACTCAGGAGTAGCAACATTGAAAAAATACTTCGATGGAAGAGAAATTCCAGAAAATCCAAGAATTACAAACTCACAAAAATCAATAAGAACTAATGATATTGAAAATGTTGGGAAAACAGCTCGTCACCATACATTCTTTGAGATGTTAGGTAACTTCTCAATTGGAGACTATTTTAAAAATGAAGCAGTACCATGGGCTTGGGAGTTTTTAACTTCAGAAAAATGGTTAGGACTTGAAAAAGAGAAACTATCAGTAACTATTCATCCTGAAGATACTGAAGCTTATGATTTATGGAAAAATGTAATTGGTCTACCAGAAGAAAGAATTATTCGTATCGAAGGTAACTTCTGGGATATCGGTGAAGGGCCATCAGGACCAAATACTGAAATTTTCTATGATCGTGGAGAAGAAGCTGACACATGGTCACCAAAAGAAGAAATGTATCCTGGTGGAGAAAACGATAGATACCTTGAAGTTTGGAATGTTGTATTTAGTCAATATAATCACAATGCAGATGGAACTTACTCAGAACTTCCAGCGAAAAACATAGATACTGGAATGGGATTAGAGAGAATAGTATCAGTTTTACAAGATGTACCAACAAACTTTGACACAGATTTATTCATTCCAATTATTAGAGAAATTGAGAAACTTTCAGGTGCTAAATATGGTGTAAGCACTGAGCAAGATGTTGCATTTAAGGTTATTGCTGATCATATTAGAACTGTAGTATTTGCAATCGCAGATGGTGCATTACCGTCGAATGAAGGACGTGGATATATCTTAAGAAGATTATTACGTCGTGCTGTACGATTTGCTAAAGTTTTAGGATTAAACAACTCATTCATGTATAAACTAACTGATGTAGTTGCAGAGATTATGGTAGATTACTATCCAAATGTAAAAGAAAGTGCAAGCTTTGTAAAAGATGTTATCTTAAAAGAAGAAGATAGATTCCATGAAACTTTAAATGAAGGTGAAGCGATCTTAAATAATATAGCTAATGAGGTCAAAGATACTACAAAAGTAATCTCAGGTAAAGATGCATTTAAACTTTACGATACATTTGGATTCCCTATTGAATTAACAGAAGAATATGCAGAAGAACTAGGACTAACTGTCGACATTGATGGATTCAATGAAGAAATGGAAAAACAAAAAGAACGTGCTCGTTCTTCTCGTCAAGATGATTCATCAATGCAAGTACAATCTGATTTATACAATAGAATAGTAGGAGATAGTGAGTTTACTGGATACACTAGTCTTACAGATGAAGGTAAGGTATTAGCTCTAGTCGATAAAGAAGATAACTTATTAGAAAGCTACAAAGGTAATGAAGTCGTAAAAGTAGTATTTGATAAAACACCATTCTATGCTGAAAGTGGAGGACAAGTAGCTGATAAAGGACTAGTTTCAGCTGAAGGTTTCAAAGCAGAAGTAGTTGATGTTAAGAAACTTCCTGATAAACGACACATTCACTTCGTTAAAGTAGTAGAAGGTGAACTAGTAGTAGGAACAAAGTATAAACTAGAAGTTGATAGAACTTATAGATTAAATGTAGAGAAAAACCACACAGCAACTCACTTGTTAAATGAAGCACTTCGTCATGAAGTTGGAACACACATTAAACAAGCGGGATCATTAGTAACAGATGAAAAACTAAGATTTGATATTACTCACTTTGCTCCACTTACAAAAGAAGAAATTGAAAAAGTAGAGAAAGAAGTAAACAAACAGATTTGGAATGCTTTAGAAATTAAAACTGAAGAAATGCCTATAGCTGAAGCAAGAAAACTTGGAGCTCAAGCATTATTCGGTGAAAAATATGGAGATGTAGTACGAGTTGTTTCTATCGGTGATTACTCTATCGAACTATGTGGAGGAACTCATAATGCTAACAGTGCTGAAGTAGGTATCTTCAAGATTGTATCTGAATCAGGAGTAGCAGCAGGTGTTCGTAGAATTGAGGCTCTTACAGGAAAAGCAGCATACGAGTATTTAAGAGAACAAGAAGAGACTCTTCGTTCTGTTGAAAAATTAACAAAAGCTAATGCATCTAATGTGGTAGAAAAAGTATCTGCATTACAATCTGAAATTAAGAAATTATCTAAAGAAAAAGAAAGCTTACAACAAAAAATTGCTAATGCTGAGTTAAACAACTTAGTAAATAACATTAAAGAAATAAATGGTGTAAATGTATTAACAAGTGTTGTTGAATCAGAAAACATGAATCACTTAAAACAACTTGTTGATAATGCTAAATCTAAATTAGAAAACTATGTTATTGCTTTTGCTTCAGTAAATGAAGATAAAGTAAACTTTGTAGTTGCTGTAGATAAAGCTATCACTGATAAATATAATGCTGGAAAACTTGTAAATGTATTAGCAACAGCTTGCGACGGACGTGGTGGTGGACGTCCAGATATGGCACAAGCAGGAGCTAAGAATAAAGATAATATAGATAAAGCATTCGAAGAATTATTAACTAATATTTAATAACTAATAATACATAAATAAACGGAAGAGATTACCTATGAAAATAGTATATTAAACAACTATTTTTAAGGTAATCTCTCCCTTTTTCTTTTAAAATATGGTATAATTAAAAAGATTATTATGGATGAATAATAATTTAATGCTGATTGATATCTATAGTATTAAATATAATTTTGGAGGAAATGTAAATGGAAACTAAAAAATTAGGAAAAGTAGAAATTAACCCAAGTGCACTTGAGGTTATTGCTAATATTGCAGCAACTGAAGTAGAAGGAGTATCTAAATTATTAGGTAAAAAAGTTTATTCACGTGGTGTAGAATTAGAATTTGCAGGAACAGAATTAGTTATAGATGTATATTGTAATCTAAAATCAGGGTTTTCGGTGACTAAGACAGCAAGAAAAATCCAAGAAAATGTTAGAAATTCTATTTTCAACATGACTGAGATAAATACAAAGACAGTAAATGTCAACATACTGGGAATTGATTTTTAATTTAGGAGATATAGATGAAGAGCAGACACGAACTTAGAGAAGCAGTTTTTAAAATTTTATTTCAAGTAGAAAATACTGAACTAGATTTTATTGAATTATTAGATTTAGAACAAGAAGAAATTTCAACTAGTATTTATGTTAATAAAACTTTAACAGAAATACTTGAGAAGAAAGAAGAAATTGATGCTGTGATTGCTAATAATTTAAAAGATTGGAAACTAGAACGTTTATCTAAAATGGATAGACAAATTCTACGTATTTCGGCATATGAAATATTATACAGTGATATTCCTTACAAAGTTTCTATCAATGAAGCAGTTGAACTTTCAAAAAAATATAGTGAAAAAGATGAAAGTTATAAATTCATTAATGGAGTATTAAAAGGTATTGTAGAAAACTCAATAAAATAAGAGGTAAAGTTAGATGGAGGAAAAAACATATCTAACCGTTACAGCCCTGAATAAATATATTGAAAGAAAGTTCTTATTAGATCCATACTTAAATGAAATATATATTAAGGGTGAAATTTCAAATTTTAAACTTCACAATAACAATAATATTTATTTTTCTATAAAAGATGAGAATACAAGGATAAATGCGGTATGGTTTGGAGCAAAAACTAAAGAATTTGAAGATGGAGATACAGTTTTAATTAAATCGAAGATTAATTACTATTTCCCTAGGGGAGAACATAACTTATTAGTAGTTGATATGAAAAAAGATAAAATTGGAGAACTGTATAAGAAATTTTTAGAGTTAAAAGAAAAATTAGAAAAAGAAGGCTTATTTTTACCTCAGTATAAGAAACAGATACCTAGTTTTTCTCAAAATATAGCTGTAGTCACAGCTAAAACAGGTGCAGCTATTCAAGATATAACAAGAACTATCCAAAGAAGATTTCCTATTGCGAAGATTAATATATACTCAACATTGGTTCAAGGTGAAAATTCAGTTCAAGATATTGTTAAAAATATAAAACTTGCAGATGATGGATCAAACGATGTAATAATACTAGGCCGCGGAGGAGGTTCAATAGAGGATTTATGGAGTTTCAATACTGAAGAAGTAATTAGAGCCATATTTAATTGTACAACACCAATTGTTACTGGTATTGGACATGAAACAGATACTACACTTGCTGACTTTGTTTCTGATAGAAGGGCTTCTACACCAACAGCAGCTGCTGAACTAGTTACACCGAATATTGAAGATATAAAGAATAGAATTAAATTTAATTTTCAAAAATTAAATAGTATTTTAAATAATAATATTCAAACATATAAGAGTAGAATTGTTAATAGTGAAAATAATCCATATTTTAAGAACTATTCTAAAATATATATTGAATATAGGAAGTCATTGGAGATATTAGAAAAAGACTTAAATAAAACTTTACATCAATTGATTAAAGATAAGAAGAATACACTAGCTAACTCATCTGATAAATTTATTTCATATGACATGTTAGGGCGTTTCAAAGAAAATTTCACTAATGAGATAAATCGTCTAGAAGCAAACTCTCCATTAAATATCTTGAAAAAAGGTTATTCAGTTACTTTTATGAATAATAAAAAATTAACAACTATAAAAGAAGTAACTATAGGAGATAAAGTCACTGTACAGCTTATAGATGGAAGTTTAGAATGTGATGTAAATAATATATCAGATAAAGGAGTTAAGTAATGAGTAAAGAAAATTTTGAAACAAGTTTAATGAACTTAGAAAAAATTGTTGCTGAATTAGAATCAGGGAAATTATCCCTAGAAGATTCACTAGAACGCTATAAGCAAGGAATAGATTTAATTAAAAATTGTAATGAATTAATAGATAACGCTGAAAAAGAAGTAGCTAAATTAACTAAGGATTTCAAAGAAAATGAATAATTTCAAAGCATTCATAGAAGAAAACAAAGAAAAATTAAATACTTTTGCTAAAGAATATATAGAAAAACTAGAAATGCCAGAGATTCTAAAGGAATCTATTAAGTATTCTTTAGTTAACGATGGAAAAAAAATAAGACCACTATCTTTTTTGTATTTACTTAAATATTATGAAATAGATTATAGTAAGTATTTTGATATTGCCTTAGCAATAGAATTAGTTCATACTTATTCATTAGTACATGATGATCTTCCAGAAATGGATAACGATGATTATCGCTGGGGAAAACTGACAAATCACAAAGTTTTTGGACAAGATGTAGCGGTTCTAACAGGAGATGCAATGCTTACATTGGCATTTGAGGTTCTTAGTGATTGTAATATCAATCCTAACTTAAAAGTTAGACTTATAAAACAATTTGCTAACTATTCAGGTGCTATGGGGATGATTGCTGGTCAAGTGTATGATGTTAAACAAAAAAATTATATTGTTGATGCAGATTACTTAAGAAGAATGCACAGTTTAAAAACTGGTCGTTTAATTGAGCTCCCTATGGATTTTGCCTGCTTAGTAGCTAATAAATCAGACGATTACGCAGAAATAAGAGAATTTGGTCAACAATTAGGAATAGCATATCAGATTAAAGATGATATTCTTGATTATTATGGAGATTTTGAAAAAATAGGAAAACTACCGAGTGATGAAGATATGATTACTTATCTTAGTTTCTATGGAATTGAAGAATGTGAAGACTTACTTCAAAAACATACTACAAATGCTATAAATATTGCTGAAAAATTAAATAATGATTTATTAATAGATTTTGCGAATTATTTATTAAAAAGAGAAAAATAACATATGACAGATTATATAAGTAACTCACTATGGTTTTTTATACCATTTTGAGTTATTTTTATATATAAAAAACCACGAAAGTTTAGGGGTAAACTTCGTGGTTTTTTACAGTTATTATATTAGCCTAATTTTAGGGAATTAGAAACTCTTAGAACTAATATATTTAAAATGTTAGCTGGAGATTACTGGCACAAACATGAGGATTACTTATAATTGTAAAACTAAAAGTAGTTTGCTTCTGCAGCAGACAAATTAACACTGTATTTTTGATAAATCAAAAAGTGAGTTCTAATTTTTAACCCTAAACATAAAGTAAAATACTTTACATAATTATTATACTAAAAAAAATAATAAATTTAAAGTATTTGTGTAAATTTTATCAATGAAAATGTTTTTATTTTTTATTTTCATTGATAGACCTTTAAATAATAATAGAATGATGATAAAATTAACTAAAGATTATAAATTTATTGTAAGGAGGATGAAAATTATATGAAAGTTTTAGTGGCCGTTAATGAATTTAAAGGTTCTTTATCTTCAGTTGAGATAGGAAATACTATAAAGAGTACATTAAGTAATAGATATTCTAATTTAAAAGTTTTAACGGAAGCTGTTGCTGACGGTGGGGATGGATTTTTAGATATATTTAAAAATTTTGAGAAAAAGAAATTTAAAACTGTAAATGCCGCTTCACAAGAAATTATCGTTAGTTATCTAGAAAATTTAGACAGGAAAGAAGCTGTTATAGAAATTGCGGAAGTTATTGGATTAAAACAGCTTTTAGATGCAGATAAAGATCCATATAAAACATCCACTGTTGGTTTAGGTAGATTAATCAATAATTTACTTGATAAGGGTATTAAACACTTCATAATTGGCTTGGGTGGAAGTGCAACTAATGATTGTGGTATTGGAATGCTTAGTGAACTAGGTGTTAGGTTTTTAAGTGAATCTGGGATGCTTTGTAGACATGGAATACAAGACTTAAGTAAAATTTGTAAGATTGATTTGAGCGGTATTAATAAAAAACTAGAAGAAGCAAACTTTACAATAATAAGTGATGTTAATAATCCTCTTTATGGTAATAATGGAGCAACATATGTTTATTCGGGGCAAAAAGGGTTAGATGAAAGAAATTTTTCAGAAGTAGATGAATATATAATAAACTTTTCAAATCTTGTTTCTAAAAAAATAAATAATGACTTTTCAAATTTTGAAGGAAGTGGTGCTGCGGGTGGTCTAGGATTTGCATTCTTATCATTTTGTAATAGTAGAATACAAGGTGGTTCTAAGTTTATGATTGAATATTTAGATTTAGAAAAGAAAATTAGCGAAATTGATATTCTTATCACAGGCGAAGGAAAATTAGATAGTCAGAGTTATATGGGAAAAGCCCCAATTGAACTTGCGAGAATAGCAAAAAAGTATAATAAAAAAGTAATTTTCTTGGCTGGTAGTATTTTAGACGAACAGATGAAACAACTTATCGATGAAAATAAGAAATTAGTTGACTCTTCATTTACAGTTCAAAGAGAGTTTTTACCTTTAGATAAAGCAATGAAAAAAGATGTCACTATAAAAAATATAGAAAATACTGTTATTCAGATATTTAATCTATTGGAGTTTAATAATGGATAAAAAAAATAATATATTAAAGGGAATATTTTGTATAATTATTGCAGGATTTGGTTTTTCTCTAATGGCACTATTTATAAAACTCTCTGGGAATCTACCAGCTATGCAAAAAGGTTTCTTCAGAAATATAATTGCTGTTGCCATTTCAGCTATTCCATTAATAAAACATAGAAAATCAATCAACCTTCCAAAGGGTAACATTGCTTGGGGAGTATTAATATCGAGGAGTGTTTTCGGTACTATAGGTTTAGTATTTAATTTTTATGCGATAAGCCATATAAGTTTAGCCGATTCAACAATAATACAAAAACTATCACCTTTTGTAATATTAATCTTATCGTACGTTTTCTTCAAAGAAAAGATGTCGAGATTTCAAATGATGGCTATTGTAGTTGCATTTATAGGTGTGGCATTTATTATTAAACCAACAGGTAATGGACTTATTAGTCTTGGTGCTTTTGCTGCACTCTTAGGAGCGTTTTGTTCAGGAGTTGCTTATACTTGTGTAAGGTACTTAGGTACGCATAATGTTTCAGGTGAATTCATTATATTCTTTTTCTCTTCATTATCAACGTTATTGTTGTTACCTTATTTAATATTTGATTATAGAGAAATGAGTATATACCAATTAATGATGTTAATATTAGCGGGAGCATCTGCAACGATAGGGCAGTATGGGGTAACGTTTGCTTATCGATATGCAGCAGCGAAAAATATCTCAGTTTTTGATTACTCACAAGTCTTATTTTCAGGAATTTTAGGATTTATATTTTTTAACGAGTTACCAGACTTGCAAAGTTTAATAGGATATATTATAGTTATTTTTGTAGGGGTTATTTTAGTTTTAAAGAGTAAATAAAGGAGAGAAACAATGAAAAGAAAAATAATAGGGATTATAACAATTGCGTTTATTGTTCTATGTTCAGTTATACTGTATGTTAATCAAAGTAATAAGATTACTTGGTTTAATAAATTTTTAAAAGATGAAAACAAGAGTACTAATGTGTTACAAACAGAAAATGTAGCTAATGCAAGAGATGGTATAAAGGGGGTAACGCAACCTTATCCATTTATTACCAATCCAAGTGGAGTTGAAAATAATTTACTTCAAAATGCCAATGGTAGTCTTATAGGACAATTAATATATTTACAAAGAGAAAATCTACCAGAAGCTGAACAAAAATTATTAGTAAATAACAAGGATGCAACACAATATATATTAGGCTACCTAGCAGGGCAAAAAGCTACTCAGTTTGAAGAGGGAGAAACAGTAGAAATTAATAGAAAATATCCATACTATATTCAATGGGATAAACGTTGGGCTTATGATAAGTTAGGTGAGACAAATATTGCTATAGGGGGATGTGGACCAACATGTGTAGCAATGGTATTAAGTGGAATATTAGATGATAAATCGATAACTCCTAAGAATATTGCTGAAAAAGAAGAGGCAAATGGCTATTTTACAGATGCGGGAACTAAATGGAGTTTCTTCGATTATATTGCAAAAGAGTATGGTGTTAAATCGACTGGAGTACCTTTAAATAAAGAAGCGATGAAATCTGCTTTAAGTAAAGGACATCCGATAATTGCATCAGTACACCCTGGTAAATTTACCACAGTAGGACATATTATACTTATCACAGCAGTAGATAATGATGATAATTTTATTATTAATGATCCAAACAGTTATACAAGAACGCTAAAAAAATGGTCTTATGATGAATTAAAAACTGAAATAGTGGCTATGTGGGAATTTTCAAAATAAATTTATGATAAATCTTCAAATACACTTTGAGGATTTATCATTTTTTTATTAAAATTTTAGAGGGAATATGTTAATTTTAATCAAACCAATAATTTGATAAATGAATTTAAAAACTATATAATTATATTAATAAATAGAGCGATTAAAAGTAACATTATACATTAAATCGTTAAAATACAAAAGATGGAGGAAATAAAATGTCAGTTCTTGATATTAAAAATTTAGAAGTATCAATTAATGAAAAACAAATATTAAAAGGACTAAATTTAGAAATTAAATCTGGTGAGATACATGCCGTAATGGGACCAAATGGTGCAGGTAAATCTACTTTAGCATCAGCTATTATGGGTCACCCAAAATATGAAGTAGATGGTGGAAGTATTTTATTAGATGGTGAAGAAGTATTAGAAATGGAAGTAGACGAAAGAGCTCGTGCTGGTCTATTCCTTGCAATGCAATATCCATCTGAAGTACCAGGAGTACCAACTTCAGAATTTATTAAATCGGCAATCAATGCACAGCGAGAAGAGAGTATTCCTTTAATGCAATACATAAAAAAATTAGATAAAACAATGGAATTTTTAGAGATGGATCTAAAAATGTCTCAACGTTATGTAAATGATGGTTTCTCTGGAGGAGAAAAGAAACGTAACGAAATATTACAAATGATGATGTTAGAACCTAAATTTGCTATTCTAGATGAAATCGACTCTGGATTAGATATCGATGCTTTAAAAATCGTATCAAAAGGTGTTAATAAAATGCGTGGAGAAAACTTTGGTTGCTTAATTATCACTCACTATCAAAGATTATTAGATTATATTGAACCTGATTTTGTACATGTACTTATGGATGGGAAAATCGTAAAATCAGGTGGACCTGAACTAGCACTTCGTTTAGAAAAAGAAGGTTATGACTGGTTAAAAGAAGAGGTTTAATATGGAGAATAATAAATTAAAACTAAGTATTAAAACTTTACAAAGCATCTTTTCTAATACAAATGAACCTACTTGGTTTTTAAATACTAGAAAATTAGCTTTATATAAAAGTTATACGCTACCTTTTCCAAAATTAGAGTCTATGGAATTAGAAAGATGGAACTTATTCAATGTTAATTTTTCAACTCTAAGATTAGAAAATGAAGGAAATGTAGA
>NZ_CAUPZX010000040.1:0-16767 GCF_963515875.1 uncultured Gemella sp. | reverse complement strand
ACCAAAACATCAATATCTTCATTGATATTTTGGTCGTTTTGTCAACAATCTGAGGAGCAACACAAAATCATTAATTTGTGTTGCTCCTCCTTTTGGACAACTGAATCTTACATATTCTCTCTTAATTTTATATTTATCTCACTTATACTATTTTTAATACTAAAATATCGAACTATTCCTATTAAAACATAAACCACAGTAGCTGTAATCATCATTAAAATTAAAGTAGTAAGACTACTAAACCATTTCAAATAATAACCCGCTAACACAAGTGGTAACATAATAAGAAAATAATGTGATACAAATACTATTACTATGTTATCATTTAACTTACTTTGAAATACTTTACCAGCTAATCCTTGTAATAAACCTAAAATAGCATATACTAAGGTTTGAATTAATACTGCCGTATTTAGATTATCAAAACTCTGAATATACAATGGCATGCCAGGATAAAACTGACCATACAAAATACCAAATATTAGATTAATAACGTTTCCTACTCCTACCCCTAACAACATAAATATTATAATTTTTTGAAATAATTTCATTTTAATACCTCCTATAACTTTTAACATCCTACGTGATACATAACTTATGTCCGAATTTTTATAATTTATAACTATTGTTCCTCTCAATCCTAAATCTAAGCTATGAATATATTTAACATTAGCTATTTCACTTTGAGATATTTTTATAAAATCCTTAGTTAATGTACTCTGCACTTCATATAATTTTTTTCTAACAATAAATCTACCTTCAACTGTAACTACATATACTTTTCTATCTTCAACATATACCCTTATAATATCCTCCGTATTTAATAAACGTACTTTCCCATCTAAAACTCCTATAAAGTAATCTTCCTTATTTTCTATATAATTCACTAAATTTTGAATCTTATCATTCACTTTATTTGCTGATATAGTAACTATTATTTCTTCAAATTTCTTATCTATATTTAATTCTACTTTCACATTTTCACCTCCTTTCATATATTTAATTCAACTTTCATATCTTTAGCTCCTTTCATAATTATATTTTATATAATAAATATTTAAAAATCTATAGATAATGCATATTCGGTTAGTTTTCTTGTTTATTCGGTAAATTATATACTAATTACAAATACTTAACAAATACATATATAATTTATAAAAAAAATATTTAACTAATATAATAACTAAAATCAAAATACGTTTTCTTTTGTTTTTTTCATAAAAGTGAGTTCTTATACTTGATTTTATTGATATTTTGATATAATATACTCTAGTATTAATTTTTAAAAGGAGATATTTTTTATGTTAAATGAATTCAAAAAATTTGCATTTAAAGGAAATGTATTAGATCTTGCTATCGGGGTTATCATCGGGGCTGCATTCGGAAAAATCGTTAGTTCATTAGTAACCGACATTATGATGCCTCTAATCGGATTACTTTTCCCTGCTAAACCAGACTTCACTAACTTAGCATGGAATAATATTAAATACGGTAACTTTATTCAAATTACAATTGACTTCTTAATTACAGCAATCGCAATCTTCATTTTCGTTAAAGCTATCAACACAGCTAAAGATAAAATGTCTAAAGAAGAAGAAGCTGAAGAAAAAGTACCAGAAGTTGATGCTAAGGAAGAGCTTCTTAAAGAAATCCGTGATTTATTAAAAAAATAGTAAATTAAAATTTTAAGGTCTGACAATGTCGGATCTTTTTTTCTATATTCACCCTCCTGAAAAATTTTTTTCTACAAGAAAAAGGGAGTGACTCAAAAATCGTAATTTCTTAGAAATCGATTTTATCGAGTCACTCCTACATATTTTATTGATTTCAAAAAAGCCTTTATAAAGATATTTTTAAAATCAATAAACCACTGTGTCTATGAATTTTCATATAAACTTTGTTAAATTTTAGGGCTTTTTAGATAGCCCCTTCAACTATATTTTATTTATTTACAACATTTGCAGATGTCCCAGTTGTAATTACTTCAACAGCTGCTTCTAATCCACCTTCTACAAGGTTTTGGATTGCAGTTTCTGTATAAAACGCTGTATGAGGTGTGTAGATTACATCATCACGATCTATTAGCGTTTGTAATAATTCATCATCAAACTCTTTTCCTTCAAAGTTTTTAGGAACATATTTACCTTCATTTTCGTAAACATCTAGCCCTGCACCAAGAAGTTTACCACTATCTAAAGCTCGTAAAACAGCCTTAGTATCTACTAGCATGCCACGAGCTGCGTTTAGTAAGATTGAATTATCTTTCATCTTAGCAAGAAATTCATCATTTACCATGTGGTTGTATTCTTTAATAGCCGGCATATGAATAGTAATGATATCAGAGTTCGCTATTAAGTCATCTAGATTCTCAACATAATCTAGTACTTCTTTTGCCGCTTCATTTCGATATACATCATAACCTATAACTTTAGACCCTAAAGCATTGAATAATCGAGCAGCTTGAGTACCTATTCTTCCAGTACCTATAACACCTACTGTTAAAGTTCTAAGCTCACGAGATAATATCCCTGGATTCCAAGAGAAATTATGTTTTTCTATATTGCGTTGAATTTTATTTGTATTTCTACTAATACGCAACGCAGAAGTAAGAACATGTTCAGCAATAGCATTTGGCGAATATGATGGAACATTGGTCATTTTAATCCCAAGCTCTGACATTAATTCTAAATCATAAATATCAAAACCAGCAGAACGTGTCGCAAAAACCTTAACTCCTTGATCCTTTGCATATTCATATACATCGCGTTCGAAAGGTTTGTTTTGAGCTAAAACTACACCTTCTTTTCCTTCTAATAAGTGCTTATTAGCTAATGAAATCTCTTCAGTATAAACATCAACTTCAACCTCAGGGTGAGAATTTCTCCAACTTTCTAAAGCACTCTTTTCATCTTCTCTTAAATTAAAAAATACTAATTTCATACTTTTTTCCTCCTTAGACAAAGCACTAGTTCAATTTTATTCTAGTAAACTTCTAATAAAATCAATATAACTAATTTTACCATAAAAATTAACTAACTAAAACTATTTTATTTTACTTTTCAAAAATTTCTTTAATAATTTCGAACAATTCTCTGTTATTTTCCGCTATTTTATAAATTTCAATATCCTCTGGTAATTTTCGCTTATAGCGATTTATCCAAATTCCTTTCCAGTCTGCATTATTAGCTCCAACTATATCATTTTCTATTGAATCTCCTATATAGTATAGAGAAGCATTAGGAAGTTGTAACTTTTCTTGCATAATCTCAAATATTCTAACATCTGGTTTATTTATACCATAATCTCCAGAGACTATAATATTCTCCCTACTAATCCAGCTTTCAATACCTAATGCCTTTATCTTAGCCCATTGATGTTCACTTAGTCCATTCGTAATAATTCCAAGCTTCACATTATTCTCTTTTGCTAACTCTAAAATACTTATAGTTGTATTAGACATTTGCAATTTTTGTTGATTCTTTTTATATTCTTTTTGCATACTGAGTGCCTGTTCAGCAGTCAAACACACACCTAAATCCTTAGCCGCTTCTTGAATCCTATAAATATGATATTCATCCATAGTCATCTCCCCATTTCTTGAAGCCTCAAATTTTACATCGCTATAATATCTACTTAAAAGATAAAACTTCTCGATATCAATATCCATATCGAATAGACTCTTATACGCATTCTCAAATGGAACTATCTGTTCATACAATGTATCATCCACATCAAAAACAAGACCAATCATTTTATTCTCCTTATAATAAAATCAACTCAATATCATCATAATCACTAGGCTTCGCTCGAAGGTTTAGACTTTCTAATTATTTATTGAGTTGATTCTAAAAATTATTTCATTAGTTTTTCTATTTTATTTTTTGCTTCTTCTAGCGTTTCACTATTTTCTATCATCTCTAAAACTAACTGCAGAAGTATCTCTTTATAAGCCATAAACTGTTCATCCGTCATACCTTCTACGTTATTCATATTATTCATACTATTCTCCATTTCTAAACATATTTTATTTTTAATTATTATATCATATCAACAATTTTTTTATCACCAAATTTATTTTTCCAATCAATTTTAAAGTCTATAACAGACTTATCTGTATAAGGATGCCAAACACTTGTTTCTATTAATTCAGGAGATATAGTTACTGCTCCAGCTCCTTGAAGCAAGACTTCTTGAATCTGTTTTATATTTTTAAAACTCGCAGCCAAAATCTCTGTTGGATAATCTATTAATAAATCACTTATTACAGAAATTATTTCTGTTGCGTCTTGTCCGACATTTTCCATTCTATTCACATACGGCGCTACATAACTTGCTCCATTCATGGCAGCAGCCAATGCTTGCATAGGACTTAGAACTGCTGTAGCTGTCACCTTAATCCCCTCGCTTGAACAGAGTTTAATAGCTTCTAAACCAGCCTTTGTTACAGGAATTTTTATATAAAATGTTTCTCCAAAAAATTTTCTAAGTACTCTTGCTTCACTTAATATTCCTTCAACTTCACTTTCTGTTGTTTGTATATGAATTTCATATTTATCATAAGTAAATTGCTTTAATTCTTTTAAAATATTTTTAATATTTCCTTCTACTTTCGATAAGATTGTTGGATTAGTCGTTATTCCTGTTATCTCTCTATATTTCGATATTTCTTTAATTTTTTCTACATCTGCACTATCTATTAAAATTTTCATTATTTTTCTCCTCTAAAATACTTATAACCTCTCCCAGATTATTAACAATTCTATAAGCTTTTTCTTTACAAACTTCATCTGGTTTAAACATATCAGGAACCATAATAACTTTAGCTCCTGCCGAACTCCCCGCTATCACACCAGCCTTAGAATCTTCTAAAACTAAACACTCTTCTGATTTTACACCTAAGCGCTTTGCAGCTAATAAGAACACATCCGGTGCCGGCTTCCCATTTTCAACCTCAGCTCCACTAGCAAACTCATCTATATATTTCTTCAAGTCAGTCTTTTCCATATTATTTATTATGTGGTTCATACTAGATGATGATGCTACCGCTACTTTATAATTACTATTTTTCAAATATTTTAATAACTCTTCGATATATTGCATTTTCCTTGGCCCTGTGGTAAATAAAATATCTTCTATATATTTATAATGATCATCTACTAGTTGTTTTCCACTAACATCAGAATTTTTGAAATAATTTTCCCAAAAATCATAAATACTTTTAGTAGTAAATCCTAATACTAGAAGTGTCTCTTCTTTTGTCATATCATATCCTTGCTTTTTCGCACTATGAATAAACGCTTCAGTCGCCAAACTTTCCGTATCAACCATTAGTCCATCCATATCAAATAACACAGCTTTTATATCCATTTAACCAACCTCACTTTTTGTTCTTTACAGTTATTATAATAGAAATAATAAAAAATCACAAACTACAAAAAATAGGGGAATCTCCCCTATTTCATCTATTAACCTCTTGTTTTTCCACCTGCTACATTATACGTAACACCATGAACATAACTTGCTCTATCACTTGCTATGTATGTAACTAAATCCGCAACTTCTGATAATTTCCCATCTCTTCCTAGTGGAGTAGTTTTTGTACTTGTATACCCCGCACGAATTTGTTCTACTGTTACTCCACGAGTGTAAGCTAACGCTTCTTCGTAAGCTAATGTTCTAAGTCCTGTCGCTTCTAATATACCTGGTGCTACACCTACTACTCTAACTCCTAATTTACCCAGTTCTTTTGCCCAAGAACGTGTAAGTGAGTTTACAGCATTTTTACTTGCAGCATAAATACTTTGCCCTTCTGATCCTTCTAATCCAGATTCTGAAGACATGTTTACTATTACACCACTACCTTTAGCAACTAGTATACGTCCAACTTCTTGAGAGAAGATAAATAGACCTTTTACATTTATATCCATAATTTTGTCGTATACTTCGTCACTAAACTCATATTTCCCTTCAGGATCATTTTTATCTACTAATAAACGAGGAATATTAATTCCAGCATTATTTACAAGAATATCGATTGTTCCAAATTTTTCTAAAGTTTTAGCTACAACTTCTTTAACATCGCTTCTCTTAGTTACATCACATTTAACATATAGTAATTTATCATTATCAGACTCTTTTTCTGCTAAGTCACTTACTACTACATTACATCCTTGATTTAAGAATTCATCAACTACTGCTGCTCCAATACCTGATGCTCCACCTGTTACTACTACTGTTTTTCCTTCTAAATTTAACCAACTCATAATTATTTCTCCTTATTATTTTTCTATTGTAATTTTTGTATTAATATCAATTGCTGGACAGCTTTTTTCTTCCACTACGATTGCCCCTGGTAATAAATTATCTAAATCACCAGAGAAATGCACTGTTAGATGTCCTAAGTCTACTAGATTTTTCTCAGCTACATCACCTACACCAAGAATTTCAAACTCTTCTCCATCTACTTTTAATGTTTGACCTACTTCAATAGTTGTATTAGTAGGTACTACATCAATTCCATAACAATAATCTTTTAACATATCTGGTGCATTATCTCCAAAAAGGATAAACATCCCATCACCAAATTCACCTACAAGACTTCCTTTACTTTTTATTGTATTTTCATAAATTATCATACTCATTCTTCCTTTGCTTATATTTTTATTCATTCATTTACGGTCGACTATGTCGTTAATGTAGGAAGCGAAGACCGCTTCCTATAAAATTTTAAGAGTACATTCCAAAGCTTGCTAACCAAGCTACGATAACCCTTGGCACCCCAATAATAAATCTTGAGTAAAGTACAGATACTACCCCTACTTCTACTGTTTCTGGTTCAGCTTCTGCAAGACCTAAACCAACTGGGATAAAGTCACAAGCACATTGTGTATTGATTGCAAATAATGCAGGTAATGCTAATTGTGGAGGAATAGTTCCTTTTCCGATTTCAACCCCAATTAATGTACCGATAATTTGTGCAATTACTGCACCAGGTCCAAGTAACGCTGATAATAGTGGAATAGAACATACAAATCCTAAAGCTACTAATCCAAAGATGTTTCCTGCTAACGGAGTTAATAATTTAGCAAACCAGTTACCAAATCCTGATCCTTGGATAACCCCTATTAACATCGCAACAAATGCCATAAATGGTAAAATTGTTGTAATCATTGATTGAACTGCATCTCTTGCAGCTTGGTATAATGTATGAACTACTTTACCAGCACCCATACCGATTTTTTGAATAACAGATGATTTAGCATTTTCTGCTAAACTTTGTGAAACTTTTTTATCTGCACTATATTTAAATTCACGTTTTGGTTCTTCTTGAGTTTTTTCCTCAACTACTACTTCTTCACTACCTTCAGCTAATGAGATTTGATCTAATCCTACAGCTGAAACATAAATATATTCTTTAATAAATTTAGCAAGTGGTCCACTTGGTCCAACAGGCATAATGTTAACTGTTGGAATTCTTTTTTGTGGATAAATACCACAACGTAATGTTCCACCACAGTCAATAATTGCTAAGAAAATTTCTTCGTCTGGTACTGATGTTTTAAATCCATTAACCGCTGTAGCACCTGTTAATTTTACGATTTTTTCTACGATTTCAGGTTCAGCTCCACCACCTGTGATATATAAAATTTTATCTTTCCCTGGTTTTGGAGTTACTACTAAAGGCCCACCGAAACCACCACTACCTTTTTCTATTTTAATTGTTCCGTATGTCATAATTATTTCTCCTAATCCTACGCTTTTAATTCATTACTTAATTCAATTTTTTGTTGTTTCATAACAATTTTTGTTGTGAAATCTGTAACCCATCCAGCAAAGAAGTTCATTACTAACCCTACAAGAAGGTATCTAATTGCTAATGGTGTAACGTCTAATCCTAATTGAGTAATTCCATTTGCAATACCTAAGTAGATGAAAATTTCACCAACGTTAATGTGTGGAAATATCCCACTGTTTGTATGACAGTGATATGATGCAGATGCATAATAACTAGGTTTCATACGTTCTGGTAAAAATTTACCCATTGATAATGCCATAGGGTTTGCTAACATAAATGCAGAAACGAATGGTAAAATTCCGTAAGCTAAAATTACATTTTTAGAACACACTTTAGCAAATTTTTCTACTCTGTGTGGTCCAATAAAAGCAACTAATGCATTCATAAATACAAGTAGTAATAATACTTTCGGTACGATTCCTCCAACCCAACTTACGAATACTTTTGCACCTTCGTCAAATAAACCTGTAAAGCCTGATGCTAATTTAACAATATAATCCATATTGTCCTCCTTATAATATTTAATTTAATTTTAATTTTTTTGCTAATTTCCCAAATGGACTTAGCTCCATTTCAACCTGTCCACCAGCAGAAATTGTTTTATAATTAACAACTCCGTCAAGCACTGCACTAGTTAAAGATGCTGATAGTTTTATCGCTTTACAATCTTCTCTATTTATAGTCCCTACTTTAAGACCATTGAAATATTCAAATTTTTTAAATCTAGCAAGTACTGTTACTCCTTGCATAGCTTCTCCAGTGATAACCTTATCATTATCGTCTATAGCTAGCATAACAATTGCTCCCGCACGTGCAGCACCTTTTTTTCTTCCTATTACTACTCTACCTATTCGTCTAAGTTTACTATAGCTTCGTTTGAAACTATTTAACTGAACATAAGTTAAAGCATATTGTAAAATAAATGCTAAAATAAAGAGTATTCCTAAAACTATTAAATTCATATGTCCTCCTAATTGCTATCTATATAAATTAGTATTTTTTATAAAGTAATTTACTAATAAGTCATAATTATCTATTTTAGATATATCTGTAATTAATTTTTCATCTTTAATAATAGAAATTAATTCATCATAGGTTTTAGCTAAAATCAACCCATTTTTTTCTCCTTCAGGTACACACGCCATAAATATTAGTTTTAAGTCTTTATTATCCTTAAATCCTTTTTCGCTTACCCCTAGAGCAATTATTAAATCATCTCCCAGTTTATTTATCGTATGTGGAAATGCTACATTTTTCTCAAAAATCATAGACGATTTTTTTTCTCTTTCTCTGATTCTCTTTAAAAACTTATCATCTACTAAATGCTGTTTTATTAACTCTTCTATCATAAAATCAATATTTTCAGCATATGTTTTTTTGCTATCACATTTGAAAAATGTCTCTTCTCTCATCGAGCTTAGCAATACTGATTCCATTCCTCGAATACTAGGATTATTCATTTTATTAACATATTGTAGAAAATTAATTTCTTTTTTCAAGTACATCTTATCTAAAATTTCATTTTGATAAATAACCGGCATTTCTGTTTCAAACTTCATATCCTCAGTAGAAATTATAATATTAAATTTACTATAATCAACTTTTTCAAAAGTGGTGTATGCTGATACTTGTGAATTTACTATTATACTTTCTATTTCATTTATCATAAGTTTGCTATATGCTGGTCCTGAATTAGTTATCAACAAGACACTTAGATTTTCAGATTGAACTTTTATTTTCTTCAATAACGTTTCAAAATATATTGCTAGATAACTAATTTCATCTTCTGAAACTATATAGTTATACTTATTGTTAATTACTTTACTGGCAGTTTTAGCAATTTTATATGATACCGGATATTGTTCTTTAATTTTCTCTTTCATATTGTTGTTATATCTAACACCGTATTTTAATCGTTCCATTAAGAAGTATATATGATAGATAAATTCTTCAATTATATCCGAAGTATCAAATTCAAGTCCATACTCGTAAACAACTGTTTCTAAAATTTCCTGAACAAGTTTTGTATACTCTTCAGTATATTTTAGATTTTCTCTTATTTTATTTATTTTTGTAGGAACTCTCATCGTAGCAAAGCAAATCGCTAAAAATTTGATTTCATCAGTAGATAAGCTTATCTTATATTTATTCTCTATATAATCACTTATCTCGTTAATAAAAGGTTGTGCGTAGTTGTTTAATAATTCTTCATATTGCTTTTCTTCAAAGTTTAGATAAAAGCCATTAGCAAATCGATCTAAAGACACTGTTAAGTATCTGAAAAATTCAGCTTTTGCCTGTTTATCAATTTTGTACTTTTCAAATGTTTCATCAAAAAACATATTATCATCTTTATCAAAAATATCTTCCTTGTACATATAATTAAAAATATTTTCTAAAATAAAAATTCTAATATCTTTTTCTAGACCAACTACTTTAATACCTGTATTAGGTTTTCCTTTTATAACAAGATTATAACTACTTATAATGTCATTTAATTTTTTTATATCGGAATTTAAAGTTGTTCTACTAACTATCATTTCAAAAGCTAAATCGTCTATTAGTGCACTTTCGCCCGATGAAACTAATGTCTTAAATATATATACTAGCCTTACCTTACTAGAATCAAAATTAACACTAGCTTCATATATAGATCTTTTTCTCTTTAAGTATTCTTCTAACTTTGTAATAAAAAGACTATAATTTGAATTTTTATTTTCTATGTATGCACAGTCTTCAAATAATTCATTTAAAGATTTTATTTCATTACTAATAGTTTTTGAACTTACCTTTAATACATCTAGTAAGTATTGATCCTGAACTAAAAAGTTAGATTCTAGTATATTTAGTAGTCTCAAACTTCTATTATCATAATTAAAAATCTCCATTTGCTTCACCACCTACATTTATTATAATGTTAGCGTTTCAAAAAATTAATACAGTTATTTTCTCTTAAAAAGAAAAACGCTTTAATTTTTTATAAAACCCTACTCTCATGAGTTTAACTACATATATTTCTAAACAAAATAATTTATATAATATAGTTTTAAATAGAAAAAGCATCCTCAAAAAATTGAGGATGCTTTTACTTATTTTATAGACTTTCTATAATATTTTTTACTATATTATCTACGGTTAAACCATTTTCTTCCATTAATTCTTCTACTTTATATCTATCATAGAATTTTTTATTTATTCCATAGTTTTGTACTTTTAAGCCTATATTTCCTAGGAAGCTTGCTACAATTTGACCGTATCCACCTTCTACTATACCATCTTCAATCGTTACAACTAACTTATGATTTTCTTCTAAAGAATTTAATAATTCTTTATCCAAACCTGTTAAGAACTTTGGATTTACTAATGTTGCTTCTATATTATGTTTAGATTTCAGTTGTTCAACGACTTTTTCAGCTAAGCCATAAAAGTTTCCAACTCCAAATATCGCAATCTGTTTTCCAGCTTTAACTACTTTATTCTTATTTAATATAGAATAATCTGTTGTATCTTCTTCGCTAGTTTCCACAACACTTCCTACAGGAACTCTAATAGCTACTGGATGATTATTTTGATTAATTGCCCAATCTAACATCGCTAAGTGCTCTTCTTTATTAGTAGGTGCTAAATAAACAAAGTTTGGTATATGAGATATAAATGGTATATCAAAAAATCCTAGATGACTTTCATCATTCATTGATTTTATTGATGCGCCGTAGACTAATACTACCCCTGCTTGATTATTTAATGCCATATCATGAGAAAGTTGATCATATGCTCTTTGTAAGAATGTAGAAAATACTGACCAAATAGGTTTTGCTCCATTTTTAGCTAATCCTGTTGTCATAGTTGCTGCTTGTTGTTCTGCAATACCAACATCTACAAATTGATTTCTAAATTTTTCTCTTATTTCTCTATCGAAAACTATTCTTGGTGTCCCTGCATTTACAACAATAGCTAATGAATCTTCTTCTAATTTTTTAGCTAAATATTGAGATGTAATACCATTGTATGTTTGAGAAGAGGCCCCTTGATTTTTATATTCTCCAGTTTCTAAACTAAACGGTCCACCAGCATGGAATTTTTCATGGTCTTTTTCTGCCGGTTCAAATCCTTTACCTTTTTCTGTGTAAATGTGTAATACTACCGGATGATCTATATCTTTTACTTCTTTAAATAATGAAATTAGTTCTTCTAAGTTATTACCATCTTCTAAGTAGTGATAATCATATCCTAATGCTTTAAAAATATTGTTTGTTACCTGACCTTTATTTTCACGTAACTCTCTTAATGCAGTATATATACCACCTTTAGGATTTTTAGCAATAGATTGGTCATTATCATTTATTATAGTTATTGCATTAGTTCCTAATGTAGCTATTGTATTTAGACTCTCATAGGCCATTCCACCTGATAAAGAACCATCTCCAATAATTGCCACAACATTTCCTTTTTCTTTCTTTAAATCTCTTGCGTGCAGTATACCACTTGCTAACGATAATGAAGTTTAGGTATGTCCAATAGTAAAAAGATCATGCTCACTTTCTTTTGGATTCGTATATCCAGAAATATCATCATAATATTTAGGGTCTATAAATGCCTTTTGGCGTCCTGTTAGCATTTTACGAATATAAGTTTGATGCGATACATCAAAAATTATCTTATCTACAGGTGAATCGAATACATGATGTGAGGCAACTGTCATCTCCACCATTCCTAAATTCGGTCCACTATGGCCTCCGTGAGAACTAATTTTTTATAATAATACCGTTCTTGTTTCATCGGCCAGAGTTTGTAATTCTTCTATTGTTAATTTTTTTAAGATCCTGAGGTCCTGAAATTTTTTCTAAAATCATATTTATCCCTCCTATTTCTATCAATTTGTATTAATATCATTATAACATAAATTAATCTAGCCTAAGTATTCATTTTTATTATAGGTTTAGTAATACTTTTTATTATTCTTTGATAGTTATTAAATGCCTCAATCAATAAATATAAATATAATTAGAGATAAAGTGTGTAACTTTCTAAATTAATTCCAACATTATCAAAGCCTTAACATCTTATTTTATTAACCTTTTAATACTTACACTTTGTATAAAAGTGAATTTTTTATTTCACTTTTCAGTTGAAAAAATTTTATTTTTATTATATCATATAAGAACGTAGTTAAATATAACTATTTAAAAACAATGTACAAGAGGTTAATTTTATGAAAACAGCTTTTGTGTGCGATTCAGCACTACAAATTAATAAAAACTTTGAAAAAAACAATCCAATTACAGTTATCCCTGTTGAAGTTCGTCTTGATGATGAAGTTTTCGAGGATAACGTTACTATAACTCCTGACGAATTTTATAAAAGAATACATAATGGACAAAAGCCTAGCACAAGCCAACCTGCAGTAGGGAAAATCTTAAGAATTTATGAAGAACTTAAACAACAAGGCGTAGAGCGCATCGTTGCTTTCAGCGTCTCTTCAAAACTATCAGGGACATATTCTTCTTTCGTACAAGCTAAAGAACTTATTGATGGTATTGAAATCAAGATAATCGATACTTTTCAAATAGCACGAATGGTAGGAATTGCTATCGAGAAAATAATTAAAGAATTCGAAGAAGGTAGTTTATCCTTTGAAAATATTGAAGCTAGATATACTGAGCTTTCCGCACAACACAATGTTCTTGTAACTGTAGAAACTATGGAATATGTATATGCTGGAGGTAGACTTACTAAAACTCAATTCGTCCTATCAAACCTGCTAAATATCCTTCCTATTATTACCATCAAGGATGGACTTCTTACTGTCAGCGGAAAACACAGAGGAATGAATAAAGTTCTTTCAAAAATGTGTGAAGAAATTAAAGAAAAAAATCCAAAGAGTTTATTTGTTCTTTATACAACTGATGAATTATTAGAAAAAGCAATGGTATCTATCAAGAAAACTTTTGGTGATATAGAAGTTGAAACAGAAATTATTTCTCCTGTAATTGGATCTCACGCAGGACCTAAAGCTATTGCAATAGGATATTTAGGTTACGACAAATAAAACACAAAAACACCTTAGAATTAGATTACAAACTAATCCTAAGGTGTTTTTCTATTAAACTATTTTAAAATTTGTTTCTACTAACACAGCTTGAAGATCTTCCTTCGAAACATCTCCCTCTACTACAATAGTTTTTTCTTGAATATTTATTTCAACATTATCAACATTATCTAGTTTTGATAATTTTTCTTTAACAACAGCGACACAACCACCACATTTTACGCCTTCGATATTATATTCATTTTTCATAATTTATCCTTCTTTCTTTTTATTGATTTTATTAATTTAATTTTACTCTTTTTAATCTTAACGCATTTAGAACTACAGATATAGAACTAAAACTCATTGCAGCTCCTGCCAACATCGGATTTAACAATGGTCCTCCGAATATGTAGAATACTCCCATCGCAAAAGGAATACCTATAACATTATAGAAGAATGCCCAGAATAGATTTTCTTTAATATTTGTTATAGTTTTTTTACTTAAAACTATAGCATTAACAACAGAATTTAAGTCAGGTTTCATTAGCACTATATCTGCCGCATCGATTGCTACATCTGTTCCTGTTCCTACAGCTATTCCGACTTCAGCTTGTACTAAAGCCGGCGCATCATTAATACCATCACCAACCATTGCTACCTTTTTACCTTGAGCTTGAAGCTTTTTAATTTCATTTGCTTTATCTTCTGGTAAAACTTCACTAACAACTTTGTCTATCAATAATTGTTCTGCAATTACTTGCGCAGTTTTTTTATTGTCACCAGTCAACATAACTACCTCTAACCCTAAATTATGTAATCTTTCAACAGTTTCTAAACTACTCGCTTTAATCTGATCAGCAACAGCTATAATTCCTGCAAGTTCAGAGTCTATAGCTATGAATAATGGTGTTTTTCCTTCTGAAGCAAATTTCTCTGCTTTTTCAACTGAATCTTTTGTAGAAATATTATTTTCCACCATTAATTTCTCATTACCAATAAGTACTGACTTTCCATCAACTATTGATGAAATACCTAATCCTGTTAACGAACTAAAATCTTTAACTTCTAACAAATCTAAATTTCTATTTTTAGCTTCATCTACGATTGCTAAACCTAATGGGTGTTCAGAAAGATATTCTACACTCGCTGCAAATTGCAAGAGAACTTCTTCTTTTAAATTATTAAATGTCATTATATCAGTTACTGAAATTTTACCTTCTGTCAATGTTCCAGTTTTATCAAAAACAACAGTATCAACTTCTTTAGCTAACTGTAAAGCTTCTGAACTTTTTATTAAAATACCGTGTTCAGCTCCCTTACCTGTACCTACCATTATAGCTGTCGGTGTAGCTAAACCTAAGGCACACGGACAAGCAATAACAAGCACTGCGATAATAATTTTTAGAGAAAAACTCCAAGATGCATCTCCAACAAAGTACCATAAAATTCCAGCTATTAGTGCTAAAACAATAACGATAGGAACAAATACTCCTGAAATTTTATCTGCAAGTTTTGCAATCGGAGCTTTAGAATTTTGAGCATCTTCAACAAGTTTAATAATCTGTGATAAAGTAGTATCTTTTCCAACTTTGGTAACTTTCATTTTGAAAACACCTGTTTTATTGATACTTGCTCCTACTACTTTACTATTAATGTCTTTTTCTACAGGGATACTTTCCCCTGTTAACATCGATTCATCTACAGTCGAACGACCTTCAATCACGACTCCATCAAGAGGTACTTTTTCACCAGGACGAACAAGAAGTATATCACCTGTAGATATTTCATCTACGGCTACTACATGTTCTTCACCATCTATAATTAAATTAGCTGTTTTTGGCACTAACCCAACCAACTTACTAATAGCATTTGTAGTACGACTTTTCGATACTCCTTCAAAGTATTTACCTAGTGTAATCAATGTTAAGATTACCGCTGCAGATTCATAGTACAAATTCATAGCTGCATGTTCATCACCTAAATATACTAATATCGTTGAATAAATACTGTATAAGAATGCTGCCCCTGCTCCTAACGCTACTAAAGAATCCATATTAGGTTTTCTTCTAAGAAGAGCTCTAATTCCTACACTAAAGAATTTTCTACCAAAATACGAAACAGGTAACACCAGAATAAACTGTACAGTTGAAAATAATTTTGGATTTCCCATTGGACTTAAACTTTCCAACATAGGTAATCCCACCATCTCAGCCATCGCTATGTACAACACAGGCACTGTAAATATAGCTGAATAAATAAATCTTTTCCAAATACTATCTATTTCTTGTTGTTTTTTCTCAGCTTGGTCATCTACCGAATTATCTATCTCTAATCTTGCTTTATAGCCCGCTTCTTCTACTTTTCTCTCAATCTCAGCTACACTTAATTTTTCTTTATCAAATTCTACTACCATCTTCTCAGTAGCGAAATTTACAATGGCTTTTTCTGTTCCATCTAAAGATGAAATCGTATCTTCTATATTTTTCGCGCACGTTGCACAACTCATTCCTTCTAATATGAATGTTCGCTCTTCTACACTAGAAATATAAGTAAGCTTATACCCCAATTTTTCTACAATCTTTTCTACTTTCGTTCTATCTATTCCCTCTCCTCTGACAAGAGTAAGTTTACTTGTTGCAAGGTTTACATTGACATCTGATAAATTATCAACTTGTTTTAAACTATCTTCAATATGTGCTGCACAAGAAGCACAGCTCATCCCTTCAATTAAATATGTTTCATTTTTTACCATATATTAATCACACCTTCTCTTAAATATTTTTATTCGTCTACATTTGTAGTCTTTGTTATAAATTAAGTATACTACCATCTAAAAGTATAGTCAACAATATTTTAAATAATCAATAACAGCTATCATTATGATATAGGGAGTGACTCAAAAATCGTGATTTCGTAGAAATGATATGTACCCCTTTTACTG
>NZ_CAUPZX010000039.1:0-17436 GCF_963515875.1 uncultured Gemella sp. | reverse complement strand
GATTACGCATTTTAATTATGTCTAGATTATTTGTTTCTGAATATAAAAATAATATCAAACTTAAAGAAAATAAGAAAAAATCTAAGCAGCAAAATGCTGCCTAGATTTCTTGAGTGATTTTTTCCCGTGCCCCGAACTTGACAAAGAGCCTTTAAAATAAGGCTTCGCCTTTTTTATCATTCTCTTTTGGCTCATCCAAGCGATAGCGCGGAAGGACTTCTACATATTTTTATTTTTAAGGATTTTTTTCGCTATTTTTTATTTGTAATTTAGGACATTTTCCCTTTTGCTTGACACCTCTCTATAATTCGACTTTCTAATATCAATACAAATTTTATCTATACCATCTCTTCCTAGACATAATTATTATAAATTAATCTACAATGTATCATTAAATGCTAATTTTACTACCACCAAATAAATGTCTTTTTACATAATTCCACATAGACTCTTTTCCCACTTTTACATTTGCAGCACCTACCATTCCGTATGCAAGTTTTTCATCCCCTCTTAGCACATCTACTTTTACTTCATAGACAGTAATATTTTGTTCTTTATTAGAATCCTTAACTTGTGTTGTAAAAGTAGTTGGTAATTCTGAAATCTCTTGAATTCTTCCTTTAACAATACTTTTATCCTCATTATCAAACTGAATAGTAATTTGTTTATCTTTTTTCATACTTTTAATGTCCTTCGGTTGAATATATAAGATAACTTTATTACTACTATCTTCTTGTAGGATACTTACTAGTGGTTGCGATAATTCTACCCCGTTTCCTTTTGTTAAATTTTTTTCTAATCTTATTTTTCCTTTATGAACAGCCTTTATTTCTAAATCATTCATTAACTCTTTATTACCTTTAACCTCACTAGTTTTCGCCTTTAATGCGTCATCTACTTCAGTAAGTTTTGAACTTATACTACTTAATGTAGTAGTTTTTAAATTTTCTACTTTTGCATTTCCCTGAGTAGCTATATCACTTGCCGCTGCATTGATTTCACTATTTCTTTTATTGATATTTTTGTAGGCTACATCTATTGTTTTTTGTAATTTTGATAAATCGCTTTGCCCTTGCGATATTTGTTCTTTTAATCTCAATTTTGTCTGAGAATCTTGCTCATTATTATATAATTCGATAATCTTATTTATTTTTTCAACTAACACTTCTTTTTCCACTTCTAAATTATCCACCACCGAAGTATCGTTCTTTCCTCTCAGTGCCGAATTCGCTTGAACATTATTTTCTGTTTGAAGTGTATTTATACTTTGAATATAATTATTATACTCATCAATATAACTTACCGGATCATCTGAATTTAGTTTATTTACCCCACTACTAATACTATCATGTAATCTTTGTAGTTGTTGTTTTTTCTTCTCTAAATTCTCTTTAGTCTCGTTAATTAATTTTGAATTTACTTCTTTTTCTATATTTTTAAGTTTTAATATTTTTTCACCTTCTTCAACTATGTCTCCATCTTTCTTATAAACTTCTTCTATTTCTGCTTTTGACGTAGCTTTTAAAGTTATAATATCTTTAGAAGGTTCTACACTTGCATTAGCATCTACACTAATATCAACCTTAAAAAATGTTATAAATAGTACTAATATAACTAATACTCCTACTAATATCATAAGAAGTTTCTTTATAAATACTGGTGGCTTTTTATTTAGGAGAACATTACTATCTTCTAATTGCTTTAAACTATATAATTTTTTTATTCCATTTTTATTTACCATAGTAGTTTCTCCTATATCATTTGATTCTTCCATAGTTCATAGTACTCACCTTCATTACAAATTAATTCTTCATGTTTACCTGTTTCTACAATTTTTTTATCTTTTAATACAAATATTTGATCAGCATGTTTTATTGTACTTAACCTATGGGCTATCATTATTATTGTTGGCTTTTCATCTTTAAATCCTGTTTCAAAATCTATTGTTTTTAATCTTTTTATAATCTTTTGTTCTGTGATAGAATCTAATGCACTAGTTGCCTCATCTAAAATTAAAATACTAGGTTTTTTCAGTAACGCTTTCGCAATAGAAAGGCGTTGCAATTGACCCCCACTTAAATTTTTCCCATTTTCTTCTAATACAGTTTCATACTTCTGAGGTAGGTTCTCAATAAACTCATGTATTTCCGCATATTCACAAGCTTTTACCACATCTTCCATGCTATCCACAAAATCAATACCGTATAAAAGATTCTCTAGTATAGTTCCACTGAAAAAGAAGGTATCTTGTGTAACATATGATATTCGAGATCGTAAATACTCATCTTTTATTGCTTCTATTCTATGACTATCTATTTTTATCTCTCCTTCATCTGGTTGATAAAATCTCACCAATAATTTCGCAAGTGTAGATTTCCCACTACCACTTTCTCCTACAAAGGCAATGTGTTGTCCTGGATAAAATTTTATATTTATATTTTCCAAAACATTTCCACGATTTCCATATCCAAAACTAACATCTTTCATTTCAGAATGAACACAATATAGTGGATAATGCGGCACTGTACATTGATAACTATTAGTCCCAGTTTGCGCTTCACTTTCACTCTTGAGTTCTAATATTTCTCCTAATCTTTTTGTAGCTATAGTAGCTGACTGTATTTTAGGTTGTAATTCTATGAATCGCTCTATCGGTCCTAAAAAATATATTACTAAGGCATTAAATGTTAGTAAATCTCCTAACGTCATTTCTCCTCTTATAACATAAGTCGAACCTATCCATAGAATAAATAAACTTACTGCTAAATCTAAGAAACCTTTTATAGAACTTTGAGCATTCGTGTACATACCAAGTTTAAATATTTTCTTCATTAGTTTTATAAAATAACTTTCTGCTTTAACAAAGATTTCATCTTCTGCTTGATATGCACGTATTGTTTGAATACCACTTATCGATTCAACTAAATATGAATTTAACTTCGCATTAGACTCCATTTGTTCTTCGTTATATCTGTTATATGGTTTAGAAAAAGCATAAGCTAAAGATATGTATATCGGAATAGTCAGTAACGTTATTAAAAATAAAGTAGAATTTTGAATATACAATATTATACTTCCTACTATTATCATTACTATATCTATTAGAGATGTTACTGCCGCCGATGCTATCGCATCTCTTATTTTACTCGCATCCATAAAACGAGATAAAACCTCTCCTACTTTTCTTGTTTCAAAGAAATTCATAGGTAGACTTAGCACATGTTTATAATAACCCAACATCAAGCTAATGTCTGTACGCATTCCAAAATACAATATCAAATGACTTCTAGCAAATGTTAAAACATTTTGTAATACATACATAAATAGTATCCCAAGTGATATAGTATGTAAACTGGTTAAAAGTTGATTTGGTACTATATCATCAACCAAAAATTTAAAATAAAACGTTCCTAAAAAACCAAATAGGTTTAAAAATAAAGACGCTATAAATATGGCGATAATAAGATTCTTATTCGGTTTCAGCACACTCCACATCATCGGTAGGAATTTTATGCTTTCATCACCTTTTTTAAAGTATTTATTCTTTTCTATTAATACCAATACCCCTGTCCAATATTGACAAAATTCCTCTATTTTTTCTGTTCTACGTCCTTTAGCAGGATCCACAACAGTAACTATATTATTTCTCACTTCTTCTATTATAACAAAATGAGCAAATCCGTCTTTTGTTATTACATGTGCTATTGATGGAGTAGGTATTTCGTTTAAAGCCGAAGGATCTTCGGCACGAACACCCCGAGCATTAAATCCTAGCTTCTCAGCTATTTTCATAAGCCCTGCAATGTTCGTACCCTGAAGATCTGTCCCACCGTACTCACGTAGTCTTGTTACAGATACGCTATAACCATAATAATTAGAAATCATAGCCATACAAACTGGTCCACAATCTTTTGGATCTGTTTGTTTTATAAATTTAATTCTTTTTCTCATAGAAAATCTCCTGAAAATCTATCTACTATTACTTGCTATGTTTAATAACAATTCCGTAATTCAAATAATCAAATCCAAATTCCTCTACAAACCTTTCCCAAAAACCTCCTCCATTTATTGTTTCTACTTCTATGTTTGTTAATTTTAAAAGCTTACTATTCTTTTTTTGTTTAATATTATTTTTTTCTTTTCTCATGATAATTCTCCTTATCTTGCACTCGATGTTTTAGGTAAAACCTTTACTTTATTCACTTCAACATTATTTTTGCTAATCTGAATTTTTTCTATACGTTCATTTGTAGTTATTAATTCTTTATTAGTTTCGATAACATTATTTTCTTTTCTACTAATATTAGACTCTTGCATTGTTCTCTTCTCTATACTCTCAGTATCTTCCTTAAAAAATCTATCATATAATCCCTTAGCTGTTATTCCAATTCCTGCCCAACCATTTACTACTTTACCTTCTTTTACATATAATACAGCGGGTACTCCAGGAATTTTTAATTTTGAAAGAAAAACTTTAGCATCTTTATCTAAATCTGCACTTTCTATATCATAATAATTTAGCTTATTTCCATATAAAATATTAAATTCCCTCAATACCGAAGAAAATTTTCTACAATGCGGGCAAGTTTTTTTCCCGAGATATAGTACAAATGTCTCTTTATTTTCAAATTTAGAGTAAATCTCTTTCATATTTAACTTATTAAATCTATCCACATTTTGAAGATATTCATCTTCTGTAACTTCCTTTTCTTCTATCTTATTGTTAACCACTGTATCATTTGCATGAATAGTTGTAGTATTAGAAAATATAGTTGATACAACCATAATTGACATTAGTATTTTATTCATTTTTATCACCTCGTATATATAATTATAAATATTTCTTCAACAAACTTCTGTTTGTCAAATTGTACTGGTTATATTTATTATACAAGGTATTGTTCACTAAAAATCAAATTTTACACAAAACATCATTTTTCATACCTGAAATATAACACAAAACTCATTGATAAATTTACTGTAAAATGTTAGAATTATTCATATAAATAATTTTGTAGATCAATTCTTATAAGAAAAAATTAAAAATCAAGGAACTAAAATATGCATAATTCACTTATCTATAATTTAAATATTTTACTGACATTTGTGACACTAATTGTATCTATTGTCTATTGTATTAATATTTTCTTGTCACATACCTTTAAAAAATGGGAACTTCTAATACTATTGCTATCGTCTTCATTAGTTTTTATTATTTCCATTGGTATATTTAACTTTGTACCCATAGCATTGCTTATCATCCCGTTTTTCTTTTATCTTTTCAAGAAAAACATACAATATTTAGTTATAAAATTTACTTTTTTAGTTCTATATTTAATTATTTTGGCACAAAGTTCAAAAATTATTTTATCTCTATTTTCAGCAGTAATAATAAAAATAGAATATAATTACTCTATTTTATTACAGAATATTTTATTTTTGTTCTTGTTATTCCTTATTACAAAAAGAATCAATATTATATTAAATAATGTTGTAAAGAATATTATTCCTTCTGAAAAATATAAATATATACTTTACTTTTGTGCATTATGCACATTGACTACTTATTACATTTTCCTTATGTACTCAATCTTTAAAGGGTCTTCTTATATACACCTCTTATCTGTAATAACAGGGCTAATATTCATTTTATTATGCACATATATTACAGTAAGTGTATTAAAAAATATAAAATTAGAAACTAATAATAAAATAGAATCTGCAAAACTAGAACAACAAAAGAAGTATATTTTAGCCTTAGAGAAAAACAATAATGAAATTAGGAAATTCAAACACGATTTCAATAATATCATTTTGGGATTAGATGGCTACATCAACAACGATGACTTTAATAAAGAAAAACTGAAAAAATACTTCAATAGCACTATTATGACCTTCAACAATAATATAGAACTCAACGATATCGTTATAGCCAAACTAAACTCAATAAAAGTAAGTTCACTTAAAAGTTTAATTACAAATAAAGTATTAATAGCGCAAAATAATAACATTGATATTGATATTAATATTCAAGGTGAGATAACTGACTTCTATACAGATGAAATGCAACTAAGCAGAATTTTAGGCGTTCTGTTAGACAACGCTATAGAAGCATCCCTTGAACTTACTGAAAATAAAAAAATCGAGATGAATATTATTCAAATCAATAAAACTACTGATATTCAAATATCTAATACTTTTAATAACACTGGAACACCTTTAGAAGATTTCAACAAAGAAGGATTCTCTACAAAAGGAACTAATAGAGGACTAGGTCTAAGTTCCGCTCATGAAATTGCAAATAAATTAAATATGCTGTTGAATACTGAAATAGATGGAAATACTTTTATACAAATATTAACTATCGAAGGAGGAATGTATGAAAATCTTAATATGTGAAGATAACAAAATAATGCTCGATATTATACATAAAACTGTCGCAAACTACACTATGATTCATGATTGGGATAGGGTTACTATATTCCCAACTAATAATGCAACAGAAACATTAGAGATTATTAATAACGAAAAGATAGATTTCTTTTTTCTTGATATAGATCTTGGAAATAATGAAACCAACGGTATTGAGTTAGGTAGAAAAATTCGTGATATAGATCCTTTTGCTAAACTTATCTACATCACATCTCATAATAACATGCAAAACATTATCCTACAAAAAATGATTTCACCTTTTGCATATATTTTAAAAAACAAGGACAGTTTAGAAAAAGAAATCCGCTCCGTTTTAGAAGCTGTTTATAGTCAATATAAAAAAGAAATAATCACAAATCCTAACACTAACAAAATACCTATAAAAATAGGTACAAGACAATTGTTTTTCCATATAGATGACATACTGTACTTCGAAACTTTCGGAAATCATAAAATATCAATCGTATTAAAAGATAACAAAAACTACTCATTCTATGGAAAACTATCAGAAATAGCACAACTTAATAAAAAACTTATATATTGTCATAAATCATATATTATGAACATAGACAACATATTAGAAATAGAGAAAGATAAAATAGTGTTTACAAATGATATTGTATTACTATTATCAGAAAATGCAATACGAAAAATCAAAAAAACTATTAAAGAAAACTCCAATAATTAAAATAAAACATGGCGACTTCATAATGATACAAATTATGCCGGCACCATGTTTTTTAGTTTTATTTAGTTAACATTTTATATTCAATAATATTCTTTGTAGCAATAATAGCCAACACACCTAAACTTAGCATAAATAATTTAAAATTGGCTTCTGCAAAATTTTGATTAGTATATGCAAAAAGTAATATTACTACTAATGTACTTGTATTTCCTATCACTTTTGATTTTACACGATGTGTAGCAGGAAGTTTCCTAACCAAAGCAAACACCTGAACAAATACTGTCATCACAAATATTGCCAGTAACGTAAGAATAATACCTGGATTAACCTCTGTAAAACCGAATGTTAGGACGTATATAAGTATAAAAAATACCACGAATCTTAAAGCTAATTCTATAATAGTTTTAAACATAATTTCTCCTCCAACTTCAAATCTACTATGTAGCTATCTATCTCTAAGGTAATTAATTTACCTAATTCTGTAATTGGATCGACAAACTATAAAGTAAATATTAATATTTAATTATTTTTTCGAAATTTCTATAAAACTTGTACTCAACGTTGTTTACATTCTTATTATATCAAAGATTTCTTAGTTTAGTTCATTTATTACCTAAAATGATATTTTCTATACCTAAAACTGATTTTTTATTGATTATCTATTTTAATAATGATAAAATTTTAGTTATAATTACAAAAAGGAGAAAAAACATGGAAAATCATTATGTACTTTTAGGTGAACGTATTATTAAAATACTATTATTATCAATTCCTATATTATACATATTAAAAAACCAATTTTCTCTAAAATTTAACAACAAATCATATATACTGTTCATTGCTATGTTTTCTTCAATCTATCTAGTATCTATCTTTAGCCTAGGATACTTTATTATGGTATTGACTGCGATACCGATTACGTTTGCATTTATATACAACAAGATACGTGTACGTATTTTCAATATTTTAATAATCATTTTATATATCACAGTTTTAATAAAAATCTCTGAGATAGTAACAGGACTTTTATACATATTTATACATATTAAACCAGAGTTTATTAACTTCATAGATTTACTTATATACTGTATATTAGCTGTAATTACCACCAAAAGAGTGAAAATAAATCTAGATATAATTTTTACAAAAGAATATAGAAAAATACATATATTCCTGCTATCAACAATAATATTTATACTTATATTCTATAATTACTTAAGTATATATTCTCTATTAGGAAAAGATAATATTGCGTTATATTATATGACTGTTATAACAATTTCAGTATTTTTTCTATTATTTTCTTCAATCACATATAATCTTGTAAAAAATACTAAAATTATATCAGAAGTCAAAAGCGAAAATCAGAAACTCGAACAACAGAAAAAGTACATTTTAGACTTAGAGAAAAACAATAATGAAATCAGGAAATTCAAACACGATTTCAATAATATCATTTTAGGATTAGATGGTTATATCAACAACGATGACTTCGATAAAGAAAAACTAAAAAAATACTTTAACAGTACTATTATGAACTACAATAATAATATAGAACTTAATGATATCGTTATAGCCAAACTGAATTCGATAAAAGTAAGTTCACTTAAAAGTCTAATTACAAACAAAGTATTAGTGGCACAAAATAATAACATTGATATTGATATCAATATTGAAGGTGAGATAATCGACTTCTATACAGATGAAATGCAACTAAGTAGAATTTTAGGGATTCTGTTAGACAACGCTATAGAAGCAGCCCTTGAAGTTACTGACGATAAAAAAATCGAGATGAATATTATTCAAATTGATAAAACTACCGATATCCAAATATCTAATACCTTTAACAACATCGGAACACCTATAACAGATTTTAACAAAAAAGGATTCTCAACAAAAGGAACTAATAGAGGACTAGGTCTAAGTTCCGCTCATGAAATTGCAAATAAACTAAATATGCTGTTAAATACTGAAATAGATGGGAATTCTTTTATACAAAACTTATCTATAGAAGGAAATTATTAACACTACATTAGCTAAAAATAAAGATAGATGAGCCCTAGAAATTATAGCTATAATTTCTAGGGCTCAATTCCTAATACGGTCCTACTCCCAAATCTCTATTGGCTTCTCTAGCTCCTTCTATAAAGCTATGTACGTTATCTATAAATCCTGGAATACTAAAAATCCATTTCCATCCCCCTGAAATTTCAAATAATTCACTATTTTCTAACTTTTTCATTCTCAATTCCTCCTTTTTTTATTCTATATATAGTTAGCCCAATATACAATAAGAAACAAACTACCTTTACTAAATACCATACTTTATCAAATTCTATAGGATACAATCCAGTAATAAGAAATACTATAAGAAATATTTCTGATTTTTTTAATTCATTCATATTCCACCTCTATGGCCATCCAAAACCATTGTCTTCTCTTGCTTGTTCAGCATTAGCACGTCCAGTCGTAACAGCCCAATATTGTACTTTATAGCCTAAGCAGCCCCAAAATCCACTACAGCCTCCTGAAGTGTTTTCAAGGTCGTCGCTATTTAATGTTACATAAAATTTTTTCATGTTATATCTACCTCTTTCTTTTTACTTTTTTATAATCGGTACCATTTACATTTATCATTCTACCATGTTTTTTCATGTTTTTATAATTTATTACTTGAAAGGCTAATTTTCTTACCTAAACAACACAAAACCTCCCACTATTGCATATGAAACGTTTTCTATGATATAATTAACAACATATTGTATTATAAATATACTATCAAATACAAGTACATCACATTTACTCAAAAATTATCTAAATAAGGATGACTGTATGAAAATCTTAATATGTGAAGATAACAAAATAATGCTCGATATTATACATAAAACTATCGCAAACTACACTATGATTCATGATTGGAATAACGTTACTATATTCCCAACTAATTCTGCTACAGAAACATTAGAAATCATTAATAACGAAAAGATAGATTTCTTTTTCCTTGATATAGATCTTGGAAATAATGAAATCAATGGCATTGAGCTAGGTAGAAAAATTCGTGATATAGATCCTTTCGCTAAGCTTATCTACATTACATCTCATGACAATATGCAAAACATTATACTACAAAAAATGATTTCACCTTTTGCATATATCTTAAAAAATAAGGACAGTTTAGAAAAAGAAATACGCTCCATTTTAGAAGCTGTTTATAGTCAATATAAAAAAGAAATAATCACAAATCCTAACACTAACAAAATACCTATAAAAATAGGTACAAGACAATTGTTTTTCCATATAGATGACATACTGTACTTCGAAACTTTCGGAAATCATAAAATATCAATCGTATTAAAAGATAACAAAAACTACTCATTCTATGGAAAACTATCAGAAATAGCACAACTTAATAAAAAACTTATATATTGTCATAAATCATATATTATGAACATAGACAACATATTAGAAATAGAGAAAGATAAAATAGTGTTTACAAATGATATTGTATTACTATTATCAGAAAATGCAATACGAAAAATCAAAAAAACTATTAAAGAAAACCCCAATAATTAAGCTATATAATTAATTAGAAATACATTGAAAATCTAACTTCTAATTCAGTATACAAAAAAACTCGAAAATTCCAATCTTAATTAAGTTGGTTTTCTCGAGTTTTTCTTAATGTGTTTTTATTTTATTCATTAACTTTCCTAATTATTAGTCCAATAAAATACTTCCACTAGGACAGCTACTATAAACAAAGATGTCAGCACACCCAGGACTATGGCGTGCTGTCTTTTTTCTTATAGAATAAATAGCAGATAGATTATTATTCTGTTCTCAACGCTTCTACTGGATTTTTCTTAGCAGCTATTCTCGATGGAATAATACTTGCGATAAGCGTTAGTACTAAACTAAGAGCTATTAACCCTATTGAGGCTTGAGCATTTAGTGACGCAGTGAAGCTCTCCACTTCTAATCCCTTAGCAACAGCTCTACTAATAGGAATAGATAGAAGCATAGTCACCACTACACCTACAGTTCCTGAAATAAATCCGATTAATCCTGCTTCTGCGATAAAGATTCTTGTAATATCTTTTTTGCGAGCACCGATTGCACGAAGAATACCAATTTCCTTCGTTCTTTCTACTACAGATACATACGTTAGTATCCCTATCATAATAGATGATACAATTAATGAAATTCCCGCAAATGCCGATAGGATTAACGAAATTGTATTAATCATCTGTGACATAATTGTTGTCATCTGCTTCGCCATATCCGCATATGTAATACTATATTTATGATAATCTGAGCTGTCTGATCCATATTTGTCAGCCACTTTTTTATTAAAATTATTAATAACCTCAGCTATTTTATCACGATCATTGAAAGATTTTGGATAAAGCATAATTGCGCTTGGTGTAGATTTTCCACCTATTGTCGCAAGAATCTGATCTGCCATATCCATATCAATCTTCTGACGCGTCGCCACATTTACAGTTTTATCCTTTTCTTGAGCAACTACAATATCAGATTTAGCCTCTTTTTCCAACATCTTATTTTGTAATAATTTTGTATATCCGATTGTCATCTGAGGTCTAGTAAAACTATCTTTAGCTTTTAATATAGCCACTACTTTAACCTTCGTTCCCGAATCATACATCTTAGTATCAACATCACGTGGAACAAAACCATCACCGATTTTTCTATAATAGTTATTATTATCTATAACACTAAATTCTTTTCCAATAATATCTTCATACTTAACTTTTGAATTTTCATCAAAACCTAATGCTTTCAACGTAGCTTTGTCGATTTCGTTATTTTTCGCAGTAAATAATACAACTTCATTTTCACTAGGATATTCAAAATTATCTTTAGATGATTTTACCACTTCATATTGATTCATAATCATATTCTTATCTTCTGGCAATACTCCAAAAATACCATCACCTAATGCATCTTGATCTTGTTTTACAGCAATTACATCACCTTTTGCATTTTTAGTCAATGCCTGTATTGTATATCCTTGAGTAAATTCAATCGCAGAATAATAATCCTTTGCATTATTTTGAATATAGTTTATAAATGTTTCTCCATTTCCTAATGCGTCCACCGAATACAAGTTTCTATGTATATCACGGCTAGACTTCGGTACTAATTCTGAGCCATTAGAGTCTTTTTCTGAATTATCATCATCAACACTAAGTCCAAAGTTTACCTGATTTGCACTAATCATAATCGGCATAGATGATAAGTTTTCGTTTTGCATCGTTTGAATATATTTATCCATTCCCGATGAAATAGACAATACTAGACCTATACTAATAATCCCTATACTGCTAGCAGCAACCGTCATAAATGTACGAAATTTCTTCGTAAGTAGGTTCTTAAAACTTGATTTAATCGCACTACCAAATGCCATCGCAGTTTTCTTCAAAGAAAAACCATTGTCAGTAATTTCATTAATTACGTATGGATTTGTATCTTCTTGAATCTCTCCATCTTTAACCCTTACTATTCTATCACTATATTTTTTCGCTATTTCTGGATTATGCGTTACCATTATAACTAACTTCGTCTTACTTATCTCTTTTATAAGTTCCATAATTTGAACACTAGTCTTACTGTCTAACGCTCCTGTAGGCTCATCAGCAAGAATAATCTTTGGATCAGTTACTAATGCACGGGCAATCGCCACCCTTTGCATCTGACCTCCAGAAAGTTGATTAGGTTTTTTATACAGATGCTCCGCTAAGCCAACATCTTCTAATACTTTCTTAGCCTTTTCATGATTTTCCGAATTAGAATGACCTGAGATAGACAAAGCTAATTTTACATTCTCAATAACACTTAAATGAGATATTAAGTTATAACTTTGAAATACAAAACCTATAGTCCCATTTCTATAACTATCCCAATCTCTATCTTTAAACTCTTTAGTAGAACGCCCCATAAGAGCCATATCCCCAGATGTGTATTTATCTAAACCACCTATAATGTTTAATAGCGTCGTTTTCCCACTTCCACTTGCCCCTAAAATCGATACAAATTCATTTTCTCTAAAATGAATATTTACAGATTTTAGTACTGCTACTTCACTACCACCAGTATTGTACTTCTTAACTATATTTTTAAGTTCTAACACTCTATGTCCTCCTAATTTAATTTTATTGAAACCAATAATTAGTTTACATAAATTATTTTCATAGTTTCAATTATACCATAAACTTCTAATCGATAAAAGTAATACCCTAAATGATTAAATCTAAAATTAATCTTAAGTTAATCTTCAAAATAAATTCCAGTTCAAAGAAAAGAACTGGAATTTAACCTAAGAATAATTTTTAGCTGTAATCTACTTTAAAAGTTTAAAATAGAATAAGTTACTAACCTTTATACTTTTTAACCAAATAAAAAGGTAAAACCGCAGAGGCAATTGCAAAAATAACTATTAAAACTAATGCTACTATAGAACTAAAGAATCCACTAATAAATATAGCAACTCCACTAAAAGTCATATGCAATGCGTAAGCTCTAATCACTTTTTGCTCATTGACACCTTTTTCTAAACCAAAAAGATTAAAATTGTATTTTCCCCAAAATTCTTTTTTAGGCAGATAGTTACCAAGTATAATAAATACTATTCCGATAACAAACACTGTTAATTGTGGTACATTAAAATTATTATCTAAAGCATATGCTACTATGCCACCTTGAACTAGAACACTTATCAAAGGTATAATTCCCTTAATTATTAGCGCCCCTTTTTTCGGAGTTTTATCAAAATCAACTACTAGCGAAATTATTCCCTGAACTATCGCTAAGAATATAGGAACACCAATAATCGCATAAGTTTTACTCACAAAATTATCCGGTTCTCCTTTAGCATTGAAATGTACGGCTATTTGTTCAGGTAATACATTATAATAGTACATCCCCATTAATATCGGTAACAAGCATATTGCAATTCCTAAAAACAAACTCTTTTTATCTACTCTCATCATCTTTTCCTCCTAAACCATAAATCCACACCAGTACTTCTTCAAATACGCTGGCATTTAATTCGTAATAAATAAAGTTTTTATGCCTAGTTTCTAATATCAAACCCGCTTTTTTTAGCTGAGTTAAATGATAGGAGACAGTAGCTCCTGTTAAATGAAATTCCGAAGCTAGTTCTCCAGCACTTTTCTTCTCTTCTTTCAACATTTCTAGTATATTTCTTCTTACTGGATCAGATATTGCCTTTAAAGTTTCACTCATCCCATGTATATCACTCCTTCATATAACAAACTGCAATTCTATTTAGATATCTTTCTAAATAGATTATAACTCCACCTTATATTAAAGTCAAGAACTATTTAGAAAAATTTCTAAATAGTTCTTGATAGTTATATAGGACACTATCCCAACTGTACTATTAAATAAAAAATTTTTATAATCGTAATTTTAATTAATATAAATAATATTTAATAATTAAAAATTTCAATTATCACTTAATTCAAACAAATATGCATTTAATTTATGCTTTCATTATATATTTCATAATAAACACATCTATATAGGTATCCATATAGGATTCTGTTTATTAAATATATTTTCTGTATTATTATTTATCTCCCTATTGACACAATCTATTTTTCTGTTAAAATAAGAATTGTAAACGCTATCTTTTATGTGTTATTACTTTTTATACCGTTATGTTTTAACTGAAAATTAGATACAATTAATACTTATTTATTTCTTTTTCTCAATCTAATATTCAGTTAAAATATAAAAAAATTAAAAGGAGATCCTATTATGAAATTAGCACTATTTAACTTGAGAGAAGATGAAAGACCATTTATTGATGCATGGCTAAAAGAACATCCAGAGGTAGAGGTTGATCTACATGAAGGCGAACTTCAAGCAGAAACAAAACACCTATTAGATGGAAAACAAGGAGCTGTAATGTTCCAAAATAGACCATTTGCAAAAGAAGTTTATGATTACGCTAAAGAGCAAGGTGTAAAAGTTATCGCAAACAGAATGGCTGGATTCGATATTTACGATATAAAATATATGCGTGAATTAGGAATTAGTATGACAAACGTTCCAAGATATTCACCTAATGCAATTGCTGAGCATGTCGTAACAACTGTATTATATATAAGTAGAAATATTAGAAAAATTTTAAATAACGTTGAAAAACATGATTTTACATGGAATAAAAATATAATTTCTCGAGAGCTTAGAACACTTACTGTTGGAGTTTTAGGTACAGGAAATATCGGTAGACAAGCTGCAACTTTATTCAAAGGATTAGGGTGTAAAGTTATAGGTTATGATTTGTACCCTTCTGATGCTGCTCGTGAGGTATTAGATTATGTTGATAGCATCGATGAATTATTAGCTCAATCTGATGTTGTTACAATCCATGTCCCTGCTACTAAAGAATATACTCATATGGTAAATGATGAGTTCTTTAGCAAAATGAAGGACGGTTCTATCTTCGCTAATGCCGCTCGTGGTGTTCTTGTGGATACAAAAGCTGTTATCCGCGCTTTAGATAGTGGTAAGCTATTAGGGGCTAGCCTTGATGTATATGAGCACGAAGGAAATTATGTACCAAAAGATTTCTCAAATAAAGATTTCAATGATTCTCTAATGCAAGAGTTGATCGATAGAGACGATATTGTTTATACTCCACACACTGCTTTCTATACAGAAACAGCAGTAAAAAACCTTGTAGAAGGTGCACTTAATGCTGCAGTTGATGTAATAACTACTGGAGATTCTCCTAATATTGTTAATAGATAATTCAGATATAATTGGAGTATGACGAGAAGATATTATTCACACTATATTCTACATTAATAATCCACTAACAATAACTTATTTAAAGATACTATTTTAACAATTAAATACAACACTACATATGTTATGGGGATGATTCGACAAAATCTTGTTTCTTGGAAATCACGATTTTTGAGTCACTCCCATAATTTTTTATAATTTTTAATTTTGCAAATGACACTATTTGTTAGTTTGCATAATCGAAACATTTTAAATCATCGGTAATTTCACAATGTTTTTATTTGTATATACATGATTAAGTATGTAAAAATATTTTTAATGAGAATTATTTTCCTGTTATATTTCAATTGACAACAGTCTATATTTTGATAAAATAAAGGTGTAAACAGTTAGTAAGATAATTTTATCATTAAAATATTTTAGTATAATTAATATTATTTTTTATCTCTTTCCAATTATACTATTTGTTGCATCTTGATATTAATTACTACTAAAATATATAATCCTGAAAATACATTATTAAGTATTTTCAAATAATATGATAATTACTATATGGGTCAATAAGTAAAGGGGATATATCTATATACCTCATACAATCCTTTGGATTGTTCTTAGAACTGTGGAAGTTATTTAACTTTCATTTAATCGACTATACTATATATAGTCATAAATTTCCTTTCGGTTGTTAAAAATTTTTTAACAATAAACTTTTAATTTAATTTCAGGTTTTTACCTGATTACTACAAAATAACTATTTATCCTAAATTTTTATTTTGTGTTCATATAACGAAAAACAGTCCTTTAAGGGCTGTTTTTTGTTTTAATATATTTCCTGTAAAAATTCTTACATCTCAAAGAGATGCAGATATAACAGGCATTCACTAACATTATTATTAATAAAAAAAGGAGTAATTCGGCAAAATCAATTTTGCCGAATTACTCCATAAAGCTTATTAGATAGCAGTAGACCTCTACATCTACACGTTTTCATAAACTTTTTTAATCTAGGACTTTGAATTCTGTCCTTTTTATTTTATTTTCTTATTAATCAATTACAGAAACTTTTAAGAAGTTAGTTGATCCCACATTACTTCTTGAAGTGTTAACTGGAATTCCACCAGTAATTACGATAGCATCACCTTTTTTAGCATATCCTGAAGTTTCTGCGATAGTTTTAGCTGTTTCTAACATCTCGTCAGTTGATTTAACTTGATTAGAGATTTGAGCATCTACTCCCCATACTAAACTTAATCCACGAGCAACTTTTTCACTCGGTGTTACAGCTAAAATAGCTGCATTTGGACGGTATTTAGAAATTAATCTTGCAGTTTGTCCTGATTCAGTGTATGTTACAATTGTGTGTAAATCTAAGTTTAAAGCTGTATATCCTACAGATACTCCGATTGCATTCGTAATATCTTTAGAAACGATTTTTTTAGAACGTGCTTTTAAGATACGAGAATAATCTTGCATTTCTTCAGTACGTTTAGCAATTGTAGCCATTGTACGAACTGATT
>NZ_CAUPZX010000038.1:0-18104 GCF_963515875.1 uncultured Gemella sp. | reverse complement strand
TTTTGTAAGATTTTCGCTTGAATAATACATCCACCACGGAAAATTTTAGCAATTTGTGAATAATCAAATGTCCAGTTATATTCTTTTTCAGCAGCTTGAAGTAGTTTAAATCCTTGAGCATAAGATACTATTTTCGAGATAAATAATGCATCTTTCACAATAGTTTTTAGTCTTTCTTTATCTTCTACAACTGCATATGGTTTACGTGTAAATTCTTGTTCCGCACGAACACGCTCTTCTTTAAGATTTGACATATATCTTCCATTTAATGCAGCTGTGATAACAGATACATCGATTCCTAAGTCAATAGCCTGCTCATTAGTCCATTTACCAGTACCTTTTTGTTGAGATTTATCTAATATTTTATCTACTAAGTAGCTACCATCTTCTTCTTTAACTTTAAAGATATTTGCAGTAATTTCGATTAAATAAGATTCTAATTCGCCTTTATTCCACTCTTCAAAAGTTTCTTGTAATTCTTCATTAGAGAATCCACCTAGATGTTTAAGGACTTTATATGCCTCTGAGATTAATTGCATATCTCCATATTCAATACCATTGTGTACCATTTTAACATAGTGTCCAGCTCCTCCTGTAGAAGTATAGCTACAACATGGAACATCATTAACTTTAGCAGCAATTGCTTCTAAAATCGGACGAATTTCTTCATAAGCTTTTTCATCTCCTCCAGGCATTAATGCAGGACCAAATCTAGCTCCTTCCTCGCCTCCAGATACACCTACACCAAAGTAGTTAATTCCTTTTTCTAATAATAAATCATATCTTCTTTGAGTATCTTTGAAGAATGAGTTTCCTCCATCAATAATAATATCACCTTTTTCAAGTAATGGTGTTAGTTGCTCGATTAAACTGTCAACAGCGAAACCTGCTTTAACCATTAAAACTATTTTCCTAGGCTTTTCTAAACCATCTATTAGCTCTTGTAGTGAGTATCTACCTACTACGTTATTATGTGGGTGTTCTTCTAACATTTTATCAACTACGGTAGTTGTTCTATTGAATACCGCAACTTTAAATCCGTTGTCCGCAATATTCAAAGCAAGATTACTTCCCATTACTGATAAACCAATAACTCCTATGTTCTGTTTCATTAATGAACCTCCTAATTATTTCTTATGCTAAAATTATACCACTAAATACATTACTAATGGAAATAATTTTGCTCAGAAAAATTTTTTACTATTATTTACTTTAGTTACTTAATGCGTTAAATAAGAAATTTAATCTACATCTGTCATAAATAATAAATTATTTTCGATAAATCTAATCATCACCAATTATTTTATGTATGCGTTTTAATTGCTATATTACAGATGATTATCACAATTTAATATTTAATAACTTTCTATAATTACTTCTTCACATTAAAATTATATATGCATAATTTTTTTAATAAAAATTAATATTATTATATTTAAATATACAAATATATATCAAAAATAAAAACAAAGCACTTGATTTACTCTTCTTAATAATATATAATGATAAAAAAGTAATGAGAGCGTTTACTTTACAAAAACAGAAAAAGGAGTTTTATACTATGAGTGAAGTTAAAGTTTTAAAAAATTTTATTAATGGAGAATTTGAAAACATTTTAAATTATGATTACCTTGACGTCCTAAATCCATCAACAGAAGAAGTAATTGCAAAAATCCCTTCATCTGGTGAAGATGTTGTAGATCGTGCGATAGATGTTGCAGAAGTCGCTCAACGCGATTGGGAGAAACTACCTGCAGTTCAAAGAGGTGCTTATCTTAGAAAAATCGCTGATCGAATTCGTGAACGCGAACCTGAAATTACACAAACTATCGTTAACGAAGGTGGTAAAACTTTTGATTTAGCGAAAGTAGAAGTACTATTTACAGCTGATTATTTAGACTATATGGCTGAATGGGCTAGAAGATATGAAGGTGAAATTATCCAAAGTGATAGACAAGATGAACACATCTTCTTATTCAAACGCCCTCACGGAGTAACTACTGGTATCTTACCATGGAATTTCCCATTCTTCTTAATAGCAAGAAAAGCTGCTCCAGCACTTCTTACAGGTAATACAATCGTATTAAAACCTAGTCAATTAACGCCAATTAACGCAGATATCTTTGCTGAGATTTGTATTGAAGTAGGTTTACCAAAAGGTATCCTTAACATAGTTCACGGACGTGGATCTGTTGTAGGAAATAGATTAGCTTCTAATCCTAAAGTTGGTTTAGTAAGTTTAACAGGAAGCTTAACTGCTGGACAAGAAGTTATGAAAGCTGCTGCCGAAAATATTACTAACGTATCTCTAGAACTTGGTGGAAAAGCTCCGGCAATCGTATTCAAAGATGCTGACTTAACTCTTGCTGCTAAAGCAATTGTTGCTTCTCGTGTAATTAACTCTGGGCAAGTATGTAACTGTGCTGAAAGAGTATATGTTCACGAAGACGTTAAAGATGAGTTTGAAAAATTATTATTCGCTGAACTTGATAAAGTTAAGTTCGGTGATCCAAATAAAGAGGGTGGTGTAGATTACGGTCCACTTATCGAAAAACGTGCTGTAGACGCTGTTTCTGAAAAAGTTGCTTACGCAGTAAAACAAGGAGCGACTCTATCTTACGGTGGAACTCGCGATAAAAATCAAGTTGGATACTTCTTTGGACCAACTGTACTAACAGATGTAACTAATGACATGAGAATCATGAAAGAAGAAACATTTGGACCTGTAATTCCAATCGCTACATTCAAAACTTTAGAAGAAGTATTAGAATACGCTAATGATTCAGAATATGGATTAACTTCATCAGTATACACTACTAACCTTAACACTGCATTCAAAGCAGTTAACGGTCTTAAATTCGGTGAAACATACATCAACCGCGAAAACTTCGAAGCAATGCAAGGATTCCACGCTGGACGTCGTAAATCTGGTATCGGTGGAGCAGACGGTAAACATGGTTTAGAAGAATACTTAACTACTCAAGTTGTTTACATGCAATTAGATAACGAATAAAAAAGAAAAAAACAGATTCTAGATTTCTAGAGTCTGTTTCTTTGTTTAATAAAAGATATCAAAAGAAAATGGATGCAATCCTAAATTAAGGATTACATCTATTTTCATCTCAAATATTATTTAATTGAATAATCCAGGAATAGTTGTTGGCCCATTATCTTCAGTTTTATATTTTTCTCTTGGAGCCGGTTGTGGTTTTGGAGCTGGCACTTCCTCTGGTAATGGCTTAACAACTGGTGGTTCCGGTTTCGGAGCTGGCTGTATTCCTGGTAGTGGAACTCGTTTTGGCTCCGGTTGTGGTTCTGGGAACGGAAGTGGTTCCGGTTGTGGTTCCGGAGTTGGAGCTGGTTTTAATAAATCTCCAATTCCTGGACGATCTCCTGGTTTTCCTGGTTCTACTTTGTGTCCACCATCTCTATCTACTGGTTTAGCTACTTTACCATCATCATATTTGTAAGAAACTGTTGCTCTTACTAAGTGAGAGTTGATAGTTTTTGAGATTGTTACGTGATCAGCTACTACTGAAGTTTTAGGTAATGCTTTTGGTGCAAATCCCTTACCAGCTTCACCTTCAACGTTAAAAGGTACTAATTTAGTTTCACCTTTTTTAAGATCTCCTACACTTACTGTGTATTGACCTTTTCCATCTACAGAAATCGTTACTTTTGCAGCTAATACATCTTGAGTCGCTGTAACTTGCACGAAGTTACCTTCCTCATTTTGTACGAATTTAGCTAAAACGTGTTTTGATTGAGCTTGTTCTGCTGCATGCGCTGTTGGCGCGTAAGTTTGAGCTGCAACTGGTACTACTGCTAATCCAGCAACAACTGTAGCTGCTACTACTTTTTTAATGTTTTTGTTCATCATAAACTTCCTCCTATTAATTATGAAAACATAATTTATGCATTAAATTTCATATAGGTATAATAATATCATATATTAAATATCAATGCAATAGTTTACGTAAATTTTTTAATTTTTTTTATAATATACCCTATATTAAATTAAGTAAATTGTATTTTACCCGTTATAATAAGCTTTTCGTAACTTTATATAAACAGTTTTATAAACTTATTAATTTTTTAACATATCACCTATTTGATAATATTTATCAATTAATTACATAAACTATATAATCTCATTAATTTTATATTTATATATTAACCTGCAACCTATATTTTACAACAATCATGTAAATTAAATATATCATTCTCAATTTTTTCACTAATTATTTTCAAAAAAAGATTGACAAATTTTCAGATAAATGTTAATATTTTATCAACAATTAATAAAAGGAGCTACTCAATAATGAAAAATATTACTTTAACTAGTACAAGAGAATACTTTTTTGTGCCATTTTAGCAGCACTTATATCTCATAGCATTGTAGATATAAGTGCAACGATGTCTACAATGGCTAGTTAAGTTTGTTTTTCGGCCATTGGTAAAATACTAAATGGTCTTTGAGTATGATATTATATATATTTTTTAAAAGCTATTTAGTATTTTCTAAATAGCTTTTTAATTATTTATAAATTACATTTAGGAGGAAAATTTTATGTCAGAAAGTTCGAAATGGAGTTCAAAAATAGGTTTCATACTTGCTTCTGCTGGTTCAGCTATTGGTTTAGGAGCAGTCTGGAAATTCCCATATATGACAGCAGCAAATGGTGGAGGTGGATTCTTACTTGTATTCCTTATCTTTACATTATTAATCGGTCTACCCCTACTTCTCGCTGAATTCGTATTAGGTCGAGGGGCTGGAGTATCAGCGATTAAAACTTTTGGTAAATTAGGAAAAAATAAAAATTATAATATTATTGGTTATATCGGTGGTTTCGCCCTATTCATCCTACTATCATTCTACAGTGTTATTGGTGGATGGATTTTAGTATATCTTGGTATTTCTATTGCAGATGCCCTTGGAGTACACGCTACTACTGATCATGCGGCACTTTTTGTTAGTATCATTTCTAATACTTGGATCGCATTAGGAGCACAAGCTCTTTTCATCTTATTAAATATTTATATAGTATCTCGTGGTGTTCAAAAAGGTATTGAAAAAGCATCGAAAATTATGATGCCACTATTATTCATTATATTCCTAATAATTATCGCAAGATCATTAACATTACCTAATGCAATGAGCGGTGTTACCTATTTCTTAAAACCTGATTTCACAAAAATCACAAGTTCTGGTATATTATTCGCACTAGGACAGTCGTTCTTTGCATTATCAATCGGGGTTACAGCTATGCTTACATATGCTTCTTATCTTGACAGAAAAACTAACTTAGTTCAGTCTGGTATCTCGGTCGTATTAATGAACATTGCAGTTTCTGTAATGGCTGGATTAGCAATCTTTCCTGCGATGAGTTCATTTGGAATGGAGTCTGAAGGTGGTCCAAGCTTATTATTCATCGTACTACCTCAACTATTCAACAATATGGCATTCGGTAAAATTTTCTACATCTTATTCTTAATATTATTCCTATTCGCTACTGTAACTTCATCAGTTGTTATGTTAGAAATTAATGTAGGAAATATTACCGATCAAAGAAATACTAACCGTACTAAATTTAGTGTAATCATCGGAATCTTAACTTTCATTATTGGTATTCCATCAGCACTATCTTATGGATTTCTATCTAATACATTAATATTCGGAAAAACAATTTTCGACTTAATGGATTTTTTAGTATCTAACATTTTAATGCCACTTGGATGCCTGGCTTTATCAATATTCACTGGATATGTGCTTGATAAAAAAGTAGCCCTAGAACAATTACACATTGATGAAAATAAAAAATCTAGCTTCATATTATTCAAAGTATGGCTATTCTTACTAAGATATATACTTCCAATTATCATCCTTATTGTTTGTTTAGCACAATTCTTATAATAATATTAACAAAACTATCACATCATATAGATTATATTTTGTGATAGTTTTTAATTTTGTAATTGACAATCGCTTTCATTGGTGTTATTATTAAGTCATGAATTAAATATTTCTTCGGGGTCGGGTGCAAGTCCCAACCGGCGGTGACTAGTTAACTAGAAGTCCGTGAGCGCAAGCTGATCTGGTGAAATTCCAGAACCGACAGTAAAGTCTGGATGGGAGAAGAAATTAATACTACTAGAAAAAATTACTAGTACATATAATAATATTTGTATAACCTGCTGTATTTAAGTATACATTACGGTTTATTTATCGAATATAAAACTAACCATCAATCCCGATTAAATTTGAATTTCAAATATAATTGGGTTTTTTATTTTTAAAAGGAGTTGATACTATGCATGAATATTTTATGAATCTTGCTCTACTTGAAGCCAAGCGTGGTTCTAAGTATACTCATACTAACCCTTTAGTCGGAGCAGTTATAGTAAAAGATAATGAGATTATCGCAAGAGGTTCACATCTTCGATTTGGATGCGAACACGCTGAAAAAAATGCAATTTCCACTTGCAAAACTCCTGAAAAATTATTTAATTCAACACTATATGTTACTCTTGAACCATGCAACCATAAAGGTAAGCAACCCCCTTGCACAGATGCTATCTTAAAAATGGGTATCTCAAAAGTAGTTGTTGCTCAATTAGACCCTAATCCTATCGTTAGCGGAAAAGGTATCAAATATTTGCAAGATAATGGTATAGAAGTAATAACTGGTGTTCTTGAAAGAGAAGCTTATAATTTAAACTACACTTATAATCTATTTCATACAGAAAAAAGACCTTATGTAGTTTTAAAACAAGCCGTTAGTCTCGATGGAAAACTAGCCTTTACCAATGAAAGAACTCAAATTACCGGTAAAGAAGTTTATGATTTCGTCAGAAATGAACGAGATAATTATCAAGCGATTCTTGTAGGTGCAAAAACTGTTTTAATAGACAATCCAAAGTTAACTGGAGCTAATACGTCATTATTCCCACCGAAAAGAATTGTATTAGATGCTGAAGGCTCTATCTTTAAACAAAGTGATCTTAACCTATTTAAAGATAGTTCATCTGAAGTTATAATTTTTTCAAAATTTAGTCATGAAAATCTACCTTCTCATGTAACAGTTATAACACCAAAAGAATTTAGTATAAATGAAATAGTTACTGAAATAGCAAAACTTGGTATCCACTCAGTTTATGTTGAAGGAGGTCCTTCTATTCATGATCAATTCCTTGCTAGCGGTTATTGGGATGAGGTCATAACTTATATCTCTCCTATTCTTTTAGGCGGAAATAATACTTCATCATTCACTAGTAGTAGGATGACAAATGAAAAAATAGAACTTCAAGATACTAAAGTTACAAAACTCGGTAATGATATAAGAATCTCAGGAAGGAGAGTATCTCAATGTTTACAGGATTAATAAAAGAACAAGGAAAAATAGTAAAAATTATTAAATCTAGTCATAGTATTAAACTAACTATTCAAGCAAGTAAAAATTTACTAGAAACTTATAAAATTGGTGACAGTATGGCGGTGAACGGTGTGTGTCTGACTTGCGTTCAAAAAAGTTCATCTCAATTTACTGTAGATATTATGCCAGAAACATATAAAAGAACAACGTTTAAAGATTTAAAAATAAATGATGCTGTCAATCTAGAACCCGCAATGGGCCACTCTGATAGATTTGAAGGACATATTGTCTCTGGACACAGTGATGGCTTAGCACAATTAGCCGCAAAACAAAAAGACGAAAATGCTATCCTACTTACTTTTTCTTATCCAAGTAAATTTCAAGGTGAAATTATAAACCAAGGTTCAATTACTATAAATGGGATAAGCTTAACAGTTGTAACATGTGACAGCAACAAATTTACGGTATCTCTAATTCCACATACAGCTAAGCACACAAATTTAGAAAAATTAAAAATTGGTGATAGCGTAAATATAGAGACAGATATATTAGCAAAATACATAAAAGCTCAATTAAAATTATTCGGAGGAAAGTTTAATGATTAATAACGTAAGACAAGCAATAGAAGATTTAAAAGCTGGAAAATTAATTGTTCTTATTGATGATGATGACAGAGAAGCTGAAGGAGATTTAGTAGGAATAGCGGAACTAGTTACCGGGGAAACTGTTAACTTTATGACAAAACATGCACGTGGTTTAATTTGTGCACCAGTTTCAACTGAGATTGCAGAAAAATTAAATCTACACTCTATGATAGATAAAAACACAGACCCTCATGAGACGGCTTTTACTGTAAGTGTAGACTACAAAACATCAACTACAGGAATATCAGCTTTTGAAAGAGCAACAACTATAAAAGAATTAGCAAATCCAAATTCTAAACCAGAGGATTTCAATAGACCTGGACACATGTTCCCACTTATTGGTCGTGATGGTGGAATTAAAGTTCGTCGCGGACACACAGAAGCAAGTTTAGATTTAGCTAGACTAGCTGGTTGTTCTGAAGCAACATATATCTGTGAAATTATGAATGAAGATGGAACTATGGCTAGAAGAGATGACTTGTATGAATTCGCTAAAAAATGGAATTTAACAGTCGTGGATTTAGATGAGCTAACACGTTTTTTGTCATTTAACGACAGTGTAAAAGTAAAATTACCAACAGAATTTGGAGATTTTGATTTACAGCTGTTCGAAGATGAATTTAATAAAGAACACCTAATTATTAGTAAAGGTGATTTAAATTCTGAAGAACCATTATTAATACGAGTTCACTCAGAGTGTTTAACTGGAGATGTCTTCACTTCTCATAGATGTGACTGCGGTGAACAACTACATACAGCACTTCAAAAAATTTCCGACTTAGGTCGTGGTGCAGTTCTTTATCTACGACAAGAAGGACGAGGAATAGGTTTAAGAAATAAACTTCTTGCCTATCAACTGCAAGAGCAAGGGGTTGATACTTACGAAGCTAATGTTCAACTAGGTTTTGCTCCCGATGAAAGAGACTACACTATAGCAGTAGACATGCTTGATTACTTGGGTATTAAATCGGTAAAACTTCTTACTAATAATCCAGATAAAGTAGAACAGCTAAGTTCTTTAGGAATAAATGTAGTAGACCGTGTTCCAATAAACATAAAACCACAAAAAGAAAATAAATACTATTTACAAACAAAAAAAATTAAATTTAATCATTTATTAGATATATAAGGAGAATATTATTATGACAACATTTGAAGGAAAATTTATAGGAAAAGATATTAAAGTAGCGATTGTAGTAGCTCGTTTTAACGAATTTATTACTTCTAAATTATTAGGTGGAGCTAAAGACACACTTATTAGAAATGAAGTAAAAGAAGAAAATATCGATGTATACTGGGTACCAGGGGCATTTGAAATTCCATTTATTACTAAAAAATTAGTGGCTACAAATAAATACGATGGTGTTATTACATTAGGAAGTGTTATTCGTGGAAGTACTAGTCACTATGACTTAGTTTGTAATGAGGTAGCAAAAGGTGTTGGTCACATTAGTCTTCACAGTGATATTCCTGTTATGTTTGGAGTTATAACTACTGAAGACATCGATCAAGCTATTGAAAGAGCTGGATCAAAAGCTGGAAATAAAGGTAGCGACTGTGCCCAAGCTCTTCTTGAAATGATAGACTTAACTAAACAAATTTAATAAATAAACAAAGGCAGGCACTTGAATTTCAAGTTCCTGCCTACTTTTATTATTCAGATTATTATTTAGAGTAGTTTGGGCTTTCTTTAGTAATTTGAACATCGTGTGGGTGAGATTCGATTAATCCAGCACCTGTCATACGAACAAATTGTGAGTTTTCACGAAGTGCACGTAAATCACGTGAACCTGTATAACCCATACCTGCACGTAATCCTCCAATGATTTGGTAAATTGTTTCAGAAACAGCACCTTTATAAGGTGTACGTCCTTCAATACCTTCTGGTACTAATTTTTTACCATCTTCCTGGAAGTAACGGTCTTTAGAACCTTTTTCCATTGCAGAGATTGATCCCATTCCACGGTATGCTTTAAATGTTCTACCTTGGAAGATTTCTAATTCACCTGGTGATTCTTCACATCCAGCAAGCATAGAACCTAACATTACTGCATGTCCACCGGCAGCAATAGCTTTTACTACATCACCTGTGTATTTAATTCCACCATCAGCGATAATTGTTTTTCCTAATTCACGAGCTACTGTCGCACAATCATAGATAGCAGTTATTTGTGGTACTCCTACCCCTGCAACTACACGCGTAGTACAGATTGACCCAGGTCCAATACCAACTTTAACAACATCAGCCCCAGCTTCGAATAAATCACGAGCAGCTTCTCCTGTTGCAACGTTCCCTGCAATAATATCTAAGTTTGGATAGTTAGTTCTTAATGTTTTAACCGCATCTAATACCCCTTTAGAATGTCCGTGAGCAGTATCTACTACGATAGCGTCTACCCCTGCAGATACCAAAGCATCAACACGTTCAACCGTATCATTTGTAATCCCTACAGACGCTGCAACTAAAAGACGTCCTTTATCGTCTTTTGCTGAGTTAGGATATTTAGCTAATTTTTCAATATCTTTAATAGTAATTAATCCTGTTAATTTACCTTCTTCATTAGTTAAAATTAACTTCTCAATTTTATGACCACGTAGAATTTCACTAGCTTCTTCTAAAGTAGTTTTCTCTGGAGCAGTAATAAGATGCTCTTTAGTCATAACTTCGCTAATCTTAATATCGAAATCTGTTAAAAACCTCATATCACGGTTAGTAATAATTCCAACTACTCTCATGTCTTTTTCATTGTTTACAATAGGTACACCTGAAATTTTGTATTGTTGCATTAAATTTTCAGCTTCATAAACTAGGCTATCTGGTGTAAGATAGAAAGGATCTGTAATAACTCCACTTTCTGAACGTTTAACTTTTCTTACTTGTTCAGCTTGTTCTTCAATACTCATGTTCTTGTGAATAACACCAATACCACCCTCACGAGCCATTGCAATCGCCATTTTATGTTCTGTTACTGTATCCATAGCAGCAGAAATAACAGGTACTGATAATTTAATTTTCTCCGTTAAATTAACTTTTAAGTCAACCTTTTTAGGTAATATATCACTTTTAGCTGGAACTAAAAGTACATCATCGAATGTTAAACCTTCTTTTTGAAATTTATTTTCCCACATTTTATTTATATCCTTTCTTATTTTTCATCATCAGCTATATTAAATTTAACTTCATTATTCTCAAGAGAAGCAATTCTACATAAAGAACAAACATTAACATTTCTCTTATCTAACTGTTTACGACCATCTTGGAAACTTTTTTCAACTAAGATACCTACACCTACGGTTTCTGCTCCTGCTTGAGCAACAATCTCCATAAGACCCAAAGTAGCTTGACCATTAGCTAAGAAATCATCCACAATTAGCACCTTATCTTCTTTATTAATGAATTTTTCTGAAATAACTATAGTATTAGTTATATTTTTTGTGTAGCTATGAACTTCTGCAGTATATACATCATTATTCTTTAATGTTAAAGGTTTACTTTTTTTAGCAAAAACCATTGGTACATTAAATAAACTAGCAACCATAATCGCTGGCGCTATACCACTCGCCTCAATCGTCAGAATCTTAGTTATCTTCTCTTTTTTAAAATACTCATAAAAAGACTCTGCCATTTTCATCATTAATCCAGCATCAATTTGATGGTTTAAAAATGAATCAACTTTTAGGACATTATTATCATAAACTTTACCATCGGTAATAACCATTTCTCTTAGTAATTCCATAACTCCTCCTGTGTAAACTTTCGAGTAATTTTACTTATGATACCAAACTTTCGTTAAAAATTCAAGAGGCTAATGAAATGTTATTCATTAACCTCTTTTATTCATAATATTATTTTAAATTTTCTAATAACTCAGTTATTTCCTTTTGAGAAAAATGATATTTTTCTTTACAAAATGCACAAACTAACTCTGTTGTTTCTTGTTTCGCTATATCTTCTAATTCTTCTTTACCTAATGTCACTAGGGCATCACCATAGCGTTCTTTAGAACAAGTACATTTAAACACAACATCATTCTTATGTAAAATACGGTAATTCTCTTCTCCTCCGAAAATAATATTTGCAATTTCCTCAGGAGTTTTACCTTCATGAATAAGTGTAGAAATTGGTTTAATATTACCTATTGCTTTTTCAATTTTTGTAATCGTCTCATTAGTGGCATTTGGAAGTACTTGTAAAATGAATCCCCCTGCAGCTATAACAGAATTATCCGTTTCAACTAATACTCCTAGTGATACAGCTGACGGCACTTGTTCACTAGCTGCAAAGTAGTATGTAAAATCTTCAGCAATTTCTCCTGATACTATCGGAGAAGTAGTAGTATACTTTTCATTTAGACCTAAATCACGTACTACAGTGATATTACCACCACCTACTACTCCTTTTACATCAAGTTTCCCTTGAGCATTACTAGGAATATGTACTTGCATATTTTTGGCATATGCTGTAGTTTCTCCAAGTTCATTTGACGATGCGTAAATAGTTCCCACAGGTCCATCACCTCTAACTGCTACATCAATCTTATCACCACTTTTAAGCATAGCGCCCATCATTGTAGTAACCGTAGCAGTACGACCTACTGCAGCTATAGCAGTCGGGTATGCATCATGTCTTTGTCTAATTTCTTCTACTAAATCTGTAGTTTTCGTTACAAAAAATCTAATTTCATCATTAAAGGCTAATCCTCTAATTAAATAATCTTTCATTAAAATTAATTCCTTTCAAATTCTTATGCTTCTAAAAATTTCTTACGATTTTCTATTATACATTTAATTTTTCTTGTTGTCTATTTTTTTATGTTAATAATACCTAACACCAATATGACTACTCTTTTTATTTTATATTGTTATAATTTCTGATATACTCTTGCATTTCAGCTATACTATCAGTAAACAAAGTTCTTTCTCTATCTCTTTTAGTTAAAAAGCCTTCTTCAACCATCTTATCAAAATATTGTTCCAGAAAATCATAATAGCCATTAACATTCATTAGTATACACGGTGCATCTTTTTTACCTACTCGAACCCATGAAATTACCTGTGATATTTCTTCTAATGTTCCAGGTCCTCCTGGTAAAGCAACAAATACATCACCTAAATCAACCAGTTTATCCTTCCTTACAGACATATCATCAACAATAATAAGCTCAGTAATACCAGTATGACTTATTTCTCTATCGACTAGAAATTGTGGCATTATTCCAATTACTTCACCCTTATTTTTCAGAACAGTATCAGCGATTACTCCCATTAGTCCAATTTTCCCACCACCATAAACTAATGTGTGGTTATTATCAGCAATCCATTTACCTAATTCAGTTGCATTTTTTATATATGATTCACTCTTTCCATTATTAGCTCCACAAAAAACTGTTACTTTCATTATTAAATCCTTTTTTCCTTATTACTACTTTATTTATAAATATTACATAAAAGGGAGCGACTCCAAAATCATGATTTTGTCGAGTCACCCCCGCAAAGTTTATTAGCTATCCGAAAATCTTTTAGAAAGTAAATTAAGATATCAACAAACCACTATTTCTATGAATTCTCATATACACTTCTATAAAATTTGATCTTTTAAAACTCCTTCTTACTTTTAAGAAATTTATTATTTCTCATTATTCATTTTATATAATTCAATGATACCTTTTAAAGTTAATTCTTCATCTACTATATCCACTACATCACTGTACTTAGCTATAAATTTAGATAAACCTCCTGTTAAAACCACTTTATAATCTTTTCCTAAATCTAGCTTCAAATGTTTAATAATATTTTCAAACTGCCCTAAAAAGCCATAAAATAATCCTGCTTGCATTTGACTAGTTGTATCTAGACCTAAAGAAGTACTCACCGCCTCAAAGTCAACCCTTGGTAATTTTGCAGCTCTTGAATATAATGCTTCTGCACTGATGTTCATTCCAGGACAGATTATCCCACCTTTATAATTTAATTCATCATCTACACAATCAAAGGTTGTCGCTGTACCAAAATCCACAACAATCGCCGGCAAATATGAGCTAACCTTAGCTCCTACAATATCGACAACACGATCGGCTCCAAGTTTGCTACTATATGGTTCTGGAACTTTTATACCAGTATTAATCTCAGCAGATACTATAATAGGTTCTTTTCTAAAATATTTCCTACTTAATAATTCCAAAGCAAACATCATCTTAGGAACCACACTAGATATAACTACTCCATCAAAATCTTCAAATTTAATTCCCTTATCTATAAAGAAATTTCGAATAATAACATATAACTCATCTTCTGTTTTAGTATTATCAGTTGCAATTCTCCATGAATGAAGCATTTTATAATCACTTCCAAAAACCCCAAGTACAATATTCGTATTTCCAACATCCAATGCAAAAATCATTTTTAATCTCCTATGATTAACTTATTTTAAGAATGATTATATTATATCACAATTACTCTAATGCAAGTAGTAAAATACAAAACACATTTAATATCATAACTACAAAAAAAAGATTATTGACTAACATTTTAGCCAACAATCTTTTCTATATTATTATCTTCTAGATAAAGATTCTCTATATTTCAGAGGAGTCATTTTCACTAGAGTTTTAAATATTCTAATGAAATAACTTGTATCGAAATATCCAATATAATCTGCTACTTCTGAAATTGAAAAATCAGTGTTTGCAAGTAAGTAACAAGCATTAGAAATACGTTTATCATGAATATAATCTACAATACTAATTCCCATATCTTTATTAAAGATTGAAGATAAATAACTCTTGTTTACCCCAAGATAATCACTTACGTTATCTAAGCTGATTTTTTCTGAAATTCTATCATTAATATAAGCTATACAGTTACGAACTACCGCTTGTTTATCTTTATATTTATTTCTATCTACAAGCAAGCAATAACTTCTAATAACATCTTCAGATAAATCATAGTTATCTAGTTTATTTTTAATTTTAACCCATAATTCTTCAATTCCTAAGTAATCATCATTATGTTGTTCTAATGCATAACGTAATAAATCATTCATATTATATGAACGTCTACGACGTACATTAATCCCTTGTTCAACATGTCCTTCTTCTACACCATGATTCCTTTTACGAAGATCAAAAAGCATATTTACACGAGAAATATTCCCATCAACTACTGCCTCTAATATTTCACGTTTAAATTTAACTTCACTTTCTAAAATACCATTTAAATACGAATTCTTTCTTGAAGCTGCTCTTCTTACATTTTTAACACTTGAATCTTCTACTAAAATAATCGCATCTAAGAAGTCTACATTTTCATCTTCAACTAATAATTCTATCAAATAGTTAAATTTCTTTCTTGGTGTAATTGGTAATGAAAAATACACATCACAAATTAATTCACTAATACTAGCTCCATACTTAATTAAAGACTCTTGGAATAATTTTGTCGGTATTAAATACTCTAAAAATGGAGTAATTAAATAGAATTCTTCATCATTCTCACTCGGTATAAATAAACATGAAATCCCTAGTCCACTTTGACATTTTACTAATTTACCCTCAACTAATCCTTCTTTAATCTTAGGGAGATTTCTTTTAATAAATCTACTAAAAATACTACTTAATTGCTCTTCTCCCAGATCAAATCGTATTTCTTCATCTGAATATTTAAAAGTTAACACATCTCCATTTAAATCTAAAATATCCTTAATTCGCTCAATTTTTTTGAATGAACTTCTCATTTTACCTACCTCCTAACAACTTTTAATTTTAATCTATTGTAATATCACGTCTTGCATTCACAATGTAAGAAATTGTAAAGAAAACAAAACTATATGCTACTAACATAATAATTAATACATTTGCATTATCGAACTTAAATATCTCTTTTACAGCATGACGCCCCGCTTCATTTCGATAATAGTCACTAAATAAAGGTACATCAAACATATGATATTTCGCCCATGAATATTTTGAAACAGCAAATACTGTTAATCCTTGAATTAAACTAGTTCCTAAAAGTGATAACATTACTAGTACTAATGATAAGATTTGTGTTTTAAACACTACACAAACTAGTACTACCATAGCTACGAAGAATATAAATACTGCTAAATCAGCTAAATTAGTAATTATAATTTGTTTAGCAACTGTTCTACCAAAATACCCTTCTTCTATTGTATCTTTCAAATGATTTAAGCCTAGTTTTTTGTTAAAGAATACATAGTATTTTGTTACAAAATCAAATACTGTTCCTACTACTAAGAAAATAATGTAATTAATAAATGCTAAAACTATTTTCGCAGTAAGTATTGCAGAACGTGATTTTGGTTTTGTGTATAAAAACTTAATAGTTCCTTTTGAATACTCTTGAGATAAATTATTAGCTAGCATTATCAATGAAAATACTAAAGCTAATGCAGCTGAAACTACTGTTATCCCGCTTAATATTTTTACAGCATCTATTCCATCTTCAAATTGTTTTTTTGTAAAATAACTATTTAACAAAATAATACCAAATGACAGCAAGAAATATAACCATGTTGTTTTCTTTTTATAATCTTTTATAAATTCATTTATCAATAATTTCATTATTTTCTCTCCCCTCCTGTAATTTGTAGGAATCGATCCTCTAATGATGTATGTAATTCACGAACCGTATCTAATTCAACATTGTTATTCACTAAGTATGAGATAATTCTTGATTTTTCCTCACGACTAAGATTTTTAAATACGAATCCTTCTTTCGTTAACTCGTATCTTATTCCTAATTCTCTTACTAACATTTCAGATTTTTCTACATCATGAGTTGCTATTAATGTTTTAACAACCTCTTCTGAAATTAAGTGTTCTAATTTATCATCGGCAATAATTTTACCTTTTTCTATTACGATAACTCTATCACATAGTTTTTCGATTTCATCTAATAAATGAGATGAAATTAAGATAGACACCCCAGTTGCAGCTATTTCTTTAAGTTTATTTCTAAAATCCTGAACTCCTTGCGGATCTAATCCATTCACAGGCTCATCAAGAATTAGAATTTTAGGATCATTAAGTAATGCCTGTGCTAATCCTAAGCGTTGACGCATACCTAATGAATAAGTTTTAACTTTCTTTCTAATTACTTTACTAAGTCCAACAAATTCGACTAATTCTTTCATACGAGCTCGTGTAACTTTTTTACCACAAACACGAGCTATTTGCTTCAAGTTAGACCATCCTGACATATAGTTATAAAACTCAGGAGTTTCTATCATTGAACCTACCTCTTTAAGCATAGCATTTTTACCAAGTCCTAGAGGTTTTTCGAAACAATAAACATCACCTTTTGATATTTTTGTTAATCCAACAATCATTCTCATTATTGTAGTTTTACCACTTCCGTTTGGTCCAAGCAACCCTATAATTTCACCCTCACGCATATCAAAAGTGATATCCTCAACTATTGTTTTTAAACCAATACGTTTTTTCAAGCCTAATACTTCTAATACAACTGATTTTTCTGGTGCTTTTTCTTCTTTTTTCACTTCTTCAGGAACAGTTTCTTTTTCGACAGCCTGAATCAATTCATTCCTATCTAATACTACTGTTTCTGCATATTCATCGTTTACTTCTTCAGTTACCACAGGCATAACTACTGTTTGTTCATTACTTTCTTGTTCACTATACGATTTTCGTGTATAAGTAGAAGAATTTTCTATATCAAGTTGCTTTCTTATTTTTTCTAACAAGTTAGCATAGTCTTCTGATGTTTTTCTATTATTATTCAATCCATCGTTACTTAACATATCTTTATTTTTTTCTGAATTTGTCATTATTTGTAGAAGATTCCTTTCTTATAAATTTTCTTTTATATTATATCATATTTATACTATTATTTCCATTAAATAATTAATAATTATTTTTTATTTTACTACTTTTATTTATTAGATAACTCAAATCATAATTTAAGATTTTTTTATTTATCCCCCTCGAATATATATATGAAATTTTAAAATCCTTTCATAACAACAATCATTTTCTGTACATTAATTTATATTTTCTTAAAATTTTGATTATACTTGTACATACATTATTATAAAAATTCTAAAAAT
>NZ_CAUPZX010000037.1:0-18433 GCF_963515875.1 uncultured Gemella sp. | reverse complement strand
GTGTATGCGAGCATAGCACCATCCCCTTTCATATTGAAGTAGCCACCATCTTTATTGAAAACTAATGTTCTCTAACTTCTCTCTCTAATTTCGATTATATCAAATTAAACTTTGATAATCAACTATTTGTGGATACGTTTTACAGCTAGCATTTTAAAGAACAACAGATATTTTGCATCTATAAGGGGGGCTGCCCAAAAGACCAGTAAAAAAGGGAACGACTCAAAATCAATTTTATCGGGTCACTCCCGAAAATTTTATTAGATATCTAAAAAGATTTTACGAAACAAATGTTGATATCACTAAGCCACTGCGTCCATGAATTCTCATAAAAATTTTGAATCAAACACTTTGTTTTTCGCCTAAATATACCATAATTTTAGGCGATTGTTAAGAATTTAGGCGATTATTTATATTCTTTACTTTATACTTCTGAGTTAGCCCCATCAGTGAAATTTCTCCTTGATGTCTAATCAATGACTTCATGCTACATTTTCTCATCCTCATCCTTTTCTTTCCATCTCGCACTAGCAACCGCAGCTGAGACAAAACCTAATATTAAGAATGCAGCTATAATAATTTTCACCATAATTTTTCTCCTAAATATTATAACAACTTCTAATTTACTCAAATTTTAAAACTTCTTTATTCGTAATATTTATAACCTTCGTTGCAACATTATCGATAAATTCCATATCATGACTCACCATAATTAGTATACCAGGATATTTCTTTAATATCTTCTCTACCGCTTCTATCGCAACTACATCTAAAAAGTTAGTAATCTCATCTAACAACAGCACACCTGTTTTCCTAAAGAGTAAACTCACGAAATAAAGTTTAACTTTCTCACCTTTGCTTAAAACTCTTATCTTTTTGTTAATATCGTCACCTCTGAAATTTAGTAAAGCTAATATATTTCTCAGTTCAATATCATCTAGTGTAGTATGTTCTTTAACAAATTCAAACAATGTTTTTTCTTCTTTAAAAATATCGAAGTTATTTTGTTCAAAATACGCTACTTGCAAAGAACAAGGAATAGACTCTTTCACATAATTTAGAAAAGTAGTTTTCCCCGAACCGTTTTTTCCTTTAATTAAAATCTTATCTCCACTAGCAAAAGTAAAACCAGGTGATTGCCAAAGAAATTTCCCATCTATTTCACAACTTTTCTCGCTAATACAAAAACTCTTCTTATGGGTTTCTTTAAATATTTCTAGAAATTCAATATCATATTTATCTTTTAACGGCTTAGGTTTAATATTAGCCTGTAACTTATCTTCTTGCCTTGATATTTTTTTCTGCAATCTCTTTTGGTTTTTTGAAATTTTATTTTTTACACTTATAATTCTATAATCTGATCCACTCATATTCTTTGGCTTTCCAGATTTTTTCCCCTGTTCCTCTTTCATCTCTTGGATGCTTTTCTTTATTTTCTTAGCTTCTTTATTGTACTTTTGCAGTTCAGTTTCATACTCAGCAGTTTCAATTTCTTCTTGAAACTTGTACTCATGATAATTTCCATTAAATTCCCTTACAGTATTATTTTCGATTATCCATAACTTTGTACAAACATTATTTAAGAAATTCCTATCATGACTTGCTATACAAAAAGTTGATGGAGTTCTTTTTATAAGATTAGCTATTTTGTTAGCATTATTATAATCTAAGTATGTTGATGGCTCGTCAAGTAAATACAGTTCAACATTCAATAATAAGCTACTTCTAATCTTGTTTACAACAACTTCTCCCCCACTCTTTTTAAGAAGAGAATTTTCTCCAAATTCTAAAAACTCCAAAGAAATGTTATTTTCATCTTTAAGCAAGTCATCTATATGTTTTAACAGAGTTGTCTTCCCTGAACCATTTTTCCCTATTAAACCAATAATGTCACCAGTATTTATACTCAATTTTTCGATTTTAAATAATATCTTCCCTTGTTTTTCAAACTCTATATTTTTAATATTTAATATTTGCATACATTAACTCCTTTTTAATAAAATCTCTCTATTAATCTAATGTATCCATGCTCCCACCCCCAAATTGAGTTTTACTAGTGTTTATTTACCCATATTATACCAAAAATTAAAATAATTGAAAGCAATTTCTTTAACAATTTTCTATTTATTAAAATATTTGTGCTATAATTGTATTTATAATTTAAAATAGTAATCTGGAGGTTTTTATGATTGAAAAAATTATACAAGATGAACTTGATAAATTTTATCCAGAAATGATTAAACTTCGTCGCTATATGCATATGCATCCTGAAGTTTCATTTAACGAAAAAAAATACAGCGAGATTCATTAAAAAATATTTAGAAAAAATTGGTATTACTGATATAAAAACAAAAGTCGGCTTAAATGGTGTAGTTGCAAGAATAAAAGGACTAGATTCTTCAAAAACAATTGCTTTTCGAGCTGACTTTGATGCTCTACCTATAAATGATGCAAAGGATACTCCTTACAAATCTACAATTCCTAATGCAATGCATGCTTGTGGGCATGATGGTCATACTACAGCTTTACTTGCAACGTGTAAAATTCTAATGGATTATCAAAAAGAACTACCACACGATGTTGTCGCAGTTTTCCAATACGGTGAAGAACAAGCTCCAGGTGGAGCAAAACCTATGATAGATGCGGGTTGCTTACAAGATGTTGATGCAATATTCGGAGCTCATCTTTGGACGCCACTTCCACTCGGAACATTAGGATATAGTTATAGTGAACTGTGTGCGGCTGCGGATAGATTTGAAGTGAAAATCAACACTAAAGAAAATGCAAATATTATTGCTGCAGAATTTGTTAGTATGACTCAACAAATAGTTTCACGATTTTCTAAACCAAGAGAAACACTAGTTATCACTTTGGGAAAACTTGAAAGTTCTGTTAAAGAAGCAAGTATTACCGGAACTATTAGACATTTCAATAAAGAACTTCATAAAATGGTACTAACTAAGCTTCAAACCTTATGTAAAGCTCTTGAAAATGAATATTCTGACACTAATATAGAATTTATATACTACGGAGGTTATCCACCGCTTATAAATCACAAAAAAGGAACAATAGAAATACAAAAAGCAACTTCCAAAATCCTTCCAGATATTAAACAATTAGAGATTGAGCCGCTAATGATTGGTGAAGATTTTGCATATTATGTTGAAGAAGTTCCTGGTGCTTTTTTCCTAATTGGTGCAGGGAATTCTACCTTCGCTAAGTACCCACACCACCACCCAAATTTTGATTTCGAAGAAGAAGTTATGAAACAAACAGCTTCAATATTCTTAACACTAGCATTTGATTCCGCTAATGTAATAAATAATCTTAAGGGGGAACAATAGATATGAATACATATTTAGTTACTATCTACGGCAAAGGTGGACACGGAGCTGAACCTCATGAAGCCATCGATACAACAGTTATTGCTGGTGAATTTGTTAGAAAAACTACAAAATACAAAAACATTGAGATTATCTCCGTAAGAAGTGGAGATGCTTTTAATGTAATCTCTGGTAAGGCAGAAATTAATTTAAAAACAGATAATTTAGAACAATTAAAATCAATACTAGCTTCACTGCTTATATATTACGGTGAGCAAACTAGGTTTGAAATTATAGATATATAAAAAGACTGAGTGTAACTTGATATCCTGATTCCTTAAAAATCTTCGAGTTACCTCAGTCTTTATTTTTAATACTTTATTTCTTTAGTATTTCCTTCACTCTTCTTTGTAATTCTGGCACTATTTCTTCAATAAACCATGGATTTTTATTATGCCAACGAAAATTCAGTGGTGAAGGATGAACAATTGGAAAATAACGTGGTAAATATTGTTTATAATTAACTACAGTTTCCGTTAGATTCAATTTTTTATCATTTCCCAAGTAATAATCTTGTGCATATTTTCCCACAAGAATAATAAGTTCGAGATTAGGCATAAGTTCTAAAACTTTTGAATGCCATTTTTTGGCAAAGTTTTTTCGAGGTGGTAAATCCCCACTCTTACCTTTACCTGGATAATAGAAATCCATTGGAACTACACCTATTAAACCAGATTTATAAAATATCTCATCATCTATTCCCATCCACTCACGAAGTTTAACTCCACTTTTATCATTGAAGAAAATCTTACTTTCTTGAGCTTTAATACCAGGCGCTTGACCTACGATTAATATTTTTGCTGTACTAGGTGTAGAAAATAAAGGTTCTATTCCTTCATCAGTATATTTCTTATTATCACTATCTACCATTATTTCTTGTTTCAATTGTTCAAAACTATCCATATTTTTCCTCTAGAATTTATTTTCTAATTAATTCAACTACCGCTTCAACTGCCGCTGTTCCTGGGAACATGTCTACTGGTTGAATACGTCTAATTTTATATTTTCTTGTTAACACTTTTAAGTCACGTGCTAATGTAGATGGATTACAGCTCACATAAACAATTTTCTTAGCGTCAACCGCTAATAAGTTTTTAGCTAGTGGTCCAAGACCTACACGCGGTGGATCTACTATTGCTACATCGAAGTTGATTCCTTTTTTCTTCCAACGTGGAACTATTTTATTAGCGTCTCCTGCAACATAAGTACAGTTTGTTAAATTATTTAATTTAACATTATCATTAGCATCTTCAATCGCAGCTGGAATAATATCAACACCGTATACTTCTTTACAGTTACGGCTAACATATTGCCCAATTGTTCCAACTCCACAGAACGCATCTAATACAACATCTGTTTCTTTCAATGCGGCGAATTCAACTACTTTATCATAAAGTTTCTTAGTTGCTGGTGGATTTAATTGGAAGAATGATTTAGCTGAAAGCTCGTACTTAATATCTCCAATTTTTTCGACGATATAATCTGAACCATATAATGTAACACTTTCTGTTCCCATTACCAAGTGATCTTTATCATTAGTGATATTTAGTATTATGCTTTTAACGATTCTTTCACGTTTAAGTTCATTAACGACCTTATCCATGTTCTTAACTTTATCAGTATTAGCAACGAAAGTTACTTGAACATCCCCATTATAAAATGAAGTTCTTGTAGCAATATATTTCACACCATAATTCTTTTTATTTGTAGAAATTTCTACTTTATATTTTCCAAGTAATTTCTTAGCTAAGTTTGTTATTTTATTACCATTCTCATGTAATGCTAAATCTTCATTAATTTCAACTAAATCGTTAGAACCTTCTTTGTATAATCCTGCAATGACGCGCCCATTTCTAACAGCTAATGGAAATTGGTTCTTATTTCTATAACCTTCTGTTACAGGACTCGCTAATGTTTTTAATACTAACTTGTCAGGTTTTGGTAGTCTGTAGTATTTATCGAAAGCATCTAATAAAATTGCGCGTTTATATTCTAATTGTTTTTCATAGCTAACGTGAGATAAGCCATAAGCTCCACTTTCAGCATATTCTTTTTTAATTTCTACTCTGTGTGGACTAGGTTCTTTTACTTTAACAAGTTTACCAATAATATATTTTGGTGTCTCCTCAACTATTTCACAAACAATAACCTCATCAGGTAAAGCACCTTTTACGAAAGTAATTTTCTTTTTATAATATCCTATCCCCTCACCATTAATTCCTATTTTTTTAATAGTAAGTAAGACGTTTAATTTTTTTGTACCATTTTTCTTTTTCATCGTATCCTCATTCATAAAGATAAGCTGAGTAAAAGCAAAAAACTCCCACTTCAGCTTATCCAATTCTACTATTATTTTATAGTTTTAATTTCGTTATCTAATTCTTCTACTAATGCAATTAATCTATCAATTTGAGTTAAATCAACTTTTTCAGGTTCAATATTTTCTAACTCACTTGCAAAATCTTCAAATTTCATTTTTAATTCTTCTAAAATATTATTAGGCATAACATTCTCCTTTTTTGTTCTCTATTCCATTATAATATAAATTTATAAAAATTCAACTCATATCACTAAAATATTATAAATTATTTTAAATAACAAATATTACTTTATATTCAATATTGTTCGTTTTTACTATTTTAGTGTTAATTTAAATTTAATAGTGTAAAATTAAATTACTTACCTATAAACTTTATCAATAGACTTTTAGTCCTTTTTAAGGTACTATTAAGTTAGGAGTGTTATATTATGAATTATATAAATTTACAATTATTAAATATTAATATTTCTAGTATTTTTTACTATATAACTTCTATTTTTAATGATATAAATTTTGACATTGTACTAACTATATTTTTAGTAATAAATACACTGTTGGCTTTCTCAATTGTATTTTTAGAGTATCAGACCACAACCTCTTCTTGGGCTTGGATATTAGTGTTATTTCTAATACCTTATCTTGGATTTGTTCTATATCTAATATTTGGAAGACCAATTTATAGAGAGAAAATCTTCCCTTGTTCCGATGAAGAAAAGATTAGATACCAACAAAACTTACTGAAGAGAACAGTACCGTATAACATTACTAAAGATGAACAAGTAATATATAAACATAGAAATCTAATAGAATTAAACTTCGAGACTGATAAATCATTCTTATCAAAAAATAATAAAGTGCAGATAATTACTGATGGAAAAGAAAAATTCAAATTATTATTTAATGATATAAAAAATGCAAAAAGTTATATACATATTCAATACTACATTTTGAGAAAAGATGGAATTGGTAAGCAACTTTTTGACCTTTTAGAGATAAAGCTATTAGAGGGTATCGATGTATATATACTCTATGATGATATCGGTTCAAGAAAACTTAGTATTTCTTCATTAAGAAAACTTACAAAGAATAATGCAAAGATTAAAAAATTCTTTAAATCACAATTACCCCTTATCAATTTTCGTATGAACTATAGAAACCATAGAAAAATCGTTATAATTGATGGTAATATTGGATATACTGGAGGATTCAACGTTGGTGATGAATACTTAGGTTTAGATAAGAAGTTTGGATATTGGAGAGATACTCACCTTCGAATTGAAGGTGAAGCGGTAGGTTCTTTAGAATATCGTTTCATTGATGACTGGAATTCTCAAACTACTAAGAAATCAGATCAACTAAAATTAACTTCAGATCACGTTGCTACCCATGTGGATAATTATTTGCCAATTCAATTAGTTTCTAGTGGTCCAGATAATAAAATACAAAAAATTAAATATAGCTACTTATATATGATCTCTAGAGCAAAAAAATATATTTATATCCAATCACCCTATTTCATCCCCGATGAAAGTGTAATGGATGCTCTTAAAATGGCAATATTATCTGGTATTGATGTTAAAATAATGGTTCCAAATAAACCTGATCATATGTTCGTTTATTGGGCTACCTATTCATTCATTGGAGAACTCGCAGAGTTAGGGGCTAAAACTTATATCTATGAAAATGGATTTATACATACAAAAATGATTATAATTGATGATGAAGTTGCAAGCTTAGGCAGTGCTAACTTTGACTATAGAAGTTTTAAGCTAAACTTCGAACTTAATGCATTTATGTATGATCATAAAACAACAAAAGAATTTAGAAATTATTTCTTAAATGATATAGAAAAATCTACCTTAATTTCTTATTCAAAATATCAACAAAGAAGCTTATTAATTAAAATTAAAGAAGCCTTTGCAAGGTTGATTTCGCCGATTCTATAGTTGTTTTATATTGAAAAATATGTTATATTAATACATATGTACATATAGGAGGACAAAATTTAATGAAAAAGTTTAAAAAAGCTATTTTACCTATAGCACTAAGTATTTCTGTTATAGGTTTAGCAGGATGCTCTGCTGGAGGAACTAAATATATTTCTAGTAAAGCAGGAGATGTAACTGAAAAAGACATAGTTGAAAGCATTGGAGCTAGCCAACTTTCAAAAACAGCTACTAGTATGATGATTCAAAAAGTACTTTTAGACAAATATAAAAATAAAATTGATCAAAAAGCTATAGATGAACAACTACAAAAAGCACAAGAACAATATGGTGGAAAAGATAAATTTGAACAACTTTTAAAACAACAAGGGTTTACACTTGATAAATATAAAGATGGATTAAAAGTAAAATCAGCTCAGACATTATTAATCAATGATTATGCTGGAACAAATGATGATAAACTAAAAGAAAGCTATGAAAAAAATAAACACCAATATCACCTAGCACACATTTTAGTTAGCGTTAAAAGCGAATCAAATCCAAATGGATTAAGTGACGAAGAAGCTAAGAAAAAAGCTGAGGATGTTCTTAAAAAACTTAAGGATGGTGGAGACTTTGCTACTCTAGCAAAAGAAAATTCTAATGATACAGCAAATGCTTCTAACGGTGGAGACTTAGGTTGGTCATCTAAAGAAGATAATTCATTCGTAAAAGAATTCAAGGATGCTGCATATGCATTATCTAAAGATAAAGTTTCTGATGTAGTTAAAACTTCTTTTGGATATCATATTATCAAAGTTGTTGATGAGAAAGATTCTTCATTTGATGAAATGAAACCTATTTTAGCAGAAAAAGCTGCAGAAGAGGCTGTTAAAAAAGACTCTACAATTGTAAGTAAAGCTCTTAAAAAATTGTTTGAAGAATATAACGTAAAATCAAGCAATAGTGATGTTGAAGCATACATTAAATCTATGTTAGAAGGAACTGCTTCACACTAATTAATAAAAGTGAGTAATTCAAAAATTGATTTCAATGAAATAACAACTTTTGAATTACTCACTTATTTTTTATTAGCTTATATCATCACGTGCACCTAGAATATCAATAGCATTCTTTATACGATCTTTTGTTGGTGGATTGATATCATTTAATTCATAATCAATTCCTAATTCTTTATACTTGAATTTTGCCATATCGTGATATGGTAATACTTCTACACGTTCAACCCCTTGTAACGTATCTATATATTCACGAAGTTTTTGTAGATAATAATCGTCATCTGTCCATTGCGGAACAAGTACATGTCTTATCCACATTTTTGCTCCATGTTCACTTAGGAAATTAGTAAATTGAATAATATTTTTATTAGTTCGTTTTGTCAAACGCATATGATGCTCATCATCAATATGTTTAATATCCACTAAGAATAAATCTGTTAATGAAATTAATTCTAAAACTTTTTCATTCATACTTGGAGCATTTACATAAAAACCTCCACAAGTGTCAACACACGTATTAATATCTAATTCCTTTAGTTTTCTAAAAAGTGCTAAGATAAAATCAATTTGCAGAAGGGATTCCCCTCCACTGACTGTAACTCCTCCACCATCACTAGCCTCAAAGAAATCACGATATTTCACTATCTCTTTTGTTAATTGATCCACTGTCATAACTTTAGCATCAGGATTATGCATCTTCCAAGTATCTGGATTATGGCAGTATTTACATCTTAACATACACCCTTGAAAGAATACTACATATCTTATTCCAGGACCATCAACATTTCCGAAAGATTCTACTGAGTGAACATTAGCTGTCAATTCTTTTTTTTCTTCTGCAGAATTTATTTCTACTTTTTCCATTTCCATATGCGACTTCCTCCTTTTGCCATTCTATAGTTTAATTATATCGTATTCATCGCTATTCTGTAAACACTTTTACAATATTATTTATATTTTATTAATCTAAAAAAGTGGAGGCCTATAGCCTCCACCTTCTTTTTAATTATTTACTTAATTACATGAATTGGTGCATTGTACGGCTTAATACGTCACGTTGTTGTTCTGGAGTTAAACTGATTAGACGTACAGCGTATCCTGATACACGAATTGTAAAGTTTGGATAATCTTCTGGAGATTCAATAACTTTAAGTAATGTTTCTTTATTGAATACGTTAGTATTTAAGTGGTAACCACCTTTTTTGAAGTATCCGTCCATCATTGCTGTTAAGTTTTTAATTTGATCTTGTTTAGTTTTACCTAATGAGCTTGGTGTGAATGCAGCAGTTAAACTGATTCCGTCACGGCTGTATTCATATGGTAATTTTGCAACTGAGCTTAAACAAGCTAATGCTCCACTTTGGTCACGACCGTTCATTGGGTTAGCACCTGGAGAGAATGGTTCTCCTGCACGACGTCCATCTGGAGTGTTACCAGTTTTCTTACCGTATACTACGTTTGAAGTAATAGTTAAGATAGAAGTTGTAGTTTCATCTGCACGGTAAGTTTCATGTTTTTTAAGTTTAGTCATGAACACTTTAAGTAATTCAACAGCGATTTCATCTGCACGATCGTCGTTGTTACCAAATGTTGGGAATTCACCTTCAACTTTGTAATCAACTGCTAATCCAGTTTCATCTTCAATTGGAGTAACTTTAGCATATTTAATAGCTGATAAACTGTCTACTGCTACTGAGAATCCAGCGATACCAGTCGCCATGAATCTTCTAACTTTAGTATCGTGTAATGCCATTTCTAAGCTTTCGTAAGAGTATTTATCGTGCATGTAGTGGATTACGTTTAATGTATTGATGTATAGTTTACATAACCATTCCATGAATACATCGAATTTAGCCCAAACTTCGTCGTAGTTTAATTCACCACGTAGAGCTTCAGTTACAGGTCCAACTTGGATACCTAATTTTTCATCACGTCCACCATTGATTGTGTATAATAAAGCTTTTGCTAAGTTTGCACGAGCTCCGAAGAATTGCATATCTTTACCAGTAGTCATACCACTTACACAACATGCGATAGATTTATCACAAGTTCCTAAGAAGTCTGCTAATAACTCATCACTTTCGTATTGAATAGCACTGTGGTTGATTGAAGATTCAGAACAGAATTCTTTGAATCCAGTTGGTAATTTAGTAGACCATAGGATAGTTAAGTTTGGTTCTGGAGAGTTACCCATGTTATCTAATGTATGGATGAAACGGAAGTCTGTTTTTGTTACTAATGATCTTTCAGAATCTAACATTTCCCCAACGATTAATGTAGCCCAGATTGGGTCTCCTGAGAATAATTGGTTGTAGTCTGGAGTACGAGCGAATTTAACGCAACGTAATTTTAATACTAAGTGGTCAATTAATTCTTGAGCTTGAGACTCATTAATTGTTCCATCTTGTAAATCTCTTTCAATATAAATATCTAAGAATGTAGCAATGTTACCGATAGACATCGCAGCACCGTTTTGTTGTTTAATAGCTGCTAAGTATCCGAAGTATAACCATTGTACTGCTTCTTTTGCTGTTGTAGCTGGTCCAGAAATATCAAATCCGTAGATTTTTGCTAATTCTTTTAATTCACCTAAAGCACGAATTTGTTCGTTAACTTCTTCACGGTCACGGATAACATGTTCAGTCATAACACCATCAGCACCGATTTGAGCTAAGTCACCTTTTTTCCATTCGATAAGTTGGTCTACACCATATAAAGCTACACGACGGTAGTCTCCGATAATACGTCCACGTCCGTAAGCATCTGGAAGTCCTGTGATAACACCAGATTTTCTTACTAAACGCATTTCTGGAGTATAAGCATCGAATACACCTTGGTTGTGTGTTTTACGGTAGTCAGTGAAGATTTTGATAACTTCTTCATCTACTTCATATCCGTATGCTTTACAGCTGTTAACAGCCATGTTAATACCACCAAAAGTCATTAAAGCACGTTTAAGTGGTTTTTCTGTTTGTAATCCAACGATTTGTTCTAAATCTTTTTCAATGTACCCTGGTCCGTGAGAAAGGATAGTTGAAGGAATACTAGTATCCATGTCTAATGTTCCACCAGCTAAACGTTCTTGACGCATTAAATCATTGAATTTTTCTACTAATTTAGTAGTAGCTTCAGTAGGCCCAGCAAGGAAAGATGCATCTCCTCTATACTCTGTATAGTTAGATTTAATAAAATCTACTAAGTCTACTTCTGTTTGCCATTTACCACCAACGAATGCTTTTTTTTCTGCAACTGTTGTCATATTAATGTCACTCCTTAAAATTTTTATTATATATTGTGATAAATAAATTTATTAATTAAACTATTTGTTACACTCTTAGTGTACCTCACCCACATTATTAAGACAATATTTTTCTTATTTAAATTGTGTACATTTTGTGAACTCCAGTACTAATACAGATAAGAGAAGATAATGTTTTTCGCTTTCAAATATAGTAAAATATTAAGTTTAGATTTTGTAAATGCCGTTGCAAATGAAATGAAAACGATAAACATAAAGGTTTTATTTTTTAAAAACTGTTATCGTACTGTAACTATTTCAGTTAATTAAAGTTTCTATACAATTGTAAATAATTAAATTATTTTTATTAAAAAAACGAGAGTAATCGATAAACAGTATCAATTACCTCTCATTATTATATTATTCAAAAATACTTAATAATTCCCCATAGCCTTCTTTTTCAAGGTCTTCTTTTTTTATAAATTTTAGAGAAGCACTGTTAATACAATATCTAAGACCACCTAATTCAGTAGGACCATCAGGAAAAACATGCCCTAAATGAGCATCCCCAACTCTACTTCTTACTTCTATTCTTTCTACATAATGAGAATTATCTTTATAATACTTAGTTACCTCTTTTTCTATAGGTTTAGAAAAACTTGGCCATCCACAGTGTGACTTAAATTTATCTTTCGAAGAAAATAAAGGTTCCCCTGATGTAATATCTATATATATTCCTTCTTCAAAACTATCCCAATATTGACCTGTAAAAGGAGTCTCTGTTGCACTTTCCATAGTAACTGCATATTCTAAATCAGATAATTCTTTTTTTAATTCATCTTTTGATTTTCTTTCAAATTCCCCTGGATTAATTTTAATTTCTTCACTCATTTTATTTATCTCCTTTATAATTTATATATTCTTTTAAATTTTCTATAATATGGTTTCCGTCTTTTACCCCTAAATTATAAACATGATTAAGTTTTTCTGTATCCTTTTCAAGCCTTTTTATAGTAATATCCTCACTAGGTCTTATAACAAATACTTTCCCCTGTTTTTCCAACTCAAGTATCCTTTCAACCGTTTCATTATAATCTTTATATCTATTCTCTAATTTTTCAACTAATTGCGGATATTTTTTATAGAACATTTTAAATTGTATACTTGCTGATTTTTTCTTTCTATATGTGATAGGTCTTGTTAATATAACTATAATTTTGTCATAATTTTTCTTTTCAAAAAAATCTATCGGTATACTATTTGCTATTCCTCCATCAAGATACATTTTCCCATCTACTTCTATTATTTCTGAAATGAATGGTAATGCTGAAGTTGCTCTTAAAGTTTCCATTTGCAGATACGGATCATGGATTTTTATAAACTCCGCTTCCCCATTTTCAATATTAGTTACTGTCGCATAAAAACTAGTCTTAGATTCTTTAAACGTTTTATTGTCAAATACATCTAATTGAAAAGGAAGTCTGTAATATGTAAAATCCTTATTAATCAAGTTTCCTGTTTTTATCCAACTTTTTAAACTCATATATCTTTTATCATTTATATAATTAACATTGTAACGAAGTGCTCTCTTAGGTTGCTTAGAAACATAATTCACTCCAAACAGTGTTCCTGCAGAAACTCCGACGATATCTGTAACCTCTATATCATTTTCCAAGAACACATCAAGGACACCAGCTGTAAATAGTCCTCTCATTGCTCCACCTTCTAATACTAAACCTACTTTCATTCAATCACACTCCTTTTAAAATTGATACTATTATATCATCTTTTATTCATTAGTTTAAATAAATTTACTTGAAAATCAAGTTATGTTACTATTTAAAACAAATAATAATTAAATACGAGGTACTTATGAACATATTAATAATCGGTGGCAATGGCTTTGTAGGACAGTCATTAATCAAAGAACTTACAAAATGCAAAATAGAAGTTAGCTACTTATCTAGAACCCAAAACCACTCTATTTCTAAAGATGAAGCGACATGGATACAGGGAGATATTTTTGACCTTAACAATATAATGATTAAAGAAAGCTATGATATAGTCATTCATTTAATCGGAACAATTAAAAATAAAAATCTATATTCTAAACTAAACATAGAAAGTGTAGCTCAGTCAATTAAACTATGTCATAAACATGATATAAATAGGCTTGTCTACTTTTCCGCAAACGGTGGCTTTAAACGATATATAGAAAGTAAACGCAACGGAGAAAGATTAGTAAAAGATTCAAAACTAGATTATCTAATAGTTCGTCCAGGTCTTATGTACGGTAAAGACAGACTTACCTCTTATTTCAATGTACTTCCGATTAAATTTTTCTCAAAATTAGGTATAACATTTTTCAAAAAAGTTTATCCTCTTCCTGTTGAAAAAGTAGCAGAGTCAGTAGTTAAAGCTATTCTCGATAACACTGATTCAACTATTATTGAAATAATAGATATGAAATAACTATTCTGGATGACTTAAAATCTTTGTTTCTAAATAAAACAAGTTTTTAAGTCTATTTTTTTATGACATTTGTCATATTACTTTATGACATTACCTACTAAAAGACACTCTCCTACTTTGATATAATTTAATTATCAAAGGAGAGGTGATCTAAATGTCATTAAATAATATTATAAAAGTAAAAAATATAACAAAAACAATTAAAGGGAAAAACATCTTAAATGATATTTCTTTTGAAGTGAATTCTGGTGAATGTATTGCTTTAATCGGACCAAATGGAGCTGGTAAGACTACTCTAATGAACTGTCTATTAGGAAATAAATTTATCAACTCAGGTTCAATAAAAATTAATTCTCTAAATCCAGGTAACCAAAAACTAAAAGAATTTCTTAACATACTTTCTCAGGAAAATGTTGTTCCTGAAAAACTAAAAGTAAAAGAACTACTCGATTTTATACAGAAATTATATGAAAATCCCTTAACAAATGAAGAAATCGATGCACTGCTAAGATTTGATGAGTCTCAAAAAGCTAACTTCGCTTCTAAATTATCAGGTGGGCAAAAAAGATTATTATCTTTCATTATTACATTAATAGGAAGACCAAAATTAATTTTCTTAGATGAGCCAACAGCTGGAATGGATACATCAACACGTATTAGATTTTGGGAAATTGTGAATAACTTAAAAAATAAAGGTTTAACTATTATTTATTCTTCACATTATATCGAAGAAGTAGAACATACCGCAGATAGAATCTTAGTTCTAAATAAAGGAAAACTAGTTCGTGATACTACTCCACATGCTATGCGTGCTGAAGAAATTGAAAAATACTTCACACTTCCTATAAAATATCTAGATTTATTGAAAGATAATGATATTATAAATAATTTAGAAATAAAAACAGATAATATTAATTTCTTAACAAAGAAACCAGATGAAATATGGAACATATTACAGCAAGCTGGTTGCACATTTAAAGAAATTGAAATTCAAAATAGAACTTTATTAGATAGTATTTTTATAACTACAAAAGATAACGGAGGAGATAAATAATGAAAAATCTTGCTAACTTATTAAACATAGAATTTATATTCATAAAAAGAAACTTAACTAATTTTATTATGGGATTAGGTTTTCCAGTTATCTTCTTTATACTATTTTCTGGAATGCAGCAATTCGATGATCCTGAAACAAAAGCACGTGTAGTAAAAGATATGCTTATTTCAATGACTGCATTCAGTAGTATAAGCTTCGCTTTATTTTCTCTTCCTATTTCAATAAAAGAAGATGAGAAAAATAACTATCTACACATATTAAATAATTCTCCTATAAAAATATCTGAATATTACCTTGCTCGTTTTATTCGTCTAATAATTACGTTTATTATATCAATAGTTGTTGTATTTGCTGTTGGTCATATCTTTAGAGACGTTAATATGACAGCTCGCGAATGGATTATGTCAGCTGTTCTAATGCTTATTGGAAGTATTACATTTTTAGGTATGGGATTACTACTAAGTCTTATTAAATCAGAAGAAAAATTATCGCTTCTTGCCAATATATTATACCTAGGACTTGCTATGTTAGGTGGACTTTGGTGGCCTGTTTATCTTTTCCCAGAATGGTTGCAAAATATATCTAAACTGACACCAACCTATTATTTATTAGAGTTCGTTAATAAATATATCAAAGAAGATATTTTCTCTTATAAAGCTCTAGCTATACTTCTAGCCTACTCAATTGTATGTATAATTGCTACATTAGTAATAAAAAACAGAAGAGAATCAAAATAATAATAATAATAATATAAGAGTGAGGATAAATTATTCACACTCTTATATTATTGTGGTATTATTAAAGAATAAGGAGGCTGAAATGTATAAAAAATTACTAAATTTATTAAAGGGAAATTATGGGTTTTATCTATCTTTGGTATTTTTTATATTCCCACTTGTATATGTTATTAGTGGAAGTTATCCAAAATATACATTACCCTTAACTATTCTCGCCATCGCTTCATATATAGGAATGTTATATACAAAAAATAGAATTCTTATTTTTATAGAGTGGTTTTATTTAATTGCTTATATCAGTTACATGACCATTGTTTTATATCCAATGAATATTCTATTTAGTTTTTATTTAAGTAATCTACTCGTTTGGCATTTTCATGATAAGTATTTTACTTATAGAACAATTAGTTTCTTCATAACAATAAATTGTCTAACATTGTATATAATTGCTAATCCGAAAATAAATATTGGAGATAGAATCATTCTATTTATTTTTTGTTCTATGTGTATAATAACTTATTTTTCCCAAAAATATGGTTATGAAAGAAATAAATTGAAAAATGAACGTTTAAAACATAATGAACATATTAATCTACTTCTTGCTGAGAATGAAAGAAATAGAATCGGACGTGATTTACATGATAGTATTGGTCATACTTTTGTAATGTTAAAATTAAAAGCAGAACTAGCTGAAAAATATCTAGAAAAAAACAATATTGAAGCTGCAAAAAAAGAACTTAAAGAAATCAGTGAAATTAGTAGTGCTTCAATGACAGAAACACGATCTATAATTAATAAATTAAAACATAGAAGTATTAATGAAGAATTAAAAGTTATTTCGGATATTATGACAATGGCTGATATTTCATTAGATATTAAGACTAATATGACTACGTCTCCATCTCAACTAGTTGAGTGGACTATTACAATGGTTCTAAAAGAATTAACAAATAATGTTATTAAACATAGTAATGCTAGTAAATGTAATATTGAAATAAATGAATCTAGTAATAACTACACTGTAATTATCTCTGATAATGGTAGAGGTTTTGAAAGTATCGACGGAACTGAACTTTCATCTATAAGAGAAAGAATTAAACTAGTTAATGGAGTAATAAATATAATATCAAAAAAATCTCCCACAACTATCGAAGTAACAATCAATAAATAACAACAGGAGGACAATATGAAATTACTTATCGCTGAAGATCAAAGTATGTTACGAGATGCAATGTCAACATTATTGTCGATGGAAGATAGTGTTGAAAGTGTACTTCAAGCTAAAGATGGAAAAGAAGCTATAGATTTAATTTCTACTAGTGATATCGATGTAGCTGTACTTGATGTAGAAATGCCTGAAGCAACAGGACTAGACGTACTAGAATACATTCGTAGTAATAATATTCATTGCAAAGTTATTATTGTGACAACTTTTAAACGTATGGGATATTTTGAACGCGCCATAAAAAATAACGTAGATGCCTATGTACTAAAAGATCGTTCAATCGATGAACTTATGAAAACAATTAACAACGTCTTAGCAGGCAACAAAGAATACTCACCTGAACTAATGGAAAATATCTTCAATAGTCACAATCCATTAACAAATCAAGAAAAAATTATTCTTTTAAAAATTAAAGAAGGATTACCAAATAAAGAAATTGCTAATGAACTGTTTTTATCCGAGGGAACTATTAGAAACTATATTTCTAACATCCTAACAAAATTAAACTGCAAAAACAGAACAGAAGCTGTTAAAAAATCTACTGAGGAAGGATGGCTTTAGATGACAAGAAAACTCGCTATAAGATTATCATTACTCTCGTCAATTATATATATAATCTTAAGTATTTTCTACTTTGCATATAGTATTATAAGTTCATTAGATTCATCTTCACCTAGCGCTGGTGCTGGAATAGGATTTCTACTAGCAATTCTTATTCCCCACTACTTTATGTATGTAATAGCTACTATTTTCAATCTAATGATTATGTTTAAAGAATTCACAAAAAATTATTTAATAATTATAAACATTATATTGTATATCATCTCGGGTGCATTAGGAATTTATATCGGAATCTTTTTCATTATCTCTATCATTTTCCAAATAATATTCCTTATAGTTGCATACAAGAAATAAAATAATGGGCTGACTCAAAAGTCCTAAATTTTAAAAAAAGTGTATATGATAACTCATAGACTCAGTAGTCTATTAACTTCAAAAATCGTGAGAATGATAAAATAAGAATGTACAGTTTTGACAAAATAAAAATGTACAAATA
>NZ_CAUPZX010000036.1:0-18959 GCF_963515875.1 uncultured Gemella sp. | reverse complement strand
CCCATCTTTATATACTATATAACAGTTTTCATCTACCATATCCATTACTATTCTTCGAATCTCTGCTCTCGCCATTTTATCAAAACCTTTCAATAATTATCTATACATTTATTTTATCGTATATTTTTATTATTAACAAGTGATAATTAGTAGTTTTTCTTCTTTACTTATATTTTCCTCACATCACTTGACCTAATTTAAAAATTTTTTTATACTTGTATAGTATGATTTTTATATTAACTCAAATTGTACCTATTATTTAACAATTTAAATATATGCTTAATAAAAGGAGAAATAATTATGAAATTAAATTCTTTTTCTAAGTTTTCACTACTTAGTATTTCAATATTATTAATGTCTCACCTTGCTATCTCTCCAGTAATTCCAAATCTTTATAATTTTTATCATGGAAGCAATCCTAATATAGGTCTAGCCTCTGTAGAGAGTTTAGCTACAATCCCTGCTATGATGATAACAATCTTCGTTCTGCTTAGTAACGGAGTAATTAAATTTATTGGCAAAAAAAATACTGTTCTTCTTGGACTACTTTTAATTTTCGTTTTTGGTATAGTACCAGCATTTACTACAAACTTTAAACTTGTACTAATTAGTAGACTTTTCCTTGGAGCTGGTATTGGGTTATTTAATTCACTTTCTATTAGTATGATAAGTGACTTCTTTGATGAAGATCAACGCGGTACAATGATAGGTTTAAGAACAGCATTCCTAAATATTGGTAAAGCATTAACTACCTTTATTTCTGGATATCTACTAATCTATGGTATTCAATATACATTTTTAGTTTATGCTTTAGCCCTTCCGATATTTATTATATTCTTATTATTCGTGCCTAATGCAGAAAATGTAAATAATAAAAAAGTGAGTATTAAATTCCATAAAGAGACTATTCTTTTAACACTATTAACATTTTTAGTAGGTATTTCATACATGGGTGCAACTATCAAGATTCCTACTCTACTTGCTGAAAAATATCACTATCAACCAGATGTAGCTAGAAATCTACTAACAATTTTAGCTCTTAGTGGTATATTATCTGGAGTTATTTTTGGTATTTTAGTTAAGAAATTCAAAAATCTAACATTACCTATAATGTTAAGTTTCATGACAGTCGGAAGCATATTATTCGCCCTGACAAATAATATTATAATCTTCTACGTTGCAGCCATCTTCATCGGAATTAGCTTCGTAGGAACCATGTCATTTAACTTCTTCTATATTTCTAAAAAGTTAGAGAATAAATTCATAAACTTTGCGACAAGTGTAATCTTAGTTGGTGGTAATATCGGTGTAATACTGACTCCGGTAGTTCTTACTAAAATCCCTGAAGCATTACACCTTGAAAAATATACTACGCCATTTTTCATAACTACAGCTCTAATGCTAGTTTCTACATTAGTTAGTTACGCAGTTTTAAGAAACAAGAAATAAAATTTAAAAAGGAGTGACTCAAAAATCGTGATTTCGAAGAAATCGATTTTGTTGAGTCACCCCCACACAGTTTATTAAATATCTAAAAAGCTTTTAAAAAGCGTATTTAGATATCAATAAACCACTGTGTCTATAGATTCTCATATAGACTTTTTTAAAAATTTAGAAACTTTAGGTCGTCTCCTTTTTATTAACTATTTAGTAATTCTTTGTTTTTCTCTAAAAATTCTTTTAATTCGTTATCTGGTACTTGTCTAGCTAATACTAATGTTCTTAATGAAACATCATCAAGTCGACATGTAGCAAATACTGTCATATTATCTTCACCAGAAATTTTACTGTTTTCTAACCAGTTTCTAGAACCTTCTTTAAACATACTTATAAAGTTTTCCTTTTTATCACTAGCACTTGGAATTTGATATAGTTTCGTATCTTCGTGAACTACTTTAACTCCAGTCACTTCATAATAATACTTTCTCTCCGGTGTTTCAATGACGACCACTCTGTGACTATCGAAATAATCTTTCTTAGCGAACCAGTTCATATTATTAAACACCCTAGTATCTAAGGTAATCTTCTTCTCTTCAATTCCTGCACGAGCATGTCCAAAAATCCATTTAACATCACTTTGCTCTAATCCTGGTTTATTATCGAAATCCATAAACACTGCTCCGATATATGGAGCTGGCTTATTATCAATCCCAAATTCTAAATACTTAGAGTTATTCGTTGTCTGTAAGATTGGTTCCTTCAGAGAATCTCCTCCATCTCCTGGAACATACATGTATGCAATAACCTCATTATTTATTGCCTTCAAGTCTTTAAATTTATTTGATAAGTAATCTTTTTCAGCTTGATCTACTACATACTTATCATCTTTTTTCGATTCTTTATTAGACTCTACTTTATGTTCTACTTGAACTTGTGGTTCTTTAGAATTCTCATTCATATACGAATATAATCCAAATCCACCACCTACTAAAATCACAAGTAATAAAACATATTTAATAACGTTACTTAATAATGATTTGTTCTTCATAAAAATATTCCTTTCTAACATATTAATTCTTCATATAAAACTCCAAACTAGATTATATCATATTTTTTATAAAATTTCTTCAAAAGTTAACTTTGATAACATATTAACATTAACAAATCTATTAAAAATATAATCCACAAACATACAATTAACTATTAGACCATAAAAATAGAGTGACTCAAAAATCATAATTTCGAAAGAAATCAATTTTGTCGAGTCACCCTAGCAAAGTTTATTATATACCTAAAAATTCTCTATAAAACAAATTTAGATATCAATAAACCAATACTTCTATATATTCTCATATAAATTTTTTTGAGATTTAGAACTTTAGTCAGTCCCTTGTCACAAATAAGTTTTTTTAAACTTGTCTAATATTTACAAAATCAGTAGGTGGAACATTTTCTTTTCCTAAGTCAGGTTGACCAGCCGTAATTAGGATAAGATCACCATCTTTTGCCAATTCTGATTCTTTAGCAAATTTCGGTGCTAAACTTAACATTTCTTCCATTGTTAAAGTATTTTCCTCTATAAATGTAGTTACTCCACGTGTTAATGCTAATTTTCTAGCTTTTTGTTTTGATGGAACTACCGCCAAAATTTCTACATTTGGTCTATAACGAGCTATAAACTTCGCCGTACTTCCTGATCTTGTATATGTAACTATATTATTAACATCGACAGAATCTAAAAGATACTTAGTTGATAAAGAGATCGCATGTGCAATATCCATTTGAAGATTTCTATATTCTTTTGGATTATTATTAAGAACTTTATCTTGAGTTTCAATATAAGTAATTATTCTATCGACTGTTTCCAACGCTTCTTTTGGATAACTTCCTATAGCAGTTTCTTCAATTAACATAATAGCATCAACTCCATCAATAACCGCATTCGCCACATCAGATACTTCCGCACGAGTCGGTCTAGGATTATAAATCATTGAATGTAACATTTGAGTTGTTAAAATCACTTCTTTTATTGAAGCATTTGCTTTTTTAATTATTTCTTTTTGAATACCTGGAAGATCTTGATATGGTAATTCCATACCTAATTCGTCCCTATTTATCATAATTGAATCCGCAAACTGAATGATTTCATCAATATTTTCATATGCCTCTTTACAGTCAATTTTAACGATTAATCCAATATCTTTTTTCCCATTAGCATGTAAAATATCTTTAACTTTTCTAATTTCGTCTAAATTACTAACGAATGGGCAAGCAACAAAATCCACATCGTTTTCACATGCAAACTGAACACTAGCTTCTTCAATTTTAATTAGTTTATATTTACTCTCTGCATAAATATGATCTAAGTCATAAATAATCGCTGTGTTCTTGTTTAATTTTTCTCTTAGTTCTTTAATTTTATTAATTCTTTCTACACATTCTTCTGTGCTACCATAATATGTATCAATAAGAACTGCATCCGCACCTTTTGCTACTATTTCTTCTAATAGTCCTTCTGTACTATTTCCTAAAGTTGCTATTACTTTTGCCTTTCTAGTCATAATAAACCTACCTCACATTTAAAACGTTTACTTTATTTTTTATTATAACACATTAAATACTGATTTTCTAGATAATTTTTCAAAGTTATTTATGTGAAATTGTAATCAATCTTATATTTTTAAAATTGCATAATATATTAAGTATTTTCTAAAGCTATCTTATGACATATACTAAATACTTATTTTACAATATGTACATACTTATTATATAAATTATTTCAATAACATTTTTAAAAATTATTTTTTTTAAAAAAGAAATTATACATTTCTTTGTATAATTTCTTTTAGTTTATTTTTCTGTATAACTTTAATTAAAATTCAACACATTAAATGATTATTTCTTTTTTCGGAGTAACTATACCTGATTCAAGAAAATCTAGGAATTCACCGAATAAATGTTCCATCTCTGCGTATGTATTTAAAGTGTTTAGCTCTTTTTTGACCTTAGCTCCACCTTTGATACCTTTCATGTAATATGCAGCATGTTTTCTCATTTCATGAACAGCTACTTTTTCAGGTTTGATTTCCATAAGTCTTCTCAAGTGAAGTAAACATACGTCTATTTTTTCTCTTGGCGTTGGTTCATCAGTTAGTTCTCCTGTTTCTAAATACTTAACTGTACGATATAACATCCATGGATTCCCTAATGCAGCACGCCCAATCATCACCGCATCACAATTAGTATCATCTAACATTTTTTTAGCTAGTTCAGGAGACGTAACATCACCATTTCCTATTACTGGTATTTTCAATTCTTTCTTTACATCACGAATAACATCCCAGTTTGCTTTACCACTGTACATTTGAACTTTTGTTCTACCATGGATAGCAATAGCACTAGCACCTGCACGTTCAGCGTTTCTAGCATTATCCATAATGAAGATATGCTCATCATCCCATCCCATACGCATTTTTACTGTTACTGGCTTAGAAACAGAATCAACTAATCTCGCTATTACTTCATATACCTTATCTGGATCAAGAAGTAATTTACTACCCGCATCAACTTTAGTTATTTTCGGTACTGGACATCCCATATTTAAGTCAATAATATCAGCTTCTGTATTTTTATCAACATACTTAGCAGCTTCTACCAATGTTTCGATTTCTCCACCAAAAATCTGTAAACTTAATGGACGTTCTCTTGGATCGATATACAGCATATTCATAGTTTTTTTATTGTTAAATAAAATAGCTTTATCACTAACCATTTCTGCACACACTAATCCCGCTCCAAACTCTTTAGCTGTTAAACGGAAGGCAGCATTACAAACACCTGCCATAGGGGCTAATACTACTCTATTAGGTATTTCAATTTCTCTAATTTTAAACATTCTTTATCCTTTCTATTTACAATTTTTCTTTATATATACTTATAGGTTCTGTTATTTTTTCTAATGATTCTTTAATATTTTTTCCGGCTATCTCTATATTACCGTACATTTCTGCTAGAGGAGCTAAAACAAAGTTTCTATCATGAATATATTTATGTGGAACAACAAGTCTATCATCATTAAAAATTAAACTATTAAAAGTAATTATGTCTATATCTATAGTTCTATTTCCCCAATGTTCTTTACGAACGCGCCCTAGTTCTAGTTCTATTTTCTGAATAGTGTCTAGCAATTCATATGCTCCTAATGAAGTTTCTACCTCTATACACATATTTAAAAAGTCTTGATCAGCGACCCCACCCCAAGCAGGTGTTTCATAAACACTACTTTGTAGTTTAATTTTCAAATTATTAGCTTCTATTTTTTTAAGGGCTTCTTTTAAATATAGTTCCCTTGGTTCTATGTTTGTTCCTAATGCTAGTATAATCATTATAATTTATAGAACTCCTCACGTGTTATTTCCACTTTTACACCACATTGTTCAAAATGATAACTTATAGGTGCTGCTGGTTTATTAACTTTTAACCTAATCTTTTCAATTTGAGGAAATTCATTAAAGATATTTTTTAAAATTTCTCCCGACAATCTTTCTAGTAAATTATATGTATTTGTAGTTGCTGTTTTTACTACTACATCTGCAATATCAGCATAACTAATACTATCTGTCATTTCATCACTAAATAAAGCTTTTTGATAATTAAGCTCACATTCAATACCAAAAATAAACTTCTGTCCAAGTTTGTTCTCTTCTTCAAATAATCCATGATTAGCAAATATTTCTAGATTATTTATAAATAACTTTGTTTTCATGATCAATACCCCTCAATCATTATTTTGCTTAACTATAAAATTTTAACATATTTCTAATTATTTCTCTAATAATTATACTCGCTTAAAATATATTTTCATAAAAAAGACTTGAAAATAATGATTTTATAAAATCTTATTCTCAAGTCTTTTTAACATGCATTATTAGATAATAAATAGAGTATTTAAATCTCAATATTATAAATAATACATATATTCTTTATTTATATTAAATTTTTTATATCTTAATCTTAATAGTTATTTAGAAAGTTTACGTCTAACTGCAAGTCCAACTAAAGCAATTAATCCTAATCCTGCCACTTCTGTACTTGAAGAATTTATACCAGTATTTGGTAATATTCTATCTTTTTTATCATCCTGAACTTTAGAAGTTTCTTGTGATATTTTGTTTGTAGCAACTGTTAGTGCACTATTATTTACATGAACTGATGGAACTGATGATTGAGCTGCAATAACAAATGTGCTGAAGTGATTTGTATTGAAAGTAAGTTTTCCATCTGTATATGAAGTTTCTTTTATTTCTTCTAATACACTATCTTTAACGTGATACACTTTCAATTGTTGATTTTCATCTTTAGCCACTGCTAAAGTAACAACACGTTTTTCTCCTGTTGCTTTTAGCTCGTTACCATCTTTATCTTCAAAGTGAAGGTCTAATGTTCTTACTACATTTAAATTCGAATTAAGTTCTTTAACTAATTCTTTTATTTCTTTAGCTCTTTCTCCTGTAATATCTTGAGCAACAAATTTACCAACGTTGTTTATTTTTGATTTATCATATTCAACTGAGACTGTTACTCCATCAGCTAATCTAACAGTACGTACAAAATCTTTTCCTGTTTTTTCAGAAGTAGCTATGTTTGCCGAGTCTTTTGGACTATCAGGGTTAACTGGATTTACTGATGTACCTGGTTGAACTGGAGTTGTTGGTTTACTAAAGTCGATTTGAACAACTACAGGATCATGGTCAGAAGCTCGTCCATGTTCTTCCATAAATGAAGCATTAATATGTACAGGAGAGAATACTACTTTATCCTTAATATTTTTAGAAATTAAAATATTATCTAAACTTTGATTGCTTCCACGGTAGAAGTATGAGTATCTATCTCCTTGTTCATGTTCAGCCATTAAATTAACAAGTTCATTTCCTACTATTGTTTTCACACTATCTGAAAATTCAAAGTCATTGAAGTCTCCAGTAAGAACAAATTTTAAGTTAGGATTTTGGCGCAATCCTTCTTTAATAAAGGCATTTAAAATTTTAGCTTCTTCTATACGTTTTGGTTTAGTATTTTCTACTGATGGTTGATTAGAACCATAGATTGCATCATCACCTAATTTTGATTTTAAGTGGTTAGCAATTACTACTATTCTTTCACCTTTAAATTCAAATTCAGCAGCTAGTGATTTTCTAACTTTTTCGAAGTGAACACTTGTTGGATCAATTCTAGCCGGGTTTTTCTCAAGGTGTCCATTTACAAAGCGTGCTGCTTCTTCACTTCCACCCTTTTCTTTACCGATTAGTGTTACTCTATTAGGGTTATATAAGTAAGCCACCCTAATGTTAGCACCTGGTTTTCCACCATCTTTTCCATCAACTGGAGCTATTTCAGTATATTTATAATCTGGTCCACCAAAACTTTTAATTCTTTGAGCTAATTTTTCTCCACTCTTAACTCCATCAACAGTTCCATCGCTAACTCCACCGTTATTATCTTGAACTTCGATTAGAGTAATAATATCAGGACTATGAACTTCTTTGATGAATGAATTAGCAATTTTATCAACTTTTTCCTCTGGTGTTTCATCGTGACCACTGTTATTAGCAGAGAAGTTCTCAATATTATATGAAGCTATAGTTAATTTATCTTCAGCTGGATAAATTTTTGAAACTTCACGTTTTAATCCACCATCTTGTATTGTCGGCACACTACTTGGATCAATTTTATACGTTTTATTTTTATATGTAACTACTCCTGAGATATTTTCATTAAAGTAGTCTTTTGCTTTTGCTACAAATGAATTTCCTACAGTTATTGGTAGTACTTCTGTATTTTGAACACCTGGACGAAGATTCACCCCACCGATGTTGTTAAGTTTTTGCCCTTTGTAATCTCCTGGTAATACATAAATATCACCTTTATATTGTGGACCAGTAACTTTTGGTTTAGTTACTTCTACAAGCATTCCCTCTAGACTTTCCCAGTAATCTAGTGCCTCAGTTTCTGGATTATATTTTGTTGGTGTCTTATCCACTATATCTTTCGGCATTTTTTCAGAAATGTTAAATGCTTTCGGTAAGTCTGCTTTTCCTAATTTTGTTATAGTTGCATTGATGATTTGAGTAACTGTTAAACTACCTGCTGGTTTTTTAAAAGTTTGCCCTGGTTTTACAGAGTATTCTTCCATATAACCTTCTTTAACAGTTCCTTGAACTTTTAATAAATCACCTGATTCTACTTTATCTTTTGAAGCAACATAGACTGCATCAGATGTTCTTGAATTGTCATCAGAAACTTTATCTTGAACATAGAAACCTGTTTTATCAGTTTTAGTTACAACAACATTGTTTATAACTACTTCTTTACCAACTAAAGGACTCTCGTGACTTTCTCCTTGTACTTCACCTATGTTTTTAACTTCTTTTGGGGCTGTTACTTGAGCTGCTGATGCAGTTGCTCCAACCGTCGTACCTTCATTTTTATCCGTCGTAGTAGCAGACGTCACTACTTCTGTTTTTACCTCAGCTGCTGAAACTTCATTTGCTTCTGCAGATAAATAAGTAGCACCTACTCCTCCTAAAACTGCACTTGCTAATAATATTGATAATTTGTATTTTTTCACAATATGGACTCCTTGTATATAAGTTTATACTAATTATTTTACTATTAATCTAGTTAATAAGCAATATCAATTGTTTACCTCTACAAAAAAAATCCTCAATATAGATTTTCCTATATTGAAGATTCTTAAAATCAATAATTAAACTATTTAATTCTTCTCTTTTTCAGTTTTACAAATATAAATAATAAAATAACTAAACCTACCATTCCTATAAATACTAGCCATGTATTTTCTATTCCTACTTTATCAGTTAGCACTCCATTTACTGATAGTAATATTGCTACTATGATAGATTCAAATGTGTAAAATATAGAAACAGTGGTCGTTCTATTTTCATCACTTTTTACCAGATATTTATGCATAAAAATATTAACTTGTATACTCATTATCTTAAAGAATATAATATAGACCATAAATAATACAAATTTGATATAAACATTTTGGATAAAAATAAATACTAATAACATACTAATATTTATAACTACTAAAAAATAAAGTATGTGGAAATTCGATAATTTATTTGATAGTCTTTCATAAATAACACTTCCTAACATCCCACTAACCGATATTCCAACCCAAATATAACCGATAATATCGGTATCTAACTTTTCAAATACAGCTTGCCATTGATTCGATGGTCCAAGATCTAAAATAGAAGGAATTATAAAAAGTATCATAAGAAGTATACTACTCTTCACATATAATGTTTCTTTTAGCGAATTTTTCACCGTAACTATTGAACCTTTTAAATTCTTAATAGATATTTTTTGTGTCTCTTCTAATTTTTGCATAAATACGTATGTAAAGAAATACGAAATAATAAAAACTAGCATACTTAATATTATCGACAAACTTTTATAATAAACATAGACGTATTTGGTACTTATAAATCCTATTACCGCTGAGAAAAATAGTGAATATAGTGAACTTCTAGAAAGAACTTTATCTATATCTATTTCTTCATTATTTTTATTGTTTACATTGACCAACCAACTTGTTAAAGTTCCCGATTGAAATGACTCTGCAATGGCAGATAATATTGCAGATATGTATAACAATATCAAACTATTGCTAAGCAACAATATTAATCCAACAACCCTAAAAATCACACTTAGAAGAATACTATTTTTTGCTCCAATATTATCGGTGATTGCTCCACATGGAAGCTCAGTCATAAATGAAACCAACCAAAAAATCGATAAATATAACCCAACTTCAGTAAAAGAAAAATCTTTTGACAACAGATAAATATATAAAATCGGATTAAAGAATGATAGCGCTATTGTGAATAATATATTGTATAAATAATAAAATTTTGTATTACTCATCACGTTCTCCTACAATTTTATATATTCTACCGTAATTATCTCTTTCTAAGAACTTATAATCAACTAAATATCTTCTAATTAGAGAATAATCCGGATAAATCTCCTTAATTGCTTCATTTAATTCTTTCTCAGTAAACTCTAATGATTTTTCCTTTAACATCTGTAAAACTAACTGAAGCACAGGTATCTTATTCTTCTCTTTTTTTGGTATTGTCATCAATTTTCCTTCTTTAAAATATTTCACTTTGATTTCTTCCATAATACCGCTTCCTTTCTGTTAATAAATTTTAATTTTTTATCTATTATTATACGAAAAAAATACAAGTGTGAAAATAAATCTCTAACTTAGTTTAACCTATGTTAGAGATTCTTGCAATCTAAATTATTATTAATTTTCTATTGTCCTAAGACAAATACATCCTCTGCTTCTTTTTCTTCTTTTTTCGTTCCTTTACTTAAAAATGAAACTTTATTCGCGATAATAGCCATTTGATAATGTGTTACCCCATTTTTATCTGTGTAGACATTATTATTCAAACTTCCAACTATATTCAGTAAGCTTCCTTTATCGCAGTATTTTACAGTATTTTCTGCAGTTTTCCCAAAAGTTGTGAATTCAAAAAATTCTGTATCATAATTGCCGTCTTTATTTTTAAAATCAGACTGCACCGCTAACGTTGCTTTAATATAATTTACTTTCTTATCACTTTCTTTTAATTCTGGTTTTTTTACTAGTCTTCCTATTAATATTACTTGATTCAGCATTATATATCCTCCCTTAAAATAATAATTTAGATTGCTATAAAAACACTTGGAAGACTTTTTTATTATTTATGAATTAAAGTTACAAATACTTCTCCATCTTGTAAAAATTCTGCATTAATGTAATTATCTCCATCAAAATGAAGAACTTTACCAGGTTCTACAATATGAACTTCTTCATCATTTAAGTACACCTTAACTTCTCCTTTAACGCAAGTAAATATTACTAAGGCTTCTGGATGGTTGTGTTTTGGAATTATATCACCTTTTTTCCCAATTTTTTTAACTAATTTAAATCTGTCATGTTTCTTTAACAATCCCGCTTCTTCAAAAATTACTCCTACACTCATACTAATTCTCCTTATTATAATTTTATCTCTATAAATATTTCCTATATAAACGTTTTCTTACTCTTATTATAAAACTTTTTTATTAACAAAACAAATAAAATTCATATCTTTTTCTAATTTTTTAAAAGTAGTTCCCATTTTTATAAATTGCTTTCTATTATCTTTTTTAAAACCATTTTTAATTATTCTTAATGAATTTATTACTCCTTCATCTGCTAATAGTCCCGAAACTGTAAGTAGTGTCAGTTTATCATGCATATAATTAACCGTTTTAAATTTTGCTTCTTCAAATAGTGATAGCCAGTCTTCATTAGATAATGGTGATACATTTACATTAATCGCATCAGATAATTGATTTGTAGTCTCCTCATAATTATTCAACAATAAGATATCATGAGTTAATAGTAATCCACCTGGTTTCAATACCCTATAATACTCACTTAATGCTTTTGCCTTACTCTTATTACTAAACATAGTTAACATCGCTTCATTAATAATATAATCAAAACTATTGTCCGAAAATTCTAAATGAAAAGCATCGGCTCTAATAAATTCAATATTCCTAAGATTATTTTTCGCCGCCTCAAGTTGTGCTTCTAATATTGCTACTTTATCCACATCTATTCCTATAAAAGTAGTTTTTGGATACTTTTTAGCTAAAGAAATTAGATTCACTCCTTTATTACAAGCAACCTCTAATATTTTCTCACCTTTCTTGAACTCTATATGGGCAAATAAAAAGTTGGTACCTTTGATTCCTCCGGGTCTTAATCTAGTTTTACCTAAATTTTTCAAAAATTTATGCCCCATTTCCTTCTTCATAATATCACTCCTTAATATGTGTTATATTTATATTGTACAATAAATTAAAAACAAAATCTAGAAATAATTGATAATAACTATCGATTATTTCTAGATTTTTCAATTTAATCCATTTTAAAAATCATTATATGTATATGTTCCTTTACCTTTATTTTCAGTTGCAAAGCGAACTATTACTTTTCCTAATAAACTAGCCTCTATTGGACTATATTTTTTAGTCTTCCCTTTTAATACAAATTGAAAAATCGGTGCTACCTTCATAAATATTTCTTCTAAAAATCTATTATCATTGCGCCTGCTTATAAGGAGTGAAGGTTGAAAAATTCTTAAAACACCAAGATTCAGTTCTTTTAATTTATCCTCTAACTCACCTTTAAGTGAATTATAAAAATTTTTTGAGTTACTATTAGCACCAATAGCAGAAACAACATTAAAACTCCTTACTTTCCCTTCACAAAGTTTAGCGAAGTTTACAGTATAATCAACATCAATCTTTCTTTGATTTTCCTTTGAACCTGCTATTTTTAGTGTTGTTCCAAGACTAGCAAAAACATCCGCCTCTTCTAAAATTCTTGTATCAAAATTCAAATTTTCAAAATCTACTATTATTTTAGTTAGTATTTCTCCTTCAGGTAATTTTCTTATTGATTCCCTTCCGAGAATATAGACTTTATTATAAAAATCATTTTCTAAAATTTCTTTTAATATCTCTTTTCCTACTGCTCCAGTAGCACCAATAATTATCGCTGTATTTTTCATTCCTATACCTCCCTAAAATAATAATGAAATTAAAGCTAGCATTGGTAATCCACCTTGCTTTAATACTATTTTTTTATCACTTGTTAGTCCACCGTATATTGCGACAAGAATAATGTAAACAAATAACAGTCCTACAATCTCTTTAGGATTTTTCGAGAAAAATGTTCCATAAAGAAGTCCAACTCCTATTAATCCATTATATATACCTTGATTTTTAAATAATGTATTCAAACTAAGTCTTTGTAATTCTTCCTTTGCAATATTAAATACTCTACTTGTACTATCTGAATCTGTAGCAAATGTCTCTAAATACATAATATAGAAAAACAATATTGCTACTAACGTTGTTAAAATTATTGTAATTATACTCATCCTGATACCTCTTTTTAAATTAAATTATTGTTAAACTTGTTAAGTAGTACTATCAACTGTTTTAGATCTTCATCAGTAAATTCATTACCGATTATCTGACTAATATCAGTTTCTTCAGTACATTTGTCTATTTTATTTTTTGATGTTTCTGTAATTCTTATATATACTTCTCTATTATTTGCTTCATTACGACTTTTCTCCACATATCCTTCTTTTTCTAATTTATTTATATGCCTTGTTATTGCCGCCGCATCTATCTCTAAAATCTTAGATAGCTGTTTAGGTGTAGCTACATTGACTTCATATAAGTATTTAATAATTTGAAATTTTGTTAGGCTTATCCCTAATCTTTCCTCAAAAATGTACGCAATCTTTCTCTCTAATACTTTTAAATCGTGTAGTAAATTCACATATTCTTTAACATCCATTTATATACCCACCTCCTTTATTGACCAGTCAATCATCATATAATTAATTATACATATTAACAATTGATTTATCAACGATTTAGTTTGTAAGATATTTCCTGACATTAATTGTAAGGTATTTTCTAAAAAATAAAAACTTTATACATTACCATTTACAAATATTTCACCGTTATATATAATGGTTTTATAAGTTAAATAGTTTAAAATAAATAAGCAACTAAAAATTTAAAAAATTGCTGTGAAACTACTTAATAAAAAGGTTTTATCACTATAAAAAACTATTTTAATTTAATATTATATATAATTGAAGTTAAGGAGGAATTTTACATGTTCTCATTTTTAAAAGCATCAGCACCTAAACCGAGAATCGAAAGTGCTCGTACAGATGCTGAATATAAAAAACTTCGATGGCAAGTATTCTCAGGGGTATTCATTGGATACGCAGCGTACTATCTAATTAGAAAAAACTTCTCACTTGCTATCCCTTATTTAATCGATCAGTACGGTTACTCTAAAGCTGACTTAGGGAAAGTTTCACTTGCTCTGTCATTAGCTTATGGTTTCAGTAAATTCATTATGGGTAACGTATCAGACAGAAGTAATCCTAAGTACTTTATTACTATTGGTTTAGTTGCTTCTGCTGCTGTCAGCTTAATTTTTGGTCTTGTTCCTGCAGTGCTATCTTCATTAACACTAATGATTTTCTTATCAGCACTTAACGGATGGTTCCAAGGTATGGGATACCCACCTGGTGCTAAAACAATGACTAACTGGTTCTCAGCTTCTGAGCGTGGTGCTTGGTGGAGCTGGTGGAACGTGTCTCACAACCTTGGTGGTGGATTAATCGGACCTCTTGCACTTGTAGGGCTTTCTGTTTTTGGTGCTTGGCAATCATTATTCTACTTACCAGCGACTATTGCTATTATCTTAGCAATTATCATGTTCTATCTAATGAAAGATACTCCAGAATCTGAAGGTTTACCACCTGTAGATGAATGGAAAGGTGAAAAAATTGTAGAAAAAGTTGAATCTGCTCACACATTATCAGCAAAAGATATCTTCTTTAAATACATTATCAACAACAAATTCCTATGGGCTATCGCAGTTGCTAACGTATTTGTATACTTCGTTCGTTACGGAATTATTGACTGGGCTCCAACATACTTAAAAGAAGTAAAACACTTCTCTGTTGACAAACAAAGCTGGGCTTACTTCTTATATGAATATGCTGGTATCTTCGGTATGTTAGCTAGTGGTTACTTAAGTGACAAAGTGTTCAAAGGACACCGTGCTCCTCCAATGTTATTATTCTTAACAGGAGTTCTTATTGCAGTATTTATTTACTGGAAAAACCCTCCAGGTAACCCACTTATCGACAATATCTGTCTAGTAGCTATCGGATTCTTAATTTATGGACCTGTTATGATGATTGGTCTTCAAGCAGCGGACTTAGTTCCACGTGTTGCTACAGGTACAGCTACTGGTCTTACTGGACTATTCGGTTACCTACTTGGATCAGCAAGTGCTGGTTATGTAATGGGTAAACTTGTTGACGTGTTCGGATGGGACGGAGGTTTCTATGCATTAATCATTTCTTGTGTACTAGCATTCGTATTCATCTCATTAACACTATTCAAGAAAACATCTAAACAATTAGAAAACTAATATAAATAACATCTTTATCAGAAAGGATCTTTGATCCTCCTTAAACTGATAGAGATGTTATTTTTTTACATAATATTTATACTTAATAACTTATCAAACGGCACTGACTAAAAAGTCCTAAAATTTAACAAAGTTAATATGAGAACTCACAGATGTAATAATTTATTGATTTCTATATTTGCTTTATAAAAGTTTTTTAGATACCTAATGAACTTTGTCGAGTCATTCCCGTTTATTCACATTAAAATATTAATTTTGATTTCAAGTATTCTACTAGTTCACTTCTTTTCTTAGTATTAGTTTTTTCCATAAGACGTTTTTTATATGTGTCTACTGTCTTAACACTTAAGAATAACTTTTCTCCAATATCAGTAAGTGTATATCCTTCTACAATATATCTCCCCACCTCTTTTTCTCGTTCACTTAGTTCTATTTCTTTATCCTCTTTAAATAATTCATAGAAAATCGTAGCATATTTTTCATTTAGGTATATATCATTTTTAAACATAACTTTATCAATGGCATGGAGTATTTCTTCATGAGCAGTACTCTTTGTTACATAACCCGAAGATCCTAATTTAAAAGCCTTTTTTATATATGATTTATCTTCATGCATACTTAAAATAATTACTTTAGTATTTAATTTTTTTTCTTTTATTATTTCTAATATATCATATCCACTTCCATCTGGTAGCGAAATATCACATATAAAAAGGTCGTAAGATTCGTTGTTAATTTTTTCTATAAATTCTTTTTTACTTGCACAATCATCGATAACACAAAATTCTCTATTATCCTCTAAAAGAACTTTAATACCTAGTTTTATCAATTTATGATCATCAATTAATAATATCTTCATTGTCCTGCTCCTTCGTTATCATTTCCGTTTTGAATCTACACATTAATATCGTGGAATACTTAACATTTTTTAATAATTTGAATTCCCCCGAAAAATCTAAGATTCTTTCTTGTATGCCATAAATTCCTAAACGCCCCTGTTTTTTTGCTAATTCTACACGTTCTTTTGTTAATCCTACTCCATTATCGGCTATAGTAAGTATTATGTAATCTGCATTTCCATATAATTTTATTTGGACTTCTGTAGCACCTGAGTGTCTTTTTATATTAGACAATGATTCTTGAACAATACGATAAAGAGTAATATCAAAATTATTATTTTTACCACCTTCATAATTTGTATAAAAATCAACATCTATACCATATAAATTCTTGTAATCCTCTACATACTTACTAATAACTTCGCCTAGGCTCAGTTCTGAACTAGGCGGTCGTAAATTAACAGCTATATTTCTAATATTACTTAAACTATTTTCTATTTCTGATTGGATTAGTAATAAACGTTCTTTTTTCTTTTGATCACTTTCTTTATCTACTAAATTACTTATTAAAAACAGAAGGCTCGCTAAAGATTGGCTAACCTCATCATGAAGTTCTCTCGAAAGCATCTTTTTCTCTTCTTCTTGAATTCTAAATATTTTATTTAATAGGTAATTATTTAGTTTCTTATTCTTTTTATTATTTTCAACCATTTCGTTTATGGAACTGACAAGAACATGGAAATCACGACTATAATTTTCTTTCTCTATTTTTGTTCTATAATCACCTTCACGAATAATTTCATCAGTTACCGATGTTAAATCTTGAACAGGTCTTTCTATTAATTTTGAAACATAATATGCGATAACTAATAGCATTACAAATACTATCATATTCAAAATCAATATTCTTAAAAACTGACTATATGTCTTCATATAAATATTTTTTGTGTAAAATCCAACTCTTACATACCCTATATTAACATCATCTATAGGAGAAATATACTCTAATAATTCTCCTCTTGAACTTCTATATTTTTTAAAATTATTTAACTGTTCATCGTTAAAAGTGGCAATCTTTTGCGGAACTTCTTTCAACGTCTTGCCTAATATATTTTTTTCATTATCGTAGACAATAATATACGCTACTTCACTATTTAGCGAAGCACTATGTATTTTCTGATGAATTTCATACGTATTTTCTGTTTTTATATTTTCTGAAATATTTCCTGACAATTGATAATAAGTTTGAGTAATTCTATCTTTAAGTGCACTTTCCAAAATATCTTTATTATTAACATACGTATAGGCTAATATTACACCTAAATATATAGTATAAATCACAACGAAAAATATAATAATCTTATTTTTTATCTTCAACTTCGCCATATGTTAATCCTCACTTATTAAATTTGGATAGTCACTAGCTTTTGTTTCTTCATATTTTTCAATTTGAAGCTGTGATAATGTATTCTTTATAGAACTATCTTTTTCTATAGATAGTAATATTTGTTTAAGTTTATCTTTTTCTTCATAATTTTTATGAGTTACTACTGGTCCTGTTGCTACTTCAGGAAAAGTTTTTATTATTTTTATATTAAGCACAGTGTCTGGAAAATTATTATAGATATACTGTAACGCCCAATCATCGACAATAGCGGCTTTTACAGTTCCATTAGTTACTTGATTTATTGACTCTTCGTGACTATGAGTAAAATAACTATTACTGAAGAACTTATTTACCGACATACCATTTTTTTTCAAATAATCATTCATTGCTAAGTAACCCGAATAGCTATATGTATCTACAAATGCAAAGCTCTGGCTTTTCAAATCTTCTATATTATTTATATTGGAATCTTTTTTAGCTATAACTATAGGATGATAATATGTTTTCCCTCTATTTGGTCTTGCTAGAAGTTCTAAAGACTCCTTATCTTCATATAATGAATAGGCACCTGTTGATAAAAATGCAACATCTATCTTATTATTTTTAAGTAGTACGTTAATATCTCTATAACTTTTTTTCTGTATTAGCTTCACTTTTTTACTCAACTTTTCACCAATATAATTAGCCAATTCTTTTTCCAAGATATAGCTCTTATTATCACCAGTTACAGATATCAATCCAATTCTTAAAGTTTCATCATCCTTAGCACTATTATCAACAGTTTCTGTAACTTCTGAAAAATCAATATACTCCTCTTGTTGAACTTTTAAAACAAAGGGAAGTATTATCAATAGTACAATAGAAAAAATCACTATAAGAAAACTTGTAATCATTCTCTTCATTTTCCTAAATCCTTCATAGTTTATTTCAATATTTTAACGGAAATCTCGACAAAATCTTGTTTCTACTAAATCACGATTTTCGAGTCACTTCCTAATTTATCTTTTATTAATAGTATAACATTTTCTTAATAATGAAAAAAGGAAAATCATTAACTTCTTTCTGATAATTATAATATCGGTGGTAACTTGAGAAAATTGATTTTTTCAAAATCACGATTTTCGAGTGAGAATGATAAAATAAGAATGTACAGTTTTGACAAAATAAAAATGTACAAATA
>NZ_CAUPZX010000035.1:0-19493 GCF_963515875.1 uncultured Gemella sp. | reverse complement strand
CCACATGTCTAAACTAAATATATATGTGTCCAGAATTTTGGGTACACATCAAAATTGATTTTGTAGTGTTATCCCCACAAAGTTTTTTAGATATAAAAAAGATTTTATGAATCGAATTTGGATATCAATAAATACTAAGTCTATGATTTCTAATTTATATTTTTGAATTTATATTTTTGAATTTATATTTTTGAATTTATATTTTTGGTTCAGTACTTTTTTCGATTATCTTTAAAGGATATATGGTGAACTATTTATAAATATTTTATCTTTACATACTAAAGAAAACTTGTTATAATAAGGTTTAGGTGAGTCAACAAAAAAAGTTGACATTTTTCACCGAAAACTATTGACATACATTTATTTTAATGTTAGAATAATATCTAGCTTAGAAAACTTAGCGTTATAGATTCAACTTTTTCATTAAAACACTTCATAAACACACACACATAAAATTAATAAAAAGTTGAAACATAAGGAGTACAAACATGGCAGTAAAAATCCGTTTAAAAAGATTAGGTGCTAAAAAATCACCTTTCTACCGTATCGTTGTTGCTGATTCAAGATCTCCACGTGATGGACGTTCTATCGAAACTATCGGTACTTACAATGCTGTTAAAGAACCAGCAGAAGTTAAAATCGATGAAGAGTTAGCATTAAAATGGTTAGGTAATGGAGCTCAACCTTCTGACACAGTTAGAAGTTTATTATCAAAAGAAGGAATTATGAAAAAATTCCACGAATCAAAATTAAATAAATAAGAAATTTAGCCCCTTAGTAAAATAAGGGGTTTTTGTTTATTATAGATTGTGTTATAATATAATATAAATTTTTTAAAAACAACACAACTACATGGCTGTAGAGTGTAGAAAAAAATATTAAAAAGGAGGATAATATATGGAATATTTAATTGAAATATTACCTAGTTTATTGAATGGTGCATTAATAACTTTAGAAGTATTCTTCTTAGTTTTAGTTTTATCTATTCCATTAGGCGTTTTTGTTGCATTCATAATGCGTTTTAATATAAAAATACTAAATTATTTTATTAATATTTATATTTGGATTATGCGTGGAACACCGTTATTATTACAGTTAATTTTTATCTATTATGTACTGCCTTCAGTAGGAATACGATTTGATAGATTACCTGCAGCTATAATTGCATTTACCTTAAATTATGCAGCATACTTTGCTGAAATTTTCCGAGGTGGTATTGAATCTATACCAAAAGGACAATATGAGGCGGCAAAAGTATTAAAATTTACACAGTTTCAAACTATTAGGTATGTTATTTTACCACAAGTAATAAAAATTGTTTTACCTAGTGTGTTTAACGAGATAATGAGTTTAGTTAAGGATACATCATTAGTATATGCCTTAGGAATTAGTGATTTGATTTTAGCTAGTAGAACGGCAGCGAATAGAGATGCTAGTCTATTGCCGATGTTTGTAGCTGGAGCCATCTACTTAATATTAATTGGTATTGTAACACTTGTTTCTAAGAAAGTTGAAAAACGTTATAATTATGATGGGAGGTAACTTATGTTAGAATTAAAAAATATTAGTAAAAAATTTAAAGATCGACAAATACTATCTGATTTCAATTTAACAGTTGAAGAAAATAAGATTTTAGCAATAGTTGGGCCTTCTGGTGGTGGTAAGACTACTTTATTAAGGATGTTAGCCGGACTTGAAAAAATAGATTCAGGTGAAATTATTTATAATGGTGAGCCTCTTCCTATAGATGAGTTGGAAAAAAGAAATCTTTTAGGTTTTGTATTCCAAGATTTTCAGCTTTTTCCGCATCTTACAGTATTAGAAAACTTAGTACTTTCTCCAATAAAAACAATGAGTATGGAAAAAAATAATGCTGAGAAAAAAGCGATAGAATTATTAGAAAAACTTGGTTTAGAAAAACAGGTTAATAATTATCCCGCTTCTTTATCTGGTGGACAAAAACAGCGTGTTGCATTAGCTCGTGCGATGATGATAGAACCTAAAATAATAGGCTATGATGAACCAACTAGTGCTTTAGATCCTGAACTTAGATTAGAAGTTGAGAAATTGATTTTGAAAAATAGAGAACTAGGTATAACTCAGATTGTTGTAACGCATGATTTACAGTTTGCTGAGAACATAGCAGATAATATTCTGAAAGTAGAGCCAAGATAAGAGGTGAATATATGAGAAAATTAAAATTCCTTATTACACTAATTATAACTGTTCTAATAATCACTGGTTGTGCATCAGGAGGAAAAGATAAACCGGGAAAAGATAATTGGAATGATTTTCAAACTGATAAAAAAATTATTATTGGTTTTGATAACACATTTGTACCGATGGGATTTCAAGATAAAAGTGGTAAAAATGTGGGATTCGATATAGATTTAGCAAATGCAGTTTTTGAAAAATATAAAATTAAAGTTGAATGGCAAGCCATTAACTGGGATTTAAAAGAAACAGAATTAAAAAATGGTAATATTGATTTGATTTGGAATGGATATTCAAAAACTGAAGAAAGAGAAAGCGTTGTTCAATTTACTAAACAGTATATGATTAATGAGCAAGTTATTGTTGTAAAAAAATCAAAAAATATTAAATCTATTTCTGAATTAAAAGATAAAATACTAGGTGCTCAAAATGGTTCTTCAGGATATGATACATTTAATGAAAAACCGGAAGTGCTTAAGAACATAGTTAAAAATAACGATGCTACTCAATATGAGAGTTTCAATGAAGCTTTAATAGATTTAGAAAATGACCGAATTGACGCTTTATTAATTGACAGAGTATACGCAAATTACTATTTAAAACAACAGAATAAACTTGAAGACTTCAGTATATTAGATGCTGGTTTTGATAGTGAAGCATTTGCAGTAGGAGCAAGAAAAGCTGATGTAACACTTGTTAACAAGATTAATGATGCTTTTTATGAGTTATATAAAGAAGGAAGATTCCAAGAAATTTCTAAAAAATGGTTCGGAGAAGATGTAGCAACAAAAGAGGTTAAAAGTAAATAAGTTTTGAGGAGGTGACTATTATTAAAATTTAATAAATAGAGCCTCTTTTTCATAGAATTTATATCCTAATTTTAAAAAGTTAAGTATAATATAGTTGTAATAGGTGTCAACAAAAAAAGTTTACAAATATTAGTAAAAGTACTTGATTTTTTCCTAATTATTATTTATAATAAATAGGTATGTGATTAACTCACTGAAAAATAACTCTGTTCGTATTAAAAGCGTTCAGGGCAGAAGGAGACGATAATAATGAGAGAAGGAATTCACCCAGATTACCGTAAAGTTGTATTCTTAGATACTACAAGTGGTTTCAAATTCTTAAGTGGTTCAACTAAACCATCTAAAGAAACTATCGAGTGGGAAGATGGAAATACATACCCATTATTAAAAGTTGAGATCTCTTCAGATACACACCCATTCTACACAGGGCGTCAAAGATTCGCGCAAGCAGATGGTCGTATCGAACGTTTCAACAAAAAATACGGTATCAAGTAAGAAAAATAAAACAGGCATATCTTTATTGGATTGTCTGTTTTTATTCTATTAGTAATTGTATATAATATAGGCCCAAGGGGATTAGAAATGGTAGAAAATAGAAAATTTGGTTGGATAGAATGTATTTGTGGTAGTATGTTTTCTGGAAAATCAGAAGAATTATTAAGACGTATTAAACGTGGTGTAATTGCTAAACAAAGTGTACTTTTATTTAAACCATCTATTGATAATAGATATGAAGAAAATAAAATATCGACTCATAATGGTAACACTTATGAATCTGTAAATATAGATAAAGCTGAAGACATTTATGACTATATAAAAAATAAAAAATATGATATTATTGGTATTGATGAAGTGCAATTTTTTGACAAAAAAATAGTTGAAGTAATTAATAATCTTGCTGATAATGGAATACGTGTCATTGTTGCTGGATTAGATATGGACTTCAAAGCTGAGCCATTTTATCCAATGCCAGAAATTATGGCTATTAGCGAAATGGTTACAAAACTTCATGCAGTTTGTAATAAATGTGGTAAAGAAGCAAGTAGAAGTCAAAGATTGATAAATGGAGAACCTGCTAAGTATGATGATCCAATAGTAGTAATTGGAGCTAGTGAATCATATGAAGCCAGATGTCGTCATTGTCATGAAATTAAAAGATAAATTAGGAGGAACAAATGGAAATTTTTGGACAACTTGAGATAGTTGAAGAGCGTTATGAAAAATTAAATGAATTACTAAGTGATCCAGATGTTGTAAGTGATACAAAAAAACTTATGGAATATTCAAAAGAACAACGTTCAATAGAAAAAACGGTATCGGTATTTAGAGAATATAAAGATATAGTTCAACAAATAAAAGATACTAAAGAACTTCTTGAAATTGAAGAAGATAAAGAAATGAAAGAAATGATGCAAGAAGAGATTAAGGAATTAGAACCGACTCTTGCACCTATGGAAGAAGAATTAAAAATCTTATTATTACCAAAAGATCCAAATGACGGTAAAAACGTTGTTGTCGAGGTTCGTGGAGCTGCTGGTGGAGATGAAGCACAATTATTTGCAGGTGACTTATTACGTATGTACACTAGATTTGCAGAATCACAAGGATGGAAAGTTGACGTACTAGAACGTTCAGAGACTGGAATTGGTGGTATTAAAGAAGCGATTTTTATTGTTTCTGGAGAAGATGTATATTCTAAGATGAAATTCGAAAGTGGAGCACACCGTGTACAACGTGTTCCAACAACAGAATCAAGTGGTCGTATTCATACATCTACAGCAACGGTAGTAGTATTACCAGAAGCTGAAGAGATTGAAATTGATATTAACGAAAATGATATTCGTGTTGATACTTTTGCATCAAGTGGTGCTGGAGGTCAATCCGTAAATACAACAATGTCAGCTGTACGTTTAACTCACATTCCTACAGGTGTTGTAGTATCTATGCAGGACGAACGTTCTCAGATTAAGAATAAAGAAAAAGCTATGAAAGTTTTACGTGCTCGTGTATACGATAAATATCAACAAGAAGAGCAAGCTAAGTTTGATGCTGAACGTAAATCTAAAGTTGGTACTGGAGATCGTTCTGAGCGTATTAGAACTTATAACTACCCTCAAAACCGTGTTACTGACCACAGAATAGGTTTAACTATTCAAAAATTAGACCAAATTATGGAAGGTAAACTTGATGAAGTTCTAGAAGCACTTCGTATTGCCGAACAAGCTGAAAAAATGGCAGAACTTAATAAAGGTGAAGAACTATAATGAACAGAAGGCAAGCTATTACAAAAGCTTGTCTTCTTTTAAGGAGACAAGGAAAAGAGGAAAGTCTAGCAAGATTTTTATTAATGTATATGTTAGACGAAAGTCCACAGCTATTCTCAAATAATATTTCAGAGGACTTATCTAGAGAAAATGAAGACAAATATTTTTCTTTAATAGAAAAACATATTAGAGAAGATATGCCATTAAGTCATTTGGTAGGATTTGAGTATTTTTATGATAGAAAATTTAAAGTTACCAAAGATGTCCTATCACCAAGAATGGAGACTGAAGAGCTTATATATAGGGTAATTGAATATGTAAAAACAACTAAGAAGGATAGTATAAAGATCTTAGATCTTTGTACTGGAAGTGGTATAATAGCTATTACGTTAAAAAAAGAATTAGAGTTAAAGTCAATTGAGCTAATAGCTAGTGATATTAGTGAAGAAGCTCTAGAAGTAGCAAAAGAGAATGCAGAACTAAATAATGCAGATATTAAATTTATACAATCAGATGTTTTTAATGATATAGATGAAAAATTTGATATTATTGTTTCTAATCCTCCGTATATAGATCGCAAGGATGAAATTACAATGAAAACTAATGTATTGAATTACGATCCTCATTTAGCTCTTTTTGCTGAAGAAGAGGGGATGTATTTTTACAGGAAAATTTTAGAAGAAGCTAAAAATTATCTAAAAGATAGCGGTGTTATATTCTTTGAAATAGGACATGATCAAAGAGAAAAAATAATAAAATTGGCAGATACGAATGATTATCATGCTGAAGTATATAAAGATTTAAATGGTCGAGATAGAATGGCATTTTTAGAAAAGAAATAAAAAAGGCGAGAGTTATTTAGAAAATTATCTAATTTAATAAACTCTCGTCTTTATTTCTATTGTGATAATCTGTTTAAAATCAAAAATTAAAGTTCCCTATAAACTCCTACACATTCTCCAATTATTTCAACATTTCTAGTGACAATCGGTTCATAGTTAGGATTACATGGATAAAGAATTACGCTGTCATTTTTTACGAATATTTTTTTTAGAGATGCTTCATTCCATTCAGTTAAACGAACAGCGGCAATTTTTCCATTTCTAACAGAACTTTGTTGTCTTATAAATACTAAATCTCCATCGAATATCCCAGCTTCAATCATGCTATCGCCCTTAACGCGCAATGCAAAATCCGCACGCATTCCTTGATCAATAAAAATATGTTCATCATACTCTTCTTCTATATATACACCATCCCCAGCACAGATAGTACCTAGAATTGGCAGTTTTGATACATCATCAGAGAAATCGAAAGTTTCATCTAATCTATTTTCAGAAGACGAAAGTTCCATAATTTCACTTTCTCCAACAAGCCAATCGGGATTGACAGATAAATATCCGGCAATTGCGAGCAACTTATCACGTTTAGGTGTATATTTACCTTTTGACCAGTCACTTATAGATGAAGGAGTTATTTTAGTGGAGCGAGCTAGTTCTGCTTGTTTTATGTTCTTTTCTTTTAAACACTTTTTAAATCTAATACTAAAAGTTGTAGTCATAATGCTAATTTCCAATCTTTATTTGTTTATATATAAATTATAAAGTAAACCGTATATAAAATCAAGAGTATTTAATAAAAAAATTAAGAAATATGAATTTTTCTCTTGATTTTCGGTTTTCCGTATGGTATTATATAAGTATAGAAAGAAATTAAGTTTTACGTATAAAAGAAAGAAGGTAATATTATGTTTATATTTTGGATTATTATACTAGTCTTATTAGCAAAAGTTTTTACATTTTTTGAAACGAATCAATTAAAAATTGTAAAAAGAGGTAAATTAAATCGTAAAGTCTACTAGGTAGATTTTATAAATTTAAAATAGTTGTTATGAAGAAAGATTATTATTTATTATTATAAGATTAGGAGTATTATATCAATGCGACTAATCTTATTTCTTTTAGAGTAATAAAATAATTAAAAACTATTATAAAATACTTATAGAACGTTTTCAAAGGTCTAATTGTAATAAAAACTATGTACTAATACTAGAAAATATTGTATAATAAAAATATAATAATAATATTAGGAGGATTTCTTAATGAAATTAGTATTAACTAGACATGGTGAAAGCCAATGGAATCTTGAAAACAGATTTACTGGATGGGTTGATGTAGATATCACTGATAAAGGTAGACAAGAAGCTATTAAAGGTGGACAAACTCTAAAAGAATTAGGGCTTACTTTTGATGTAGCTTATACTTCATACCAAAAACGTGCTATCAAAACTTTAAACTTATTCTTAGAAGAATTAGATTTATTATGGATTCCAGTACACAAAAGCTGGAGATTAAATGAAAGACACTACGGTGCTCTTCAAGGATTAAATAAAGCAGAAACTGCTGAAAAATATGGTGATGAACAAGTTCACATCTGGAGAAGAAGTTTCGATGTTGCACCTCCAGCATTAGATAAATCTAGTGACATGTACCCAGGAAACATCGATAGATATAAAGAGATTCCTGAAGGAGAAATCCCATCAGGTGAAAGCTTAAAACTTACTATTGATCGTGTATTACCATATTGGGAAAGCGATATTTCTAAACAAATTAAAGCTGGTAAAAATGTTCTTATTTCTGCTCACGGTAACAGTTTAAGAGCGTTAATCAAATACTTATTAAACATCTCAGATGAACAAATCTTAGATTTAAACTTACCAACAGGTACTCCATTAGTATTTGAAATTGACGAGAACTTAAACATTATCTCAGCACCAGAATTATTCTAATAAGCGATGAAAAAGCTGATAATATTACTAACAACCTTGCTAATTTTGCAAGGTTGTAGTTCTAAAGGAGATTTCTCTACAGAACAATTGCAAAAACTTACTAATTCTGTGACTTTAAGCCAGCTAGAAAAAACAGAATTCGATAAAAAAGATAATAAATTGATTATTTATACAAATGATGAAGTAATAAGTAAAGAAGGTTTTGACTCTATTATCAAAACTCTTAAATTAAATAGTTTAAACGGTCAAGCCTTAACTGCTGATAAAATTACGACTAAAGAGTTTAATGATAAGGATTTTAATATCTTAATTGTTACTAAAAACAATAATAGTGTTACATTTAGTGTGAAAGATAGTGCAAATAAAAATTATAATATAACACAAACTAAATATTCTAAAGATTACATGAAGAATAAATTAGCTACTTTTTCTAAAGAATTGATTACTCTTGATGAGTTAGCGGGAACAATCGAAACTGATTTAGATAAAGGTCGTTCTTTAGGTGATAAAGTTCAGAAGTTTAAAGATGTTGCAGATAAGGTAAATCTTTCTATTGCAAGTCTTAAATCATTGTCACCTGAAACTATTGAGTATGAAAAACTTGCCGAAGTTAAACAAAAAATCACGAGATTAGAAACTTTAACTAATACTATAATTTCAGCAGTAGATTCATCAGTTGAAACTAAGAAAGGTTCAGCTATAGCAGCTGCATTTTTAGTTATCAATGATATTGATAAAATTGCGCGCGATCTTGCTGCAATGTAATAGTAAAGCCTGAGAATAGAAATAACTCTATTTTTAGGCTTATATTATATTTAAAGAAAATCTGTAGAGAATAAATGTTACATCTTTTAAATTATAACACTGAAAAATAAACATTAAGTAACTAGTAATTGTTATAAAAAATTTTTTAAAATCGCTTGACACACATATATATATATATATATAATGGTATGTATAAATATAATAGTATATATAAATTTAAAAGGAGATATGCAATGAAGAAAAAATTTTTATTAAGTTTTGTTGCGAGTGGTATTTCACTAAGTGGTATGAGTTTTGGTTTAGTTACAAAACATATTGACAACGCTTATGCAGTAGATAGCAAAGAGGAAGCTAAGTATGATAAATTTTTAGGATATGTTACAATGGAAAATCATCAATTTCATTTTATAAGTGGGTCGCCAATACTTAGTTTTGTAGATAGAAATGGGAAAAAAATAGATATTCCTGATTATAAATTTGTAAACGTAAGAGCAAATCATGAAGCTGATCCTACCGGATTTCGCGGGCGTACAAACCCTATAAGAAATTCACTATCTGAGAATGTTTGGACTCATACTCGCACTAATGCTTTCACTGGTGAAACTTCTACTGAGGTAGAACGAGTTCAGGTTTATGTATTTTTCTGGGACGGAAAAGATAACACAAAAGTAATGGGAGATAAGTATTTTGTTAAAAATACTAATGGGGTTTTATCTTATGAACTTGTTAATACAGGGATAGATAGCATAAATAATTTTAGAGGTGCTACTCGTGACCCAATTTATCTTGGACTAAAAGAAAAAATGAAAGTTACACCTACTGCCCCTATTAAACCTAGTGAAAAAGCAAACGCTGGTGCTAACAACAACGCTGGTACAGAAGTAAAACCAAACAATGGTGGTAACGCAAACGCTGGTACTAACAACAACCCTGGTACAGAAGTGAAACCAAACAATGATGGTAACGCAAACGCTGGTACTAACAACAACGCTGGTACTAACAGTAGTAGTGCCGTAGCTCCAGCTCCAACTCCAGTTAAACCAGAAACTAAAGTTTACACTGAAGCTGAAATCGAAGCTCTTCAAAACAAAGCAGCTGACTTAGAAAAAGAAGTTGCTGAGTTAGAAAAATTAATAGCTGAAAATGAAAATAATCCAGATGCAGTTGACTATGTTACTGCAGCTAAAAATAAATTAGAAGATAAAAAAGCTGAACTTGAGAAAAAAGAAGCTGAACTTGAAGAAGCTCTTAAAGGATTAGAACCAAAAGTTGAATCTTCAAATGGTACTGAGGCTCCAATTAACAACGTTCCTGAATTAGGTAATGTTGATAAATTAAAAATTGAAGCTGAGATTGAACAACTTAAGGAACAAATCAAAGATGGTGAAGAAAATGGTGCTGAACCTTACTATATTGAAGGATTAAAAGCTAGATTAGCTGACCTTGAAGAAGCTCTTGAAATTTTAGCTGCTAACAAACCTGCTGTTAACGAAGTTCCTGAATTTGATTTATCAAAACTTCCTCAACCAGCTCCAGGTGCTGCTGGACCTGACTTCAGTCAAAGACCTCAAGGTGACGGAAATAGCTTTGGACCAAAAACTGAAGCTAAAGAAGAAGCTAAAGCTGAAACTAAAGAAGGTACATTACCAAACACAGGTATGACTACTTCTAGCACTGTAGCATTAGGATTAAGCTTAATCGCTTTAGTAGGTCTTGCTGTAAGACGTAAATTAAACAACTAATCGTTAATTAGTGTATAGAAACATTAAAGAGTATGGATTTTTTCCATACTCTTTTTTGTTGTATAATAAATTCGGGGTATGGAAAAAATTCCGGCCTCGGATTTAGTATACAACTTTTTTCCGTTAGTCTGACCTTTTGATGAACTTAATTTTTAGATTTTTAATTCTTTAAAAATTTGAGAACTATAGAGAGAGTTAGAAGAATAAATCACAATATTATTCTGATAAGATTTTGGGAGTGACTCAAAAATCGTGATTTTAGTGAATTTAGCTATCAATAAACCACTGCGTCTATGAATTATCATATACACTTTTTTAAAATTTAGGATTTTTGAGTCAGCCCCCTTTTTAATGTTTATTAAAGGAAATCAGTAGGTTTAATATCTTCCATACCTATCATTGGATCGATAGTATTAATGTTTTGATAGTCTAGTATATATGTCTTTAATTCATTGTTTATATCAATATTATTAATTTCCTCTTCTTTGTCTGTTGTAAAGAACCATTCTAAAGCAGTTTGTCTGTTAACTACATTTGTTGGTTCGATAGATTTGTAAAATACATTTGAGTTACCGCAAAGAATCAATTTTTTCTTAGCACGAGTTATAGCGGTATACGTTAGATTTTTATTTAACATGAAATTATAATTATCGATAAAAGGAATTATAACATTTTCAAACTCAGATCCTTGAGCTTTATGAATCGAACAAGCATATGAGAGTGTTATTTGATTAAGTTCTTGTTTTTCATAAGTAACATAATTATCGTCATAATCAATAACTATTTTAACTTTATTTCCTTCTTTGTATATTTCTTGAATATAACCAATATCGCCATTGAATATATTATCTTCAGGTCTATTTACAAGTTGCATAACCCTATCATTAATTTTATAAATTAGTTCTCCATATTCAATTTGTTCATCATTATCATTGAATCTTGATTGAATAGCTGTATTTATCTCATTTATACCACTGGTACCTTTATAAATAGGGGCAAGTATTTGAATATTTTCTTTGCTTGTAGTCTTAATCAAATCATCATAAACAGCAGAAATAACATTTATCATTTCGTTTTTATTTGCTGAAATAAACTCTTTATCATCAAAATTTTCTAGTATATCAAATGGAATATTATTTTTTATAGAATGTGAGATATTAATAATACTAGAGTGTTCACTTTGTCTAAATATTTTATTTAATTTTACCGTAGAAATAGCATTGGAATTTATTAAGTCATTCAAAACATTACCAGGTGCAATTGATGGAAGTTGATCGTTATCTCCAACTAAAATTATTTTGGAATCTTTATGGATTATCTTCAATAGGTTGTACATTAAGAAGACATCAATCATACTTGATTCATCAATAATTACTAATTCTGATTTTATACTTTTGTCACTGACAAATTCTTCCATATTTTCATCTTCTGTACTCCATCCAATTGCTTTATGTATAGTTGAAGCATAAAAGCCAGTACTTTCTGACATTCGTTTTGCAGCCTTACCAGTAGGAGCGCATAGTGTAATAATATTTCTAGTTTCATCGAGTAAGTCGTGGATGCTATAATTTTTAATCTTTTGAAATATTTTAATTACTGCTAGAATAATAGTTGTTTTACCAGTTCCAGGTCCTCCTGTTAAAATAGCAAAGTTATTTAGAATACAGTTTTTAATTGCGGCAATTTGTACGATATCGTATTCTATTTCTAATTCTTCTTCAATTTCAGTAATATATTTGTCTAATAATTCATCGCTGATATCAACACTATTTTCTTGTTGTAATCTACGTTTTATATCACTGTAAATAGAATATTCTGAGTAATAAATTTCTGGTAAAAATACTCTATCTTCGATTTCAATTAATTTTCCAGTATCTAAAGCGAAGGTATATGCATTTAGGATATCTTGCTTATCAACGGCTGTATTTCTTGAAGAATAAAGCACGTTAAAAGTATTGTATAAAAGATTATTTTTTGAAATGTAGGTATTCCCAGTAGAGAAACAAAATGAATTAATCGTATATATAAAACCATAAAGAATTCGATTTCGATCGTTCACTGCAATTTCGTTAATTTCAGCAATCTTATCAACTGTTTTGAAATTAATTCCTTTTATATCTTTTATTAGTGCGTAGGGATTTTCTGTAATTGTGCGTAATGTGTTATGTTTATAAAAATTATAAATTTTTAATATCAGATTATTACTTAAGTTATATTCATTTAGCTTTAATATAATATCTTGTGTTTGTTTGTTGGCAACTATAGTAGCGTAGATAGTATCTTTACGTTGAGTTGGTATACCTTTAATTTTAAATAAGGCATCTTTATCTTCGTATATTTTATCTAATGCATCTACGCCTAAACTGTCTACTATTAGTTCAGCGGTTTTTCTACCTACACCTTGAAAAATTGAACTAGATAAGTATGAAACAATAGCTTCTTTATCTTTTTCAATAACTGGTTCGACTACGATAGCCGAAAGTTGAATTCCATATTTTCTATGTTGTACGATTTCTCCTTTAAAAGAATATAAATCATCTTCTACAAATTCAAAATCATTAAATGTACCAACGACGCTCAAATAGTCCCCTTCAGCAAAATCATATTTATCATTTAAAAAAATTGATAGAATATAATAATTATTCTCTTTATTATGGAAAATAATCTTGTTTAAATATCCTTCTACTGTTTGCATATAAATCTCCTACAAATTTCTTCCTATGAACAATGATAATATATAATAATGAAAATGTCTAGTGAGGATAATAAAAATAATTGTAGATAAAGGGTCTGACCCAAAAGTCCTAAATTTTAACAAGGTTTATATAAAAATTCATATACGCAGTGGTTTATTGATATTTAAATTCACTTTATAAAAGATTTTTAGATATCTAACAAACTGTGTGGGATGACTAGACAAAATCTTGTTTCTAGAAAGAGCGATTTTTGAGTCACTCCCAGCTACATTTTATAGAAAAAGAAAAAATATTACAGGAAATGAATATGTTATTTTAGTTACAAAATAAGTTTCGTTATGGCAATTTTTTTTATAAAGTGTTATAATAAAATGATAATAAAAAAAGGAGGTTTAATCTGTGGTTACAGTTAAAAATGTATATAACCATCTTAATAAATTAGCTGATGTTAAGCTGGCTGAAAAATGGGACAATGTTGGCTTAATGTTAGGAGATTATAATAATGAGGTAAATGAAGTATTAGTTTGCTTAGATGTAACTACTAAGGTTGTTGAAGAAGCAATAGCTAACAATATTGACTTAATAGTATCGCATCATCCACTGATTTTTAAACCTCTAAAGTCGCTTGATTTCACAGAAGATTTTAAATCTAATATTATTAGAGATCTAATTAAAAATGATATTGCGGTAATTTCATTCCATACTAATTTAGATTCAGCAACTCTTGGACTTAATGATCATTTAGCTAAATTACTTAACTTAAAGGATATTAATGTACTGTTTGAACATAATTTAGATAATACTGCCGGTTTAGGAAGAATTGGAAAGTTAGAAAAAACGCTAGTTTTTAGTGACTTCATTAAATATGTAAAAGAAAAATATTCGTTAGAAACAGTCTCGGCTGTAATTGGTGAAGAGAAAGAAATAAGTACAGTTGCACTATTAGGTGGAAGCGGCGCGGATTTTCTTTATACTTTACCAGAAGAGGTAGATGTTTACTTAACAGGTGACGTAGGATATCATGCAGCTTTAGATGCTATTGAAATGAAAAAGAATATAATAGATATTGGACATTTTACTGAAAGTTTAGTAAAAGATTTATTGTTAAATTATATTGCTAAATTAGATGTGATGGTAAAAAAATCAGATGTAGAAGCATCGCCGTTTAAAATAATATAAGGATATAGGGGGACCTTTATAAACCCGATTTTATATCATAAGGAGGTACATAAGTATGGCAAAAGCAACACCAACGATGGAAGATTACATTGAAGTAATATATTCTTTAGTAAAAAATAAAGGTTACGCTAGAAGTGCGGATATTGCAGAAAAACTTGAAGTTTATCCTTCTACAGTAACTAAAATGTTAAAAAAACTTGATGTTGAAGGATATATAGTTTATGAGAAGTATAGAGGTATAGCTCTAACTGAACAAGGGGAAAAAATGGGAGAATACGCTCTTACTAGGCATGAGTTATTAGAAGATTTTCTAAGATTAATAGGAGTAGATGAAGATAAAGTATATGATGAAGTCGAAGGTATTGAACATCATTTTGGACGAAGTTCATTAGAGAAAATTAAAGATTTAATGAAATACTTAAAAGACAATAATTATAAAGCGTAATGGAGAACTATAGTGGTAGATAAAGAATATTTAAAATTATGTCAGAATATCTTAGATAATGGTATTTCTAAGGAAGATAGGACAGGAGTTGGTACTAAAAGTATTTTTGGTTATCAGATGAAGTTTGATCTTTCAGTAGGTTTTCCATTATTAACGACTAAAAAAGTAAATTTTAATTTAGTATGGTCTGAATTACTTTGGTTTATAAAAGGTGATACAAATATTAAGTTTTTACTTCAAAATAAAAACAACATTTGGAATGAATGGGCATTTAAAAAATGGATAGAAAGTGATGAATATACCGGTCCTGATATGACAGATTTCGGTCATCGCACATTAGTAGATGAGGAATTTTCTAAACTTTATAAAGAACAAATGAACTTATTTAAAGAAAAGATTCTTTCGGATGAAGATTTTTCTAGTAAATATGGTGATTTAGGTAATGTTTATGGAAAGCAATGGCGTGATTTTAATGGTATTGACCAATTGAAAAATGTTGTGGAACAAATCAAAACAAATCCATCATCACGTCGCTTAATAGTTTCGTCTTGGAATCCTGCTGAAGTTGATTCAATGGCGTTACCACCTTGTCATTCATTATTCCAATTCTATGTCAATGATGGTAAATTAAGTTGCCAATTATATCAAAGAAGCGGTGATGTATTCTTAGGAGTACCTTTCAATATCGCATCTTATTCATTATTAACAATATTAATAGCCAAAGAGTGTAATTTGGAGGTAGGAGACTTTGTACATACTCTTGGGGATGCACATATTTATAGTAATCATTTTGAGCAAGTTAAAGAGCAGATGTCTAGAGAGCCTTATGCATTACCTACTTTAAAAATTAATGATTTTGAAAGTATATTTGATCTTAAAATAGATGATGTTGAACTTATAAATTATGAAAGTCATCCATTTATAAAAGCCCCAATTGCAGTATAGGAGGAACAATATGTTATCACTAATTGTTGCATATGATAAAAATAAATCTATTGGTCAGGAAAATACTATTCCTTGGCGAATAAAAAAAGATATGTTAAGAGTCAAAGAGCTGACAACCAATCAAACAATTATCATGGGACGTAAAACGTTAGACAGTATAGGTCGTGCCTTGCCGAATAGGATCAACAGGGTATTAACACGTGATAAAAGTTCTTTAAGTCATTATAAAAATATTGAAGTCTATTCAGATGATACAATATTAGAAAATATAGAAACAGATAAGGCGTTTATATTTGGCGGTGGAGCTATATATAGCATGTATATTGATAAATGTGATGAGATGTTTATTACTGAAGTGGACACTATAGTAGAAGCTGATACGAAGTTTCCTGATTTTGACCTAAATGAATGGGAATTAGTTAGTAGACAAGAATTTACAAAAGATGCAGAAAATGAATTTGATTTTGCATTCATACATTATAAGAGGAAGAGGGGATTATAGATGGTAGAAAAAGTAAAAATTGTAATAGATTCATCTAGCGATTTAACTTTTGATGAGATAGAAAAATACGATGTTGATGTAATTCCACTTACAATTAATGTTGATGGAATAGAATATGATTATCGTACGATAAGTAATGATGAGTATATTGAAAAAATGAGAACGGCTAGCTCATATTCAACAAGCCAACCAGCTATTGGTAAATTTATAGAGTCTTTTGAGAAATGGACTAGTGAAGGATATAAAGTTATTGTTTTAACATTATCATCAGCTTTAAGTGGTACTTATAATACTGCAGTTACTGCAAGTTCAGAATTTGATGGAGTGTATGTAGTTGATACTAAAACTACTACTCGAGGAATGGTTTTTATTTTAGAAGAATGTTTAAAACAACTTAAAGAAAATGTAGAATTAGAAACTATTGTTGCTAATTTAAGAGAGAAAACTAAGAATATATTAACTTATGTTACAATCGATAAACTTGACAATTTAGTAAAAGGTGGTAGACTAAGTAAATCACAAGCTTTAATCGGTGGTTTATTAAATATTAAAGTTTTAACTCAATTAAAAGAAACTGAGTTGGTTGCTTTAGATAAAGTTCGAGGTAAAAAGAAACTTATTAAGACTTTAATTAGTCATATAAAAGAAGATAAAAAAGATAGAACAATAAAAAGTATAAGTTTACCAAATTCAATTGCTGATGAATATATTACAATAATAAAATCAGAGTTAAAAGAAGCATTTGGTTATGAAGTTAGTGAAGCTGAAATTTTCACTACTACACCAATTATTTCGACACATACAGGAGAGAATGCAGTAGGTATCTTAGTAGAGTTAGTATAATCGGAGGTTAAGATTATGACAAATTTCGATGAAACAAGATTATTTGATAGCAATTTATATGATAAAAATGATATTCATAATATATTAAAGAATGTAGTTGAGACTATTAAAGGACGAGGATATGACCCAATTAATCAACTTATGGGTTATATTAAAACATCAGATCCAGTTTATATTCCTCGTGATAATCATGCTAGAGAACAAATTAGACTAATAGAAATAGACGATATATTAGAATATTTACTATACTTTTTTATACAGGAGTCGTAGATGTTAGAACAAAGAATTATGGGGCTAGATTATGGATCAAAAACTATAGGTGTAGCAGTTAGTGATCTATTAGGCTTTACTGCTCAAGGTATTGAAACAATTAATATTAATGAACAGGTAAAAGATTTTAAGATTAAAAGAATAAAAGAGTTAGTTTTAGAACACAATGTTGGAACTATTGTTGTAGGTCTGCCTAAAAATATGGACAACTCTGTAGGATTTAGAGGAGAAGCAACACTATATTTTGTAGAAGTATTAAAAAAGAAAATAAAAAATGTTGAAATTATTTTACAAGATGAACGATTGACAACAATGGGTGCTGAAAGAGTACTTCTTGAAGCTAATGTTTCAAGGAAAAAAAGAAAAAATGTTATTGATAAAATGGCCGCTGTATTAATATTGCAGACATATTTAGATAAATTAAATTAATAAAAAATCTCAGGAGGATAATAAAATGCAAGAGAAAGATTTAAAAAACATTAGTATTGATAATACTGAAGAGGTATACACACTTAGTACTTTAGAAGGAGAAGAGAAAGAGTATCGTAAAATATTAGAATTTACAAACCCTACCAATGGTAATTTATACTATATTTTCGCTGAAGAGGAAACTATTGATGAAGAAGAAATCAGTATCTTCCCTATGGTATGTGTAGAAGATGGTGATGAAATGAGATTTGAACCAGTTGAAACAGATGAAGAATATGATATGATTTCTGAAGTACTAGATACTTTCTATTATGATGAGAGTGAATAAAATATGAGAGAAGATAAAATAAGAAGAAGTAGAGAGCTTAGACAAAAAAACAGAAGAAAAAGATCTATTATTCCTATGTTATTAACTATCATTGTTGTTTTAGGTATTGCTGTTTTATCAATATTTTATTACATGACAACTCCAGTGGATAAAAGTAACAATAAAGATGTTACTGTTGAAATAAAAGAAAATTATGGTAGTGCTAAAATTGCTCAAGAATTAAAGGCAAAAGGACTAATTCGTAATGAAGAAGTGTTTAAGTTATATGCTAGATTGTCACCGAATGCTTCATTCTATGTAGGTAATTTCAATTTAAAACAAAGTATGAGTTTACCTCAGATTATTCAAGAATTAGGAACAAAAGACAAAGCGACACTAGGAAATAGTTTTGCTTTAATAGAAGGAGATAGTATATTAAAAATTGCAAAAAATCTTGAAAAAACAAATTTAAGTTCAGAAGAATTTTTGGCTAAGGTTAATGATGCAGAATTTATTAAAAAGCTCCAAAAGCAATTTCCAGAACTTATAACTAATGATGTTTTTGGAAAAGATATTAAATATGCTTTAGAAGGGTATTTATATCCAGCTATTTATGATATTGCCGATGATGAGACTGTCGAGGGATTAATTACTAAAATGGTTAAATTAACAAATGACAAAGTAGTTCCTTTATACAAAAAGAATAGTCGTTCATGGAAAATTAGTGGACAAGACAAACAAATTTCTATTCATGATTATATGACTATGGCAAGTATACTTGAAAAAGAGTCTACTAAGTCTGATGAAAACAAACTTATTGCCAGTGTATTTCTAAATAGGTTAGCTCAAGGTATGAAATTACAAACTGATCCTTCGGCTAACTACGCAGCTGATAAACTTACTGGTGCACCATCACAAGTAGAATTAAGTTTAAATTCTCCATATAATACGTATGTAGTGGTAGGTTTACCTCCAGGACCTATTTCGTCTATTGGATCTGTTTCTTATGAAGCACTAAATAACGCAGAGAATACAGATTATTTATATTTCTTACACGCTACTAAAGGTGGTAAGGCATACTTCTCTAAAACATATAATGAACATGAAAAATTAGCTAAGGAACATATTGAAGGATATATCCCTTCCGGAAGTTAATAAGTATTATTGATCGAACATAGATTATATAATTTATGTTCGATTATTTTATATTTAAAATGGTGCTATTGATAAAAAATAAAGAATAAGGTAAAATTATTATGATGTAAGCGTAAGGATATTGATATAATAATATTCTT
>NZ_CAUPZX010000034.1:0-19687 GCF_963515875.1 uncultured Gemella sp. | reverse complement strand
AAATACTAAACAAAAATAACTGAATATTTTGTCCAACTTTTTGGGTGCAGTACCACTTTGGCTAGGTAAGATGGTTATATAAAACTATTTCACGAGCCACCGTCTTTAAAACGGCTCTCTCTTTTCATAATTTTATTTTATCATAAACATAATTTAATTGCAATAATTTTGTCAGATTGTAATTGTACAGACGATTATTGGAATAAATCTATTGATTGTTTCAGTAGTTAGTGCATGTATTGTAGCGTTAAAAAAGACAATAAAAAATAACCATCTTTATACTTTGGCAGGTTAATAACTAAACCAGAGCCACCGTCTTTAAAACGGCTCTCTCTTTATATATTTATATTTTAGCATATATAAGGTAAGAAATCAAAGATTTTAATAAAAATCCCCCATCGAAAATTATTGGTGGGGAAAATGTCAGGATATAAATTTGTATTTATCTTGTATTTAGTTTTTAAAAGTAAACTATATCAAGTTTCTTTGTGAATATACTACTTTTATTTTTACTCATCGAGCTTTAGATACTAAAATATTTTATTTATAAATAAAATATTATTGAAGTATTATTCCCCTAAATATTTAATATATATTTGACATGGATTCCATTCGTCCCATAAGGTAGGAAAACATTCTAATTCTTTATATCCCATTGCGATATAGAATTCATTAGTAATATCATATTCTTTGTAGTGTCCCATTTTTACAGTTTTCACCTGTGAGTAGGAATATCCAAGATTTTTTGCCATATTTTCAAATTCTGTATTTAGTTTTGTTCCAATTCCCATTCTATGAAATTTTTTCTTTATACCCATTACAAAAATATCTGCAGTATCCTTACTTGTTGCGTTTAATACGATAAAACCTGCAACTTCATCATCTGCATAGCAAGCCAAAAACGGTTTATCTTGTGAATCTTTAATATACTCTTTTGTACTTTCAGGTAGACCAAACCATTCAGGAAGGTCGTAAAGGACCTCTTTTGATATTATTTCTTTTTCTTTCTTGTCTATTATTTTTTTAATTATTAAATCCATATTATTTTTCTCTTAAAATTATAATTTCATTTAATTATAACACAGATAAGGTGTTGAATGTATTATTTTTGATTACCTATTTTTATATTTATATTTTAACATATGGGCAACAAGAACTAATAATCTTTTCCTCACTTTGTTCGTTAAGATTAAAGTTCTTGTTGCATACGCTGTACCTAAGAATTATGTCGTCGTTAAACTTCTAATAATTTAAATGTACACCGCATTACTCCCACTCAATAGTTGCTGGTGGCTTACTAGTAATGTCGTAAACTACGCGGTTAACGTGAGCAACTTCGTTTACGATGCGAGCTGAGATTTCTTCAAGTATTTCAAATGGAATATGAGCCCAGCTTGCTGTCATACCGTCAATACTTGTTACAGCACGGACTGCAACAGTGTAATCGTAAGTACGAACATCTCCCATAACCCCTACTGAGCGAATATCAGGAAGACATGTGAAGTATTGCCAGATTTCTCCTTCTAATCCACGTTTAGCAATAACATCACGTAAGATGAAGTCACTATCACGAACGATTTGAAGTTTTTCTTCTGTTACTTCTCCAAGAACACGAATACCAAGTCCTGGTCCTGGGAATGGTTGACGCCAAACGATTTCGTGAGGTAGACCAAGTGCTTCTCCTAATGCACGAACTTCATCTTTGAATAGAGTGTTAAGTGGTTCGATTAGAGAAAAACGCATATCTTCTGGTAATCCACCTACGTTGTGGTGTGATTTAATTGTCTGTGCATTCTTAGTTCCAGATTCAATAACGTCAGTATAAAGAGTACCTTGAGCTAAGAATGGCACGTCGTGAAGTTTAGCGCATTCTTCATCGAATACATAAACGAATTCATTTCCGATGATTTTACGTTTTTTCTCAGGATCACTTACACCTTTAAGTTTTCCAAGGAATTTGTCTTTAGCATCGACTTTGATTAGATTCATGTTGAAACCACCTTCGATTTCTTTACTGAATGTGTTCATTACAGCTTCAGCTTCCCCTTTACGAAGTAAACCGTGGTCGATAAACATACAGATTAGTTGATCCCCAATTGCTTTATCTAGTAGGGCTGCAACAACTGATGAATCTACACCACCAGAAAGAGCACAAAGAACTTTTTGATCTCCAACTTCCGCACGAATTTCTTCAATTTTCTCATCGATAAAGTTTTGGATAGTCCAGTTTTCAGTACATTTACATACGTTGCGGATAAAGTTTTTAATTAAGTCATAACCGTATTCTGAGTGACGTACTTCTGGGTGGAATTGGAAGCAGTAGAAGTCTTTTTCTACGTTTTCAGCAGCTGCGATAGGACAGTTGTCACTTGTTGCTACAACTTTAAATCCATCAGCAAGTTCAACAACTTTATCAGAGTGACTCATTAATACTTGTTGAGAAGCAGGAGTACCTTCGAATAGTTTAGCTCCTGGAGTTACGTCAACATTGTGAGCACCGTATTCTCTACTTGTAGCAGATTCAACTTTTCCTCCTAGTTTGTGTTGCATAAGTTGCATTCCGTAGCAAATTCCTAATACAGGAATACCTAGGTTGAAAATCTCGTCATCAATTGTAAGAGAGTTTTCTTCATATACTGAGTTAGGTCCACCTGAAAGGATAATTCCTTTAGGGTTCATTTTTTTAATTTCTTCAATAGAAATTTCATTGTCATGTAGCTCAGAATAAACACCAAGTTCACGTACACGACGAGTGATAAGTTGGTTATATTGACTACCGAAGTCAAGAACTAATATAAATTCGTGTTTCACGGTTTTCCTCCTAAAATATACTTTTATTAATATAAACTATTATATCAAGAAGTCGAAGATATGTAAAATCTTAAATGTTAGAATTTTTGTGATTTTTTTTTGTAAAACATCGAATTTCTAACGAAAAAATGGTTAAAGACGAATTTTAACTTTATGAAAAGGATAAAAAATTCGTAAAATAAGATTTTAACTTTTCAAAAAAAACGATAATTTTGATTTATACGAATTATAGGCGAGAGAAAATTTTATTAAATTTTTTTTGAAAATGTTATAATAAGTTTATAGAAAGTAGGAGGAAAAATAATGGTAAGAGCATATATTGGAACATATACCAAGGCAACTAGCGAAGGAATATATTTAGTTGAGTTATCTGAAAAAGGAAAAGTACTAGAAGTTAGAAATGTAGCAAAAGTTGACAATCCAACATATTTAGCATTGTCTAATGATAATAAATATTTATATAGTGTATCAAGAGTAGATGGAAAAGGTGCTGTTACAAGCTTTAACGTTCAAGAAAATGAAACTTTAAAAGAATTAACATCTGTAGCTCAGGAAGGTAATCCTCCTTGTTATGTAGATTTAAACTCTGATAAAAGTATTTTATTATCAGCGAACTATCATTTAGGTACAATTGATAGTTACTCTGTTGAAAATGGTGAGCTTATTAAACTTTTATCAACAGACCATCATGAAGGAAATGGAGTGCATGAAAGACAAGAGAAACCGCATGTGCATTTTTCTGGATTTACCCCAAGTGAAAAATATGTCTTCTCATGTGATTTAGGAACTGATGAGATTACATCATATAAGCTTAATACAGGGGTTTTAGAAAAAGTAGCTACTTTTAAAGTTAAAGATGGAAGTGGGGTTCGTCATATAGTGTTTAGTAGCGATGAGAAACAAGCTTTTGTTATGACGGAGCTTACTAGTGAAATTATCGCTTTTGATTATGATGGAGAAGGGAATTTGACAAATCCAACATATTATCCTACATTGCCAAAAGATTTTGTACTAGAAAACAAAGGTAGTGCTATAAAAATTTCAAATGACAATAGATTTATTTATGTTTCAAATAGAGGACAAGATGCAATTGTTGTCTTTGAAAATACTGATAAAGGACTAGAGATGGTTCAAACTGTTAGTACTTTTGGTGAAGGTCCTAGAGATTTTGATTTATCAAAGGATAATAACTTAGCTATAGCAACAAATGAGAATAGTGGGACAATTACAGTTTACACAGTTAATAAGAAAACAGGAGAGCTAACTGTTGTTGCTTCTGAGGTAGTTGTACCAGAGGCAGTTTGTGCTAAATTTATTTAAATAGATACTTTTATTGAGTTTAGAAATAAGAAGAAACCTAAGGTGAGATAATCTCATCTTAGGTTTCAATTTTATGAATTTCTTTTTTTTACAACAAAAAATGGTGCCCCAAAATTACAATATTCTAGTATATAATCTTCTAGGTTGTTGATATTTTTTGGGTTATTGTTATCTTTGGTTAAAATAAATCCACTTAGTCGTAGTTTATCATGAGAAATATCTCCAACTATGTAGGGTTTATTTTTTAGTACATCTACTAATTTTTCTTCAAATGTTTCTTTTTGAAATGCATCTTTGAAATTGTAGACAAGCTCATATATTGCACCATCAACTTCGAAGACTAAATTATTTTGATCCATAGTTAATCCTTTCTAATAGCTTGTTTCATTACGTATAATGCAGCAAAAACAAGAGTATATATAGCTAATACACCAGTAGCAAAGAACTTGGTGCGGTCTATTATGATAGTTGTTTTTTCTAGATTTCCTTTATTGTTAAAGTTATCGTCATTAATGAAAGTTGCTTTAACTTTTGCAAGTTTTCCTGCTGAATCATTAGATTTAAAGTCGGCAAAGACAGTCCCTTCATTAGCAGATATTGTTTCATATTTTTGGAAAAGAAGAATTTTTTTATTCATAAGCAAGTACGTTACATCTCTTATTGAGTGTTTTTCATAAAATAAATCGTAAATATCATTTTCAAAAGTGATACGTTCGCTGTTGATTGTATAAGTCCCCGCTTTAAGTGCAAGTTTATAATTATAGTTTGTAAATAAGTAATCATAAGTTTTTTGAAGTTTTTCAAAATATGATGTCTTATCGTCGTTTTGATTTAACACAGTGATGATTAATTTTGTATTACCACTATATGCGTAAGTTATACTATTCTTATCAGAATAATCGAGTCCAAGAACTCTAAATTTATCAGACTCCTTAAATTCAACAGTATTCTTGATTAATTCTCCAGTAGATAGAGTAAATTCTGGATTTTTTGTTATTTCTGTAATCTTAGGATAACTTTTTAGTATTAAACTAGTAAGGAAAGAAATATTTTTCGCAGTACTAGTATTTTTTTCGCTATTATCCAATGATTCTAATTGTGTATCATGAAGAGACATAGCCCCTAGTATGTCTTTAGCTTTTTCAAGGTTTACATTAAAATGGTTGAAAACAGTCTGATTTAAACTATTAGAATTCTCATTTTCTAATAAGAATATTGCATCTTTGACAGTGATTGATGACTCATATTTGTATTTTGATAAGATTTCATCATTAGATGCAATTGTAAGTTGTGTTTCTAATGTTATTTTATTATTTTTTAAATTATCAGCAAGTAGGTAAAGTGCAAGATAGTTTGGTAGTTTGCCTACAGATACTTTTTTATTTTCTCCGCGTTTAGAAATGATTTTACCTGTATTTAATTCCGAAACAACAAGATGAGCATTAACATCGCTGAAGTTTGTAACTGCATTGTTATCTAAAAATGTATCATCAGCTTTTGAAAAGTTTGGAATTAGAAATATAAGAAGTAAAATCAAAATACTAATTTTTTTTAGTTTCATTATTTAAAATCCTTTATTTCGAAGTTGTTCAAGTTAGAATCTTTCATTATTATAAATTTATAAAAGATTTAACTTAAACATATACTTTCTAGTATATTACAAAATAAGGAAAAATTCCAATAAGAAGTAGATACATTTTCAAAAATATTGAAGAACATTCAAAAATTTGAAAGTAATAGATAAAATGGTATAATTAAGTGATATTTGATTAAAATAAGAGAAAGTTGAGACTTGAAATGAAATATGATGTAATTGTAATAGGTCTTGGTAGTGCAGGGCTTATGATAGCTGATAGACTGAATGATAGTGGTTTAAAAGTTCTGGTTCTCGAGCAAAATAGAAGAGCAGGGATAAAATTACTTTTAACAGGGAATGGTCGTTGTAATGTTATGAGTAGTGATAACGCTGAAGATTTTGTAGCTGCAGTTCACAATGGAAGATTTTTGAGAACTGCTTATCACAAATATAATGTTAAGAAATTTTTTGATAAGCATAATTTAAAATTAAAACAAGAAAATAGAAGGTTATATCCTGCTAGTGAAAAGGCTAGAGATGTAGTAAATGCATTTAAAATAGATCATGCAAAGATAAACTATAAAGAAAAAGTAGAAGACTTGATATTTGAAGATGAAAAGTTAGTAGGGGTAAAAACAAATGTAGATACTTACTATGGAAGAAATATTGTAGTCTGTGCAGGTGGAAAGACATATCCGCAAAGTGGGAGTGACGGTTCGTTACATAAGATTCTAAAGAAGCATGGAGTAAAAATTACTAAAATATATCCTAGTGAAGTTGCGCTAGTTTTTGATGACTTCAGAGAGCTATCAGGTGTAGCTTTACAAAATGTTAGAATGTTCCATAAGAAAAATGAAAGAAATGGAGATTTATTATTCACTCACAAAGGTTTAAGTGGTCCGCTATCAATTTCTATGGGAGAGTTTGTAGCACGTTATCCAGAGGATAAATTTTATCTAGATTTCTATCCTGAATTGAATGAAGAGGAATTATTTTCTAAACTTTGGGAAGATAATAAATTTTTAAATGGGAAATTACCAAAAAGCTTTTATAATTTTATGATAGAAAATCATTTCCCGGAAAATGTAAGTAAAAAAGAATTGAGGAAGTTTGTAACGAAAATTAAACGTTATGAATTAACAAATGTAAAAACTATGCCGCTAGAACATGCATTTACTACTGCTGGTGGAGTAGATCTTAAGGTAGTAAGTCCAAAAACATGTAGTCATAAAAAAATAGAGAATTTGTACTTTGCAGGAGAGATTTTAGACTTACATGGAGAAATTGGCGGCTATAATTTAATGGTTGCATGGTTTACAGGTATGGTTGTAGCTGACGCTATAAAAGAAAAATATGGAATAGAATAAGAAGGATAGCACTAAAAGGGATATACAAAATCTCTATTAGTGTTATTTTTTGTTTACTTTTATTCAAAGTGATAGTATAATAGTTTTATTGAATTTAAAGATGAAAGGTAAAGAAAAGTGAAAAAACATTTTAAAAAAATACTAACGACACTGCTGATTATAGTGGTTGTTGCATTTGGTTTTATTGGAAACTATTTTTATAACTTTGGATTGAATCCGAAGGTTGATAAGAGTGCTATCGTAAATCAAGATAGTGATGGAAGTAAAGAGGATAAAACAGCTTTAAACAAATGGTTTGATGAAACGAAGCAAACTGTTGAGATGGAGTCTGTTACTAAAAATAAACTTGTAGGATATAAATTTGTTAATCCAGACGCTAAAAAATGGATATTTGTAGTTCATGGATACACTAGTGATGCTAAGAAAATGGTTAATTATATCAAAAAATTCTATGATATGGGTTATAGTGTTTTCGCACCAGATTTAATAGCTCACGGTAATAGTGAAGGTGAGTTTATTTCTATGGGTGGTTACGACTCTGATGATTTAGTTAATTGGGTAAAGAAAATATCATCAGAAAATAATAATGCTGATACTGCATTATTCGGAATCAGCATGGGGGCAGCTACAGTAATGAACGCAGTAGGTAAGGATTTACCATCTAACGTAAAAACTTTTATTGAAGATAGTGGTTATGTGAATTTAAAAGTAGAATTCACATATCAGTTGAAAAAATTATTTAATTTACCGAGTTTCCCTGTAATTCCGGCGGCAAATACGGTGACGAAGATAAGAGCTGGATATTTCTTTGGTGATGTAGATGCAACAAAAGCTTTAAAAGAAACTAAACTTCCTGCATTAGTATTACACGGGGAAGAAGATGGTTTTGTACCGATTGAACATGGGAAAGCTGCTTATGATTTAATAAATTCTAAAAAAGAATTTCACAGTTTCCCAGGTATGAAACACGTTCAAGCTGAAAGAAAATTCAGAGATCAATATTGGAATATTGTAGGTGAATTTTTAAAGAAAAATTTTGAATAATAAAGGAGAAGACGATTGAAATAAATGTCAATCGTCTTTTTTCTTTTTATGAAATACTCAATTTAAATAATTTTTTTGAGATTTATTTATGACTATTAGATTACTATTAGTTATTCCCCTACAACAACTAATTCTTTGTTAAGTTTGTTTAGAACTTCACATCCGTCTTCTGTCACAAGAACAAGATCTTCAATACGAACACCGAATTCACCTGGAAGATAGATACCTGGTTCAATTGAGAAAATCATACCTGGTTCACATTTAGTTTCATTTACACTAGAAATATCCCCGTATTCGTGGCATTCAAGTCCGATGTGGTGACCTGTACGGTGAGTAAAGAATTCACCATATCCTTTTTCTGTAATGTAGTCACGACAAGCTGCATCGATATCGCAGAATCTAACACCTGGTTTAACAAGAGCTACACCGCGTTTTTGAGCTTCTAATACTGTTTCAAATACTTCGCGAGCTTTTTCACTTGGTTGTTTCCAAAATACTGTACGAGTCATATCAGAACAGTAATTGTCTTTAATTCCACCCATATCGATAATGATAGAATCGCCTGGTTTTAGATATCTGTCTCCTACTGTTCCGTGAGGATTAGCTCCATTTGCTCCGTATCCGATGATTGGATCAAATGATAGACCTTCAACTCCTAAATCTTCGTGGATAGCTAGTAAGTCTTTAACAATATCTTTTTCAGATTTTTCAGCAGCAATACTGTTGATAACTCGTTGACAAGCTTCATCGTTTAGAAGAGAAGCACGGCGCATAAGTTCACGTTCTTCTTCGTCTTTAATCATACGAACACGGTCAACTATTTGTGATACATCAACGAATTTGCTTTCTGGTAGATATTCCATAAGAGGTAATAAGAATCTTGCAGGAAGAACTTTGTCAATACCGACTACTGCACCATTTGGAATAGCTTTAGCTAGAGTTTCTAATGGTTTATCAGTATCAGAATACACAACTTTTTCTAATCCAAGATCTTTTTCTAATGGGAATAAAGCGTTGATGAATAGTTTGTGATTACCATTTTCATCAAGAAGTACTGCGTAAAATCTTTCACCGGGATGCTCTAGGTGCCCTGTTAAATAGAAGATTGAATAAGGATCGCTAATAAGTGCTTGATTGATACCTTGTTCTTTCATTTTAGATAAAATTTTATTAGTTCTTGAAAGTTTCATATTATACAACTCCTTTAAAAATATTATGAACTTTAATATAATTATAACACTTAGAATAACTAATTTCAATAGTGATAAATAAATACTTGTATCGTTTTCGAGAAAATAGTTGAATGATAAAATATGTTGTGATATAATAAAGAAAAAAAGTGGTTATCCACTAAAGAAAGAAGGGGTTTTTATGTCAGAAACGGTTAAACATAAACCGTGGGGTTTTTATATGAGTTCAATCACGTTCGGAATAGAGCGTTGTGCTTACTATTCTTCTAAATGGCTGATTATCATTTATGTTACAGCAGCTGTGATTTCTGGAGGAATGGGCGAAAGTGGTCTTGGACTAGGGAAAGTTGAAGGTGCTGCGATGCAGTCGAACTTAGTAGCATTCACTTATCTTGCGCCAGTATTATTAGGTTTTATCGCGGATAAGTTGATGGGGGCTAGATATCTGATTCCAGTAGGTCTTACATTAATGGGATTAGGTTATGGTTATGCAGGTTTTGTAGGTTCATATACTTCATTGTGGGTAATGATTATTTTAGTTTCAATTGGAACTGGATTTTTCAAAGGAAACCTTCAAGCGGTAGTAGGGCGAATTTTTGAGGGGGATCAAAAACGTAAAGACGATGCTTTCTCAACAATGTATTCATTTATTAACATGGGATCTTTCGTTGGTACTACAGCAGTTGGGCTTTTATATGTTAAACTTGCTACAGCAAGTTCAAACGGATATCTGCAATGTTTCAAAATAGCTGGATTGCTTTGTATCTTTGGGGCTATTTGGTTTGTTTTAGGTTATAAGTCTTTAGGAGAAGTAGGTAAACGTCCATTTGCTGAAGGTGAAGAAAAACACGAAACTAAAGTTAAAGTAAATCGTTCATTAGAAAAATATGAAGTTCGTCGTGTATATTCTATAGTAATCATTTCATTACTATCAGTTATCTTCTGGACATTCTGGTATTTAACTTACGTAATCTTATATGATTACATGCCAAAATTTGTTGATGATAAATTAGGTACATTTACAGTTCCAACTTCTTGGTTAGATTCTCTTAATGGTTTAGGATGTATTATTTTAGGTCCTATCTTAGGGGCTTTATGGTATAAACTTGCTAACCGTCCGCAAGGAGACTGGAGTTTATACAAAAAAGCATCAATCGCGTTATTCCTTCTTGGAGCAACGTTTGGTGTTCTAGCATTAACAGAAGTAAGTCGTGGTGTAGGAGCACCTGAAACTCAAAAAGCTAGTATTCTTTGGGTTGTATTATTCTTTATTGTTCTGAGTGTAGCTGAGATGTTCTTCTCTCCACTTGGACCATCATTCGTATCTAAATATGCGCCAAAACACATCTTATCAATCATGATGGCTGTTTGGATTGTTGCAACATTCGGTGCTGCTAAAGGATATGGTCTTCTATATGCAGCAGTAGCAGAAGTTCCAATTATTACATTATCTATAGGGATTGGTGTTGTCTGTGTAGTAGTAGCAGCATTAGTATTTATTTTCGAGAAAAAACTTGCTTCGCTTGTTGAATTACGTGAAGGTGAAACACTAGTAGAAGAATAAAAATATTAAATAATAAGTGGGGATGTAAATTCCTACTTATTATTTTTGTATAAAAACAAATAAGCAGTTGTTAAAATATAATGATAATATTGAGTTTTTTATAATATTATGTGAAATATTTTAATTATAAATAGCAGTAGTATATATGTAAAAAATATCTTATTTTTATAATATATAAAATATAAAATTTTATTTTTTATTAATAATGAAAAAATATTGATTTTATGATAAAATTAAAGTGTAATAAAAAATGCACAATAGGAGGTGCTAGTATGGCAGAGTTAAGAACGTTATATCCTGCTATTAAAGAGAATTTCTCTAAAATGTTAAAGGTTGATGATACTCATACGATTTATTATGAGGAAAGTGGGAATCCTCAAGGGGTACCGGTAGTATTTTTACATGGGGGTCCTGGATGCGGAACAGCTCCAAGTTGTAGACAATATTTCGATCCTGAATTCTATCGTATAATTCTATTTGATCAACGAGGAAGTGGAAAATCTACTCCACATGCATGTTTAGAAAATAATGATACTTGGCATATCATAGAGGACATGGAAAAAATAAGAGAAGATCTAAACATTGAAAAATGGTTAGTATTCGGTGGAAGTTGGGGTTCTACTTTATCTCTTTGTTACGCCATTAAACATCCTGAACGTGTTCTTGGATTAGTTTTACGTGGTATATTCCTAGGACGTAGAGAGGATATTTTATGGATCTATGAAAAAGGAGGAGCTAGCAATATCCATCCTGAATCGTTTGAAAGATATGAGAGTATTATTCCAAAAGAAGAACGTCATGATATGATTAGAGCATATTATAAACGTCTTACAAGTGAAGATAGACAAACGAGAGAAGTTGCTGCCAAAGAATGGAGTATGTGGGAAGGTAGTCTTGTGACATTACATCCGGATCCTAACTTAGAGCAAAGCTTTGGTGAGATTAATTATGCAATCTCTATGGCGACAATTGAATGCCACTTCTGGATGAATAATATGTTCTGGGATGATGATGATTGGATTTTAAGTAATATAGATGTAATTAAGGATATCCCTACTACTATTGCTCATGGTCGTTTCGATGTTGACTGTCGAGCAATAGGTGCTTACGAATTAAGTAAAAAATTAAATAACTGTAAATTAGATATTGTTGTGGCTGGTCACTCTTCAGGTGAGCCTGCAATTATTGATTCTTTAGTAAAATCAACTGATTATTTCAAAGAACTATTAAAATAAGTAATATTTAGAAGAAAGGCTATAGCGATATTGTTGCTGTAGTCTTTGTCTTTATAATAACGTTATTTTTAGTATTTTGAAAAAAATTTTATATATTTTGTCATATTGGTGAAAAGCATAGTGTTATGTGTTAAAATAGTAAGTGTACTAACTTTTATTAATTAACTGTAAATTAACAAAGAATTTTTCCGCTTAATTGTAAAAGAAAGTAGATTTAGAAAATAAATTATAAAGGAGTAAGGAAGATGACAGTAAAAGAAAGAATTGCTCAATTAAGAGTGTTAATGGAAAAAAATGATATCGATGTATACATGGTTCCAACTGCTGACTTTCATAATAGTGAATATGTAGGAGAACATTTTAAAGCTCGTGCGTTTATGAGTGGATTTACAGGTTCTGCAGGAACTTTAGTTGTTACTAAAGACTTTGCTGGTTTATGGACTGATGGTAGATACTTCTTGCAAGGAGCTCAACAGCTAGAAGGATCTGGTATTGAATTACAGAAAATGAGAGAGCCGGGAGTTCCGACTATTGCGGAGTTTATTGTTGAAAATACGCCAGAAAATGGAGTTTTAGGTTTTGATGGGCGTGTTGTAACTTTCGGTGAAGGAAAAGATTTAGCAACTAGATTAAAACGTAAAAATGCTACGGTAAAATATGAAGTGGATTTAGTAGATGAGATTTGGACAGATCGTCCATCCCTATCTGAAGCGCCTGCATTTTACTTAAATCTAGAAAGAGCAGGAGAATCTGTTGCTAGTAAACTAGAAAGGGTGCGTAAAGAAATGCATGAAGTAGGTGCTAACATTCATGTCATTACGACTCTTGATGATATTGGTTGGTTGCTAAATATTCGTGGTATGGATGTGGATTTCTTCCCATTACTACTTAGCTATGCTGTTGTTTATGAAGATAAAGTGGATTTATATGTTGATAAAAGAAAATTCTCTGATGAAATAAAACAACACTTAGCAGAAAATCATGTAACTATTAAACCTTATAATGATGTATATGCAGATGTGAAAAAATTCTCTAGAAATGATGTAGTTTTAGTTGACCCAGGTTGTCTAAACTATGCAGTATTTAACAATATTCCAAAAGAAATTACACTTGTAGAACGAAGAAATCCTACAATTCTTATGAAAGCAATAAAAAATGAAGTCGAGCTTAAACATACAATTCATGCTCATGTCAAAGATGGTATTGCTCATACTAAATTTATTTATTGGTTAAAACAATTAGTTAAACAAGGTATAAGTGAACAAGAGGATGAACTTTCTGCATCTGATAAACTAGTGGAATTTAGAAAAGAACAAGGTGGCTACATTTGTCCAAGTTTTGCTCCTATTTGTGGACATGCCGAAAATGGTGCAATTATTCACTATTCTTCTTCAAAAGAAACATCTATTCCACTACGTACAGGAACATTTTTCTTAACTGATACAGGTGCACATTATGAGGAAGGATCAACTGACATCACTCGTACAACTGCAATGGGTGAAGTTAGTGACAAGTTAAAACGTGACTATACTAGAGTGCTTCAATGTCATTTGCGTCTATCTAGATTAAAATTCTTAGAAGGAATGTCTGGTGCAAATGTCGACTTATTTGCTCGTGCTCCGTTAATGTATAATTATGAAAACTTTAATCACGGAACAGGACATGGAGTGGGTTATTTAGGTAACATTCATGAAGGACCTCAAGGTATTCACTGGGGGATTTATCGTGCTGCTGAACCATTTAAAGATGGTATGACAATGACTAATGAGCCGGGATTATATATTTCAGGGTCACATGGTATTCGTCTGGAAAATGAGCTTATCATTAGAAATACTGTAAAAAATGAATATGGTCAATTTATGGAATTTGAAGTTATGACTTTTGTACCTTGGGATTTAGAAGCGATAGATGTATCTCTTCTTACGAGTGAAGATAAATATGAGTTAAATAACTACCATAAAAAAGTTTTTGAAGTATTAGCACCACACTTTGGAGGGGAAGAACTAGAGTGGTTAAAACAAGCTACTAGAGAAGTATAATTTATAGAGAAGCGGTTTTGCAAATGGTCTAAATTTAAAAAAAAGGTTTGACCTGGTGTTATATTGATGTCTAAATTCTCTTTATAAAAGCTTCTTAGATATTTAATAAACTTTGAGGGAGTGATTCTACAGAATCGATTTCTTTGAAATCATGATTTCTGAGTCGCTCCCTTTTACTAATAATCTTTTTAAAAAGTGATATAATAAAAGACAGACGATTTAATTAAGTGAATTAATAATTTTTTATGTCGTAGATTAATGGAAAAATTGAGGAGAATCATATGGATTTAAATACACAATTAAAAAAATATGCGCAGCTTATAGCTAAAGTAGGATTAAATGTTCAAAAAGATCAACCGGTACTAGTTCGTGCGAGTACAGAAACACGAGAATTTGTAGTGAAAGTTGTAGAAGCTTGTTATGAATTAGGAGCGAAAAGAGTAACTGTAGAATGGCGTGATCAAGAACTTACGAAGTTAAATTTGAATTATCAAACAGAAGAAAATCTAAGTACGGTAGGGCAATGGTATATTGATCAATATCAAGCAGAGTTAGATGAAGGCGCTGCGTTCTTATCTATAATTGGCGATGATCCAGACGGTTTAGCAGGTGTTGATAGTGCAAAATTAAAAGCATCGATGGTTGGGCGCTCAAAAGCGATGCGTAATTATATGAAATCGATAATGAGTGATGAATGTCCATGGTGTGTAGTTAGTTCTTCTACAGTGGGTTGGGCGAAAAGACTATTTCCTGAATTAAGTGATGAAGAAGCATATTTAAAACTTTGGAATCATATACTAAGTGCTTGCCGCTCTACTGGAGATGATCCTATTGCTGAGTGGGAAGAACATATAAAAGTATTAGATGAAAAAGCTAAATTCTTACATGAAAATGAGCTAGTAAAACTTCATATTACAAATGATCTTGGAACTGATTTATATGTTGGTTTACCAAAAGATCATATATGGCAAAGTGCGGGTAGTTATGCGAAAAAAGCAGGTCGTTTTGTGGCTAATATTCCAACTGAGGAAGTTTTTACAATGCCTCATAAAGATCAAACTAATGGTATAGTTTACAATGCTAAACCTTTAAATTATAGTGGAGTGTTAATAGATAACTTCTGGCTAAAATTTGAAAATGGTAAGGTGGTTGATTTTGGAGCGGAACGTGGGTATGATGTTCTAAAAAATCTATTAGAGACAGATGAAGGTTCTAGAAAGATTGGGGAAATGGCTTTAGTGCCATTTGATTCACCAATTTCTAATACGAAAATCTTATTCTTAGAAACGCTATTTGATGAAAATGCCGCATGCCATATTGCTCTTGGGAAAGCATATCCAACATGTGTAAAAGGTGGACCGGAGATGAGTGATGAACAATTAGCTGAGGTTGGAGCTAATGACAGTCTAGTTCATGTTGATTTCATGATTGGAGAAGCAACAACTAATATTACTGGATATACAGTCGATGGAAAAGAAGTGGCAATTTTTAAAGATGGAAATTGGGCTTAAAGATAATTTTTAGTTAGTATGGGAGTGATTCAAAAATCTTGATTTCGGAAAATCGATTTTGCTGTATCACTTCCATTTTTCTAATGTGTCTAGAGGTATTTTTTTAAAATATATGGCTATTATTTGCGAAAAATAAATAAATATGTGATAATAGATTGTACTAACATTTAGAGGTGATTAAATGCGTTTGGATAAATTTTTAAAAGTTTCAAGAATTATAAAAAGAAGAACAGTTGCGAATGAAGTATCATCTGAAGGGCATATTGCAATTAATGGAAAAAAAGCAAAACCCTCAAGTGCTCTAAAAGTAGGAGATAAAATTACTATTTATTTTGCAAAAAAAGAAGTAGTATATGAAGTTTTAGAACTTAAAGATAGCACGAAAAAAGAAGATGCAACAAAAATGTTCAAGATTTTATCGGAAAAAATAAGAGAAGTAGAAAATGAGAGAACAGAACAGTCAATTTAAAAAAGACGTACTAAAAGCAAAAGCAAAATATAGAAAACGTCGTAAATTTATTATCTTAGCAATTATGACTTTCGCATTGACTATTACATTGTTGCAAACATTTTTATATATTCGAGATAAAAAACAAATTAATGCACAATTGGCAGAACAAAATCAAATGATTGAGAATTTGGATAAGGAAAATAAAGTTAATGAACTAGTTATAGATAAGCTTAGAGATCCGTATTTTATCACTGATTTAGTAAGGCAAGAATATGGACTGAGCTATCAGGGAGAGGTGATTTTCAATATACCATTACAAGAGAATTTTCTTCAAACTACCATAAAATCAATTATGGAAGGTAAATTAGAGAAATCAGATGATAATAATGGTAGAATTGACGATAGTAAGATACCTGAATTGGCGAAAAAAGATAATAAAAAATCAACTTCTAAAAAAGAATCTGATAAAACTAAAGATGCATCAACAGATAAAAAAGCTAGCGATAAAAAAACTAGTGATAATACTTCAGAAAAAGATGAAGATAATAAGCAAGATGATAATAAAAGTCAAAGAGTAACTGATAATACAAATTCAAACACTAATAATCAAAGAAGTAATAGAGGATAGTCCTAGGTTACTTCTTTTTTTATATGTTAACTTTTAATCAATAAAATTTTCTAAGTAGTGTTGCAATAAGGGTATTATAAAAAATACTTTTGGTGATTAATTCACGGAATGGTTGATTTAACAGTGTTTGTATAGATTTATGTTGTATGAATTATAATTTTTAATGTTAAATTTAAGTATAAATATTTGTTAAAAAGATTGTAAAATGTTAATATAGTAAGTAATAAATTTATCGTAGATATAACTCGGAGGAAATTATGAATAAATATCTAGGTGATGCACTGCATACTGATCTTTACCAAATAAATATGGGATATGCTTACTTTAAGGATGGAATACACGAAAGAAAGTCGTATTTTGATGTTTATTTCAGAAAAATCCCTTTTGGAGGCGGGTATGCTGTATTCGCTGGACTAGCTAAAATTATAGATTATGTAAATTCATTTAGATTTACTGAGTCTGATATAGACTTTTTACGTCAATTAGGATATGAGGAAGATTATCTAAATTATTTAAGTGATATGAAATTCACTGGTAATATAAGGTCTGTTAAAGAGGGTGAAATTGTTTTTGGGAATGAGCCTTTATTAAGAATCGAAGCTCCTCTTATACAAGCTCAAATAATGGAAACAGCAATTTTGAATGTGGTAAATTATCAAATTTTAATAGCTACAAAAGCGGCTCGAATTAAACATTTATGCCCAGATGAAGTTTGTATGGAATTTGGTACTCGTCGTGCTCATGAATTTGATGCGGCAATATGGGGAACTCGTGCTTCTATTATAGGTGGTTTTAATGCAACAAGTAACGTGAAAGCAGCAAAACTATTTAATATTCCATGTAGTGGAACACATGCTCATTCATTTGTTCAGGCTTATGAGGATGAGAAAATTGCATTTAAAAAATATGCAGCTGCACATAAGGATTGTTACTTTTTAGTTGATACATATGATACATTACGTTCGGGTATTCCTACAGCTATAGAAGTGGCAAATGAACTAAAAGATGAAATTAACTTTTTAGGAATTAGATTGGATTCGGGAGATATAGCATATCTTTCAAAGGAAGCTAGAAAAATGTTGGATGCAGCAGGTTATCCGGATGCCAAGATAGTAGCTTCTAATGACTTAGATGAAGATACGATTACTCACTTGAAACAACAAGGTGCAAAAATTGATGCGTGGGGTGTTGGGACTAAGTTGATTACAGCCTATGACAATCCGGCGCTAGGAGCGGTATACAAGTTAGCATGTTTAGAAGATGATAATGGAAATATGGTAGATAGATTGAAGGTCTCTGAAAATCCTGCAAAACTAACTATTCCTGGGATAAAAAGAGTATATAGAATAATAAATAAGGATACAGGAATGGCTGCTGGTGATTATATAGCTTTAGAAAATGAGGATGTAAGTGCTGAAGTTAGTATAAAATTATTCCACCCAACTCATACTTATTTAGAAAAAGAAGTTAGGAATTTTGAGGCTCGTGACTTGCATACAGATATATTTGTAAACGGGGTACAGGTGTATGAAGTTCCTACTGTTCAAGAAAGTGCTCAATATTTTAAGAAAAATAAAAAATTGCTGTGGAATGAATATTTACGCTTATTAAATCCTGAATTTTATCCTGTAGATTTAAGTTCAAAATGTTGGGAAAATAGAAATTCTATATTGAAAAGAGTAACGAAAAAGTCGAATTAAATAGGTGAATATATGACATTACAACAAGAAGTAATAAAAAAATTAAGATGTAAAGCTGAGATAAACGTTGATGAAGAAATTCGTTTAACAATAAACTTTTTAAAAGATTATATTAAAAAAAATTCATTCATTAAAAGTTTAGTATTAGGAATATCAGGAGGGCAAGATTCTACGCTGTGCGGAAAGTTATGCCAAATGGCTATTGATGAATTGAAGTCTGAAACGAAAGAAAATTATAAATTTATTGCTGTAAGATTGCCTTATGGGGAGCAGTTTGATGAAGCGGATTGTAATGATGCATTAGAATTTATTAATCCAGATAAAGTGTTTACAGTGAATATAAAAGAAGCGGTGGATGCGAGCGTGGAATCATTAAAATTAGCGGGCGTAGAAATTACAGATTTTGCTAAAGGTAACGAAAAAGCCCGAGAAAGAATGAAAGCTCAGTACTCAATAGCGACTATGAATAAAGGAATAGTAGTTGGTACTGATCACGCTGCAGAAGCGATAACTGGATTCTTTACAAAGTATGGAGATGGTGGTGCAGATATTATGCCTTTATTTAGATTGAATAAACGTCAAGGTAAAGCATTATTGAAATTCTTAGGTTGTCCAGAACATCTATATATGAAAAAACCAACTGCAGATCTAGAAGAAGAGAGACCAGCATTAGAAGATGAAGTAGCATTAGGAGTAACATATGATAATATAGATGATTATTTAGAAGGTAAAAAAGTTACTGATGAGATAAGAGAAAAAATAGAAGCGCATTATCTGCGTTCAGAGCATAAAAGAAATTTACCGGTTACCGTTTTTAATTTTTACAATATATAGAAGAAACTAAAAAAGAGGATGCTAACATAGGGTAGTATCCTCTTATACTATGCGGATATAAAAAAATTGAAGAGAAAAGTTGAAGTTATGTTGACATAATTATAGCTTGATGATAGAATAGTAGAAGTCTTGGAAGACGATAGCTATGTTAACTATTAACAAAAAAAGTTTTAAAAAAGAACTTGACATAATTAATACTTAATGTTAGAATAGTAAAAGTCTTCTGATAGAAGACGAACAATAAAACATTTCAAAATTACGAATGTTAAGAAATTATTAAAAACTCTTGACAAAATAAAAAAGAAATGGTAAACTTAAAAAGTCTTTAGAAAAGACAATGTTAATTATTTCAAAGAAGTAATCGTTTAAAAAGATTTTTAAAAAATATAAAAAACTTATTGACAAAAACTTATTGAA
>NZ_CAUPZX010000033.1:0-20612 GCF_963515875.1 uncultured Gemella sp. | reverse complement strand
TATTTGTACATTTTTATTTTGTCAAAACTGTACATTCTTATTTTATCATTCTCACCTTAATAACAAAAGTATTTTGTGCCGAATGTGGCTCAGTATTTGGTCGAAAGAACTGGATGATAAGTCTTGGTAAACGAAAGTTTTGGCAGTGTAATAATCTATATAGAATCAAAGGCCAGATTGGATGTTTAAACAATCATATCGATGAAGAAATACTTTATGAAAACAGTTGGACTACTTCAAGAGCATCAATCTGATGTGGTAGGAAGATAAGTGGTAAAAGCTAGAGTAAGGAGCAAATCTTCTTCATTTGTACTATGCAAAGCAGATGTATCAGATGCTAGATTTAGATAAATTTGATGGAGCAATCATGAATCAAGTTCTCGACCACATCAGTATTTTAGAAACTGGACAAATTGTAGTAAATTTCCTTGAAGGAACTGAGGTAGATTTATAAGAGACTGTGACAGGGAAGTTATAGTCTTTTTGAGGTTTTAGTGGTATAATAAACATAAGATAATTTCATTCTTTATAAATGATAATTAAGATGGAGGATTTTATGCTAAAATTTTTTCAGGATGAGTCGTTTCATGATTTGAAAATAAAACAAAAAGAAGGAGAACTGAACTTTGAAATACTTGATGCTTCACCATATTTTATAAATATTTTTTTAGGTTTTAGTGAACAGACTTATCAAAATATTGAAGAATTATATTTAATGTGGGAGGAGACTAATAAGAAATTCTTAGGAATAGTAAATGGTGCGGAATTTAAAGGTGAATCTATTAAGGCCAAAAACTATAAATTTGGCCTGGCATCCATGGATTTGAAGTATATCAAATTTTATAATTATCTATTCAGTTTACTTATTAACTACAACATGGTTCTTCAAATATCAACAACAAATAAATTAGAATTAATTATAGTCAACGTTTTTAAGCATATTATTTCTGAATTTGAAATTAGATATGGTAATTATGAGTTGCAGAAGTTTCTCTATTCTTTTATAAAAATTATAGACAGACATAGAACAACTAAGTTAGTTAAACTAATATTTGCTCCTGAAACCGATAGTGCTAATATACTATCTGAAATTCAATCAATATTAAGTAACATTATTAAAGAGGGAAAAGATGTACCACATCTATTTTTTGAGGTACAGACTGCGGAACAGCTCAAATTAATTCTAGAGAAGTTTTCTTTTTCTATCACAACTTTTGAAAGCTACAATTGGGATTATAGTTGGTCATTTGATGGACTAAGAGGATTGTTGGATGAAATACATATCCCAGATGAAGATATTGTATTATTTCTAGATGGGAAGAGTTGGAGAACGGAGGGAATGTTCAAGGCAGCAATAGAAAGATTTTGTTTTGCTGAAACACTTCGAGAAGAATCGGAAAATCATGTTGGGATTAGGATTGCTGATTTTTTATCAAATTTTATAGGTCGTATAATTAGAAATCTTGATTTAGATATTAGGACAGCTGATATTACAAAATTGACTTATATTGATGAAGAGTGGTTCAACGTAAGAAAAGAAGGATTTGAATGTTATAAATTATTAGGTAGTGTACTTAGGACACGCCAGAATATATATTGGACAACTCAAGTTGGTATCTATTTCGATACTGCAATTTTATTTTATAAATTTATAGATTATTTTTGTGATTTCAAAGATTATGAAACATATCGAGAGATTTCTAATAGAGAACATACAGAAAAACTGAACGTGATAGTAAAGTCTGCTTTATCAAGTCGCTTAAATTAAGTGCTATGCTTTTTACTTCTTAAAAACTATAGTTGGGAATTTTTATTACCAAAGATTTAAAGTTAATGTGATAAAAAGCCACCTCTTTTTTAAACTAATGTATTATAAAAAATAGTTGACACAAGTGTTACACCTATGATAGAATTAACTAGAGGTGAAGAAAATGGCAACTGATAAAAATAGAATAATGATTAGCTTGGATGATAAAAATCTAGAGAAACTTGAAAATTTAGTAGAAGATGCTAGAGATAGAAGAGGAATGCGACTAACAAAGTCCCAGGTTATTGAATTACTCCTAAATACCGTTGATTATTTCGATGATATTATGGGAGCTATTTACTCAAAAAAATAAGAGCAAAATTGCTATTATTTTTTTACAATCAGGTGCAACACTAGTGAAAAAGGAGTGATAAAATGGTTGTTTATATTAGACAAAGTAAATTACCAAGTGAGGTTTCAATTAATAAATACAATGCTCAAGTAGGTGCATACTTACAAGGAGAAGAAGTTATTTTATATCAATCTTTTTCTGAAATAAAACAGCTAACAAGTGATGATACAGTTGTAGATTATATAACGGAGACCAGAGCATTGCTAAAAATGATGGGGTTAAACGTTCCAGTTTATGACTATCCTATTGAGCTTAAAGAGTTTTATGGTCGAAAGATTTATGCAGGTGTTTTAGGAGAGATTGTAAATATACCTGATAATTGGGGAAAATTTATTAAGCCCAAAGCCGGTTCAAAAATCTTTACAGGAAGAGTTGTTAATGGAACCCGTGATTTGATAGGTATTGGTCTACCTTTCGACTATCCTATATGGATTAGTGAGGTTGTAGAATTCATAGCTGAATGGCGTTGTTTTGTTTTAGATGGTCGCGTGTTAGATGTTCGGCCTTATACAGGTGATTATCATACACAATTTGATCCTAGTGTAATTGATGAAGCCATATCATGTTGGAAAGATGCGCCAATAGCTTATGGACTAGATATTGGTGTTACTAGTGATGGCAGGACACTTGTTGTTGAAGTAAATGATGGTTATGCATTGGGAAATTATGGCCTATCTCCTTTAAAGTCAATCAATTTTCATAAAGCTAGATGGAAAGAAATGGTAAAACCTTATTTTGAAAAAAACGATATTTTTACTATGCCTAAAAATGAAAATATAAGTTTCTAAAAGGAACAGAAGTAAATCTGTGTTTGACTGCAACTAGTAAGTTGCAGTTTTTTATTTAATGACTTTAGTCAGTTGAGGAGGCAAAGTCTCCGAAACAAAAAAACACCCGCTATGCGGGTGAGAGCTAAGAGTTAAACAATTGAAAAATCATCCTTTCTTGATAAAATAAGAGTAGTTCAAGCTCTAAAATAAAGAAAGGATGATTTTAATTATGACAAATAAACATAATAGTTTATCGCATACAAAGTGGTTATGTAAATACCATATTGTATTTACACCTAAGTATAGACGAAAAATAGAATTTAATCAATATAAAATAGACATAGTAAATATAATACAGAGGTTATGTAAGTACAAAGGGGTAGAAATAATAGAAGGACATATAATGCCAGATCATATACATTTGCTGTTATCAATACCACCGAAGTACAGTGTATCAAGTTTTATGGGATATCTGAAAGGGAAAAGTTCACTGATGATATTTGATATGCACTCAAACTTGAAATATAAGTATGGAAATAGAAAGTTTTGGGCAGAAGGATATTATGTAAATACTGTAGGATTAAATGAAAGTACAATAAGAAAATATATCAGAGAACAAGAATCGCATGACATTGCAATAGATAAACTGACAACAAAAGAATATACAAATCCATTTGGAAATAAAAAAATAGATAAACCCGTTTAACGAGTAGCGGGCGTTAAAATACAATGGGGCTTGAACGAATGTGAAAGCCAGCGCATTGAGTAACAAAGGGTTATACCCAAAGAGAAAACCACCCCTTCCCAGGGATAGTCATTATTCTGATAACAATAATTAGAAAATAATAACAAAAAATATGTATTTGATAACAAAAATATTGAAAAATAATGAAGTTTGATGTATAATAAATAAAATAGGAGGTGCATGGAATGTATACTGAAATTTCCAAAATAATTGAAGGTGCGTTATCCGGAGACAAGGAAAAGGTCTTTAATTATTCTAAAATATTGGCTAAAAATTTAGAAAATAATGGTGATTTAGCATTATCACGCAAAATAAATAATTTATTATCAAAAAAAAGAGGAGGAATATTGTCCTTAGATTCATTATCATCTAAGCCTGTTGATGGTGAAAGCAGAATGGACATGGTGGATATTTGCTATCCAATTATTGATAGAGACAAATTAATTTTGAATAATGAAATCGACAACAAAATCAAGGAGTTTATAAAAGGTTATGAAAATAGAGATAAATTATTAAAAGCTGGAATAGATGAACCTTGTGCATTGCTTCTCTATGGTCCGCCGGGATGTGGTAAAACCTCAATGGCACAATATATATCTATGGAGACTGGACTTCCATTAGTAACTGCTAGGTTGGATGGAATGATTTCATCTTTGTTGGGAAGTACAGCAAAAAATATTAGGAAAATATTTGATTTTGCTTCAAGGCAAGAATGTATCTTGTTTTTAGATGAATTTGATGTAATTGCTAAAATAAGAGATGATAAAAATGAGACGGGAGAATTAAAAAGAGTTGTAAATAGCCTTATTCAAAATATAGATGTTTTTAGCAAAGATAGTATTATAATTGCAGCTACAAATCATCATGAATTACTTGATCCTGCTATTTGGCGTAGATTTAATAGAGTTTTGAGTGTTAGTAAACCAACAGAACTTGAAATTAATAGTTTGATTCATACATCTATCGATACATCAAAATTTAAATTTGATATTTCAGATAAGAAAATTAAGAATATGTCAAGTTCGCTAATAGGATTAAGTCATTCTGATATTAACACTATAATGAATAATTCTATGAGAAGTTCCGTAATCAATGAAAAAAATGAGATTACATTATTTGATATTTTAAGAGAAGCATTTTTGTTCAAAAATCATTCAATAACTAGTGACATAGAGTTCCTTGAATTTTTAATTCAAGGAGGAATGACTCATAGAGAATTGCAAAGTTGTGGATTTCCACTGAGAAGAATACAGATGATTTCTAAAAAGTTAAGGGGTGAATAATAATGAAAGAGAAATTGCCAATTAAATTTTTTGCTAAACGTGAAGAAGATAAACAAAGAGTAGAAGGTGGAGGTAAAAAAGAACTTCCTAAATTTGTTTTAAGTGGTAGTGAGTTAAATGAAAAATCTGCTGAATTGTCTCGAATGATTTTTGATGTGTTAGAAGAAGATTGGGAAGACAGAAACATACCAGTTATGATTGAAGCAAAATTAAATAAAGATGCTCATGCTAAAAGCCATAGAAAGAAAATCGAGAATATATTTTTTACTAATAAGAATAATGTTATTGGAGTTTCAGATGAAAATACTTTAATTGTTCGTGTAGATTCTCAAAAAGAGGGAGCTAAAATTGAAGAAAAAATAGCCGATGTTAAAAATAATGCATATGGTATTTCGGGTATTGACAATATCATTAAATATAAGCCTACTGTATATAAAATGGAAGGTGTCTCTAACTATAAGGTGAAACTTTTTAACTTCAACGAGTTTTCTATTAATACGAGTCATGAAGCAAAATTTGAGATGTTTATGAGAAATGAACATGTAGAATTCGTAAAAACAAATTATACGAAATCACTAATAATATATAAACTATGCAATATATCAAATTTGCAAGTGGATAAGCTCGTAAATAGCACATTATTTGACTTAGCAGAAGAATTTGTTCCTATGCCATATGTATCAATTAATTTAGATGCTTTGAATAAAAAAGATGAAATTAAGGTAAAAGAATATGATGTTGATAAAAGAAGTGAGATTGTCGGTGTTTTAGATAATGGAATATGTGGGATAGCCCCATTAAAGTCATGGATTTATGGAAATAGAAATTCCCCATATCCAAATGATTTAATATCGGAAACTCATGGAACATTTGTTGCGGGTGTTATTACATATGGGGATGAGTTTCAAGGAGAAGAAGTTGTCGGGGCTAAAAATATAAGAGTCTTTGATGCTGCGATTTTTCCAGATACTCAAAAAGAAAGAATAGAAGAAGATGAATTAATAGAAAACATTAGAGAGGTTATAAAAAATAACCATAAAAAAATAAAAATATGGAATTTATCAATAAGTATTGTTCGAGAAATATCTGAACAAAAATTTAGCGATTTTGCTATTGCATTGGATGATATTCAAGACGAATATAATGTCTTAATATGTAAATCAGCTGGAAATTGTATTAATTTTGCTAGAGGAGGTGCTGTTGGCAAATTGCACGAAGGAGCTGATTCCGTTAGATCATTAGTGGTTGGATCTATTGCAGATAAAAAAGAGTATGGTTGGATATCTGAGCCATATAACTTGTCGCCATTTTCGAGAAGAGGTCCAGGTCCTGCATATATAATAAAGCCTGATATTGTTCATTTAGGCGGTAATGCTGGAGTTAATTCACAAGGAGAGATTATTCAAGGGGGAGTAAAATCATTTTCTAAAAATGGAGAGGTTGCAGAACAAGCAGGCACTAGCTTTTCCACACCTAGGGTAGCTGCTTTAGCTGCGGGATTATTAAATGAAATGGATGAAGAATTTGACCCGTTGTTATTGAAAAGCTTAATAATTCATTCAGCTAATTATCCTAATAATACTGAAATATCAGAATTTGAAAGAACTAAATATCTTGGTTTTGGATTACCTGATACCGTTCATAACATATTATATAATACTCCAAATGAAATAACTTTAATACTGCGTGATGTTCTGCCAAAAGGAAGATTTATAGATATTAAAGACTTTCCTATGCCAGAATGCTTAGCAAAGGATGGGTTCTTTAATTTTCAGGCTATTGTAACACTTGTATATGATCCTATTTTAGATCCAACTCAAGGATTCGAATATTGTCAATCGAATATAGATGTGAGGTTTGGTTCTTATGATGAAAAGGTACCTAGAGATACAAGTAAGAATAGTATACTAAATCCGATTGGAAGGAGTGGAGCTCAAAATATATTGGTGGGTTCATTATATAGTAAAGTCAAAATGAGAGAGTCATCGAAAGAGTTTGCGTTAAAAGAAAGAATGTTAATTCAGTATGGAGATAAATATTATCCAGTAAAAAAATATGCAGTGGATACATCTGAGTTAACAGACGGAAATAAATTGAAATATACAACTGCCGATAAAAAATGGTATTTAACAATAGATAACACTTATAGAAGTAGTATTGAAGATAGAGCAGCTATCGAGAATAGGGAATTAAGCCAAGAATTTTGTTTAATCATCACAATTAAAGATCCAACTAATACTTGTAATGTTTATAATGGTATTACACATAAACTCGATGAATATAATTTTTGGCACAATAATATCAAAATATCAGAAAACATCAATATTAATTTATAAAAGAACATTGAAAATGGGTAAGAAATTAATTATCTCGCAATCTCCTTATCCATATAAATTCCATAATTTTTCGTATCTTGTAAAGTTTGTCCATAGTAGATTTTGAGGAAGAATACTCTTGCATAAGGGTATTCTTTTTTTGTTTTTTGTCAAGTTCGGGGCATGGAGAAAAATAGGAAATAAGATCTAGGCAGCATTTTGCTGCTTAGATTTTTACTTTCTTTCTTACTTTTCTTGGATATCTCATAAAGTATTGTTTTAATATATGTTGTGTTCTACCATCTACAATATCTATAAAGTCATGTGTTCTAGCATCTAAGAATACGAAACTCATTCCATTTTTACTATCTTTAGTTGATTTTATTTCATCGAAACATAGGTGCTCTGGTAAGTTTGAATGAGTCTTAACTTCTACAGCTTCTCTACATGATTTCATTACTCTTACTACTGTAGATACTGATACATTACTTAATTCAGCTATATCTTTAAAAGACAATGTTTTAGATAGATTTTTCATTATGTAAAATATAAGATTTTTAGATATACTTCAGTGTTTTTTTACAAATGGTGTTTCAGCACAAAACTTAGAATCACATTCTCTACATTTGAAGCGTTGTTTTTTTAATCTAAGGTATGTAGGGCATTCAGACATCTTTAATAAAGCTACTTTTAATGGATTTCTAAATCCATTTTTAACTATATTATTTCCGTCTTTCTTACAATCGCAGTTTGTACAACACTTTGGTTCATATGATAAAGTCCCATGAAATACGAATGTATCTTGACCATCTACATTGATTAAATCAAGTTTGTCCTCCATAGTTATATTTTGGTCTTTTATTAATAGTAAATTTGTGATAAAATTAGACATAACCAATATTCTTTCTTAATTATTTTTCTACGCTTTAATTATATTGGATATTTGTCTTTTTATGTATAAAAATTGAAATCCGGGGCTGGAATTTTTTCCATGCCCCGGACTTAGTATACAACCAAAATATGTTGTAAAGAATAGCCCCCCAATCATATTTTTTTTAAGCTTTGAAACAATTATATGTACCCCTTTTACTGGACAAACCAGTGGAAGTGGATTATAGTTATGAATTTAAAATAAAATGTGTCAAGATGTATGTAAGAGGAGAGAGTATAAGATTACTTTGTATAACAACTTGAACTAATATTAAGAGTAAACTCTAAAAAATAAAGTGGGAGAAACAATAAGAAACTTGACATTATTAGTTTAGTACATTATAATGAAAGTTACATACCACCGGTATGGTAGGAAGGAGATATTATGGCAAGGAATAGAAATCCATATGAAACTAGAAAAAAAATACTAGAAGTTTCTAAAGATTTATTTTTAAAAAAGGGATTTGATAATACCTCTATACAAGATATAATAAATGGATTAGGTGGATTGACAAAAGGTGTTATTTATCATCATTTTGAATCGAAACAAGAAATATTACAATCGATTATTAGAGAAAACAATCAAGAAATTTTAAATTATAATTGGAGAGGAGACACTGGGTTAGAAAAAATACAAAATTCTTTGATGGATGCTTTCTCTAATTTTGAACAACAGAGGCTTGTATATTCAGCTTCGATTAAGCTAAGGAGTCCACGTTTGTTAGGAGAGCAGTATCTAAGTTTATTTTCTGATTTTTTACCAGAAATTAGAGAAAGAGTTTACGAAGGTGTTAAAGATGAATCGATTAAAACAGAATATCCAGAAGAGTTAGCTGATTTGATTATTTTAACTTTAAATATTTGGATTGGATTTCAAATTTCTGTTTATTCAGTAGAGGAACTAAAGAGAAAAATGAAATTCATTAAACTTTCATTTGATGGACTAGGGGTACAATTGATTTCTGATGAAATGATGGAAGTAATTTTCCAATTATTTGATCACTTAAAAGGTATTAAATAAATAATCTTGGGGTATCCTTGTTAGCAATGATTTTATGTATTTGATATTTTAAAAATAACATACTCAGGTATGTTATTAAAAAACTTACTAACATACCAACAGTATGTATATTTTTTAGCACTTACATACCAATAGTATGTACAATGTTGTTGTTTGATTAAAACAGTTATTTTAAATATGTATTTAGAATAGTTTAAATAATATGAACTATATTTATTTTTAGGAGGAAAAAATCTATGTTATCACTTATTAAAATTGAAATAAATAAGGTTTCAAAATCTAAATTATTTTTGGTTTGGTTTGTTACTATATTGATAGTATTAGGTGTTACGGGAATTATAATTATGGGGCTAGGTACGGATAATAAATTGGGAGAATTTGTAGGGCAGGGTTCTAATAATTTTAGAATTGCTGATAAATGGGAAAATTGGGCAATTGCAACATCATTGTTTTCAGCTTTATTTACAAAAGCAGCATTTTTAATTTTTGAAGCTTATTTATTTTCTACAATTTTTATCGATGAATTTAAACAAAGAACAATTTTTCAGTTGTTTTCTTACCCTATTTCAAAAATAAAGTTACTATGGGGAAAAATTATATCGGTGATTTTAATATCATTTATTGCTCATTTTACTGCACATTTAGTTATTCAATTATTAATTAGATTAGTCGCAGTTTTAACTGAATCAAATTATATACCAGTAGTTAATCAATTAATTAATTTAGTTGGAATTTCGTTTGGGACAGTATTAATTGGGATATTACCTTTTGTTATAGGTATGATTAAGTATTCAACACCTATAACAATGCTTTCTGGACTTGGTTTAGCTGCATTACTATCTAATGCAACTCCGGGAAGTTTGGCTAATAATTTTGTTAACAACTCATTATTCTTAATATTTGCTAGCTCCATAAGTATAATTATTGCTTCAGTTTCAATTTATAATATTTCAAGAAAAGATATTAATATCAAGTAGTATAACTTAATTTACTGGAATGAATTGTTTCAGGAATAAAAATTAAATGACTAAAATAAGTAACAGTCTTTTGATAATTACTTTAAAAGAAGAGATTATATAAGTTAGTATTCATACTCCTGAAGAAGAAAATCTCGTATTGAGAGCTGATATAGAAAGAGAGGTATAGAAATGAGAAATGTTGTTGAAATAAAAGAACTTTTTAAAACTATTGATAAGGAAGAAATTTTAAGTGGTATTAATCTTCAAATTGCTGAAGGAGAAATATATGGTTTTTTAGGTCCCAATGGAGCAGGAAAAACAACTTTAATGAAATGTATGTTGTCCTTATCAACTATTACATCTGGTAGTATTGAAATTTTTGGGAAAAATTTATCAGAACACAGAGAAGAAATTTTAAGTCAGGTTGGTAGTATTATTGAAACACCAATTTTTTATGAAAATTGTACTGCAAAAGAAGTCTTGAAAATTCATGCTAAGTATATGGGGAAAAATATAAATGAATCAGATATAATAAGTGTCTTAAGTATGGTAGGATTAAAAAATACTACTAAAAAAGTAAAAGAGTTTTCGTTGGGGATGAGGCAGAGACTTGGTCTAGCTAGAGCTTTTTTAACAAAACCTAGATTATTAATCTTAGATGAACCAATCAATGGTTTGGATCCAATAGGAATTCAAGAAATTCGAAATCTTTTGCTGAAACTTTCTAAGGAACATGGAATTACAATATTAATTTCAAGTCATATCTTATCCGAAATTTCACAAATAGCAGATAAGATTGGTGTTATAAAAAATGGAGGAATAATCGAACAAATCACTATGAAAGAAATTATGAGAGAAAATATTGATTTAGAGGAATATTTCATGTCGCATTTTCTAAATAAAATTTAATAATTATGAGGTGGATTAAGAATGAAACAATTGATAAAGAATCATAAAATGTTTTATTATGCTTTCATGATCTTTAATATGCTAGTCCCCTTAACTAATATTGCTTTTGCTTATTCTATTAAAGACATTATTGATAGTGGAATGTCCCAAAATAGAGAAGCTCTGACCCGGGCGGTACTAGTCGGCGCTGCTGTTATTTTTCTCTATGCAGGGCTTAATTTTATATCCCTTCGATTGAGAAATAAACTTGTTAGAAAAATTATGTCAAGATATAAAAACAAGGTGTTTCAATCAATTTTAGACAAGGATTATAGGGAATTTTCTAAGGAGAAATCAGGAAAATATATTTCTATATTGACTGAAAATATGAAGAAAATTGAGCAAGACTATTTGTACCAGTATTTTAATATTTCAAAAAACTTTTCCTTGATGATTTTCTCGCTAATAGCCATGTTTATAGGTAACTGGTTTTTAACTTTATTGGTTATCATTACCAGCATTATTCCAATGGTAATTTCAGGATTTATTGGGAAAATGTCAGTTTCGTTACAAAATAGTGCGATTATTGCCGATCAGAAGTATTTAGCTAAGGTTAAAGATATTCTATCAGGTTTTCTGGTTATTAAAAGTTTTAATGTTAAGGAGGTTATTCGTCAAGATTACAGTCACGAAAGCGAAAAATTGGATGAGATATATTTTATGAAAGGAAAGTTTGATACTTTGACTAATGTTATTTCTCAGCTTTCAGGGATGATTGTGTTTTTAGTAGCCTTTGGCGGAGGAATGTATCTCGTTTTCGATGGTCATACCACAATTGGAAGTGTAACAGCTATTGTTCAACTAGTCAATTTTGTAGTAATGCCACTAAATGAAATTGGTATGGGAATAAGTAAATTCCGTGAAGGGAAGGCAACATTAGGTTCATATAAGATGAAGGATGTATCCGAACTACAAACTGGTAAAAGGAAAGAATATTTCGATGATGTTATTTCTTTTTCAAATATTGATTTTTCTTATCCTAACTCTGAAGAAAAAATTTTTAATAATTTATCTTTGAATATTAAAAAGGGTGAAAAAATTGCAATCGTAGGTATGTCAGGGAGTGGAAAATCAACTTTGCTTAATCTATTATTGCGTTTTTATGATGTGACAAGTGGGTATATTTCAATTGATAATCAAGATTTGCAAGACATTTCGTCAGAGAGTCTATATAATTTAATGACTGTTGTTCAACAAGACGTTTATATTTTTGATGATACCTTAAGTGCAAATATTACCCTTAATCAACATTTTGCAGAAGATGATATAAAACAAGCTGTACAGCAGTCTGGGTTAGAAAATTATATTTTAGAAAATGAATTAGGTCTACAAACTTTATGTGGTGAAAATGGAGCAAATCTATCCGGTGGACAAAAACAGAGACTTAGCATTGCTCGCGCCTTAATTCGTAAAACACCAATCTTATTATTAGATGAGGCTACTTCATCTTTGGATAATCAAGTTACTACTGAAATTGAAAATTCAATCTTGAAAATCCAAAGTTTGACAGCTCTTGTTGTTACACATAAGTTAAATGAAACTATTTTGAAAAAATATGATAGAATTATTTTTATGAAAGACGGTGTCATTGTTGAAGATGGTTCTTTTGTTGATTTGATGGATAGAAAAGGTGAATTTTATAAGTTGTTTGGGTTGAGTACGTAACTTTGATAGTAAAAAATATAATATTATAAAATGTAAATCAAAATTAATGAGTCGATTACGAATTGCTTAATGTTTTGACAGTATAGTTCATATATTTAAGAAATCTGTATGATTTTGTATATTCACTCATAATATTGATAATCTCTATCAGTGGAATATATTTGTTGTTTCATAAGTATTAGTATATAATTTTAGTTGAAATTATACGTATTTAGGAGAATAAGAATGAGATTAGAAGATTTTACAGAACAGGAACAAGAACAGATAAAGAAAGGTCTTACTTTTTCAGTAATCAGTGATAAAGAAACTGCGGAAAGAATACTTTCATTAGTACCTGAAGAATTAATGAAGAAAATACCATTTTTTGTAAGAAAACATGCGAACACTCGTACAGTTAAGAGAATTTCTATTGAATATCCAGAACTTTATGCTGCAGCTCAACAAGAAGGTGAGTGGCCTGAAAAAGAAAAAGAAGAACTACGTAAAGTTATTACGGAGATTTTCCAAGAAAAAATGAATAAACATAGTATTAAATAATTAATATTTTCTTCTGATGTTATTATAAATGTTTAATTCATTTGATGATGAATTTACTAGATGAATGTAAAACAAATACTTAGATAATATTTTAAAACGAACATGATATGCTGTATCAGTTCGTTTTTTTAGTGAAAACATAATAACTTGCTGATTGTATGTATATATAATATAATTAAAATGATTTATAATATTTATGTAATTAAAAGAGGAGATAGTTATGGTTAGTAAGAAAAAATATTCTATTAGAAAAGTGTCAGTTGGAACAGCCAGTGTATTAATAGGGATTACCGCCGGTTCTCTAGGAACAGCTTATGCACAAGAAGAAATTAATAATGTGGTAATTAGTGCTGAAGCGAATCATAATGTGAGTGAAAAGCCTTCGGATAAGCCTGTTTTAGAAGAAAGCATGAAGCCGAGTTCGTCACCTGAGGTTACTTCGAAACCAACAAGAGCTGATGCCCCAATTTTAACACCAGCTCCAGTGAGACCATCATCGCCAGTACCTACACCAGCCCCAGAGATAAAACCAACGCCATCATCGGAAGTGTCAGAAGATAATATTGATTGGGCTCTTATAAAAGAGAAAGAATACTTGAAGTACTCACTGAATAATATTATTGATGGAAAAGAAAAAGAAAGATTAGTTAATAGTTTATGGGCTGCCAAATCTACAGAAGATCTTTTGAAAATTAGAAATGAATATGAAGTTATTAAAAAGGCTGAAGAGAAACAGAAGGAATTAGAAAATAGAGTATATTCTTTGAAAAGAGTACATAATCTATATCTAGGAAATGATCAAAATCAAGAATTTACTAAAGAAGTAGGATCAGCTAAAAATGATAATGAATTAAACGAAATTGTAGAAAAATATAAATTAATAAAGGCTAAAGCTGATTTAAAAGATGATTATGACTATAGGATTATTCCTAGAGAAGAGATAGATTCTGTAAATGTGATAACTGAATTAAATGATTTAAAAGAAAAATATAAATTATCAAAATTACAAAAAGAATTAGAGAGTTTAGTAAATAGAACGTCTTCTACTCATCGTGATGAAAATACAGGAGCAGGTCTACCGCTATTATCCGAAAATCGAAGAAAGTTTTTATTAAAAGAAATTGAAGCTCTTAAAACTTCAGAAAAGGCAGAAGAATTAAGAAAAATAATTTCTGCTGAACAACAGATAATTTATAGAAGAGAAGAAGTAATTTCTAGTGTAAAACACCATTTAACAGATTTAACAGATGAGCAGCTTGTTCCTTTTGTAAATGAACTGGAAAAATATACAACTGAAGCTGACCTTAATAAGGTAAAGGAAAAAATCGTAGCTGAAGACAAAAAATTAAGAGAAGAACGTATAAAAAAAGAACAGACTAATATTTTAGAGGTTCTAAATACAAAAGCTAAACTTAATGATTATGAAAAAGAAAAGCTAAAACAAGAAATGGTGGAGCAGTATAAGAGAGAATATGAGGAATATCGTGGACCAGGAATAGGGATTGTTGGTAGAGAATGGACACGTTTGAAATACAATTATGTGGGTAAGAGTAATAGTGAGTTTAATTTACTTAGTATGATTGAAAGAATTGAAAGTCTTAGAAATGACGAATATTTATCTGATGAAGTTAAAAGAAAATATATAGATCAGATATTGCAAAAGAATGAGAATAGAAATATATATGAACTTATAAATGTTGAAAAATTCATAGGAAATGTTAACAAATCTGAATTATTAGTAGAGGATAAAAATATTCTTAAGAGTAAAGCTGAAATAATTTTAAGTTCTATAGAAAATGGTAAATATATAGATAGGGATGCAATGTCGAATCTCTATTCAATTTTTAATAATATAAAAAATATTGAGAGTATCTCTGAAATTCCAACTCATATTAAGCAACTTATGAAGGATTATTTGTTTAGAGATGAAGTAGGAAAATCTCTTATGTTTGAACCGAGAGATTATAAAAGTTATTACTCATTAAAGAATAAAATTTTTAGTTTGATCGCAGTACCTAAAGAATTAACCTTCGAACTGAAAAGATTATTAGAGATAGTTGAAAAAGAAGAGATAAAACCAATAACGAACAGACTTTCTGGTAATATTGATAAGGATGGTAATAATCCGAAAATTGCTATACCAGGAGAAACCAAACTCTCTCAATTAACAACTAAAGTAGATAGTCTAGAAAAATTATACACTTACACTCATATTCCAGAGTATAAACTCATTAAATTTAGAGATGAGATATTAGATGCTACATCTTCAGAAAATGTACGAAATACTCTTGCTACTGCTCGAGCTGTAGATGAAACATTGGAAATTCTTGGTTTTAATGGAGATTATCCAAAAGTAAAAGATCGTTTGGCTGACAAGGTGGAAAATAAAACTCTTAAAGAAGATAAAGGAATAAAAGATAGTAATAAACCAGATGTTTCAAAAGAAAATAAAGTTACCAAGAATAACCAACCAGGAAAAGATACTTCTAAAAAGGAAACATCTAAAGAAGTAACTGTTACTGAAAATAAAAATGAAGTATCTAAAAAAGACACTTCAGATAAAAAAGAAGAATCGAATAATGAAAAACAAGAAGCTCTAACAAATAATCCTGTAGTAGAAAATCATGTTTTATCGGCGAAACTGTCAGGTAAAGATGTGACTGTATCATTTGATAAGAGTAAAATTAATGCTGATGATGTCTTTGTAGGTGCAATAAATGATGTGAATCTTAATAAAGCTATCATAGAAAAACTAGGTAATGAATATAAAGTTATTGAAGTTTTTGAAATTCACTTCAAAAAAGATGGTAAAAAAATAGATAGTGATGCTGAGCGTACAGTAAAATTATCGGTTGTGAAAAATGATAACGCTGAACTAGAAGTATATCATATAGCTGATAATAACGTTCTAGAAAAAGTAGATAGTAGTTATAGTGAAGGATCATTGAAGTTTACAATAAATCATTTTAGTAGCTTTGCTATTTTAGAGAGAATTAGAGTTGGAGCCAAGGATTTAGAAAGTCGTGTTCAGATTGCAACTCCAGCCAAAGCAGACTATAAAGTAGAAAACAATAGAAATACTCTTAGTACAAATAATGATCATAAAGATGATAAAAATAATAAAACAAAAATAACAGAGCTACCTAAAACAGGGCTAGAGACAACAAGAGAGTTAGGGATAGCGTTGTTAGCATTGGGAACTGCAATCGCAATAAGAAGAGGAAATAAGTTTTTGGAACAAAAATAGGATGATATTACTTTAAATTTTGTTATTTTTCTAATGATTCTAATTCCAATAATTTTTTAATATTAATAAAATTTGAGATATGAACTATGCTTCGTATCTCGATTTTTTTCTAGTATTAATTAAAATGATATTTAAATTTTAATCTTTTTATACAATTTTCAACAGAATTTCATACTAATAATTCAAAAAAAGGATTATATACATTTGTAAATGATGTGAGACAAAAAAAGGATTAATGCTTGCTCAATTTGTTCATTTATATTATAATTATAGTGATATAAAAGCGAATTTTATAAACTTTATATGATTTTATAAGGAGGAAGCTATGACTAAAAATAAAAAATATTCAGTAAAAAAAGTTACAGTGGCTGTTACGAGTATTTTAATGGGTGTTTCTGCTGGTTCACTTGGAACAGCTTATGCACAACAAGATAATGATATTAAACCTGCTGTGGAAATTAAACATAATAATACTGAAGGGCATTTAAATAAACCTATTATAGAAGGAAAGAACTTAGCAGGAACTAGTAAACCTGATGGGTTAAATGAAGTAGCTCCAAAAACTATAGAGAAATCAGTAGAGAAACCAACCGAAAAACCTGTAGAACCAGCAAAAGATGATAAAACTACTGGAGAGGCTATTGGTGAAAAGGTTGACTGGAATTCTATAGATGCAAGAGAATTTTTAAATCATATAATATCTGATGCTAAAGCGGATAAAAATAAAGAACATGAAATTAAAGTTTTGTGGTTAACTAAAATTAAGGATTTATTAACGGTATATCCTAATAATGAAAATCTTCAAAAAATAAAAACTATTTTAGAAGAAGATTTGAAAAAAGATGGTGTAAAAGAAGAAAAACCTTCTGAAAACAATAAAGAAGTCTCAAAAGATAAAGATAAGAAAGAGGTTCCTAAGGAAGAGAAAACACCAGAGGATAAAAAAGACAATAAAGAAGTCTCAAAAGATAAAGATAAGAAAGAAGTTCCTAAGGACGAGAAAACACCAGAGGATAAAAAAGACAATAAAGAAGTTTCAAAAGATAAAGATAAGAAAGAAGCTCCTAAAGAAGAGAAAACACCAGAGGATAAAAAAGACAATAAAGAAGTCTCAAAAGATAAAGATAAGAAAGAAACTTCGAAAGAAGAACAATCTTCTGAAGGGAGAAATGTTAAGAAAGAACTAAAAAAAGAGACTCCTAAAAAAGAAACTACAGAAAAACAAGGAAATCTGTTAAATAGTGCTGCAGACAATCATGTTTTATCATCAAAATTATCAGGACGCGATGTTAATGTATCTTTTGATAAAAATAAGATAAAAGCTGATGAGGTCTTTGTAGGTGCTATAAATGATGAAAATCTTAATAAAGAAATTATCAATAAATTGGGTAACGAATACAAGGTTGTTGAAGTTTTTGAAATTCACTTTAAAAAAGATGGTAAGAAGCTAGATAGCGATGCTGAACGTACAGTTAAAGTATCAGTAGTAAAAAATAATTCTGCAAAACTTGAAGTATATCATATAGCGGATAATAATGTTTTAGAAAAAGTGGATAGTAGCTTTAGTGACGGAGTAGTTCAATTTAAAATAAATCATTTTAGTAAATTTACTATATTAGAGAGAATTAGAGTAGGAGCAAAAGACTTAGAAAGTCGTGTTCAAATAGTAACTCCAGTAAAAGCTGAATATAATGCAGAAAGTATACAAATTACTAAAACTACAACAGCTAACAATCAAAGTAGTAAAAAAGGCGAAAACATAAAAAAAGAAAATGAAGATCTGCCAAAAACTGGTTTAAAAACAACTGATACATTCGGTATTGCATTGTTATCTTTAGGGATTGTAATAGCTATTAGAAGAAAACAAAGACAGTAGAATCTATTTATCCCAAAAGTAGAGAGGTTTAAAGAAAATAGACTAGAAAATTAGAAATGTATATTCTAGTTTTCTAGTCTATTTTTCATTTGGAGAGCCTGTGAAAAAAAGTCTGTAAAAATACCCCTTCCTATGTTAAACTGAAATTAACTAGGGAGGGTAAAAAAATGGCAAGAAAAAAAAGAGATCCAAAAAAACAAGAATTAATAAAACAATTAGTATCAGAATACGGAGTAGAAAGCATAGCGGATATACAAAACGCCTTAAAAGACTTACTAGGTGGTACGATAGAAGAGCTACTACAAGCAGAAATAAATAATCACTTAGGATATGAAAAGTATGGACATGGTGACAAAGAAAACTATAGAAATGGCTATAAAGAAAAAAAAGTTCAAAGTAATTATGGTGACCTAGAAATAGCAGTTCCACAAGATAGAAGTTCTACATTTGAACCAATGATAGTTCCAAAAAGAGAAAAAGATATCTCAGAAATAGAAAACAAAATAATAGGTCTATATTCCTTAGGAATGACCACAAGGGATATTGCACAAGAGGTAAAAGAACTGTATGGATGTGAGATATCAGAAGGGCTAGTATCAGACATTACTGATAAAATAATTCCAAAGATAAAAGAATGGAAAACAAGAGCACTAGATGAAGTCTATGCCGTAGTTTATATAGATGCAGTACACTTTAGTGTGAAAGAAAATGGAATTGTAGGGAAAAAAGCTGTCTATATCGCATTAGGAGTGAACCAAGAAGGTAAGAAAGACATATTATCGATGTATATAGGAACAAATGAAAGTGCAAAAACATGGTTATCTCTATTTAACGACCTTAAAAATCGAGGAGTAAAAGATATATTAGTAATGTGTGCAGATGGCTTAACAGGGATAAAAGAAGCCATAGCAGCTGCCTTTCCAAAAACAGAATATCAAAGATGTATAGTGCATATGATAAGAAACACAACAAAGTTTGTAGCGACAAAAGACTATAAAGAGCTGTGTGCAGACTTAAAAACAATATACAATGCACCAACAGAAGAATAAGCCCAAAACAACCTAGATATAGTAGCAGACAAATGGGAAAGTAAATATCCAAAACTAATGAGTAGTTGGTATTCAGAATGGGATGCAATAATACCAATATTTAAATTTAGTGTAAAAGTGAGAACAGTAATATATACAACAAATGCAGTGGAAAGTGTAAATTCAAGATTAAGAAGCATGAATAAGAAACGATCAGTCTTTCCGAATAAGGTATCATTAGAAAAAGCGCTATATCTAGCTATAGAAAGAATAGTAAAAAAATGGACAGGAGCTATAAGAGATTGGGGGCAAATCTATGGAGAGTTAAGAATAATGTATGAGGATAGGATATAAATAAATTAGCTTTCATTCTCTTGGCGAGTCTAGATTTTACGTCTTTACTTGTCAAGGACAAGGGCTTCGCCTTATAAAAATCCTTGACAAGTATGCCTTAAAAATCTAAAATAGACTCTAGAGAATGAAAGCCATTAAAATAATTAAATCTATAAAATTAAATATTATAAACTAGTAAATTTTGGTTAACATAAAGAATTTACAGAGTTTTATTCACACTCCCCATTTGGAAATTTGTGTCCGATATATTGAAAAATTCTAACCATTTTGTTTTCTGTAGGGGTTTTAACTTTAAAGAAAAAATAGTGATCTCTCTTATCTTTTGATTTGGCAGTGTCAAGATTTTTGTGTAAACACAATCTGATGCTTTAAATAAAGTTAACTATTTATAATTTTATTAGTTCTTATGGCTTTTATTCCTTAGAGTTTAATAAGATTTTTCAAGAGATTTTGTCAAGAATTCAAAGAAGGCTTGCCCTTGTTCTTGACAAAATCATAGAAAAATCTAAACTCTAGAAGGGAATAAAAGCTAGTTTATATATATTTCTTCTATCATATTCTCTAATTCTTCTTTCGCCATACTAAAGCCATAGTGCGATATACCTACATATTTTACGTTATATTCACATGCTGATACACAAACATATCTGTTTAGAGATTGTTCATTAGGGAATTGTTCTTTTTTCTTTATTCCTTTTTTAGATGTTTATTATAATTTTCTATTTAAACCCCTTTTCTTAAGATCTTCTAACATATCTTTGTAGTTTTCTGGTGA
>NZ_CAUPZX010000032.1:0-20620 GCF_963515875.1 uncultured Gemella sp. | reverse complement strand
CAACATCAACGTATAGGTCACGTTTTAACCATGTAGTCGTTCCATCGCTGTTAACTGTTTTCTTCTCAGCGATTTCAGCTGGTAAATCCCAACGACCTGTAACTTTATTAAATGTTGCTGTTACATTCTCTCCAAGTCTAGTTTTTAATGCTACTTCTGCTCTTGTAAATGTTGCTGTTACATTTTCACTACTTGCAGTTACGTTAATATTATCAGTAGCTGCTTTAGCTGTTGCAGTTGGAAGTACTTTCAGATTAAAAGTTTCGCCAACTGTACCAATCTCATCATTAACATTTACAGCTGTATTTGTTGTTTCTGATACAACCCATTTCCCATCTTTAGCAACAATTTTCGTATTTGTCCCATCTGGTAATGTAATCGTAGCTTCTGAAGCTCCTCTTGAAATTGTGATTGGTACTTCTTTATCATATGCATGTACATTTTTCACAGATACTGCGGGTGAAATTTTAAAGGTTGCATGCGCATATGCTTCATTAGCATTCGTTTCTTTATAGTCTCGTGCATAAATAGATACACGGTAAATCCCTGCTTCTGTAGGTGTTCCTTTGAATCCATTTTTATTTCTTTCAGTCATGTCATTTGAGGCAATTGTGAAACCTACACCAGGAATTTTAGTGTCATCCCCTGTTAAATCTGTAACAGTACTAGCGCCTGCCCCTGTAGTTCCAGTAATTTTCACTCCAGAAACACCAAGAATTGCACGTCCCACAGTTTCTCTAATCGTTGCTGTACGGTTAAGAGGATTTCCATTTTCATCCGTTAAATTATAAGGAATATTTCTACCATTTGGTGCACCGGCATGGGAAGCTCCAGCATCTCTATATTCTACTGGTACTACAAGTTCTTCTCCTACTTTACCTTCTTTAACGGCATCGTTAATTTCTAACGTAGGTGGCGTACCATCTTTCCATGCTGTACCACCGTATCTATGTAGATCTAATGGAATTCTTACATTTTTCCCAGTTTTGGTATTAGTAAAAGTAACTGTCGCCACTAGTTTTTGATAGTTAAATGGACTACTATGCGTTACAACCCCTTGTATACTATCCGATTGTTTATCATATACTAATCCCCCAGGCATATTTGATACTGTAAAATCAGAAACAGTCCAACCTGCCGCTTTCGCTTCTTCTGTTACTTCAATACGTTTACTTGCATCTTTGATGTAAACTTTATCAATTCCTTGTTCATAACCAAGTTTATAAATACTTGACATTAGATATTCATACGGTCCACCACCAAAATATGTAGAAGCAGCTGATCTTTGAAGTCTTGTATTGTCATATCTCAATTTTCCACTCCATAGAGGAGCTTCTTCAATAATTTTTTGTACTTCTTCAGCAGGAAGTTTCAATCCATAGTCAACACGTGCCTTGACATCACTTGCTTTCAATTCAAATGTAAAGTTAGATGGTCCAGGTGTGACACGAGTTCCTGCTCTTTGATCAGAAAACACTCTGAATTGTAAACCTTCAGCATTCGCTTTTTGTTCCGCTGAGTCTACCCCTAGTGTTCCTGATCCAGATTGAACACCAAATGGCATTTTATACGTATCCCAACCAGTAAAGTTCTCACGTGATACTGTACTTGTACTTCCAATAATATTTTTCGCAGTTGGTTGCGCTGGCATTGTTGGTGTCAATACATCATTTGTTACAATTGTTGTACCATCATTACCTGATGTGTCCGTTCTAAACCCACTCTCACCTTTTCCGGGAATAGCTTTCCCATTTCTAGGATCTTGGTTTTTGTTTACTTTTTCTTCTGTAGGTTTATCAGCTTCTTTAGCACTTGCTTTTTTCATACTTTCTAATACGAATGCTTTATTTTTTAAAGCAACTGTTTCTCTATCAACTTCACCTTGAGTCGCTGCTTCACTTGCCTCTAATGCTTGTGCTCTTGCTAACTCTGCTTTAGAATCTTCTATCGCTGAGGCTGTTTTTTCTGTTACTCTAGCGTTAGTAATCGCCTCTTGAACACGTGCTATTGCCGCACTTAAATTAGTTTTATTAGCTTTTTCTGGTGTAGTAGTAGAAACTTCTTCTTTAGTCGCTGTTACATTATTATTAACAGTCTCTGTATTAGTTATGGTTACAGGAGCATCATTACTTGCTAATGCACTTCCTCCACCTAAAAATGCGAATCCAGCGGCAATTAAAACCGACGCTGTACCAGCATTAAACTTCTTGATACCATAGTAATTTATTTTCTCTTGTTCTTTTTGAATAATCATCTTCTTGTTATTCTTACTATACATCTTTTACCCTCCTAATCATTAATACAATTATTATTTAAATTCCGATAATAGAAAAATATTTAAATTTTTCAGTTTTTTTTTTTTCAAAAAAATTATTTAATATAAATAATCCTATACTAATTTTAAGCTTTAGCTCAACTTTTGTCAAGTCTTCATAATAAATTTTAAGTTAATTTTAAGTAATTATAAATAGTCTATTTATAGAAATAATATTATGCAAATTAGTAATTATAAAAATAAAAAGAGGTGACTCTAAAATCATGATTTCATAGAAATCGATTTTTTGAGTCACCCCTTGCACATATCAATAAATCACTGCGTATATGAGTTTTCATATAAACTATCTTTATAATCTAGTACTTTGGGGTCAGCCCTTCTATTAACTAACTATCTTAAAATTTTTTCTTCTAAATAATCGCAATATTTCATTTCTAGATTTTGAACGTATAAATTTGGTGCTTTATTTTTTATTTTTCTAGCTTCAGCTATTAAACCTAAAGCTTTCTCATCATCTAACTTCACACCATATTCATATGTCGCTAAAATATTCTTAGTTTGTGGATTTTTTTGTTTAAGCCTTGCTAATAAAGTTTTATCCTTCATAATTTCTTCTAACAATTCATCTTCAGGATTTACAAGACTTATTAATTTTACTAACATCGCCATAAGTTCAATTTTATATACTGGTAACAAATCATCTCTTTCAATATATAGTTTTCTTGATTCATTATATAAAGCCTCAAACTCAAAGAAATATTCTAAACCATCTAATTTTATAAATTCTAGTGAGTCAGTTAGATAATTAGTTTTAATTATTTCCATTGAATTTATTTTCTCCACTACTTCTGGTCGTTCTATTAATAAATTCTTACCAATACTTTGATAATATACGTACTCTAATTGTAAGTATAGAACAAATCTAGTAGTTTCATCTTTACTAGCGTGGTAAAACGTCATACCATCGTTGAATCCCATTGGAATCAAGTTTAGAAAAGCTAATGCAAATCCTATTAAGGCGAATAATAATGTATAATAGCTTGGTAAAACTATCCAAAATATAACGGAAAACAACACATTAAATATTACTCCACCTAATAAGTATAATTTATACTTAAATTTACCTACCACATATTCAGGAGCTCTCATTAGACACTGACCACCAGTTCCTGCTAGTCTTTCAAATCTAATTTTAAGTTTACCATTTTCATCCTTTATAATTTTGAAATCAAACACTCTAAAACTTATAAATTTATATCCTGATAGTAATCCAAAAACTAAGTGTCCCGCTTCATGAACTATGACTTGTAAAATAAAAGATATCACTCCTGCTATAAATAAGAATATGATATTTGGAGTATCCACTTTCGCAAGTGAACCTACTGCAATCTTACCTAATGAATACCCTACTACAGCACCTACAGCCATAATTCCTACTAATTGCAATAATGCATTAACAATCTTATTCTTCATAAACAATCCTCCTATTCATTTTTTTCATGAATATAACTCATCATTTCATCAAGTTCCGCACTCTTTTCAGCTACTAATATAAACATCCATTCACCCATAGCTGTTGCAAAGACTGCCGGTACTCTCTCGATAAGTCTAACTTTCCCATTATACTTATCTTTGATATTTTCTAAACTATGTTTATAGCTATATTTATCTCTTCGTGAAAGAGCAATTCCGAAGAAATTATTATTTACTTTTTCAATATTTTCTCCTATTACTACCTTAGAATACATATCGTATAAATCACACTCGTAAGTATGATTATATAAGTCTATTGTATATCCTCCTGCTATACGATTATTATATTCTAATGCAATATAATCTCCGTTAGGTAGCTTGAAGAATTCAATATGAAAGAATCTCTCCTTCATTTTAAACTCTTTAACTATACTTCTACCGTATTTTTGTAGCTTAGGATCAATTTTCTTTTCAATGACATTAGCATAATCTAGTCCACCATTAAGTAAATCTAAAGTAGGTTTAGTATAGTAAAAGCTTGTTTCAAATACAATTTCCCCATTAGAATCAATTAGTCCATCATATGTACATAAAAGACCATTATCTACATAACTTTCTATGAAGTACACAATCTCTTGATTCCATTGCTTTTTAAAATCTTCAACATCTGAATTTGATAATAACTTATATGTATTACTTGCTCCCACACCATTATCTGGTTTAGCAATTACAGGTAATTTAATATTCTTTATAGCAGCGTTTAATTCACTTATATTCGAAACAGCAACACCTTCTGCAACGGGTACTTTAGCATTTTTAAACTTTTCTTTCATTCTAGATTTATATTTTGTGAAATCAAGTTCTGCTGGTTGAACACCTTTAATATTAAATTCTTCTCTAATAGTTGCATCCAACATTAACCAATGCTCATTATTCGATTCAACCCTATCTATAGTTCCATGTTTATATATTAGAAATGCTACACCTCTAAGAACATCTTCATAATTTTCTAAATCGTCTACTTTATAATATTCACTTAAAGAACTTTTTAAAGAATCTGATAAATTATCATAGCTTTCACTACCTATACCTAATACATTTACACCTTTTTCTACTAATTTTTCGGCAAAAAATTCTTGCATTACTGGAAAATTTGGTGATACTAATAAATAATTCATAATAATTTCCTCTTTCCTAATTTTATTTACTAGTTTAACATAAAATTAAGTAATTTTCTATTTAAAACATAAAAAAATACGAATCCACTCCGAAATGTTCGGAAAAAGATTCGTATTTTATATTATTCTTTTACATTTACTGTTAAATTTTGTAAATATGTTTTAAATGATGAGTTAACCTCTTCACTTAAACCTTTAGTAGCATTTAAATCAACTACTATTTCAACTTTTTCATTATATGTTTGTGTCATAATTATATTACTTAAGACACAAATATTCGATACTAAACCACAAAATTCAACTTCTTTATAATCACTACGTGAAATGAACTTAGCTAAGTCTATACTTCCAAATGAAGTTTTATTAAATACCTTTTTAGCATATTTTTCATAACTTGCAACTTTTCCATATAACTTATGCCCTTCACTATCAATTATGCAGTGTTCAACTGGTAAATGTTTACCTTCTCTTGTAGTTAAATAATTTGTATAATGAGTATCTTTTGTGAATATCACGTCTTGTCCAGCTTTTATATATTCATCAATTTTATTAGCAATAACCTGATCAAGTTGATCCGCAGTTTCAAAACCTAATGCTCCGTCTACGAAGTCTTTTTGATAGTCAACAACTACTAATAATTTTTCAGTTGTATCATGTTTTAGCGTTACTCTTAAGTATGCTAAAAATGCAACAAAAGCTAAAAATGCTAAACAATAAAAAATTACTTCCGACTTAAACTTCGGATGGGCTTTAGGGTCTAAAACTACAAACTTCACCAATACTGCCGCTTCTACTAAAAGTAACACAACAATATATTTAATATTCTTTTTAAAGTAAGTAGAAAACTCTTTTGCACCTAATTTTTTATAAATTAGATAAACAAATAATACTGCAATTCCTAATATAAATATCATCGTACCGTACTTATGCATTAAGTGGAATACATGATGTGCACTAGGTCCAAGAACATAACCTAGAGTAATAAATACTATTACCCAAAATACACCACCTAATGTAGAATATATATGGAATCGTTTTGCATCTATACGTGAAATACCTGAAAAGTATCCTAAAATATGTCTAACTCCCGGTAAGAAATAGGCTATAACTATAACTATATTTCCAAATTTGTTGAAAAATTCTGCCGCTTTCATCATTCTATATGGAGTTAATCCTATATATATACCATACTTATCTATAGCCTTTGTTCCTAATCTTCTACCTACTTCGTAAGAAAATTGCATCCCGATTACTGTTCCTAGGGCACTTGCTATTATCATCCCAACGTAGTTACCATGACCATTATATGCCATAATTCCAGCAACAACCATCATAGTTTCACCTGGTAATGGTAGAGCCGCAAATTCCAAGATTAGCGAAACAAATAATATAATATAAACGTGTTCAGCTAATAGTTTAAATAACATTTCCATATATAAACTATTCTCCTTTTTTATTTATTTTCTAGTAAATTATACCATATTTCTCAACTAGTTAAAAGCTAAATAGTTAAAATATATTTGATATAGATAATATTGTAAATTATCTTATCATATTTAACTTATAACTAGTTAAAAAATTTTAATTATATTAAATTCTAGTAGCTTTAAACATAGAAATTAGATTTTATACCTACACCAAATTTATTATGTATTTTTATAATAAGTACCCTTTTTAATATAAATTTACTAAACTAATGTTTTGTTAATACAGGTTTCCTTTTATCTGGATTATCTTTTAAATTGAATGCTTTAGCATAAGCTGAATGAAATTGAAAATTTCCACTTGATTTAACTGAAGGCCTAATATTCGTATATCCCTTCTCTTTATATGACCACTTCATATTACTTGTTTTATTCTCATTATATTCCACCATACAAATTAAGCTTGCATCATACATTGTTTGCAATAACAAGGTCTTATCTTTTATTAATTGCGGAATATTAGAAATCTTATTTTCTGAGATGAAATTATTATAAGTATTACAATACTCTTCATAAGTAAATTGTTTATACTTGAATGATTTAATAAATTTTTCGAAAAATTCATATTCATCATAATTTAAATAGACAAGCATATAGTCTTTCAACTCACCTTTAACATATTCAGAATATTTTTTTTCAATTTTAAATATATCATTATATTTGAATTTATCACCTTTTTTTTCCGAAATCAAAAGATTACAAATAGTCAATATATCTCTTGGTTTATAGAATGTTTTATCTAAAATACCTAAAAAACTATGACGACCTCCAACCTTATAAGGAAAATAATAATTCCAACATGTTCCAATTGAATATATGTCATATTGTTGCTTTGAAAAGAATGAATCTGCAACCTTAAAAATATTTGACTTATAAAACTGTTTATACGTTGTACACCAATCTAATACTACAGAATTATTAGTAATTATCTGATTCATATTATGCATAGATAAAGTATACATAATATCCGGTCTGATTAATACTCTTATTTTAGCATTTATTTTATTTAATATACCATTATTTAACTCCACAACAGCTTCTGCTAAACCTTTAATACAATCCCTATATACTTCTGTATCAATATTGGATGGTCTTGCATCTAAACCATCTAAAAAAATAATTCTCATTTTATTAGGTTTATAATTTAACAATAATTTTTCAAATCTTTTTTCCAAGTTACTTAAACTTAATTCATAGTTACTATATACAGCTTTAGTTTTATTATCATTTTTATATTCTCCCTTGATATCAAATATTTTAGTTTTCAATCCCAAGTCATTTGAATTTATAATTTCTTTTATCGATTCAAAAGCAATAGGTATCTCGGGTTTAAAAGCTAGTTCATCAAAATCCCTTTCTAGTTTTCTATATTCTTTTAAAAACTTATTATTTCTAGAAAAAATCATAAATCTATTTTTAGATGAAGAGTCATATATTTCCTTTGAAATAATTAAGAGTAAAATATCTGACCATATATTTTTATATGTCGACATTTGCAACATCCCATCTTTCTTCATAACTACAAACTTCTCATAAATAGTATCAGATACTTTTTTTATTTTTGAAATATAACTACTATCTGATTTATTTGAAATATGAACTGCATATGCTGTTTTACCAGATCCTTTATCTCCTATAATAAAATGTTTATTACCATTTTTTATTCCTTCTAATAAGTTATCATCAAAAAACATTTTCTCAAATAGTTTATTACGATTATTAATCTCATAATAATAATCGTATGCATCTGTATATACTTCTTGTAATTTTTCAATTTTCTTAAAACTAGTTTTATTATTCATTTCTAAAATACCCTTTCTATTAACATCCAATTTTCATTTTTCATATCATCAACATATTCTATCTTATTCAAGTACAATTCATCATTTCTATCTCTTATGAACCCTAAATTATAACCATGTTTTTTTAGCAATTCTTTAAATACTTCAAACTTATTTTCAACTTGAACATCAATATTTTTGCTTTAATCATTTTTCCCCACCTTTAGTTTATATTATACAGATTGAATTATCCTGCAACTAAATAATATAGCCAGGATAACATAACCTTTGCTCTTCAAAATTCATTCCATAAACTATCGAAAAGTATTGTTGACCACAGCCACCATTTTTATACACATATTTGATATTAGAATTTTTATCATAATATTTCTTAAATAATCTTTCTGATTTCGACATAAGATCATCAGTAATCATAGAAGTATTATACCCCATATAAACATTTGAACCCAAATTAATAATATTAAATTCATAAGGAAGACAACGATAATCCTCCTCAGATAGAATTACAAAATCTTCCTTCCTAGTTAATTTTAATTTAACATAGAAAGATTTCTTTTTACAGACTTTTTTTCACAGATTCTAAAATTTAATTTACAATGTTTAACTATTTAATTTTAATCAAAAAATTATCTTTTTAATATCTATTTAAAAAAGGAATCATGAGCTTAAAGCTCATGCTCCTTCTTATCACTCCAAAATTTTGTAGAATCAGTAAAAACTCTAGTTTTCAGTACTATTTTCTTTCTTCAATAACTCTTACTAAGTCTTTGATTTCAACGATGCTTTCTGCGTCTTCATCAGAAAATTCAAATCCATATTTTTCTTCGATATCCATTACTACATCAGCAATATCAATAGAATCTGCATCTAGATCTTCATTTAATTTAGAATCTAATGTAATTTTATCCGCATCTATTTTAATATACTTTGTAATAATTTCTTTTACTTCTTCAAAAATCGCCATTATTTTTGTTCTCCTTTTTCCATTGTTTCTATCATTATATCATAAAGTTTTGTTTTGTGTATTTGTTTTGCTTGTTGAACAGCATAATATAATGCATTTTCATCAGCTGAGCCATGTACTTTTATACTTGGTTTTTTTATACCTAATAAGAAAGCTCCACCATATTCACTATAATCGAATTTTTTCTTGAATGCTTTAATTCCTTTTCTCACTAATAGTGCTGAAATTTTAGTTCTAAAATTTTTCAAGAAAATCCCCTTAATCATAGCTCCTAAAGAACTCGCTACACCTTCTATTGATTTCAACAGGATATTCCCCGCAAATCCATCAGCTATAACTACATCAAATCTATGTTCTAAAATATTTCTAGCTTCGATATTACCTTTAAAATTAGCTACCTCTTCTTTAATCATTTTATGAGCTTCTTTATAAACTTTATTACCTTTAGTTTCCTCAACACCAACATTTAATAAAGCAACTGAAGGCTCATCTATTTTATAAATATACTTCATGTATAACTGCCCAAGTTTAGCATAGTTTACTAAATCATCAGCTTTAGCTTCTACATTAGCACCTAGATCCGTTAATAAGAATTTATGCTCAGAACTTGTCGGTAATAATGATGCTAATCCTGGTTTTGATATACCTTCAATACGACCTAACATAAACAGTGAGCTAGCCATAAAGGCACCTGTACTACCACCCGAAATTGCAACATCAATGATATCATTATTTAAATCAGATAGCATTCTAATCATAGAAGCATCTTTTTTCTTTCTATGAACACGTGCTGCATCATCTGACATTAGCACTTCTTCTGTACAAACATTTTTAACAATATTTTTAGTCTTAGTTATTTTGTCTAAGTTCTCTTCTAAACTATAAACATAGAATTCTACTTCATTATCATCGTAACTATTTACAAAATTTATGATTCTATCAGGTTCGTCTACACCTAAAATATCTATACCTATTTTCATAATATTATGCGCTTTCTTCTCCTATTAATTTAGCCTCTACTACAAAACGACTTTCCCATTCACCTGTTTGCGGATTAAAGTTATCACAAGTGAATAATTTTAAGATTTTTGGTTCGTTTTCATGTTGTTCTAAAATTTCTACTTGAGTTGGTACTACATCGTACAATTTACTTACTTCATATGTACGCAATTTGTCTTTTGAAATAATCTGTATTTTAGCACCAGTTTTAATCTTCGTTAAATTGTTAAATCTTATTCCTACACCTTGAACACTATGCCCAGCAATTACTACGTTTTGAGCATCTAAATGCGAAGGTTCTTGTGAAGTTGCTACTCCATTAATTAAATTAATCTCAGTAACATTTTCAAAGATAGGTTCTTCTATCTGTACACTATCAATTTTTAAAATTCCTAACATTGAATCTGTTAATTTAATCTTTGATTCGTTGTCTGTAAACATTTTTTGCCACCATGGTATATCTACTTCATCTTTACCATTTTTATAAGCTGTAATTATTTTGTCATTAGCATTCCCTGTTAAAAATTCTCTAATTTGATTTTTGAATATTAACACAACAGATGTACATAATAATACCACTATCAGCACATTAAGAAATGCATTTTTTAGTTTCTTATTCATTATATCCTCCTAAATTATCGTTTCTTCTAATCCGACATATTGTAATAAACGTTCTTTATTATCAGTAACTTCTATAATTTTTACTGCTAATCTTTTAGCCAAGTACATTAAATCTACATCGTTTATTAAATCTGCTACTTTAAAACTCGGTACACCACTTTGTTTTGTACCAAAGAAATCTCCTGGTCCACGTTGTTTCAAGTCAAACTCTGCAATTTTAAAACCATCGTTTTCCAAACACATAATGTCTATTCGTTCACTTTTTGAATCTGTAACTAATATACAATATGATTGAAATTCACTTCTTCCAACTCTTCCTCGAAGCTGATGTAATGTAGCAAGTCCAAATCGATGTGCGTCTACTATAATCATAAATGTTGCATTCGGAACATTCACCCCAACTTCGATTACTGTTGTTGAAATAAGTATATGTATTTCTTTATTTAGAAATTTTTCTACAATAGCATCTTTTTCTTTATTACTCATTTTACCATGTAATATTGCAATTTTGTAGTCTTTTGGTAAATAATTTTTAATATTTTCGTAAGTTTCTTCTACATTTTGAAGATCCATTTTCTCTGATTCTTCAATTAATGGACAGACTACATAACCTTGTCTACCATTATCTAACTCCATACGAATATTATCTAAAACTTTGTAGAAACTTTTATTATTAGCCTTATAAGTTTGAACTTTTTTTCTACCTGCAGGCAATTCATCAATTGTCGACACCTTAATATCAGTTATTAATGTAATCGCCAAACTTCGTGGTATTGGGGTTGCAGTCATCATTAATGAATTAACCGCCTCCCCTTTATTACTTAATAATTGTCGTTGTTTTACTCCGAAACGATGTTGTTCATCAGTAATTACATATTTTAAATTTTTGAATTTCACATCTTCTTGAATTAAAGAATGTGTTCCAATTAATAATTCTATCTCACCAACTTCAAGTAAACTTAAAATTGTGTTTCTTTCTTTCTTTGGTGTGCTACTCGTTAAAAGTGCAACTGAAATATTCAAATCCTTAAAAAATTCAAAAAAAGTTTCAAAATGTTGATTCGCAAGTATTTCTGTCGGTGCCATTATCGCCGTTTGATACCCAGCTTTTATAACTGAATATAACGTAGCAGCAGCTACAGCTGTTTTACCACTACCTACATCACCTTGTAACAATCTATCCATCTTATAAGGTTCATTCAAATCTTTTACTATCTCTTCGATAACTCTACTTTGTGCTCCCGTTAATTTAAATGGTAGACTATTTTTAAATTCTTCTACATAAAAATTATCTATGCCTATGTTATACCTTTCATCCTCTATTCTACTATTAATATTTTGAAGTTGCAGTTTTAATTGGTAGTTAAATAATTCATGAAATGCAAACATTTTTCTAGCTTTGTCAAATTCTTCAGGATTTTTTGGATAATGTAGGGTAAAAAGAATTTTTTCCAACTTCCAAATTCCCTTGAAATTTTCAGGCACTAAATCGAGTATTACGTTTTCTCCATCTATCATCTTAAATGATTCTTCTACAAGTTTTATAAATTTTTTCTGAGTAATTCCTTGCTTTAGATGATAAAAAACTTCTATTGTATCTCCTTTCGGATTTTCCTCGACACTATTAAAGCTTATACTAGAGGCGGTAATAGTGTTATTTGTAGCATTATATGTTCCCTTAACTACTACATCTCTACCCTCTATTAAGTTTTTCTTTAAATAATGTTGATTAAAAAACACGATTTTAATACTTCCAGATGAAGTCGAAAGTGTAAAGAAAGATCTGCTCCTCCTATTACCATAAAATTGTGTACTTACTCTTGTCTCGATTCTCCCAGTTGTAATTACTTTTTCATTATCCTTTACAGATGAAGAAAAATCAGTGGAACTAGATACTCTATAGGGAATATTATACAAAACGTCACGAATAGTATATATCTCTAATTCGTTTAAAGTTTGTAAATATTTCTTCCCTACGCCTTTTATAGTTCCTACTGATTTCTCTAAAATATTAATCATTACCGAATAATAAACTCCTATATTTTTCTCCAGTTTTAGTAATTGCTAAACCGCCTTTGGCTGTTTCTTTTAATGTTGTAGACATCTCTAATCCTATTTTATACATTGCTTCTAACACTTCATCAGCAGGAATTCTACTTTTTATTCCTGCCAATGCTAAATCCGCTGCCATAAGAGCTATTGAAGCACCTGCTGCATTTCTCTTAACACAAGGGACTTCTACTAATCCTGCAACTGGGTCACATACCAAGCCTAACATATTTTTTAGGGCTATAGCAAAGGCATGGGCGCTCATCTCTGCATCTCCTCCCATTGCCTCTACTATAGCTGCTGCCGCCATTGCACTAGCAGATCCAATTTCAGCTTGACATCCACCTTCCGCTCCTGAACATGAGGCATTATTAGCTACTACAAAACCAAAAGCTCCAGCTGTAAATAACATTTTCAACTGTGTTTCTTCGTCTATATTGAATTTTTCTTTTAATGCGTGAATACATCCAGGAAGCACCCCCGCTGATCCTGCCGTAGGTGTTGCACAAATTAGCCCTAGTGAAGCATTTACCTCATTAGTAGCTATTGCTGCCGCTACACCGTTTAAAAAATCACCACCTGTAATAGATTTTCCACTGTTAATATACTCTTGCAATTTCTTAGCATCTCCTCCAGTAAGTCCAGTTTTCGAACTTACACCTGCTAATCCTTCATCAACAGCTTGCATCATTACATTTAAATTTCTTTTCATTAATTTTTCAACCGCAGAACGTGTTACACCATTTAACTCTATCTCTTGTTCAATCATTAACTCAGAAACTGGTTTATTTTCTAATTTTGATTTTTCAACTATTTCTGCTAAACTAGTAAACATTTTTGTACCCTCTACAATCTATCTGCAAATTTTACTTCATTAATATACTCTAGTTCAGTTAATTTCTGCATATTTTCTTCATTTAATTCTTCTAGTGATTCGACAACTAATAAGTTAATTCCTTCTAAGATAGAACTAGAATATTTTTCATTAACTTTTTTGTCTCCGAAAATTTCTTCGATTTTTACTAAAAGATCTTTTTTATTATTGTCATTGAATTTATAAAATATGAAATAACAAGGAAAATCTCCTGAAAGATTTACATCAAATCCAAGGAGTTCAAAAATAACCATTTTTCCTCCACCTATTGATTTTCCAATAAGATCTAAATTATGTCTTCCCGCTTCAACTTCTATTTTTGCTGTATTAGGGTGGACATGTTCAATTTCACTTTCTACAAATTCAAATTCCATACCTGCTAATTTAGCATCTTCCATACTAGTTCTAATACGTTTATCTGAAGTATTATATCCCAATAATCCTCCTATCAACGCGATGTCAGTTCCATGGCCTTTATATGTTTCTTTAAAAGAGCCGTATAATGTTATTTTTACATTTTCAGGCTGTCTTCCAAAAATATATCTTGTAAAAAGACCAATACGAACTGCACCTGCCGTATGTGAACTAGATGGTCCTACCATTACCGGACCTATAATATCAAATACACTTCTGTATTTCATATTTACACCTCCAATATTGTTGGTAAAATAACAGGTTTTCTTCCTATTTCACTTTCTAAAAATTGTCCAAGTGATTCTAAAATTTGTTGTCTTACTTGGTAAACACCGCAATCATCACTTTCTAGAACTGATAATACCGCGTCTTTAATGACTCCTTTAGCTTGCCCAAATAATTCCATCGATTCATTAACATTTACGAATCCTCGGCTTATCACATCTGGATTATTCATTAGTTTTTTATTTTTAAAGTCAATTGCGATTGAAACTACAATAACACCTTCTTCAGAAAGCTCTTTTCTATCTTTAATCACAACACTACCAATATCACCAATTCCAAGACCGTCTACATAAACGTCAGAAGCTTCGAACTTTCCGGCAATTCTAGCACTATCACTTGTTAAAGCTAATACTTCACCGTTTTCCATGATAAATGAATTTTCTAAAGGAATATCACATTCAGCCGCAGTTTGAGCATGAATAACCTGCATTCTATACTCACCATGAATTGGCATAAAATATTTCGGCTTAATAAGTCTGAACATTAGTTTTTGTTCTTCCTTAGAACCATGTCCTGATGTATGAACATTATTAACACTTGATGTAATAACATTGGCACCCAATTTTGATAATAAATCTATGTTTTTATTTATTGAAAGTGTATTTCCTGGAATTGCAGAACTCGCAAAAATTACCGTATCAGTTGGCATAATCGTAATTTTTTTGTGTGTACCATTAGCTATTCTACTTAAGGCTGCAAGTTCCTCACCTTGAGTCCCTGTACATAGTATTAATAATTTATTAGGATCTACCTGGTTAAGATATTTACTATTAACAAAAGTTTCTTTAGGGGCTTTTATATACCCTAACTCCGTACCTATTTTTATAGCTTTTTCCATAGAGCGACCGAATACTACAATTTTCCTACCGTGCTCTATACAAGCTTCAACAACTTGTTTAACACGATATACGTTAGAAGCGAAAGTAGCGAATATAACTCTATGTTTTTCTTTACGAAGTATATTAGAAATGGTTTTTCCTACTTCTTTTTCACTTTGAGTAAATTCCGTTCTCTCTGAGTTAGTTGAGTCAGAAAGTAAGCATAACACACCTTCTTCTCCTATTGCTGCCATTTTATGTAAGTTTGATCCTTGTCCTACTGGTGTAAAGTCAAATTTAAAGTCTCCTGTATGAACAATATTTCCTTGAGGAGTATTAACAATAACACCAAATGAGTCTGGAATAGAGTGAGAAGTATTATGAAATGAAACCTTTAAGTATTTAAAACTCAACACTGTATCTTCATCAATAACATTTAACTCAGCTTTTGCTAATAAATTATGCTCCTCTAATTTTGATCTTATAAGACCAATCGCTAGTGGTCCTCCATAAATTGGAAGATTTACCTTTCTAAGTAGAAATGGTAAACCACCAATGTGATCTTCGTGACCATGAGTAATTATCAATGCTTTAATTTTATCAACATTTTTTTCAATATATGAATAGTCTGGAATTACATAGTCTATCCCAAGGATATTATCTCCAGGGAATTTAACTCCAGCATCGATAATAATAATCTCATCACGATACTGAACCGCATAGGTGTTTTTTCCGATTTCGCCTAGACCACCAATAGCCGCAACACCTACTTCATTTTTTTTGATGATCTTATCCATTAACTTTCTCCACTTTAAAGTCTTCAGATTGTTTTTCAAATTCTAAGTATGCTTCGCTTAGTTCTTGAACTAGTTCTACATTGTAATTTCTATCATCTAAATACTTTCTTACTGCTGGTACTCCATCAGCCTCTACATATAACACTTGAGTGTTTTCTCTTACTGGAATTTCCTTTGAATTTTCTTGGTAAAATACTTTAAATACTGCCATTAGTAATCTCCTATCATTTGTTTTAATATATTTAATGTATGATCTATTTCATTTTTTGTTGTATTAATATTTATAAATGAAAATTGTATAATATTTCTTTCTTGTAAATATGAGCTCTTATAGTGGATAAAAATATTATTAATTGCTAATGAAGCTCCTACATTAAGAGAACATATAGTTTTTGGAAGTTCTACTGTAATTATTACAGGAGATACTTCTTTATCTTTAAATTTCATAATTGGAAGGTTTAATTCTTTTAATCCTTCTTTCATATATGAGTATTTTTCTTGTACCTTTTCATATCTTTCATCTGTTTTAAAGGCATCTAAAGCTGTATTTAGCGCCTCCATTAAAATTGATGGTTGAGTAAATGGTATTGAAGTCATTTTATTAGCATAGTGTAAATCTAAGTATAATGGTGTATTTTCTAAAGGAACTAATTCACAATTAGATCCAACTATCGCTAATCCAGCAACAGAACAAAATGCTTTTCCTGATGAACAAGCTACATAGTCAACATCTTTATAACTATATTTTACTGCTCCTACTGCTGATACAGCATCAACTGCAAGAACTACATTATTTCCTTTAACAATCCGAGTTATTTCATCCAAATCGTTTAAGATTCCCACACTTGTTTCATTATGTACTAAATAAACAAAGTCGTAGTTACTAGACTTAAGCTTTTCAGATAAAATATCTAAATCAAAACTTTCTCCAAATTCTACAGAATAACTTTCAATATTAAGTCCATGTCGTTTTGTTTCTTTAACTAATCTACTACCAAATTCACCATTTGTAAGAATTAAACCATTTATAAGATTTCTACCTTTCAATTGCGCCATAATAGCTTCATTAGCTAATGTCGCTGAACCGTGAAGAATCGTTGCTTCTTTAACGCCAAGTATTCTTTCCAATTTTGATAATGTATCTTTAGTTAGACTAACAAATTCACTACTTCTATGCGAGTAAAGTTGTTTAGATAACTTCGCAAGAACATCTTCAGATAAATCTACTGGCCCAGGTAAAAAGTTTACCCTTTGAGCTTGTGACATTCTTTCTAAAACTTTATTACCTGAATCTAATTTTAGGTACATTGGCATATATTCTGCATCTTTTGTACCTACATTTTCATGAAATTTCACAAATCCTAAGTGATTGTATAGTTTTTCTTGTCTTGTAGTTCCCGATATAAACACTATGTCATACGCATTTTGAATTATATAATTAAAAGTTCTTTGAAGTAACTCTGTAAAGACTTTAGTTTTTCTATATTGTTCCTTAATCGAAAGTAATCTGATTTCTACAGGCTTTTTGTAATTTCCTTTGTAATACTTATCAATATCATTTAATTTTAAATCTAGCGAAAAAGGTCTTTGATCCGATAATGCAATCATTCCTATTACGTCATGTTTCTTTTTCGCTATAATATATATATTTTTATCATGAAATTTATCTTTTAGTTTTTTAGTTTCATTCTTTTCATGTTGAGGAATTTCTTCAACGAACGTTTCATAATTCAACTTGAATATTTGATCGTATTCTTCCTCTGTATTTGCTATTTTATATATCATAATTTTTCCCCATAACTTTATTTGGTTAAATTTTCTCTACACTATATCTTACCATAATTACAACTTTTTTTCAAATTAACATGGTTGAAAACTTAGGAAATTGCAAATTTATTAACGAATATTTAACATTAATATTTTTATACGTTTTCAAAAAAAAAAAAAAAAAATTAAGAAGACTCAAAACGATTGAGTCTTCTTTAAAATTCTTATATAATATCAATACTATTAAAGGATACGTTGGTTTTTCAATGCTGTAACGAAGTCTGTTAATTCATAAATTGCTTTTGCTTCAATGATTTTTTTAAGTTTAGCAGCTTTGAATCCTTTAGCCTTTTTACCACCCATAACATCAGCAATACCGTCTTTGTGTCCTAATGAACATACAACACCACGGTTAATGTATTTGAAGTCTCCAACTTGTTTACCACTAATTCTAGCTCCTACATAAGCTCCCATTTGGTTAGCAATTTGAGCAGTTGTTGGATATGGTCTTTCTTGTCCTGTTTCGATGAACGCAGCACAGTCTCCTACGATATAAACATCATCAAGTCCTGGTACTGTTAATTGTTGAGTAGTTACAAGACGTCCACGTTTAGAAAGCTCTGGGAAAGCTTCATCCATAAGTTTGTTACCACGAACTCCAGCAGTCCATACTAATGTAGATGCAAATAATTCTTTTCTCTCACCATCAATTTCAATAGTAAAGCTATCTTTAGTTGCACCTTTTATACCAGCACCTAAGATAATTTCAATTCCGTTATCTTCTAAGTATTTTTTAGCATAGTCACTGTATTCTTTAGTAAACATTGGTAATAAAGTTGGACAAGCATCTAATCCATAAATTTTTACTAATTTTTCATCAATTCCGTATTTAGAACATAATTCTTTTTTACGGTGCACTAACTCACCTAAGAACTCCATTCCTGCTAATCCAGCTCCACCAACGATTACTGAGATGTCCTTAACATCTTTTTCTTCGCTAGTAGCGTATTTTCTGAAGTTATTTTCTAATGTAGCAGCAATTTTTTCTGCAGCATTAACATCAGCGATTGGCATAGCATTCTCAGCCATTCCTTCAATTCCAAATGTTTCTGGTTGGAATCCTAACCCTACTACTAAAACATCATAGTCAAGTTCATGTTTTTTAGTTAATACTAATTTTTTCTCAGTATCAATTTTAATTACTTCATCTTGAATAAATTCAACACCTGGAGATACTACATCTTTAATATCGATACAAATGTCTTCTGCTGAAATATTACCTGCTGAAACCTCGTGTAAGTTTACAGTATCGTAGTGGTAAGAGTTTTTATTCACTAATGTAACTTTTACCTCTCCAGCTTTAGCAGCTTTTTTTAATCCTTTTAATGTTGTTAGTCCTGCATATCCAGCACCTAAAATAACTACGTTTTTCATAGCTTAAAATTCTCCTTTTTCTGTTATTATATAATTTTATCCGCAGCAACAGCCATTTCCACAGCAGCCACCGTCTTCATCATCATAAATTTCAATCATATTTGGATTATGTAGTGTAAACTCGCTTCCAAATTCATCTTGAACATAGTCTATCTCAAGACCTTTTAATAAAAGTTCATCTTCTTCATTAACAAGAACTTTTAATTCTCCGAAGCTAAGCACTTTATCTCCAGCTTCTAATTCATCCTTAATATCAATAGCATAGTGCATTTGAGTACCTTCTAAAGCAATAGAAATTTTTAAATAACTATCACGCTTATCAGCATCAAATAACATTTCTTGGAACTTACCAACTGCTACATCTGTTATTAAGATTAATTGGTTATCTGTATTAGCCATAAAATGTTTCCCTCTTTATTTTTATTTTCTAATTACTATTATAACTTTTTTTAAAACAAATTAATAGTAACTTGCTTGCTTTTTATAAAATTATTTGTGAAAATTTTATGAATAATTTAAATTTAGTTAAATATACAAAACTTTATACTATCAAGAAGTATAACTTAGTATCATATTCGCAATATCCTACCTTTTAAATAGCCATCTAATTATATTTTAACTGTTACATTTGTAGACGTTTAAATAATAAATTTTTAAAACGTTCAACTGAGTGTACTTATTAAATATTAATTATATAATATTTATTTTTAATATTTATATTATATATATTCATTATCTCTTATTTTAATAAAACTATATTTTATTTTAATACTAATATGTAAACCTGAGATCGTTGACAAATATAAGCCTATTTAAAACTTTAAATAATCTTGTTACAAATAATAGCTTTATTGACTTTTTTAGTTCAGAACAGTATAATACTGTATAGAGAGGTGTTGGTATGTTGAATAAAGAGCATTATGAGACTGTAGATAAAATAAAATTTGAATTAGAAAAAATACGCCCCAAACTTATTGAAGATGGAGGCAATATAGAATTTATAAACTATAAAGACGGTATACTTAAGGTTAGATTTTTAGGAGAATGTGCACACTGTGAACTTTCACACATTACCCTAAAATATGCCATTGAAAAAAAGATTAAAGAAAAAATTCCTGAAGTGGAAAAAGTATTAGAAGTAAAGATGAGCATTATTTAAATGCTCATTTTTTTATATTTTCAAAATAATGACCACCCCTGAAAAGGGGTGGTTTTCTCTTCGGGTATAACCCTTTGTTACTAACACGCACCTCAAGGCGCTGGCTTTCACATTCGTTCAAGCCCTATTGTATTTTGACGCTCGCTACCCGTTAAACGGGTTTATTTATTTTTTTGAGAATGATAAAATAAGAATGTACAGTTTTGACAAAATAAAAATGTACAAAT
>NZ_CAUPZX010000031.1:0-20778 GCF_963515875.1 uncultured Gemella sp. | reverse complement strand
GTCGAATGTAGTTGGGCTTACGCCCTGTGAGACTAGAACGTTGCCAGGCTTTTGAGGTCTTTAGCATTAGCTTTAGACTTATTATTCCACAGTAGCTCAGTTGGTAGTAGCATCTGACTGTTAATCAGAGGGTCGCAGGTTCGAGTCCTGCCTGTGGAGCCATTTTTTTGGCCCGTTGGTCAAGTGGTTAAGACACCGCCCTTTCACGGCGGTAACACGGGTTCGAATCCCGTACGGGTCACCATTTGAACGGAGGTTTAGCTCAGCTGGGAGAGCACTTGCCTTACAAGCAAGGGGTCAGCGGTTCGATCCCGTTAACCTCCACCATTTTAAATAAGCCGGGAAGATAGCGAAGAGGCTAAACGCGGCGGACTGTAAATCCGCTCCTTCGGGTTCAGTGGTTCGAATCCACTTCTTCCCACCATTCTTAATATTGGGATATAGCCAAGCGGTAAGGCAACGGACTTTGACTCCGTCATTCCCCTGGTTCGAATCCAGGTATCCCAGCCATGAGCCATTAGCTCAGTTGGTAGAGCATTTGACTTTTAATCAAAGGGTCGAAGGTTCGAGTCCTTCATGGCTCATTAATTAAATATAAGGCTATTAATTTAGCCTTTATATTTTTTGGCCCGTTGGTCAAGTGGTTAAGACACCGCCCTTTCACGGCGGTAACACGGGTTCGAATCCCGTACGGGTCATCTTAACCTGGTCGTAACTTATGTTACGACTTTTTTTATTTATAGTATACAAATTAAAGTCGTTATGGAAACTTTTCATAACGACTTTAATATTATTTATTTAATTCTTTTGCAGTAAAACTAAGTGGCAATACTTCTTCGAAGAAGTTATATACAGCATAGGTACGAGAAGATGTTCCTAAGATTAATTCAAAATCTTTATCGGCAAACTCTGATATTACCTGACGGCAAACACCACAGGGAGGACAATAATTTTCTAGATTTCCATTAGGACCACCAACTACAGCTATTTTTTTGAATTTTGTTACACCTTCACTTACTGCTTTGAAAATAGCTGTTCTTTCAGCGCAGTTTGTTGGAGAATAACTGGCATTCTCAATATTACAACCTGTATAGATTTTTCCATTATCGGCTAATATTGCAGCACCAACCTTAAAGTTTGAATATGGTACATAAGCATATTTGGTAGCTTCAATGGCAGCTTCAACTAAAGTTTGGTTTATGTCTTCGTAAAATTCATTATGTTCTTTAAGAAGTTTCATTACGCTATCAGCTACACCACCTTCAGTGTTTGTTTTATCTGTAATGTATTTAGCATTATCCTTAAGCAATTTGTTACCATTTTTCATTGCTATACTATATTTTACAATTTCCAACATTGATTGATCATTAAGATTATCTCCAATAGCGACTGTATTTTCTAGACTAATATTATTAATTTCAGCTACAATTTTTAGTGCTTCTCCTTTTGTAGCCTTTTTATCCATTATTTCAATGTTATTTGCACCTGACGAGGTAACGCTTATGTTTGTATTACCAGCTAAAAGTTCAGTAGCATTTTTAAGTTTTGATTTGTCATTTGATAAACCTATTACTTTTATAGCTGGATTATCTTTTTGGCTCATATAAAGTTCTATATTATCAACCTCAGTTATATAACCAAGTTTTAATTTATTTTTTGCTTCTTCTCTCAAATGTTGTTCATTTGGCTCTTCCCCATTGGCTTTAATAAGGTCAATATATGCATTTATATCTGTCTCTATACTATTAGTATAGATAGTATTTTTAGTATATAGTTGATAACTTATATCTAATGATTTTAAGATTTCTATAGTATAATATAAATCTTTTAATTCCATCGGAGTAATATTAATAATCTTTCCATTTTTATCGTATATTATACCCCCATTAAAGCTTATTACATCACAACTAATATTTTCTGCTTTTAATGCAGGAAGTGCTTCATAGTAGGCTCTTCCTGTTGCAACTACAAATTCAATACCATGTTTTTTCGCAAATTTTATAAGTTCTACATTCTCTTTTGGAATATTATGATTATTATTTAATAATGTCCCATCCATATCACTAGCAATTAATTTAATCATTTTAATATTAGAAATACGATTTATAATCGAATTTCGTACTCCTTTCTTAAGTTTAATTTGATTATATCATAAGTAATAAAATATTGTAAGAGCTTGTTAAAATATGGTTGTATTTGAGCTAAAATTCTATTATTAATTATGCTTTTATGATAAGATAGAAAGTGACAAAATTGTATGTAGAGAGTGATAAAATATGATAATGAGAGATATAATTAAAAACAATAATTTAGAAGAACTATTTTCAAATGTGGTAATAGGCTTGGAGAAAGAGGGACAACGTGTATTACCAAATGGTCAAATATCAAAAACGGATCATCCTAAAGTATTTGGTGTTAGACATGAGCAACCTTATATTCAGACAGATTTTGCAGAATCGCAGGTTGAATTAATAACGACCCCAGAAAAAAGTGAAAAAGATGTATTAAGAGTTTTAAATGCAATTCATGAAGTATTCTTAAAAAATATTCCTGAAGACGAGTATATATGGCCGCTTAGTATTCCTGCCTTATTGCCTAATGAGGGAGAAATTAGGGTAGCGCAATTTGAGAAAAAATCAGATGTTGAGTATAGGGAGTATCTAGTAAAAAAATACGGTAAATATAAACAAATGGTATCGGGAATTCATTATAATTTCCAACTTGATGATAATTTTATGGAAAAAATTTCTATGATTACGAAAAAAGATCTGGTTAGTACAAAAAATGAAGTATATTTAAAACTGGCTAGACAATTTATTAGATATCAATGGCTATTGATATATCTATACGGAGCTTCTCCACTGGCAGAAGATAAGTATTTTATAAATGGTGTGAAACCATCTGATTTTGTACGAAGTTTAAGAACTAGTAGATTTGGTTATGTAAATGAAGAAGATATAAAAGTATCATATGGTTCGTTAGAAAAATACATTGAAGATATTACTGGATATGTACAAAATGGTAAGCTAATAGCAGAAAAAGAATTTTATTCAAGTGTACGTTTTAGAGGAGCAAACACAATATTAAAATTCCCACATCAAGGAATAAAATATATTGAATTTAGGCTGTTTGATTTAAATCCATTTGCACCATTCGGTATTCTAGAAAAAGATATTAGGTTTGTCCATTTATTTATAAAAACATTAGTTTGGTTAGAGGAAGTAGATAAATGTACTTCGGAGTCTCTAGGTTATGAATATAGTGAAAAAATATCGTTATCACATCCATTTGAAAAAGTAGCTTATGAAGAAGAAGGTTTATGGTTATTAAACAAAATGAAAGAGCTAGTTACTGAATTAGAATTATATGAAAGTGATATTGATTTAATTAATGAGAAGATAGATGAACTTCTAAATCCTGAATTAACTATTGGGGCTAGGTTATTAAGAGAATATGAAAAAGAAAATAGTATTTTAAATGTCGGATTGAACCTTGCTAAACAATATAAAGAAGATGCTTTAAGAGAATATTATTCACTTAGTGCATATTCAAATATGGAACTTTCGACACAAGCTGTAATAGAAGATGCAATAAAAAGTGGTCTAAAAGTTAGTATCATAGATGAAAATGATCAATTTATTCGTTTAGAAAATAAAGAACATGTAGAATATGTAAAAAATGGTAATATGACAAGTAAAGATAGTTATATTTCTCCGTTAATCATGGAAAATAAAGTAGTAACTAAAAAAGTCTTAGAAGAAAAAGGTTTCAGAGTTCCTAAAGGATATGAAGTTTCTAGTATAGAAGAAGCACTACAAAAATTTAATTACATAAAAAATAAACCAATTGTTATTAAACCGAAAAGCACAAATTTTGGATTAGGAATTACAATTTTTAAAAACGGAACAAGTTCATTTGAGAATTATACAAAAGCTATAGAATTTGCATTAAAAGAAGACAAAGACATATTAATAGAGGAATTTATTGAGGGAACAGAGTATAGATTTTTTGTTATAGAAGGAAAAACAGAAGCAGTATTATTAAGAGTACCAGCAAATGTAATAGGGGATGGAAAACATACAATTAGAGAATTAGTTGAAATAAAAAATTCTAATCCCTTAAGAGGTGATGCTAAGAAAACACCATTGAAAAAAATTGAGCTTGGTGAAATTGAACAATTACAGTTATCAGAACAAGGATTAAATTTTGAATCGATATTAGCTGAGAGTGAAGTGGCATATTTAAGAGAAAATTCAAATATTAGTACAGGTGGAGATTCTATAGATATGACTAATGAAGTTCATGAGAGTTACAAAAAGCTGGCAGTAGAAATAGCAGAAGCAATGATGGCAAAAGTTTGTGGAGTTGACTTGATAATACCTAATATAAAAGATGAGTGTAGTAAGGATAATTATGGAGTAATTGAAGCTAATTTTAATCCTATGATGATGATGCACATATATCCTCATGCAGGAGAATCTAGGCGATTATCCTTAAATGTATTAAGAATGCTATTTCCTGAAAAAGATATTTAATAAATATTAGTAATTTTTAAACATAAATATATACTTTTTTTAAATAGAATCACATATTAATTTGTGATTCTATTTATTTAATTTTGAAATTCTAGTTTTTATATTTAAGATCACTCTTACACATAAAATGTAAATATGAAAATAATATTTTCATAATAATATTTTTATGTTGTAATTTAATTATAGTGAACAATGTAAATGAAAATATATATTGTTTTAAAATGTTTAATATAAGTATTTGTCAAAGATAAATAAAAAAATAAATAATCATAAAGAAATAACTAACGTTGGAAATCGATTACAATGTTTGGAAGGTAGAAAATTAAAACATTTACAAAAAAAATAATAAATGATATAATCTATGTGTATGCAAAGGTATACACGTCATAATATATTAAGTAATAAACAAAAGGAGGTACTAAGATGGTAGGAATTATCATCGCGAGTCACGGTGAATTCGCAGCTGGAATTAAACAATCAGGTTCTATGATTTTTGGTGAACAAGAAAAAGTAGAAGCAGTTGTATTTATGCCAAGTGAAGGACCAGAAGACTTGCAAAGAAAACTTCAAGAAGCTATTGCTAAAGTAGATTCTGAAGAAATTCTTTTCCTTGTCGATCTTTGGGGTGGAAGTCCATTTAATCAAGCGAATAAGTTATTTGAAGAAGCACCAGAGAAAAGAGCTATTGTAGCGGGATTAAACTTACCTATGCTAATTGAAGCATATGCTAGTAGATTTACAATGACAACAGCTCACGAGATTGCAAAAGCAATTACACCAACAGCTATTGATGGGGTTAAAGTTCGTCCTGAAGAACTTCAACCAAAAGTAGCGGTAGCTGAAAGTACACAAACAGCTCATCAAGGAGCGATTCCTGAAGGTACAGTATTAGGAAATGGAAAAATCGAGTTTGTATTAGCCCGTATTGATACTCGTCTATTACACGGACAAGTTGCAACAAACTGGACAAAAGCAACTCATCCAAACAGAATTATTGTAGTTTCAGATTCAGTTTCAAAAGATGAATTACGTAAGAAACTTATCGAGCAAGCAGCTCCTCCAGGAGTGCGTGCACACGTAATTCCGTTAGATAAACTTGTTCAAGTTTATAATGATCCAAGATTTGGTGATACAAAAGCATTATTATTATTTGAAACACCACAAGATGCTCTTGCAGTAATCGAAAAAGGAGTAGAGATTCCAGAATTAAACATCGGGTCTATGGCTCACTCAGTTGGTAAAGTTCAAGTTAACAACGTATTATCATTAGATCAAGAAGATGTAGAAGTATACAAAAAACTTCGTGATTTAGGTGTGAAATTTGATGTTCGTAAAGTATCAAACGATTCTCCATCAGATTTATTCAAGCTTATTGAAGCTAAATCAAGTGAAGGTTTAAAATTATAATTAAATAGTATTTAGGAGGACACTATGGAATTTAGTATTCTAACAGTTATTTTGGTCCTTATTGTTGCGTTATTAGCTGGTATGGAAAGTATCTTAGACCAATTCCAATTCCATCAACCAATTATTGCTTGTTCATTAATCGGTTTAGCAACAGGACATTTATCAGAAGGTATTATTTTAGGTGGAGCTCTTCAATTATTAGCACTTGGATGGGCTAATATTGGAGCAGCGGTTGCTCCCGATGCAGCTTTAGCATCAGTAGCATCTGCTATTATTTTCATTAAAGCTGGAGATTTCTCAGCTGAAGGACGAATTATTGCGATTGCAACAGCTGTTACACTAGCTACAGTTGGTCTTGTACTTACTATGGTAGTTCGTACATTATCAGTAGTTATCGTTCACCAAGCTGACCGTGCGGCAGAACAAGGTAACTTCCGTGGAGTTGAATTTTGGCACTACGTAGCACTTGCAGCTCAAGGATTACGTGTTGCTATTCCAGCAGGGTTATTAATGTTCATTCCATCATCAGTAGTTCAAAAAGCCCTTGAAGCATTACCAAAATGGTTCACAGAAGGTATGGCAATCGGTGGAGGAATGGTAGTTGCAGTTGGTTTCGCAATGGTTATCAACTTAATGGCAACTAAAGAAGTATGGCCGTTCTTTTTCTTAGGATTTGCATTAGCACCAATTAGCCAATTAACATTAATCGCAACTGGTATCATTGGATTATGTTTAGCTATTATTTACCTAAACCTTTCTAAAAACAAAGGTGGCGGTGGTGGAAATACTTCATCTGGAGATCCACTAGGCGATATCTTAAATGATTATTAATAAGGAGGAACTACAAATGTTAGAGAAAAAAATTACATTAAGTAAAAAAGATCGTCGTAGCGTTATGTTACGTTCTCAGTTCCTTCAAGGTTCATGGAACTATGAACGTATGCAAAATGGTGGTTGGGCATTTGCTTTAATCCCAGCGCTTAAAAAATTATATCCAAATAAAGAAGATGCTACTTTAGCATTAAAACGTCACTTAGAGTTCTTTAATACTCACCCATATATTGCAGCACCTATTCTAGGGGTTACACTTGCTTTAGAAGAAGATAAAGCAAATGGAGCTGATATTGATGATGCAGCAATCCAAGGGGTTAAAGTTGGTATGATGGGACCATTAGCAGGTATTGGGGATCCAGTATTCTGGTTTACAGTTCGTCCTATCCTTGGAGCTATCGCAGCTTCGTTAGCAACTGGTGGTTCAATTATTGCACCATTATTCTTCTTTATCGCATGGAACTTAATCCGTATTGGATTCTTATGGTATACACAAGAATTTGGTTATAAAAAAGGTTCAGAAATTACAAGTGACCTTTCAGGTGGTATTTTACAAACAATTACAAAAGGAGCTTCAATCCTTGGTATGTTCGTAATGGGTATCTTGGTTCAACGTTGGACTAACATCAGTTTCCCATTAGTTGTTTCTAAAGTACAATTAGATGAAAAAGCATTTATTCACTTCCCAGAAAAAGGTACACACATTACTGGTGAAGTATTACAAGATATTGTTACAAAAGCAACAAGCGGTAAATTCTCATTAACACCAGAAAAAGTTACAACATTACAAGATAACTTAAATCAACTTATTCCTGGATTTGCAGCGTTATTATTAACATTCGTTTGTATGTGGTTATTAAAACGTAAAGTAAGCCCAGTAGTAATAATCTTTGGATTATTTGCTCTAGGAGTTATTGCTCACGTAGTAGGTGTAATGTAATAAAGTTTAGGAAGTTGAGTCGAAATAGTCTCAACTTCCTTTTTTTAAAGATAAATTGTCAAATATAGTTCAAAAATATTATAATTAAATATAAGAGGAGAAAAACTTATGGTAATGTCGATGAATTCAAAAGTAGTCTATACATCTAAAGCTAATTGTTTAACTGGATCTATAGGAAATAAACATGGTGATGTTATGATAGGTGATAAGGCATTCGAGTTTTATAATCATAGAAATCTAGAAGATTATATTCAAATACCATGGACGGAAATAGATAAGGTACGTGCTCAAATGTTTTTCAGAGACAAGTATATACGTGGATTTTTCATTGATACAAAAAAATCAGGGAGTTTCAACTTTATTGTCAAAAATTCTGGTAAATGTTTAAAAGAGATGAGAGAGTTTTTAGGGAATGAGAAGATAGTAAGGAATAAACCAATGCTATCGTTAAAAAATTTATTTCAGAAGAAAGATTAATACTTAGATATTAGTCTTTTTTATTTATGTAAACAAAAAACTTTTTTCATGAAAATTATTGTAAAAATAAAATTTTCCTTGCATTTTCATGAGATTTATATTACACTATTATTGTATTAAAGATAGTCAGTATTATAACAGTGAAAAGTTGTAGTAATTTATAATAAAGAAAGAGGTACAATAATGGAAATATTATCAAATTCTCCTAGCAGAAAACAGGGGATTTTAATGTTTGCAATTCTTATTACTGCATATGTAGTATTTGCTACAAACTGGGTAGCAGGATCAAACTTATCGAAGCAAATAACGGATCACTATTTTAATGGCCAGAAAGTTTCGCCTATAATTTCAGAGGTTGTAAACTATACAATAACAATAGCAAGAATTATAGCTAATTTATTAGCAGCATTTATATTAATTAAATTACATCCAAAAAAAGCTGCGATTTTAGCGCTATTTTGCTTATGTTTTTCATTCTTTGCAATTTTTACACATAACTATTGGCTATATACAATTTCAAGAATGATAATGGCATTTGGTGGATCAATGATAATTGTATTTATAAATTCTTTTGTAGCTAAATTTATTCCAAGTGATAAAAAAATAATTACTAGTGCTATAATAACAGCAGCCTATAATGTAGGCGCTGCGTTGGTTGCAATTTTATTTTTAATATTTAAAGAGCAATTCATAGCAGATTGGCGTTATACAATGATTGGATTCAGTATATTTAGTATATTATTATTTATTTGTTGGTTAATATTTTCTCATGACTTTGAGCCAACAATTACATGGAAACACCCAAACTATTTTGTTTATAAATTGTTAATAGAGTCAAAAGAAATATTACACGAAGAAGAAACGAAAAAGTACACATATGCTGATGGATTTAAAGATAAATTTATTTATGTATTTTCTTTAGGATTTGGTGGTTTCCTGTTCTTATATGTTATGCCATTAGTTTCATTACCAAGGGTAGTAGCAGAACATGCACATAATTCACAATTCAAACCTGAGTTTATGATATTAACTGTAACTCTTGGAGGAATTTTGGGAACAGCATTTAGTCTATTAGTGACGAGAAATTTAAATTTCAGACGAAAACCATTCTTAATAGCTCATGGTATTTTTATGATAGGATTTATGGCATTAGGATTGATGTTTGTTTCAACTAATTCGGTATTATCATATGCTATGTTTAGCTTATCAGGTTTCTTTATGTATTCACAATATCCTGTATATTTAAACTTACCGTACGAATTACCTAAAATAAATTCCCAAAGATTGACAATCATGTTCGGAATTTTCTGGGCATTTGGATATGCAATATATACATTATTTAACTTTTCATGGAGTTTAGTATTGAATAACCTGGGGTATAATGCATCGATTCTATTTTATTTATTGGGTAGTATGATTTATATAATTTTTGTTTTGATACTACCAGAAACTAGACCTAAAAAATAATTTAAAGTCTTTAGAGGTGAATTTCCCTCTAAAGATTTTTTTGAATTCAGATTAGTTAGGTATATACTTAAAATATATTATGATTAGCAGTAAATAGTAATAGTGGAGCAACTGAATGGGTAAAATCAAAAAACAGCATTAATTGGAGTAGTAGGAGCATCAGCGATAACTACAGGATATTATACTTTTGTAAAACCTAGCATGCAAAGTTTAACAACAAATTCTACATCACAAAATACAAAATTATGAGGGATTTAATTTCTAAAACACGGGAAGATAATAACTTAAAATTTTAGTAGTGATAGCTTCATATGTACCCTTTTTATTGGATAAACCAGTAAAAGGGGTATTATTGTGTGGTTTTAAATCTATTACATTTTTAATATATTGAAACTATAGTATTGAATACATTAAGATGATATAATTGAAAGTGAAAGAAGAAATAATAGGAAATAAGAAAGTGGTATGAAATTGAAAAAAATAGCGATAATTCTAATAAGAAAAAATTCAAAAGGCTTAACAGATAAAAATATTAAGTCATTTTGTGGGAAACCTTTATGTTTTTATACAATAGACATAGCCATTAAAAGTGGACTATTTGATGAGATATGGATTTCTTCTGATTCTCAAGTATATTTAGACTTATGTAGAGAAGAATATGGAAAAAAATGTAAATATATAATACGGAATAAAGAAGTGGCATCAGATTCTTCAACAACATATGAAACACTGGAGTGTCTATTTAATAATATAAAAGAAGATTTTATATTTATGAATTTACAAGTAACCTCGCCACTTAGAAAGATTGAACATATAGAAGAAGTTATGAAGATGTTTAAGGATTGTGATCATATAGTGTCTTTTAGTAAACTGAAATACAGTAAGAGTTTGTTTATGAATTTAAATGATGGTTATTTACTACCTTCACGACATGGAGGAGATTATAAAAGGCAAGATGAACCTAGCTATATTTACCCTAATGGTTCGATGTGGATGTCTACAAAAAATAATTACTTGAGAGATAAGACTTTTTATACAAAAAAAACTAAGGTTTATGAAATGGAAAAGATTTTTAGTTTTGATATAGATGATGAAATTGATTTTTATATTTGTGAAGAGTTATATAAGAATTATATTTTAGAAAATTAAAGAGAATCGCGATTGTGACGCGATTCTCTTTTTATCTTCTTGTATTTTGATTAATAGTACTAGGCGTTCGATTATTATTACCGGTAATTGTACGAGAGTTTGCTTGATTTTGAGTACGATTAGATTGTGTAGAATTTGTAAGTGAATTAAATACTGTTGTTAAAGGTGAACGATTTTCTCTTTGTTTTTGTGCGATAGCAGCTTGATATACAGCATCTTTATCACTACCAGCATACATGTGATCTGTTTCGGTATTTCTTTCTTTTGAATATTCTACACCATTTTTTGTTTCAATGCCTGCAGGTTTTTCAAATGCAGCAGGTATTTTTTTATCGGATACTTTTTTCATTATATCAGCCATTATTACTTGCGTAGTTTGTGCTTGTTCAGAAGATAGTGCTTTAGCAGCAGAGTCTACCATATCAGCACCTTGCCATACAGAGACTGTATAATCAGTCGTGTATCCAATCATCCAACTATCTTTAGTAGAGTTTACAACATCTATTCCGTGATTGTAAAACGCAGAATCGTCGAATGTACTAGATCCAGATTTACCTGCCATGTCAAAGTTTGCAACTTTACCATTCGGAGATGTACCATTGCTAGTTAAGACGCCTTTTAGAATATTAGTCATAAGATAAGCTGTTTCTTCTGACATTGCTTTTACAGGTTCTTCTTTCATGTTAGGTAATTCTTTACCATTAGCGTTAAAGACTTTAACTATAGTAGATGGTTTATTGTAATAACCTTTATTACCAAATGATGCAAAGGCACCAGCCATCTGTAAAGTAGAAACACCATCGACGTTACCACCGATTGCTGTAGTAGGTTCATCCTTAGAAACAGGAATTCCGATTTTTTCAGCGAAGTGTTTCGCCCTTTCATAACCAACTGTTTCAAATGCTCGAACAGCTGGGATATTATATGACCATGCTAAAGCTCTACTCATAGGAACTGTTCCATGGTAAAGTCTATCCCAGTTTTGGATATAAAAGTTGGTTCCAGCAATTTGATAAGGTGTGTCAGAAAATGTTGTTTGAGAGTCCCAACCATAGTATTCAATACCGGGAGCATAGTCTATAAGAGGTTTAATAGATGATCCTGGTTGAACACGAGCATCAACAGCATAATTGTAACCACCTGCTTTATAGTTTTTTCCTCCGCCAATTGCTTCTATAAGGCCAGTTTTAGTGTCTAAAACAGAGATAGCTGCCTGAGAAGCGTGTCGTCGCATTGGAGCTGATTGATTGTCTAACATATCTTGGACATAAATCTGTAGCTCAGGATTTAAGTTTGTATATATTTTTAATCCCATTGATAATGGATCTTTTATATTTTCAAAGTTTTGATTTTCTTTTAATTCTTTTGTTATTTGATCTATATACGCAGCAAATTTAGGGTTATAACTGTGTTGATTAGCCCTTTCTTCTTTTGTCTTTTCAACGATTCCATCAGTGATAGGAGTATTTACAGCGTTGTTGTATTCATCTTCAGTAATTTTATTATTACTTAAAAGTGCATATAATACAGTGTCACGACGTTCTTTTGCTTGCTTAGGATAATCATAAGGATTATACAAGATTGGTTGTTGTGGCATACCAGTTAAAAGTGCAACTTGAGGTAGAGTTAACTGATCTAATTCCTTGTTATAAAAGTACTTAGCTGCTGTTTTAACACCATATTGTCCATCTGAATAGTATATTTTATTCATATACATTTCCATTATATCATCTTTAGTATATCTATTTTCTAATTTTAGAGATAGATATGCCTCTTGGATTTTACGTTGAAGAGATTTATCTGATGTTAATAATGAATTTTTTACTACTTGTTGAGTAATTGTACTTGCACCTTGTTGAGCAGAATTTGAACGAATATTTACTAAAACAGCTTTTATAAGTCGAATAGGATCTATTCCAATATGTGATTGGAATCTTGAGTCTTCGGTTGTAAGAACTGCTTCTGTAATATTTTTTGGAATGTCATTAATAGATACGTATTCACGTTTTTCTGCTCCAACTGTTGCTATTAAATTAAGATTTTTATCATAAATTTCCGACGATAGCGGATCTTGTAAATTAGCCTGAGTAATATCAGGAACATCTTTTAATTCACGAGCAAATAGCATTAATACAATAAAGAATAATACTAAGCAGATTGAAAAAAAGATTGAACTAATATATTTAAATAAAGTTTTCATCTGACGTTAAAACTCACTTTCATTATTTTTTATAATAGTTAAGTAATCTAATCTGATCTTATAGTTGAATGATAACTCGAATGCAGATTCTTCAAATTCACAAAGTTTTATTGATTTTCTACCACCATTTTTTGCACGTTCATGAAAAAATACAAATTGTTTAAATGGAAGAATATACGTTTTATCAATTTTTTTAAATCTAACGATAATAAAAGTTATTCCTCCATGATTTAAAATTTTTTTCATGTGTTCAATTTGGTGTTCATGAATATTATTAAGTGAAAATGATGTAGTAGAGTTAGTCTCTTTAGCTTCAAAATCAATATATTTACCATTCCACAATCCGTTATAGTCTGTAGTAGAAGGAGTTTTATAAAATGCCTTCGTAATCATAGCACTTGCTCTGTTAGGATAATTTACTTCCACTATTTGAATGGGGATAGGTTTTTTATGAATTACTGCAATATCATTATTTAAGTAATATTTATTCGCAAAGTTTATATCATCCTCGAGTTCCATTCCACGATTAGAATATTTTGTTTTTTGAATAAAATTACTTTTTCTATTAGGATAATTGAACATATATCCCTCCATAAATAATTATCTTATATATTATACTATATTATAAAGGAAATTTAAATTACAAATAGTTGAAATTTAGTATAAATTTAGAATATATATATTTCAGATTAATTAAGAAGTAGGATAATTAATCTGACCTTAAATAAAACAAAATTCGAAATTAAGTAGTGAATGAGAGAATGTTTAACTAAATTTGAGAAGTAATATTAATTAAGATATAAAGTCCAATTTTAATATTTTTATAGAAAAAATTAAAAATATTAGTATTATTTATTTTTTATAAGTATAGGATAATATTTTATAGAAGTGAATGAAATTATTATTAAAGGTATATTTAAAGGTGCTTCTTATTTGTAGATTATAAGTTAAAACTATTTCTATAAAATTCTTATTCTTTAGCACTATATTATTAAAAAAAATTAATTTTTTTGAGAAAAATTATTCTAATTGTGGTATAATATAATTAATTTTAAAAATGAGAGGTGGTATTGTTATGAGACAATCAAGAACATTTATTCCAACGACAAGAGAAGTACCATCCTCTGCAGAAGCAACAAGTCATAAGTTGCTTATTAAAGCGGGGATGGTGAAGCAGGTATCTGCAGGAGTTTATACTCATCTTCCCTTAGCAACAAAAGTAATTCAAAAAATCGAAAAAGTTATAAGAGAAGAACATGAAAAAATTGGTGCTGTAGAACTATTAATGCCAATTTTACAGTCAGATGAATATTGGAAAAAATCTGGACGTTGGAATAAAATGGGGGACGAATTAATTCGTGTTACAGATAGAAAAAATGCAGGATATGCATTAAGTCCAACTGCAGAAGAAATTATCTGTCAAACAGTAAGCAATATGGTAACTTCATATAAACAACTACCAGTGAACTTATATCAAATTCAAACTAAATTCCGTGATGAAATTCGTCCGCGTTTAGGTTTATTACGTTGTAAAGAATTTATTATGAAAGATGGTTATTCATTCCATGATTCACCAGAATCACTAAGAGAAACATATAATGACTATTATCAAGCATATAGTAATATCTTTGATAGATTTGAGCTTAAGTATCGTGCAGTAAAAGCTGATTCTGGTAATATCGGAGGAAGTTACACTCACGAATTCCAAGCCTTAGCAGAGGTTGGGGAAGATACTATTGTGTATACTGAAGAGAGTGATTATGCAGCAAATATTGAAACTGCGGCGGTAGTTGAACAAAATTATACTATACCTACTGGTTTTGAGAAAAAAGAGCGTAGTTTATTAGAAACTCCAAATCAACAATCAATTGACGATATCGCGGCATATTGTGGAGTTGAAGTTAACCGCGCTATGAAAGCATTAGCTTTAAAAGCAGATGGAGAATTTTATTTAGTTCTTATGCGTGGTAACGATCAACTTAATGATATTAAGTTTATGAAAGCTACAGGAACTTCTGAAGTAGAAATGGCTACTGAAGAGGAAATCGTAGAAGTAATGGGAAGTGTTGTTGGTTACATGGGTCCATTTGGTATTAAAAACTGTAAAGTAATTGGTGACAATGCTATTAAATACATGTATAATCACAGCTGTGGAGCAAATAAAGAAGGATTCCACTATATTAACGTAAATCCAGGAGATTATGAAGTAGAAGCTCACTATGATCTTCGTATGATTGAAGAAGGGGATTTAGCTGAGGATTTATCAGGACCGGTTAAATTCGCTAAAGGTATCGAGGTAGGACAAGTCTTTGAACTTGGTAAAGGGTATTCAGAATCTATGGATATTACTTACCTAGATGCTAATGGACGTGCAAATCACTTCTACATGGGATGCTATGGAATTGGGGTAACTCGTGTAATTTCAGCTATTATTGAACAACATAGTGATGATAAAGGTATTATTTGGCCTAAAGAAGTAGCTCCATATCAAGTTCATTTAGTATGTGTAGATGTTAAGAAAGAAGAGCAAGTAAAACTTAGTGAAGAATTATATGCTAGCTTAACTGCTGCTGGTTATGAAGTACTTTATGATGACAGAGCAGAACGTGCAGGTGTTAAATTCAACGATGCAGATTTAATTGGTATTCCATTACAAGTTGTTGTAGGTAAAAAAGCCGCAGAAGGAATCGTAGAAGTTAAAGAAAGAAAAACTTTAGAAAAAGTTGATACAGAAGTTGCTGATGTATTAGCAAAAGTTGAAGCATTTTATAAATAGTGCTACGTAGTTAAAATAATAAATACCAACTAAAAATAAATGGTTGTAAGAAAATAACAATTTGTTTTTGGTTGGTATTTTTAGTATAATTTAAATTGAGTATATTACATTTTAAGAATAAAATAAATTAGAAATCTTTTGTGAAGTTATGAAGACAAGCTAATGGTTAAAAGTTAAATACTAGAAATTTTGACTTTGAAGTATTATCTGGATTTTTCACGTGGATATATAGTATTAAAAGTTTTTGATGTATAAAAAAGCTTATTATGAGCGATAAACAAGGATAAAAATAGGAGGAAGCATGAGTAATAGACATTTTTCTTTATTAGTTAAAACATTAGAATTAGAAGAACAATTAGCCAATTCGGAATTTATAAATTTTTCATTAGATAATATAGAAAAAGATAATAAAAACAAAATATGGACGTTTAATTTTAGTGGAGAAAATTTACCATCAGTAGATGAACTTACATTACTTATTCAAAAAATAAGAGAGAGTTTTTTAGGAGATTATATCGTTAATTATCGCTTAAAAGTAAGCAATGAAGTAACTGATGAACAAATTAAAGAATTTTGGAAATATATAATACTAGAGAATTTCTCAGAAATATCTCAGGTGTTACTAGAAAGTATTTTGTTTAGTGAAATTGCTGTTAATAATAGTGTATTAACAATGAAGATAATGGCTCCATCTATTTGGAATAATTTTATTAACGATAGAAAAGAACAAATTATAAATAGTTATTTGAATCTTGGTATTACGATTAAAGATATAGTTCCTAATTTCTCTAAAACAGATGTTGAAGCGGTATTAGAAAGTCAAGAGGAAAAGATTTCTCAGGAAATAGTAAAATTAGAAGAAATAGAGAAAAAAGAAGCGGAAAGAAAACCAAAAGAACCTGAGAAAAAATTTGCTGCCTTCGGCGGAGGCGGGGTAAGTCGCTATGGCCAAGAAATACGTGATGAAGATATCGTAGAGATAAAGGATGTTGTAGGATATTCTGGTGATGTAACGATAATGGCACAAGTTTTTGGCACGGAAGAAATTGTACACAGAAATGGTTCAAGTCAATATCGATTAAAACTTACAGATTATAGTGATTCTATCATTTTAAGGCTATTTGGTAACAATCCAAATTCTAAATTTCAAAATAAACGTAAAAATGAGCTTATAGATTTAGTAAAAGGGATTAAAAAAGGGCAATGGCTTAAAATCCATGGAACTGTGAGTAATGATCCATATTTAAGAGATACGATAATTGAACCTAAATCTGTTGAAGTAGCACAAAAAGAAGAGAAAAAAGATAATTATAGTGGTAAAAAAAGAATAGAGTTAAATACTCATACAAAAATGAGTCAGCTAGAAGGTATTTCTTCTGCGAAAGAATATATAGCTAGGGCTATTGATTGGGGACACAAAGCAATTGCGTTTACTGATACTTATGGAGTTCAGGCGTATCCAGAAATTTGCTTAAGTTCAAAAGGCAAGGAAATCAAACCAATATATGGATTAAATGCTTTTATTATGGATGATAGTATTACAGCTACAACAAATCCAAAAGAACTTAAATTAAAAGATGCAACTTATGTTGTTTTTGACGTTGAAACTACTGGTCTTTCTGCTGAACGTGACAGACTAATAGAAATTGCGGCTGTTAAGGTGAAAAATGGAGCTGAGATAGATAGTTTTGAAAGTTATATTAATCCGCAAAGACCTATTTCAGAATTAATTACCAAAATTACTAGTATTACAAATGATGATGTTAGAAATGCTCCTTTAGAAAAAGAGGTTATGACTAATTTTTATAATTGGTTAGATAAAGATGACATATTGGTAGCCCATAATGCAAAGTTTGATCTTGGATTTTTAGATACATGTTTTGAACGATTAGGATTAGAAAACAAAAATAATGCAACTATCGATACATTATTCGTTTCTCGTGCTGAGAATAAAGATGCTAAAAGGCATGGTCTTAGTAATTTAGCAAAACTTTACAAAGTTCGTCTAGTGCAACACCACAGGGCTATTTACGATACAAAAGCTACTGCAGAAATTTTTGTGAAAATGTTAGATCAACTTTATGAACTTGGCATTGAATACCATAATGAGATTGATCAAAAGATTGATTTGGAGCTTGCACATAAGCGTTCAAGAACTTTTCCTTGCTCAATTTTAGTGAAGAATGCAAAAGGCCTTAAAGATTTATTTAGATTGGTTTCGTATAGTTGCACTAAGTACTTAAATGCTGCTAAACCTACTATTCCACGTAGTTTATTAGAACAATACCGCCAAGATTTATTGATTGGTAGTGGTAATAGTGATAACGAAGTATTTGAAGAATTATTAAATTCAAAAGAAACTAAGGTAGAAGACATAATTGATTTTTATGATTATATTGAAATTCAACCTAAAAATCACTACGAGAGTTTTATAAAGAATGAGAGAATAGCAAATACATCGGAATTAGAAGAAATTCTGAAAAAATTAATTCAATTAGCTAAGAAAAAAGAAAAAATTGTTGTAGCAACAGGGGACTGTTATTATTTAGATGAATATCAACATGTTTATCGCCAAATATTAAGACTAACGGTGAAAAGTAATCCTGGGGCTCGCGATTTAAAACCTATGACAACATTTTTAACAACTGAAGAAATGTTAAAAGAATTCTCTTATCTTGATGAACAATTAAGAGAAGAAATAGTTATAGAAAATACTCATAAAATTAACGATATGATTGAGTTAGTAGTTCCGTTAAAAGATAAGTTATATACACCAAATATTGAAGGGGCAGCAGATGAAGTTCGTAATCTAAGTTATGATATGGCTCATAAAATATATGGAGAACAGTTGCCAGAGATTGTAGAGAAGAGATTAGAAAAAGAACTAGCCTCTATTATTGGTAATGGATTCTCAGTAGTCTATTTAATTTCTCATAAACTTGTTAAAAAATCACTTGATGATGGATATCTTGTAGGATCAAGGGGATCTGTTGGTTCATCATTAGTTGCTACGATGATGGAGATTACAGAGGTTAATCCACTAGCGCCACATTATGTTTGTCCAAAATGTAAACATAGTGAATTCTTCTTAAATGCTGAATACGCATCGGGGTTTGACCTCCCGAATAAGAATTGTCCGCATTGTGATATGAAGATGATTAAAGATGGTCAAGATATTCCTTTCGAAACATTCTTAGGATTTAATGGAGATAAAGTACCTGATATAGATTTAAACTTCTCTGGAGAATATCAAGCTACCGCACATAACTTTACGAAAGAAATTTTTGGTGAGGATTATGTATATCGAGCAGGAACAATTTCGACAGTTGCAGAAAAGACAGCTTATTCGTTCACTAGAGATTATTATGAGAAAAATGAAATAGAGAAGAGAAGTATAGATATAGAACGTATTGCAGCAGGATGTGAAGGATCTAAGAGAACAACAGGACAACACCCTGGAGGGATACTAGTCGTGCCAAATGATATGGATATTTTCGATTTTACTCCATATCAATTCCCAGCTGATGATGAAACGAGTCCATGGCGAACAACTCACTTCGATTTCCACTCTATTCACGATAACATCTTAAAATTTGATATACTTGGACACGATGATCCAACTATGATAAGAAAACTTCAAGATTTATCTGGTATTGATCCTAAAACAATAGATGTATCGGATCCAGAAGTAATGGGTATTTTCTCGACAGTTGAAGCTCTTGGAGTGACTAGAGACCAAGTGGATTCAGCTAGTGGGACATTTGGTATTCCTGAATTTGGAACGAACTTTGTTATTCAGATGCTAGATGACACGAAGCCGACTACATATTCAGAATTAGTTCAAATATCAGGGTTATCTCATGGTACAGATGTTTGGTTGGGGAATGCTCAAGAATTAATCAAAAATGGTACTTGTGAACTTAAGGATGTAATTGGATGTCGTGATGATATTATGGTATATCTAATTCATGCAGGTCTTGAAGAAGGATTATCTTTCAAAATAATGGAAAGCGTAAGGAAAGGTAAAGGTTTATCAGAAGACTTCGAAAAAGCTATGATTGATAATAATGTTCCAGCTTGGTACATTGATTCATGTAAAAAAATTAAATATATGTTCCCGAAAGCCCACGCATGTGCCTATGTACTTATGGCGCTTAGAATAGCGTGGTTTAAGGTACATCAACCACTTATATATTATTGTGCTTATTACTCAGTAAGAGCGAGTGATTTTGATATTATTACGGTTGTTAAGGGAGCAGAAACATTAAAAGCAAAAATTAAAGAAATAAAAACTACAGATAAAAATGAATTATCGAATAAAGATAAAGATGCTCTTGTAAGTTATGAAATTGCTAATGAGATGATGGAAAGAGGATTTACATTCTCGAAAGTTGATTTAGAAAAATCAGCAAGTCATGACTATATCATTGAAGGAAATACTTTAATTCCACCGTTTTCTATTGTTCCTGGTTTAGGTGATAACGTAGCGAATAAAATAGTCCAGGCAAGGGAAGAGAAGCCTTTCCTGTCAATCGAAGATTTTTCAAAACGAGGAAGTGTATCATCAACTGTGGTAGAGTATTTGAGAGAGATGGGGACATTAAAAGGTCTACCTGAAAAAGCTCAATTATCATTTTTCGATGAATTGTAAATGACAGGATTATTCATTTAAAGTACAATTAATTATAAAAAAAGAGTGTTATTCTACAAAATGATAAAATAATTAAGATGTTATATTTGCGAAATTATTTTACTTTGTAGAATAACATTTTAATGTAGAGCTAAAAACAAAAAATATTAACGAAACAAAGATTATTTAATATTAATAAAATTATGTAAATAGAATTAGTTTTATATTATTTAGTGATAAAATAAATATATTTTCATAAATTAAATATTAAAATAATTATTCGAACTTTATTTATTTTTTAATTTGTGGTAGTATTATATGTGATATAAAATGTAAATATAGAGATGGAGGAAACAACTTGGAAAA
>NZ_CAUPZX010000030.1:0-20961 GCF_963515875.1 uncultured Gemella sp. | reverse complement strand
CGCATGTATACCGTCAAGTCGTAACAAGTTATGTGAATGAAGAAGGAAAAGAAATTAACCCTTCAGATAAAGGAACGAAGGATAAGAAAGATATTCCAGAATACATTTACAAAGAAACGAAGAAAGACGAAAAAGGAAATACAGTCCACGTATATCGTCAAAATATAAAACCAACAAATCCAATTAAACCAGTAAAATCAACTGAACTAAAAATACCTCAAGTAGAAGAAATTGTTCAAAAAGTCTCAACAAAACGTTTAGCTAACACAGGAACAACTGAAACTAACACAGGTCTAGCTGGATTAGGATTAGCACTGTTTGGAGGATTACTAGCAGCAACTAAACGTCGTAAAGACAAATAGAAAACTGAAGTAAGTATACTTTAAAAAATAAAAAAAAATTCTAGGTAGTATTTTAATATTACCTAGAATTTTTTGGTTATATGATAAATTTTGGAAATGTAGAAATATGTTGAGAAAGTTCTAATGAGACTGTTTGTAAGGTAAGTGTTAAATAACAGTAAGCGTCCAATAACGAGGTATCTATCTTCCAAGCATAAATTCCTTTATAATACAAATATAAAGTAGAAATGGAGAAAATAAAATGTTAAAACTGTACATTCTTATTTTATCATTTTCATTTCCCATTTATCCCAAAATAAAAGATATTAACCGTTGAAATTTTTACTGAAAATACTATCTTTTTATAGTATAATAGAGTCGAACAAAAGAGGAGATATTTTATATGATTTCTAATAAAACAGTAATACTTGAAGAAGTATTAAGTAAATTTGAAAAACTTTTAAATAGACACGAAGAAGATAAAATAAAATTTAGCAAAACTGTTGAACTGTTAGAACATGAAAATTGCCTTCTTAAAGAACAGTTAGAATTTTTCAAGAGAAAATTATTTGGTAAATCTTCGGAAAAACAAAAGAGAATCCTAATCAAGTAAGTTTGTTTGATAATGAATGAACGACTAAACAAATTGAAGGAATCACTGTAGTAAAGAGATATAATAAGAACGTGGAGAATTTAACGATGAAAGTAAAAAAACAGATAAAGGAATTATTAGGAATTCAAAGTGATGTTAATGTTATAAAGTATTCAAAAAATAATTTAGAGAAACATTTACTTAAAAGGAATCATATTGACGCTTTAAAGTATTTTGACAAGATAGAAGATATTTTAGAAGAGCCTGATTATGTAGGAATTAATCCTAATGAAAAATCGAAGTGCTTAGAATATGTTAAGGTATTTGATGAAAATATTTTAGTGGCATTAAAAATACATAGTTCAGAAGAATTCTATTACATTCCTAGTATGTACATGATAACTGATTATAAATTGCAATCACGTTTATTTAGCGGACGACTAAAAAAAGTTGACAAAAAAATAGATAGATAGTAAAATGTAGATAGTAAATGATATTAATTGAGGGCAGAAAGGGTTCCTGCCGCACCTGAAAAGGTACCTGAGATGCTGGATACACCGACCAGCCAATTAATAATCGTTAAAATCCACAAAGAGTCAAGTTTTCTTGGCTCTTTTTATATATATAAAATTAAGTTGATTAGATTTTCTAGTTTTTTTATTATGAAGTATAAATTATATAGGAGAATTTTTATATTATTTTGTATATTTTTATTTAGAATAAACTGCATATTTTTATTTTATCATTATTACAGCGCCTTTTTTGTGGGGAAATTTAGGGGTAAAGTATCTAAATACCTGTCAAATTCTATTATTTTCTTGAATACTTCTGTTATATTTTGAAATACATCTAATATACTTTGATATACTGATAAATATACATTTTATACTTCTATTATAGTTCGTTATATTTCAAATTTAAAAGATGTATGCTATAATGTAACTATAATCAAAAGGAAGAAATAAGGATGCTAATTAAATTTTCAGATAGATTTTATTATACAAAACAACGATATATGTATTTAGAACCAACTCTTGGTTATGTAAAAGGAGAATATTTTTCTGTAATGTTAGATTCAGGAAATGGACCTGCTCAAGTGGAAAATTTTTTGAATGAGTTAAAAGAGAATGATCTTCCTATGCCAAGTTATGTGATATTAACCCATCATCACTGGGATCATAGTTTTGGGGCTGCTTATTTGGATATTCCAGTAATAGCGACTGATAGAGCTAGAGATTCTTTAATTGAATTATCTCAGTTAGAATGGGATAAGGAAAGTTTATATCAAAGAGTAAAAGATGGAACTGAAATAAAATATAGTGCGGATGTTATAAGAAGAGTTTATGAAAATCATGAAATAAAAATTAGAATTCCAGATATGCCAAAGATGGCGGATTTCAATTTAAATCTAGGGAAGATTAAATTAAATTGTTTATATAATGATAATTCTCATTCTAACGATGCATTTTTAATTTATATTCCAGAAGAAAAAGTGCTATTTTTAGGTGATAGTCATGCTAAAAATTACTATACGAAACCTATGGCATACAATAAAGAGAAACTTCGCGATTATATAGATAAGATAACAGAACTTGATTTTGAACATGCTGTTCCTGGACATGGGAATATCTTTACAAGAGAAGAATTGTTAGAATATCTAGAAAAAGAATATGCAAAAATGAGGTGATTTTATATGAATTTAATGATGTCTCTCGATTGGGTTCTTTTAATTACGATGTCACTAGCTTTTTGTCAGCAGTTGTTTTCGAAAAAATTCAATTTTTTTGGAGTACTGTCTTTGCTTAGTTTAGCGACATATATTGCCTTTCATTCTTATTCGACAGGATTAAGTATTTTTATTCTTCTAATCTTTATTGGAGGAATAGCTCTAATTGGGCTTGAAATGTTTATTCCTGGTGGAATAATAGGAACTGTTGGAGTCATTACCTTAGTGTATGCAATAATTTATGTGAATAAATCAACATATTATATTGCTTTTATATTGGTAATTTCTTTAATCCTTGCAGTGATTTTATATTATGTAAATCGAAATGTTTTTCATAAAAAACTTATGTTTTTAGATAGACTTGTCTTGAATGATTCTATCTCTACAAAAGACGGCTATGTAGCTAGTGAAAGTAGATTGGAATTATTAGGTAAAAAATTAATAGCATATACGGATTTACGTCCTGCAGGTGTAGCTATACTTGAAAATGAGAAGTTAGATGTAGTTACTGATGGGGATTTTATAGAAAAAGGTAATAAAATAGAAGTTATACGTGTTGAAGGAATGCGTATTGTAGTTAAGAAAATATAAATAAAATAAGGAGGTAGTATTATGCCAGAGTTAGTATTTACAGGTATAATTGTAGTAGTAGTGCTGATTGTGCTATCAATCTTCTTTACTTTCTTTCCACTTGGTCTTTGGATTAGTGCGATTGCAGCAGGTGTAAAGGTGAGTATTTTCACGCTTGTTGGTATGAGATTGAGACGTGTTATTCCGAGTAGAGTAATTAATCCAATGATTAAGGCGCACAAAGCAGGATTAGCAGTTACTATTAATCAACTAGAAAGTCACTATTTAGCAGGAGGAAATGTAGATAGAGTAATTAATGCTCTTATCGCAGCTCACAGAGCTAATATAGTAAGTTTAACATTTGAACGTTGTGCAGCTATCGATTTAGCAGGACGTGATGTTCTTCAAGCAGTTCAAATGAGTGTTAACCCGAAAGTTATTGAAACACCATATATTGCAGGTGTTGCGATTAATGGTATTGAGGTTAAAGCGAAAGCAAGAATTACAGTTCGTGCAAATATTGAGCGACTTGTAGGGGGAGCTGGAGAAGAAACTGTTATTGCCCGTGTAGGTGAAGGTATCGTTTCTACAATTGGTTCTTCTGAATCACATACAGTAGTTTTAGAAAATCCAGATAGAATTTCTAAAACAATATTAGATAAAGGATTAGATGCTGGGACTGCATTTGAAATCTTATCAATCGATATTCTAGATGTGGACATCGGTCAAAATATCGGTGCGAACTTACAAACTGAACAAGCAATTGCTGATAAGAATATAGCACAAGCTAAAGCTGAACAACGTCGTGCAATGGCGGTTGCAGCTGAGCAAGAGATGAAAGCTAGAATTCAAGAAATGCGTGCTAAAGTTGTAGAAGCTGAAGCTGAGTTACCACTTGCTATGGCGAAAGCTTTCCAAGAAGGTAATTTAGGTATTATGGATTATATGAATTATAAAAATATCGAAGCTGATACAGGTATGAGAGATTCGATTAAACGTATGTCACAACCTGAAACAGGAGCAGGTAAATAATTAGATAAAAAGGAGGATGTGAAATGTCATTTTTAATTTTCGCAGCACCGATAATATTTATCATAATTTTTGCTATTTTCGTAATTGTTTTTGCTTCTGATAGTAAACGATACAGAAAAAATTTAGATAATTCAAAACAGATGGAATTAGACAATGCTCGAGAGCAGGCGTTAAAGGCTGTTGAAGAAATGAAAAGAATCAAAGAGGCAGCAAAAAATGGCTTAAATGATTCTGAAATCAAAGAGAAAACATTAGAGAATCAACAGGTTTATAAAGAAGATATATATGAACAACAGGTTGATAGTTCTACTATAAATAAATACCAACAGTATTATAATGAAAATTATAATAGAGGAAAAAATAGATTTGATATACAAAGAAACTTTCAGCAAACATCAATTAAACAAGAGGATACAAAAAAACTAGAATTTTCTAAAGAGAATCTTGTTCGTGGGATATTAGCTAACGAGTATCTTAATAGAAATACTAGGAGGGGACGATAATGAATTCATTAGTATTCATTTTGATAATGTTTATTCTCTCATTAGTTTTTGATAAGCTTAAACAAGCTAAAGTAAAAAATGAAGAAATCCCTAAAAAGAAAAAAAAGGTGAAACTTTCTACTAACAAGGTAAGTAGCAATAATCCTAGATTTAATGAAGAACCTTTAGAAAGAAAGCCTAGAGTTATAGTTGATAGAGAAAAAGAAATAGTTTCAAATTCTTTAACTTTTGATAAAGAAAGAATTCTTAATGATATAATTTTTTCAGAGATATTGTCAAAACCAAAAAGTAAAAGATAATAAATAGGAGGTGTAATATGAAAAAGCCATTTAACTATATTAGTTATTGTATTTATTCATTTATGCCTCTTTATTTTGTGTTATTTATATACACATTTGTAAGAGAGGATGTTGTAGATATAATTTTAACTACTATTCTTATAATAATATCTATATTTACATTGCTACTCCATAATACTAGCAAACCTACAAATATATTTGTTTGTGGAAAAAAGGAGATTTCTAGACAGCGTGGTATTGATCAGTACTATTTAGTCCTTATGATAATAGTCACCTTTTTAATTATTAATGATAAAATTCATTTTATATTTAAAATAATAATATTATTGATTATATATTACGTGTTGTTTTTAATACTTTTTAAATATAAAAATTATACATTAATATTATTAGGCTACAAAATGTACATGATTCGTGATAAAATAGTATATAGCAAAAAGAGTCAAGAAGAGATATATAAAATATTAAAAGATAAGAAGGGTTTGCAGATATTAGAAGTATCTAATAATATTTATATAGAAAATGAAAAATACAGAATGACTAATTTTTATTGTAAAGACTTTTAGATAGAATTTAATTTCTATCTTTTAAATTAGTAAATTTAAGGAGAAGAAACAATGAGAGTTGTTGATATTATAGATAAGAAGAAAAAGAATAAAGAACTTACAAAAGATGAAATTGAATTTTTATTGGAAGGTTATCTTAAAGGGATAGTACCAGATTATCAGATGAGTTCATTTTTAATGTCTGTTTATTTTAATAATATGACAAAAGACGAACTTACTAATTTCACATTAACTATGAGAGATTCTGGGGATACTATTTATTTTGATGATTTAAATCACTATCTTGTTGATAAACATTCTACAGGTGGTGTAGGAGATAAGGTTACGGTAGTTTTAGGACCAATCTTATCAGCTGTAGGCATGGCTGCAACAAAGTTATCTGGTAAAGGTTTAGGTCATACTGGAGGAACGATTGATAAATTCGAAGCTATTAGGAATTTTAAATTTAGTACAACTAAAGAAGAGCTAGTAGAAGTAGCTAGTAAAACTGGAGTAGGATTAATGGGTTATAGTGATAACATTGTACCATTAGATAAAAAAATCTATGCATTACGTGATGTCACAGCTACAGTAGACAGTATTCCGCTAATAGCAAGCAGTATCATGAGTAAGAAACTGGCGATTCAATCTGATTTAATTATTTTAGATGTTAAAGTCGGTGACGGTGCTTTTATGAAAACTATAGAAGATGCTAGAGAGTTATCTCGTAGAATGGTTGAAATCGGAAATAGTGTAGGCAGAAAAACTATAGCTGTTCTAACTAATATGGAAGAACCGTTAGGATATAATATTGGGAATGCTAATGAAATTATCGAAGGAATAGAGGCTTTAAAAGGCAACTGGTCTAGTGACCTAAAAGAAGTTGTTTATGAAATTGTCTATCTAGCATTAAAACACAAAGGTGAAGTTAAGACATTTGAAGAAGCAGCAAAAAAAATAGATGAAGTAATTGCTAATGGACGCGCTCTAGAGTTATTAAGACAGTTTATTGAATTAAGTGGTGGAGACGGAGAAGTAGTTAATAATTATGAATTACTACCAACACCAAAAGCGGTACTAGAAGTATTTTCGGGAGAAGAAGGTTATGTGACGAAAATCAAGGCAGAAGAAATTGGAAAAGCTGCGATGATTATTGGAGCAGGTCGTGCAACAAAAGAAGATGAAGTTGATCATGCTGTAGGAATTAAACTTAAGAAAAAAGTTGGAGATAAGGTAGAAGAAGGTGATGTTATTGCTGAAATCTACTTTAACGATGAAAAAAATGTTCAATCTAGTAAAGATATGGTATTAGATGCCTATGTTATTGGAAATAAAAAAATAGAAAATATAAAAAATATATTAGAAGTTATAGAATAGAGGTAAAAATGGGATTAAATAAATATATCGATCATACAATTTTGAAAGCGACAGCAAGTAGTACTGATGTGCAAAAACTTTGTGAGGAAGCAATAGAGCATGAATTTTATAGTGTTTGTGTTAATGGATGTTATGTCGCAGATGCGAAACATCTTTTACAAGGAACAGATGTGAAGGTTGCGGCCGTTGTAGGATTCCCATTAGGTGCAATGACTACTGCAGCAAAAGTATTCGAAGCAAAAGAAGCTGTAGAAAATGGTGCAAGTGAAATTGATATGGTTATCAACATTGCTAAATTAAAAGATGGAGAATTTAAATTTGTTGAAAATGAAATCCGTCAAATCAAAGAGGCTATAGGAGATAATGTATTAAAAGTAATTATCGAAACTTGCTATTTAACTGATGAAGAGAAAGTTAAAGCATGTGAATTATCATTAGCAGCTAAAGCAGATTTTGTGAAGACTTCAACTGGTTTCGGAACAGGTGGAGCAACATATGAAGATATAAAATTGATGAAATCTGTTGTAGGTAATAATGCTAAGGTTAAAGCAAGTGGTGGAGTTAGAGATAAAGAGACTGCTCAAAAATATGTTGATTTAGGAGCAGAAAGATTAGGAACAAGCTCTGGAATAGAGATAGTAAAATAATATAATTTAGTAAATGTCTAAATGTTAAAATGTTATTTTACTTATTGTAATTAAGAAATTTCTAGAGATAAGATAAAAAGAATTAATTTAAACTGTTAAGAAGATGAAAAAGCTCAGATTAACATAATAAAATAATTCTAAACAATCTTAGAGTATTATATCTAATGAATATTATAAGGAGCGATGCGAAAGTAATGATTTTTAAATCACTATTTTTGTGAACGTTCCTTTTTGTTTTTTGTACTAATTGTTTAGTATATGTATATTTTTGTGTTTTCTAAAAGTGCTAGTATTGTATTTATGTATTAATAAGGTAAAATAGAGTATTATTTTTACTATATGTAAATAAAAAAATCATTACTTATAGCTTCAGTTTGGCTTGTTTGTAGAATTGTAATAGCTATATTATTTTGATAGAATAAAATTGTAATAATATGTATTTAGGAGAAAAATTTTATGCGAGCACAAAATAAAAATAATAAAATTTTAAAGTTTTCGATTAGAAAATTATCATTTGGTGCAGCACCTGTTGTCATTGGAGCTCTTTTCTTCGGTAGTTATGCTCCAACTAATGTTCATGCAAGTGATAAGGGTATAAATGTTAATTATACATATTTAACTGAAAATGAACTTACAGAATCGGAAAAAAGTTTAATTAAAAATACTGTACCAAGTGATGTAAAAAACAACGAAACATACTATATGGTTTATAAAAAAGTAAATCCACTCTCTAATGATGTTACACCAGAGGTGAAATCATTACCTAATACTGGAAAAAGTTCACTTCCATTAGCTGGATTAGCTCTAGGAACAGCTGTTCTAGTGGTATTTCTAATATCGAAAAAATATAGAAACAAAGTACTTAGTGTTATTTTGATTGGGAGTCTAGGACAAAGTGCTATAGTACCTTATCATTCTTTTGCTTTAGAAAATAAAGACTTAGTTCAATATAATACAAAAGCAACTATAAGTAATTCTTCTGAACTTGCCAAAGGTGTAATTCAAATAGCAGGATATAGATATATAGGATTTTTCACGCAAAATGATTTAGAAGAACACTCTCGAGTTACAGAAAAGATTCTTCCAAATGAAACGAAAGAATCGTCAAATAAGCAGGATAAATTACTAACAAAAGCAGAAAAAGTTGAGGAAATCAAGATACCTAAAATTGAATCTAGCAAACAAGGTACAGAACTTTCAAAACCAAAGATTGAATATAAAACAACACCTGAAGAAGGCGTACGTAACTTATCTGTAAATAAACCAGAACTAAGATCAACTGCTGAAGTTATACCTTATGAAACGATTATAAGATATGATAATACATTACCTAAAGGGGTTACTAAAGTTATTAATGAAGGTGTTAATGGGGAGATAGTAGTATTTAGCGAAGTAACTATAGTTGATGGGAAAGAAATTAGTAAAATCATTAAATCTTCTATTACTAAGAATGCTGTCAATAAAGTTATAGCTGTCGGAACTGGTGTTTCTAAAAAAGGCGAATCGTTAGTACAGCCAGAGAAACCAGAAGGAGTGGTGAGCGAGAAAGGCGAAGCGTTAGTACAGCCAAAGAATCCAGAAGGAGTTGTAAGCGAGAAAGGTGAAGCGACAGTACAACCAGAGAAACCAGAAGGCGTGGCAAGTGAGAAAGGTGAAGCGTTAGTGCAACCGGAGAAACCAGAAGGAGTGGTAAGTGAGAAAGGTGAATCGTTAGTGCAGCCGGAGAAACCAGAAGGAGTGGTAAGTGAGAAAGGCGAATCGTTAGTACAACCAGAGAAACCAGAAGGAGTGGTGAGTGAGAAAGGCGAATCGTTAGTGCAACCGGAGAAACCAGAAGGAGTGGTGAGTGAGAAAGGCGAATCGTTGGTACAGCCAGAGAATCCAGTAAAAGATATTCCAAAAGAGAAAAAACCACCTGTATTAACATTAGCTAAGATTGAAGAACATACTCTTGATCGTTCTGCTGACTTGACATATACTTTAGAAAATGAGGATTCAGTTGATATTAAATCTATTATGGCGGAAGTCCGTGATGGTGAAAATGTAGTTAAACGACTAGATTTAACTACATCTAAATTAAAAGATATTGCTGATAATCTTAAATTGTATAAAGACTATGTTGTTAGAACAACTATGATTTATAATCGAGGAAAAGCAGATGAGACTTCAGTATTAGAAGAGAGACCACTAAGGCTTGATCTAAAAAAAGTTGAAGTTAAAAATATTAAAGAAACAAGCTTGATACATGTTAACGAACAAGGTGAGGAATCTGATAGTAGTTTATTAAACGCTATTCCAGAAAATATAAAAGAATATTATTTGAAAGTGACTTCTCGTGATAATAAGACAACCAAGCTTGCTATTGATAAAATAGAAGAAGTAAAAGTTGGAGAAGATTGGTTTTATAAAGTTAGTGCAAAAGCTCAAGATTTAGTACAAAGAACGAGTGAAAATAAAATAGAAGATACTTATTCTTATTATATTGCGAAACCAAAACCACATATTGGTGATGTGTACTATGATTTTAAAGATTTAATAGAAGCTATGCAAAAAACTCCTTCGGGAACATTCAAACTTGGGGCTGATTTAAGTGCGGTTAGTATAAAACCACTTGGAAAATCTTATGTTACTCAGAAATTTACTGGAACATTAACAAGTGTTGATGATAAACATTATTCTATTCATAATTTAGTGCATCCTTTATTTAGTAAATTAGAAAATGCAACTATTAAGAATATAAACTTAGAGAATGTAAATATTAATCTACCAGGGGAAAATAATGTTGCTACACTTGCTCAGACAGTAAAAGGGGGTACTATTGAAAATATTAAAGTTGTGGGTAGTGTCATTGGGGCAAACGAAGTAGCTGGTATTGTTAATAAGCTAGATGAAGGTAAAATGACTAATATTGCATACATTGGTAAAGTGCATGCTACTGGTAATAAAGGTTGGAACCTTGCGGGAATAGCAGGTGATGTTTGGCGTGGTAATATTGAAAAAGCCTATGTTGATGCTGAAATTACGGGTGATAGATCACGAACAGGAGGAATAGCAGGTAACATAAGCCATGGTTTAAATTCTGATGGTATAGGTAGATGGGGATATATAAGAAATTCTGTAGCAAAAGGTATTATTGATGTTCCAAATAGTGGAGAAAATGGAGGTCTTATAGGTAAAAACTGGCCTTGGGGTGTTATTGAAAATACTGTTACAATGATGGATGTTAAGAAAGGTGACGTGTTCTTTGGATCAAATGATATGGACGATGAAAATGTTACGAACTGGGTTGTTAATAAGAATTTCACTGTAACAGGTATTAGTAAAGGTGGAAAAAATCATAGAAACTCTCATAGAATCAAAGATATTACTAAAGAAGAAGCAGATACGAAAATTCAAGCGATGATGATTACTGCTGATAAATTAGTTAGTACACAACCAACTGTAGATAAGCTTAACAACAAAGTTTCTTATGAAAATGAATATAAAAATATTCAAGATTACCAAGCTAAGCGTGATCAGGCATATCGTAATATTGAAAAACTACAACCATTCTATAATAAAGATTGGATAGTAAATCAAGGTAATAAATTAGATGAAAATTCTAATCTTGTAACTAAGAGAGTTTTATCGGTAACAGCTATGAAGGATACAGAATTTGTAACAGATTCAGAAAATGCTAATAAAATCATGATTCACTATGCTGATGGAACAAAAGAATTGTTTAATATTTCTGCAAAAGATTCTCAAGTAGCTCAAGTGAAAGAATATAGTATAGAAAACTTAGGAGATATAGTATATACGCCGAATATAGTTATAAAAAATAGAGATACTTTAGAAGCTAAAGTTAAAGAATTATTACTATCTGTTGAGTTACAGTCTCAAGCTGTTCGTAATATACTTGAAAAGAGAGATACTAGAAATGATCCTACAGCCAATAGTGAAGCACGTCAAAATGGATATATTCGGGATTTATTCTTAGAAGAAAGCTTCAAGGAAGTTAGGGATAATATTGATAAGTTTGTTAAAAAACTTGTAGAAAATGAAGAACATCAATTAAATGATGACGAATCTGCAAAAAGAGCATTAATTAAAAAAGTAGAATTAAATAAAACTAATATTATGCTTGGATTAACATATCTAAATAGATATTACGGAATTAAATATAATGGTATGAATATAAAAGATATGATAACTTTCAAACCTGATTTTTATGGAAAAAATGTTGATGTACTTGATAGACTTATCAAAATTGGTTCTAAGGAAAGTTATATAAAAGGTGATCGTACAAATGACGCCTATCGTGAAGTTATAGCTGGTGGTACTGGAAAAGGTAATTTACATGAATTTTTAAATTATAATATGAAATTATTCACAGCGGATACAGATTTAAATGATTGGTTTAAACATGCAACAGAAAATAATGTTTATATATCTGAACCTACTACCACAACTCAAGATTTTGTAAATAAAAAACATAGAGTTTATGATGGATTAAATAATGGTATACACGGGCGTATGATTTTACCATTATTGAATTTGAAAAATGCTCATATATTCTTGATTTCGACATATAATACTTTAGCGTACAGTTCTTTTGAAAAATATGGAAAATATACAGAAGAAGAACGAAATCAATTTAAAGCAAAAATTGATGAAGTTGCAAATGCGCAGCAACGATACTTAGACTTCTGGTCTCGTTTAGCATTGCCAGGAGTAAGAAATAGACTATTGAAGAGCGATAATATGGTACCAACTGCAGTTTGGGATAACCAAAATTATAATGGTGGCTCTAACCGTTATGGATTTGCGAATAATGGTAGAGATGTAGTAGCTCCTGTACGTGAGTTATATGGACCGACATGGCGTTATCACAATACAAATGGAAACATGGGTGCTATGGCTAGAATCTATGGTTCTCCAAACAATGACGATGCAGTGTTCTTTATGGTGACAGATATGATTAGTCAATTCGGTATTTCGGCATTTACTCATGAAACAACCCATGTAAATGACCGCTTGGTATATTATGGAGGAAATTGGCATCGTGAAGGTACGGATCTTGAGGCGTATGCACAAGGTATGTTACAAACACCTGATAGTTCTACGACAAATGGAGAATACGGAGCTCTAGGGTTAAATATGGCATATGTTCGACCAAACAATGGAGATCAATGGTATAATTATGATCCTAATAAATTAAAAAACAGACAAGAAATAGATGACTACATGAAACGTTATAATGAAGCTATGATGATGCTAGATCAATTAGAAGCTGATGCAGTTATTAGTAAACGACTAACTGATAATAGTAAATGGTTTAGAAAAATAGATAAAGAATATCGTTATAAAGATGAATATAATAAACTGACTGAACCAAATCAATGGGATAAAGTACGAGATTTGAGAGATGAAGAAAAAACTAAACAATTAACTTCTATTAATGATTTGGTAGACAATAACTTTGCGACTAAGCATGGTGTTGGAAATGGGCGTTATCGACCTGAAGACTTGATGCCAAATTCTGCTTATGTAAATGTAAATATGATGGCAGGTATCTATGGAGGTAATTCAAGCGATGGAGCACCTGGTTCATTATCATTCAAACATAATGCATTCCGTATGTGGGGGTACTATGGTTATGAAGATGGATTTACTAGTTATGTTTCAAATAAATACAAAGATGCAGCTACTAAAGAAAAATTACCAACTTTAAGTGATAAGTATATTATCAAAAAAGTATCTAAAGGAGCTTTTGAAACTCTTGAAGCATGGAAAAAACATTGGTATGGAGAAGTTTTAGAGAAAGCAAAACATGGCTTTGCTGAGATAGATATTGATAATGTACATGTGACCTCTTATGATCAATTACAACAAATGTTTAACGATGCAGTTCAAAAAGATTTAGATCAAATGACTAAGACTGGTAAAGAATATTATGGAAATACAGTTTCACTTAAAACTAAGGTGTTTAAACAACTTCTTAAAGTCACAGATGGATTTACAGAAAATATTTTTAAATAAGGAAATGAGTTTATTCATAGATTAATTTAATCTTATAAGAACTCTATTGAAAGGAATGGTACCTTAACAAAGTTCATAAGAGAACTTATAGATGCAGAGGTTTATTTATAATTTGCTTTATAGAAGTTCTTTAAATATCTAATAAATTATTGCGGGAGGTGACTAGACGAACTCGATTTTGTCTAGTCACTTTTTTTGTTTTTATTATTAGTTTTTAATAAAAGTAAAATAAATAGATAAATTTTAAAAGTAAATTTTAGTAAGTAATTAAAGAGAAAGTTACCTTGAAAACTAATAATAAGTAGGTGAACGGTGTTTTTTATAGATAATTCTACCTATTTATAGTATAATAAAAGATGGTTTATTATGGCGTGTAGCAAGAATTATTGTTTTAGATATGCTCACGCAGGAGATTGTGGACTATATAGAAAGAGTCTATAGAATAATAATATAAAAAATTATAGAGGAGATTTTTAATGTTACCAAAGTCATTTGAACAATATAAATTTAATGAATTTGTAAATAAGGCAGTAATAGATTTAGGATTTGATAATCCAACAAAAATTCAAGAGAGAGTGTTCTCACCAGTATTAAAAGGAAAAAATATAGTAGCAAAATCACAAACGGGAAGTGGGAAAAGTCATTCTTTCTTGCTACCAATTTTTAGTAAATTAGATGTAACTAAGAAAAAAACACAAAGTATAATTTTAGCACCAACAAGGGAACTATCTAGACAATTATATGATATGGCATTACATATAGCTAGTTTCAGCGAAGAAGATATTAAAATTACATTATGTATAGGTGGACAAGATTTAAATAGAGATATTGAAAGAGTATCAAATGCTCCGCATATTATCATAGGTACACCAACACGTGTATTAGAATTAGATAAATCAAGTGCCTTAGCTATTAAAGAAGTAGAGAGTCTTGTAATCGATGAATGTGATATGATGATAGATTTAGGATTCATGGAAGATGTTGATAAAATTTCTAAAAGAGCAGCCGAAAATTGTCAATTTTTAGTATTCTCAGCAACAATTCCTACACAAATGAATCACTTCTTAAAAAAATATCTGAAAAATGCACAATATATCGAAGTTGACAATGCAAAATTCGGTAAAATTGAATATATTTTAATACCGGAGAAGAGTTCATCGCGTTTAGAAAAATTACATGAAATCACTACAGTTATTAATCCATATTTAGCACTTATCTTCGCTAATAAGAAAACTGAGGTAGAGGAAGTTAGTAGCTATTTAATTTCTAAAGGATTAAATGTAGGTGTACTTCACGGAGATTTAACACCGCGTGAACGTAAGCAAATGCAAAGAAGAATTAATAATCTAGATTTTACTTATGTTGTAGCTAGTGATTTAATGAGTCGAGGAATTGATATTGAAGGTGTAAGTCATGTAATTAACTTCAATATTCCGAATGATTTAGATTTCTTTATTCACAGAGCGGGTCGTACTGGTCGTGCTGGATTAAGTGGAGACTGTATTACAATTTATAACAACAAAGATGAAGAAAAGCTACAAGATTTAGAAAAACGTGGCATTGAATTTAATCACCAAGATATTAGAAATGGTGAATTTGTTGAAGCTAAAGATAGAAACAAACGTCAAAGTAGAAAGAAAGTCGTAGCTGATCATAATTTAACGGAAAAATTAAAATCAAAAGTTAAAGTATCTAAGAAAGTTAAGCCAGGATATAAGAAAAAATATAAATATAAAATGGATAAACTTAAACAAAAAGAAAGAAGAAAATTTGCTAAGCGTACTAATAGAGCAAATAGAGGTAAATAATGAAGAACTTAAAAATAGGATCGCATGTATCAATGTCAGGAAAAGAGATGATGCTTGGTTCTGTAAAAGAAGCGGCTAGTTATGATAGTGATACTTTTATGATTTATACTGGAGCTCCTCAAAATACTAAAAGAAAACCTATTGAGGAATTACGTATAGAAGAAGCTCATAAATTAATGAAAGAAAAAAATATAAGTGATATTGTAGTACATGCACCTTATATTATTAACTTAGCAAATACTATAAAACCAGAAATCTATCAACTTGCTGTTGACTTCTTAAGATTAGAGATAGAAAGAACAGAGAAAATTGGTGCTAAGAATATTGTTCTTCATCCAGGTTCACATGTTAAAGCAGGGGCTGATGTAGGTATAGCAAGTATTATTAAAGGATTAAACGAAGTTTTAACAAAGGATATGAAACCTAATATTGCTCTGGAAGTTATGGCAGGAAAAGGTAGTGAATGTGGTAGAACATTTGATGAAATTGCTCAAATTATTGATGGAGTTACTCTAAATGAAAAACTGACAGTAACTTTTGATACTTGTCATGTATTTGAAGGCGGATATGATATCGTTAATGATTTAGATGGAGTACTTACAGAATTTGATAAAATAGTAGGTCTTGATAGAATTCAAGTTTTACATATTAATGATAGTAAAAATACATTAGGTGCACATAAAGATCGCCATGAAAATATTGGATATGGTGGAATTGGATTTGATGCAATAAATAGAATTATATACCTAGAGGAATTTGCTAATATTCCTAAAATTTTAGAGACGCCTTGGTATGGTGAAAAGAAAGATATTGCACCTTATAAAGATGAAATAGCAATGTTAAGAAATAAGGCATTTGTGGACTTTAAAAAATAGAAAGTACAGGAGGTTACTTATGATTACATCAGAGGGAAAAGTTGATAAAATAATGAAACTTTTGAAAGAAAAAGGATATAAATATACAGATAAACGAAAAGCTATGGTTGAACTATTAGTAAAAGAAGATAGATATATCAATGCAAAGTATGTATCTGAAACAGTTGGTAAGATGTATCCTGGATTGAGTTTTGATACAATATATAGAAATCTAAGTACATATGAAGAATTAGGAATATTAGAAACAACAGAAATTAAAGGTGAAAAATATTTTAAAATAGGTTGTTTAGAGCCTGATCATCACCATCATCACCATATTTGTTTAGGGTGTGGTAAGGCTAAGATTATCCATGTACATGTTTGTGATAATCTAGAGATTGATGAGTTGAAAGGTTATAGAATTGATGGACATAAATTTGAAGTATATGGTTTATGTCCGGATTGCTTAAAAAAAGAGGATAATAAATAATGTTTGAGGGTATTTTACCAATTTATAAAGAACGTGGAGTAACAAGCCATGATGTTGTGTTCAAATCTAGGAAAATTCTTCAAATGAAAAAAATAGGGCATTCAGGTACATTAGATCCAGAGGTGGATGGAGTATTGTTGTTACTACTTGGTGGTGCTACTAAAGTTAGTGATTATGCTATGGATTTAGGAAAAAGTTATAGAGCTGAAGTATGCCTGGGTATGAAAACAACAACTGAGGATTTTACTGGAGAAATTGTAGAGGAATGTAAAGTAAGTAATATTAATGTAGAAGAAATTAAAAATATTTTACAGTCTATGACTGGAGAAATAGAACAGACTCCACCGATTTATTCAGCTATTAAAGTAAATGGAAGAAAACTTTATGAATATGCTAGAAAAGGACAATTTGATGTAGAAATTCCAACGAGAAAAGTAAATATATATGATATTACTTTTATAGAAAATAGTGAATATTATAAAGACGATAAGTTTTATTTTTCTATAGATATAGATTGTGGTAAAGGAACATATGTTAGAACAATTGCAACTAGTATTGGAGAAAAACTTAATTTACCTAGTACGATGAGTAAATTAACAAGAACTAGAAGCGGTGAAATAACTTTAGAAAATTGCTTAAAACTTTCTGAGGTGGAACAAAAAGTCCAAGAAGGAAATTTAGAGCAAAGTCTTTTAAGAAAAGAATATGCTTTAGAAGAGTATCAATTTGTAGAGATACCAAAGTATAGAGCGCAACAGGTAATGAATGGATTAAGATTTAGAAAAAATCAATTCCCGGATTATGATTTTACGAATGGAATAGTTTTTACATATGAGAATGAGGCGATAGCAATTTATCATCTTAAAGACAAAGAAGATGAGTTATTATCTGTGAAAACAACATTTCCAAAAATAATAGAGTAGGTAGATGAAGATGGAAATATTTAATATTTCGAAATTTGATGAAATAAAAAGAGATGAAAATAAAAGAGTAGCAGCTTTAGGGTTCTTTGATGGAATACATAAAGCTCATCAAAATATAATAGGTGAAGCTATAGAGGAAGCTGGAGAAAAATTCAAATCAATAGTTATAACTTTAGATAAAAGTCCAAAAGAATATTTTGGTAAAACTAGTGAGGAATCTCTTACACCGATAAACAAAAAAAATGAGCTTTTAAAAGAATTAGGTGTAGACGAGGTTTATTATTTAGAATTTAATGAACATTTACAAAATCTATCGGCTGAAGAATTTATTGAGTTAATTTTAAAAAAACTTAATGTAGAAAAAGTATTTTGTGGGTTTGATTATAGATTCGGAAATAGAGGATTAGGTACACCAGAATTAATTAAAGATAAAGGAATAGATGTAAACATTCAAAAAGAACAGCTTATAGATGGACAGAAGATATCGACAACATTGTTAAAAGAATATGTAAAAAGTGGAGATTTTATAAAGTATAAACAATATGCAGGAAGATACTATTCTATCGATGGTTTAGTTGTAAAGGGTCGACAATTGGGTAGAACTATTAATTTTCCAACGGCAAATCTTCAACTTAGTGAAAAATATTTGTTACCTGAAACAAATGGGGTATTTATTACAAAGATAAAGGTGAGAGACAAAATTTATAAATCAATTACTAATATCGGTTATAACCCAACTGTTTCAAATGAACAAAATAAAAAATTTATTGAAACGCATATATTGGATTTTGATGATGACATTTATGGCGAAAAAATTGAGATCTATTTTTATGAATTTTTAAGAAGTGAACAAAAATTTGAGAGTTTTGAACATTTAAAAGAACAGCTAAAAAAAGATAAAAAAGCGTGTGAAAATAAAGAAATTTAAAATATCTCTATATTTTAGAGTTATAACTTGAATTATTGTCGAAAATAGTGTACAATAACTTATGTTCCTTATTCGTGGTATAGAAACCCTCCAGGTTCTATACTAGGATTAAGGTCGCAAAAATAAAATTATATGGAGGAAATTGCAATGGCAGCAATTAGTCAAGAAAGAAAACAAGAAATTATCGCTCAATACCGTACTCACGAATCAGATACTGGTTCTCCAGAAGTACAAATCGCAGTATTAACTGCAGAAATCGATGCTTTAACTGAGCACTTAAACACTCACAAAAAAGATCACGCAGGTCGTCGTGGATTACTTAAAAAAGTTTTCCGTCGTCGTCACTTACTAGATTACTTAATTAAAAAAGATATCCAAAGATACCGTGAATTAATTAAATCTCTAGGATTAAGAAGATAATTTTTAAAATACTTACAGGAAAGCCGTTTGAGAGAATTCGGCTTTCCTTTTTTTATAAATGTAACGAAACATTAACTATGATTTGTAAAGCTATACTTTTTTATATCTAATTTGATATTGATATTTACACTGTTAATTCTATAATGAAAAAATAAACATTTTTTAAAATTTATCTTTAAAATTTCGGATAAAAATGCTAATATATATATATATATATATTAGCATTTTTATAATAATTTTAGAAAAAAATAATATGAAAATATATAGATGAATTAATATTTTTATTCAAATGAATGCTATAGATTTAAATATAGTTATTGCAACAAAAATAGTATATGTATATAAATGGATGATAGTAATGTTAAATGTGAGTAGTTAAATATATCTACTATATACTGTTATCTAAAGAAATTTAAGGAGGAGTTATTTTGGTAGGAAAAAATAATCAATATGTAAAAAAAATAAAGCAAGGGACAAAAGTCGAGACTTACTCAATTAAAAAGTTTAAAGTAGGTATAGCATCAGTAGTTATAGGATGTAGTGTGTTTTTTGGAGCTGGAGCGGTAGCTATGGCAGGAGAACAACCTATCGTATCAACTAATACAAATGAAGAAACAAATGAGGGACTAGTAACAACATCAAGTAATAAGGAAAGTGCAATAACTTCAGCGGAACGTAATACAAAATTATTAAAGGAAGTAGAAACAACTAAGGGTGTTGTAGATATAACAAAGTTAGAAAAATTGGTAAAAGATATTGAGAAATTAAATTTAGCTGTATATACAGAAGAATCTGTAAGAGGATTAAAAGAAGAACTAGATAAAGCGAAGAAAATACTTATAATATCAAAAGATCAAAAAGAAGTAGAATCCACTTGGAAAACATTATTTATCTATAAGAACACTCGATTAAAATTAGAGAAAAAAAATAATAACCCATTAGAAGATAAAACAACAAATGGTAAAACAACAAAAGGTATTAAAGCGAAAAATACTGAACCGAACAGTACGAATATCGCAGGACATAATCATAGTGTAAATGGAACTACTTTACCTGAAGGTAGTGGACTACGAGCTGCACCAAATAATACAAATTTCACTTATGAAACAGTAGGTGCTGATTTATCGAGTTTAGTTGCTGGCGAAGAATTAGGATATGGTAAGAAGGTTATTATCAAAGTAAAATACGATACGAAAGTCATTAGTACTAAAGATGTATATATTACTACAACCCCAAATACTGGACCAAGAACTGAATATACAAGAAGACAGCAAGATGGTATTGGACCGTATGATGGTGGGACTAATATAAAATTGGTAGGACAAATTCCGAATGATATGATTGGAACTTACGATTTGCATATTCACGTACTAAATAATAAAAGGAATAATGCTCAAATGGCAACATTAAATGTGCCAATAACTGTAAAACCTAAAAAACCAACTGTAAGTGTTGCTGATTTAGTAAATGCAGAAGGGAAAAGACCAGTTGTTACAGCAACAGTTGCGAATACATCAATAAGTAAAGTAGAATTTTATCTTAATGGACAAAAGCAAACTGTAGTAAATGCAACAAATGGACAAGCGACATGGACACCAACTAATGCACTAAGAGAAAATGATCGAATTACCGTTAAAAATATTGCGCAGGGTGGAATACCTCCTAGGGATGCATATGGAAATACCTTTACAACAAGAGAAGCCACATCGGATATGAGTGATGCTGTGGTAATTCCTAAAGCACCTAAAACAGCAACACCAGCAGCACCAGCAGTAGCAAGTGACGAAGCAAACGCACGAGTAACAGTAACACCAAGTGCAGATGCAGACAGAGTAGAAGTTACAGTAGGAAACTCAACAGTAGTCGCAACGAAGACAGGTTCAAC
>NZ_CAUPZX010000029.1:0-22847 GCF_963515875.1 uncultured Gemella sp. | reverse complement strand
ACGTACCAAGAAGCAAGGCGATAGCTGAAGCTGATTGGAATACGTCTACTGCGAGCGTTGTTTATATTTTAGAATCTTCGAATCGTAAAAATCCTTACGTACAATGTACGCAACGAAGACTTACTATACAGATAAATAAAGTAAAATTAAAGAACCATATGTCATTAGACCACATGGTTCTCTTTTTAAAATCTACGCATCAGATCTTGCGAATTTATTTCTCATATTACAGCTTGCAGTATATAAAGCTTTATCTAATAAATCATTTGTCTGTACTTTAAGCTCTCTAGCAATAATATTGTTAGCTTTTTCAAGATAATCTTTAGCAGCTTCTTTAGAAACTTTAGTTTCTATAAACTCTTCATCATATTTATTAAGAAGTTCTCTTGATTGTGATTGAACTTTTAATTGATAACGTTCAATATGTGAAGCAGTATCAGCAAAATGAGTATCACAAAGAGCAGCTATTAAACGATTAGTCCAGTAGAAGTTTTCAGTTGTTACTTGGTTAGTAGTATTAGCTAAGTATTCTGGTGTGCGATTAATGTTAGTGTAGAATGGAACTATTGCATTAAATACACAAGATCCAACAGCCAACCATTGAATACATTTTAACTCATCAGGCATATATGGTCTAATTTGTACTAAACCTAAGAAATTTGTACGATTTATACCAATTGGACGTAGAGTCCCTTTTTTAACTGAGTGGATGTTTTTAGAATATGAATCATATTCTGTTCCTTGATAGTGATGTGATAGAGCATATTTTATATCTTCTACAGTAATTTTTTTCTCAGGAATTCTAGCCCAAGGAAGATTGTCAGAATCTGGTCGATAGTCAGCATTTATTCCATCGTATGTGTTTGATGTAGGATTGAAATAACGCTGTAGTATCCATGCACGTGGTGTGTTATATGTGTGATCAGCATCACTACGGCTACCAAAAGCGTGACGTGGATTAAAATTACCATCGATTGATAAATCTAGATGATATTTATCTACAAATTCTTTTAAATCAGCAGAGCACATGTACTCTTTTTTTGCTCCAAAAGCATCTTCAAAATCAAAAGCATCTATACCTAGTTGATTAGGCATAATAACATAGCTATCGTCAGGAACGCGGCGAGCCATCCAGTGATGACCTCCAATAGTTTCAAACCACCAAATTTCATCTTCATCTTGGAACGCAATGCCGTTTATTTCATAAGTCCCGTATTTTTCAAGTAAACTTCCTAAGAATGTTACTCCTTCACGAGCACTTGCAATATAAGGCATTACAATCGTATAAATATCTTCTTCCCCAATTCCTCCTACTTTTTCAGGAATATAATCAGCATCACCTGGTTTTCCTACAGCAGCTCTATATTCTACTAAGGGATCAGCTCCAAGGACACGTTCATTAGATGTTATAGTCTCTGTAGCACTCATAGAAACATTAAATTCATTGGCACCACATTGTCCCCAAATACCCTCGTCTAAAATAGCATTTGGAACAGCTGTATAACGAACAGGATTATCTGGCAAATCTATTTCAACCTTAGAAATAACAGATTTATATTTTCGCGGTTGTTCTTCTGGACTTACATTGATAAATCTTTTTGCTCTAAAGACTCCAGATGGTGAATCTTCAGTACGTGCCACCATAGTCGAACCATCAAAACTAGCATTTTTACCTACAAGAATAGTTGTACATCCCATAATAATCTCCTCCTAATTTGCAAATAATTGATTATATATATGATATGTAAAGATGTTTATTCTCGTAGAGTTTTTAAAAATATAACTTTCATAATATTTCCCCCTTGCTTGAAATATTCTTTAATTTTATTGTAGTACTTATAAATATTTTATTCAAGCAATATGAGGAAATATCATAAAAAAATAATTTTTTTAAAGAAAATAAAGATTTTATTAAAAGGAAAAAGAATAATAATAAATTAAAAAACATTATACAAAATAAAATTATTGAAGATGAAAAAATAGAAAAATAAAATTATAAAAAGTATATTTTTATTATAATATTTATGATATAATAACCATGGAAACGATTTAAGAAAGGTTGGGAGATTAGAAAGTAGTATAGATAATCCTAAAAACGATATTTATTGAAACTGTGTAATAATATATAGTTTTTTTATTTTTACTATCTTGCTGATCTTAATTGGGAAAAAGTGATGTATGAGAAATTATTAATGAAAACAGCCTTACTTGCGGGAAAAATCCTAATGGAAAACGGCGCTGAAGTTTATAGAACAGAGGATACACTGGAGAGAATTATTAGAAAAGGTGTAGGAGAAGTTAGGACGGATGAATATTATACACACGTAACTTTAACGGGTATTTTTATAAGAATAGAAGGGATAGGGACAGATTTTAGAAGGGTTAATGATAGAACATATAACTTAACTAAAACAACAGCCGTAAACACTTTATCAAGGGCCTATACAGCCGGTCAAATTTCTCTAATTGACATGTATGATGCGTTAAAGAGAGTTCAAGCAGAAAAAAGTCCAATTAAAGATTGGTTTAAAGTACTTTGTTCAGGCGTTCTTAGTGGCAGTATTGTGTTGATTTTTGAAGGTAGTTTTTGGGATGTGATTCCGGGTAGTATAGCAGGAGCAGTTGCCTTTTATGTTTATATAAAGGTTATTAGTTATCTAAAGGCACCGTTTATATCAGAGTATATTAGCACCTTCGTAGGAGGAATAGCGGGATATTTAGGCTTTATCTTATTAAATGGTCAGTCGCTTAGGCTTGCTATGATCGGTGCAGTAGTTCCACTTGTACCCGGTATTACAATAACGAACTCCATGAGGGACATTATAGCTAAGCAGTTTATTTCAGGAACTATACGTTTTATTGAAACGTTCTGTGTGGCTTTTGCCTTAGGTGCAGGAATTGTAACAGTTTATTATCTTGTTAGATTGCTAGGAGGTACATTATAATGATTGCAGTATTAAGTCATGGTTTACTATTACTATATCATTTTATCTTTAGTTTTATATCATCGGTGTCGTTTGCGATTATTTGTGATGTTCCTAGAAAAACTTTAGTAACAGGTGGGATAATAGGTGCAATAGGTTGGTGTGGATATTGGGAAATGTGGAGTCATGGACATAGTGTTTTTATGTCTAGCTTAGTGTGTTCACTACTTTTAGCTAACATAAGCCAAGTTTGTGCTATTAAATTTAAGAATCCATTAACGGTTTATTTTGTGCCTGGCTTAGTTCCAGTAGTACCTGGGGTTACTATTTACGATGCTTTTAGAACATTATTATTAGATGAATACGGAAATTCTGCAAAAATTTTCCTAAATAGTTTTTATGGAGCGGTAGGATTAGCAGTAGGAATTATTATAGCTGATTCTATTTTTAGAGTAGTACTAAATCCATTGTTACAAAAAAAACATAAATAAAAAATTTAGACATAATAATTTATTAAAAAAATTTATTATTATGTCTTTTTTTACTTGTAATGTATGGTGATATGTGGTACACTTTAAGTGAAAGGTGTATGGTGAAGAGTGATACACTTAGAAAGGAGGTTACTATGTTTCAAATTGATTCATTATCAGATAAGCCAATTTATAAACAAATAGTAGATCAAATTAAATCTATGATAAGTAAAAACTTATTACAGGAGGGAGATAAATTACCATCGGTAAGAGAATTTTCTAAAATGCTGGGTGTTAATGTTAGTACAGTTCAAAAAGCTTTTCAACAGTTGGAAAGTGAAAAGATAATTACAACAATCGTAGGGAAAGGTACTTTTATTACTAATAATTTTGACAATATCGTTCCAAATTATGAATTAATAGATTCTATAATTAAGGATTTAGTTAGGGAAGTAAAAATAAGGGGAATCTCGGAAGAAGATTTATTAGAAAAAATTAAGTTAGAATTTCGAAAGGATGATTAATTATGGATAATGAGAAAAAGATTGATGGAAAGTTAAAAGAATTAATCATGGAATGGAAATTTCTAGGGTTATCGATGGAAAAATTATGCGAAGTCATATCAGAAAAGATAAAGGAGAAAAACTATGAAACTTACGATAGATAATATTAATAAAAAATTTTCAAAAAAGATAGTATTAAACAATGTTAGTTTTACCGTAAGTACTGGAGAAATTGTAGCGCTTATTGGTAGAAATGGAAGTGGGAAAACAACATTATTAAAGATTTTATCAGGAATATATAGTCAAGATTCTGGGGAAATAGGAATTGAAGGTGTAGATAATAAAAATATAAAAAAACAACTGATTTATATACCGGATAGATTCGATTATTTCAAAAATTCTAAAATCAAGAAGGTTTGCGAATTTTACAAGTTAGCTTATGAGAATTTTGATGAACAATATTTTAAAACGGAATTAGAAAATATTAAATTATCACAGACCAACAGATTATCTGAATTATCAAAAGGACAGTTAACTATTTTTAGTTTAATTTTGGGGATTTCTTGTCGAACTAAGTTTATCCTCTTAGATGAACCATTGGATGGGATAGATGTAATAAATACTAAAGTAATAACTAACTATATTTTAGATGCTCAAAGTGATGGGATTGGATTATTAATTAGTAGTCATCAATTAAATGCTTTAGAAAATATAAGTGATAAGGTTGTCTATTTAGATGATGGAGTTGGAGTTAGTGAAGAAGTTAATAAGGATGAGTATAGTAAATATCAATTAGTGTACCAAGAAAAAATATCAGAGGAGTTACGTCGTAATCCTGACGTAAGAATTATTAGTAATATTGGAAGAGTTTATGTTGTTATTATGAGGGGAAGTTATGAAGTTACGCAGGAGATTATCCAAGATAAAGATCTTCTTCAATATGATAAACTGTCTATTGCATTAGAGGATATCTTTTTATTAAATAGTAAAGGGGAAGATGAAAATGTGTAAAGATATTTTAAAAATTATGCGCATATATTTGAAACAATATTCAATAATATTAATTATACTATTAATTGCTTTTTCGACATTTGCTGCTACAACTACTAATAAACAACTAAATGAATTAAAAAATGGAGTTGCAGTTTATGATTTTCAATTAACAACAGGAATAGCAAAGAAATTGGAAATTAGAAAAGGTACATCTAATAACGAATTAAATAAAAAAACACATGAATTGTATAAGTCAAAAGAAGAATATCAAAAAAATTATAAGGAAAAATTATCAAAAGAAAAGTTAAATGAAATGAAACATTCTTATGCAGTTGGAGCATATTTACATAATTTTCCAAGTTCTCCAATAAGGACATTTTATACTAACAATGAGGATCAAAATGTACTTGTAGGTAGTGAGAGTGAAAAATACAAACAATATTTAACAGAAGAAGAACTAAATAACGTTCCTAAGTATAAAGAATGGTCGCGAATGCAGTCGGGTAGTAAGGAGTACTTTGATAAACAAGAGGAATTAGATAAAGTATATCCACCAGCACTAGATATTAGTAATGTAAAAACATTAACTTTCTTAAAAGAAAATCTAGATGCTAGTAAAGTTAAGTTGAAAGAAACTATGTATAACGAGGGAATTAATATTGGTTATTATATTTTGATAACTTTGATCCCGTTATTAATCTTTGGAGTCGAATATCATACTAATTTCGGTAAATTTGTAGCGAGCTTACCTTATGAAAAAGAGAAAGTATATTTTGCCAAGGTAATTTTATCATTATTAACTTTAATAGCTACTTATATTCTAACAGGACTAGCTAATATAGCGGTTATAAGCAATAGTTTGTTAGGAGAAATTTATAACGTGTCTGCGGTACTTGAAATAAATAATAAAATATATATACTGGGAATAGGTCTAGTATTATTAGGAGCTATCTTATCGAGTTTTTGTGGAAGTATATTGAGCATAGGTGTAATGTATATTCCTGCTCTTACACTGATATATTATCCATTGGGAGTGTGGGTTGTTATAGGGAAATTGTTCGTTGTAGATTATTTTTCAAATGAGCCGTTTCTTGATAAACTACCAAGGATGCCAATATTTTATTATTTCGGCTACACTCCCTGGAAGAATATTATTATTTATCTAGTTATTTTAACAATAATTATGCTGTTAGCAAGTAAGGTTTATAAAAATCATAATGTAGAAAAAGAAGGTGGATTTTTCATAATAGAAAGAGTTTCATTAGTGGGATATTTAATATTATTAATGGGAGTATTCGCTTTTGTTTTACTAGTACTAGTAGATATATTTGGTATTAATCAAGTCGTTGCTTTAGTGCTAACAATATTATTAGTGCCTGTTATTCTTTGGAAGTTAGTTCGAACAAAAATTAGAATATAAGGTTCTACAAAAGTTTAGAAAAAATAATAAGGGGACTGACCCAAAAGCCCTAAATTTTAACAAGGTTTATATGAAAACTCATAGACGCAGTGGTTTATTGATATCTAAATTCGCTTTATAAAAGCTTTTTAGATATCTAATAAACTTTGCGGGGGTGACTCGACAAAATCGATTTCTATGAAATCACGATTTTTGAGTCACTCCCGTTTTCTGACAATTACTCAAAATTATAAATAGTTTTTAGATAAAAATACACAATTATTCAAAAAACTATTGACATACTAAAAATTAATTGTTATACTAATTAACAAGTTAATGATTCACACGTTGATAAGATAAGTAAAAGTGAAAGATGGTAAAGAGAGTCTCGGATGGTGAAAAGAGATCGTATTGGAAACTTTGAAAATGGTCTTTGAGTGTTAATGGTCGAATAATTAGACCTTTACGGGTGAGCCCGTTATAGCTTCAGGGTATAACACCATTCTATTTTGGTGCGTACTTTTTGAGTTGATATTTGTGAGAATATCATAAAGTAAGGTGGTAACACGTAAATTATTAGACGTCCTTGCAGAAGCATACGCTTCTGTGAGGACTTTTTTATTTCTCAAAATAATCACAAGGATACTTAACTTAATCTAATATTACAAACACTTTGGAGGGACAAAAACATGTCAGAATTACTAAATATTTATAGAACTTTAAAAAACAAAAAATGGGTTAACTTAAGCCATAAAATTGATGAAAATTCACCTAAATTCCCAGCGCTACCTGCTTTAGAAAAAGAAAATGTCTTTACTTTAAAAGATGGATTCTATGTTCAAAAATTCTCAGTTGTTGGTCAATATGGAACACACATCGATGCGCCTATTCACTTCGTTGAGGGTGGTCGCTGGTTAGATGAAATTGAACTTAAAGATTTACTATTACCTTTATATGTAATCGATAAAAGTAAAGAAGTAGCAGAAAATAATGACTATGTAATTTCTAAACAAGATATCCTTGATTTTGAAGCTGAACATGGAGAAATATTACCAGAATCATTCGTAGCATTCAGAAGTGATTGGTCTAAACGTTGGCCTAGCTATGATGAGATTAGAAATCTAGATGAAAATGAAGTTCAACACACTCCAGGATGGGGAAGAGATGCCTTAGAATTCTTAATTAAAGAAAGAAAAGTTAAAGCTGTGGGGCATGAAACTCTAGACACTGACTCAGGAGTTACAGCAGCTGCTGAAGGGCTAATCCAAGAATATTATTTATTAGAACAAGATATTTATCAAATCGAAGTTTTAGCAAATCTTGATCAAGTACCTGCGATTGGAGCATTAATATCAATCGCTTATCCAAACTGGACAGAAGCAACTGGATCTCCAGTAAGAGTAGTAGCAATATTACCAGAAGACGAATAGTACGGTCTTTATGTGAAAGTTTTAGTTTATGAAAAAATAGATATAGAAAATAAGTTCGAAGACAAAAGTAACTAGATGTTAATAATATAGTCATAATAATAAAGTCAGGAGAGTAAAGTTAAAAGATAAAGTAAATTAGTTAAACAAAAGGAGAAAAAATATTATGTGTCAAGGATGTCAAAATAAAGTGGTTAAAAATGTAGTCTATAGAGTAGATCATGTAGGATCATTTTTAAGACCTAAGGAGTTAGTAGAGGCTCGTGAGAAATTCTCAAAAGGAGAATTATCACAAGAAGAATTAACTAAAGTAGAAGATAAAGTAATTGTAGAATTAGTTGAAAAACAAATTGCAAATGGATTAAAAGGAGTAACAGACGGAGAGTTCCGCCGTGCATATTGGCACCTTGATTTCTTCTGGGGACTTAACGGTGTAGAACACGTTCAAGGAGAAAAAGGGTATCCATTTAAAGGTATTGAAACTAAACCAGATACAGCAAAAGTATCAGGAAAAATTAGCGGAGAAAATCACCCATTTGTAGCACACTATAAATTCTTAAGAGACTTAGTAGCTGATAAAAAAGATGTAACAGTTAAACTAACAATTCCATCACCATCACAATTATACTTCGAGTTAATTCGTACAGAAGACCACATTAAAGGATACGAAAAATTCTACCCAACATTCAAAGAATTAAAAGATGCGATTGTAGCAGCTTATAAACAAGTAATAGCAGACCTTTACAATGAAGGGCTACGCGTATTACAATTTGACGATTGTACATGGGGAGCATTAGCTGACGATGGATTTGCGAATCGTTTCCGTGACGCACGTCCTCTAGAAGAAGTTCGTAGAGAATATGCAGCATGTTGTTTAGCTCTTAATAACGAAACAATAGAAGGGAAGCCAGAAGATTTAGCAATCAATACTCACGTATGTCGCGGTAACTTCGCTTCTAAATGGATCTCTCAAGGTGGATACCAAAACGTTGAAGACGAGCTACTAGCTGGAGAAAATGTAGATGCATACTACTTAGAATATGATACAGATCGTGCAGGAGATTTCAAGCCGCTAGTAAAAGTAGGGAAAGACAAAAAAGTAGTTTTAGGATTAATCACTTCTAAATTTGCAGATTTAGAAGATAAAGAAGAAGTAATCGCAAGAATTAAAGAGGCTAGTGAGTATGTTCCATTAGAAAATATTTACTTAAGTACTCAATGTGGTTTCGCCTCTACAGAAGAAGGAAATGTCATTACAGAAGAAGACCAATGGAAAAAAATCGCCCTAATTAAAGAAATTGTTGAAGAGGTATGGGGAACAGAAAAATAAAATAATATTTTAGTAACAACTAAAATCACTGACAAAAGAGTTATATAATTAATGTAAATGGCAAAAATAAGCACTTAAATTGACATTCTGATTAATAATACAGTAAACTATACTAACATTGATTTCATTCGTTCAATGTAAATAATATCTGGTTTTATTATTCTTATTATGAAATATAGTCTATTTAATCAATACATGAGTAGCAATGTAAGTCTCTCGCTGCCAAATAGGCAAATGTATTTAACCATTATTAAATAGGGGAAACCAAAATAATTTGTAGTTAGAAAAATAGGACTTAAAATCAAGGAGGAAAAAAGAATGAAAAAGAACAAATTGTTTATAGGAGCACTAGCGTTAGTAATGAGTGTTGTAACAGCATGTAGTTCAAAAACGCAAAACACAATTACCACTTCTCAAGATAAAGATACTTTTACGTATGCTATTAATGATGATCCATCATCAACTAACCCAATTAAGGTAAGTGACCGTTGGGGATTAACAATGACTAATATTATTTACTCACCATTAATTAAAGTTAATGGAGATGGTTCAAAAGAATACGCCTTAGCGGAATCTACTGAACTTGCAAAAGATGGTCTTAGCTTAAAAGTTAACTTAAGAAAAGACGTAAAATGGTCTGATGGACAAAAATTCACAGCTGATGATGTAGTCTTCACTTATCAAACAAAAGCTAAAAAAGAAAATGGAAACTTCAAAAACTTATGGATTGGTGATAAACCGATAACTGTTGAGAAAATAGATGACAACACTGTAGTATTTAAGTTCCCAGAACCAAGCGCGGCTGCAGCAAATAACATTGCGAATGAAACTTACATTATTCCAAAACACGTTTATGGAAATGTATCTGACTTCTCAGTTAAAGAATTAAAAGAAACACCAGTAGGAACTGGACCATACAAACTAGTAGAAAACAAACGTGGAGAATACATTAAATTTGAAGCGAATGAAAATTATTACAATGGTAAACCAAAAGTTAAAAATGTAGTACTACGTATTATTAAAAATGCTGATACTACAAAAGTAGCATTACAAAAAGGTGAGGTAGATGCAGCATATGTATTACCAGCTAGTATTAAAGATTTAGATTCTAAAAATATCGATACTTACGCTTATAGTGAAAATCGTATCGGATACTTAGGATTAAACACAAACACAGATGAATTAAAAGATGTTAAAGTTAGACAAGCTATTTTATACGCATTAAATAAAGAAGATATGAATAAAGCAGCTTACCTAGACAGTAAATACTACCAAAACCCTTATTCATTCTTACCGCCGAACAATCCGTTTAAAACAGATGACGTAGAGAAATATACTAAAAATGTTGAAAAAGCAAAAGAGTTATTAAAAGAAGCGGGAGTTTCTAACTTGAAACTTAACTTAGGGTATGCAAGTAATGACCCTGCAATGACTATTCAAGCAACATTCATCCAACAGCAATTACAAGCAGTAGGAATTAATGTTGAGTTACGTGGTGGAGATGAGACAGCTATCTTTACAGAGTTAAGAAAAGTTGGCTCTAAAGCCTATAACCTATTCTTAGGTGGATATATCATGGGTAACGATCCTGATTTATACTCGAAGCTATTCGGATCAAATGGTACTTCAAATTACTTCCAATTCAGAAGTGAAAAAATTGATGGATTATTCAAACAAGGTGCAGCTGAATTAGATGAAACAAAACGTAAAGAAGTGTACAAAAACCTTCAACAAGAAATTGCTAATCAAGCATATCTTTACCCAATCGTAGATAACCAAAAAGTTTTAGCGGTTAACAAGCGTGTTGGAAATGTTAATGATGCTAAGTTAGTACCAATCTACACATTTGATGATTTATCAAAAATTACTCTTAAATAGTAGAAAATAAAATACAGTGTTAGGGGGAGTACGATAAAATCCTATTTATAATAAGATTTTATAGTATCTCCCTCGCTTTGTTAGTTTTAAGGGAATAATTAATTTATAATTTTCGACAAAGGAGTTTGTGATAAATTATAAATGAATTTCATAAAAATATTGTAATTAAAATTTAAAGGAGATCGTATGATTCGATATATTTTGAAACGCATATTACAAGCAGTACCATTGCTTTTAGTAATATCGTTTATAGTATTTACTTTAATACATTTAGCGCCATATGATGCTATTGATGCACAGATAACATCGAATATGTCACAAGAAGAAATTAATATTCTTCGTGAACAAAGTGGACTTAATAAACCATTCTTAATTCAGTATGTAGATTGGTTAGGACAAATATTAAGTGGAAACTTTGGGCACTCATTAGTAACTCATAATAGTGTAGGAGAAGAAATTCTAGCGAAAATACCTAATACAATATCATTAGTATTACCAGCATATGTAACAGCATTAGTGATTGCGATAGTATTAGGATTACTAGCTGCAGCCAATAAAGGTAAATGGCAAGATAAACTTATCGATGCTGTGGCTTCACTAGGAATAGCTACTCCATCATTTTGGATAGCTATGATATTCATCTATGTTTTAGGATATCAATTAAACCTATTCCCAATAATAGGAATGCACACAATTGGTAAAGAGGGCGACTTTGGTGATTTTTTATCACACTTTGTTATGCCTTATCTAACTTTAACGATTGTATTTTTTGCTGAGCTTACACGTTATGTAAGATCTTCAGCTTTAAGTCAAACAAATGAAGAATATGTAGTAGTTCAACAAGCTTTTCAAGCGACAAAAACTCAAATATTCACAAGACATATTATAAAAAATGTATTAATACCGGTAATAACTCAAGTAGGTATGTCACTGCCGATGTTAGTAACTGGAGCGATTATTACAGAAACAGTATTTAGTTGGCCAGGTATTGGACCATATATAACACAAGCAACTAGAGCGTTAGATTATCCTATAATAATGGCTGTAATGTTATTATCAGCTACATTAGTAATAGTAGGTAATTTAATTTCAGACATACTGTATTCAATAGTAGATCCTAGAATTAGAAGAGGAGGTAAGTAAGATGAAAAGATTTATTAAAACTGCTAAAAGTTCAAAGATTTATATTTTTTCACTTATTTTTATAGCGATATTAGTTTTTGTTTCGTTAATAGCTCCTTTAATTCCTATTGATCCAGCGGCTACTGATGTAGCGAATCTATCTCAATCACCAAGTTTACAACATTTATTTGGAACTGATGAGGTAGGTCGTGATTACTTCATTCGTGTAATCTATGGAGGTCGTATTTCTCTTATAGTAGGGTTACTAGCAATGGTAACAGCCGTAACAATTGGAACGATAGTAGGCCTTATCTCAGGTTATGTTGGTGGGGTTGTCGATAATGTTCTTATGCGTTTAGTTGATGTGTTGTCATCTATTCCATGGTTAGTATTAGTAATTGTGCTAAGTGTGTTTTTAAAACCAGGAATTGGTTCAATTATCATAGTAATAGGATGTTTTTCTTGGATGCGTCTTGCGAGACTAGTTCGAGCAGAAACTTTATCAGCAAAAGAATATGACTATGTAGTATATAGTAGATTTAGTGGTGTAAGAACTATCTCTATCCTAAAGAAACATATTATTCCAGCAATAATACCAACTCTAGTAGTAGCAGCAAGTGCTTCAATAGCAAATGCAATAATGACAGAGGCGGCACTTAGTTTCTTAGGTCTTGGTATTCAGCAGCCTATGACTTCTTGGGGAACACTGCTGCAAAATGCACAACAAAGTCTACAACGTGCACCTCACATGGCAATTATCCCTGGATTATTTGTAATGTTAACAATTTATTCGTTTAATAATATTGGTAACCTACTTACAAAATATATTCAAAAGGAGGGGGAGTAGTATGACAAACATAGTAGAATTAGAAAATTTAACGGTTAATTATATACCAAATAAAGAAGTAGATAAACAGTTAATACACGGAATCGATATTAATCTTAAAAAAGGTCATATCACAGGTGTTGTCGGTGAATCAGGTAGTGGAAAAAGTATCCTAATGCGTAGCATAATGTCTATTCTTCCTAACAATATTTTTGATAAAAATGATAAGTTTATCTTTGATGGGAAAGAAGTTAAGAAGGGTGAAAAGTTACCAATCTCTATGATTTTTCAAAACCCTATGACCTCACTTGATCCAGTAAGAACAATTGGTTTTCACTTAATAGAAGTAATAGAAAGATTTCAAAATAAGTCTAAAGAAGAGGCAAAAAAATTAGCAATAGAACAACTTGAAAAAGTAGGTATTGTTAATGCGCCTCTTAGAATGGAGCAATATCCACATGAATTATCTGGTGGTATGCGCCAAAGAATACTAATAGCTATGGCATTACTTGCTAATCCTAAATTATTGGTAGCAGATGAACCTACAACAGCTTTAGACGTTACAGTACAAGCACAGATTTTATCTCTTATTAAAAAATTACAAAAAGATACAGAGCTTAGTGTTGCACTAGTTAGCCATGACTTCGGTGTAATAGCTGGAATGTGTGACTATGTGTATATTATGTATAGAGGTAGAGTTGTAGAAAAAGGTAATGTTGAAGAAATCTTCAGCAATGCGCAACATCCATATACAAAACAACTTCTTGCAGCAGCAAGATTAGAAAATATTAATAATGAACTTCTGACTGTTGATTATAAGGAAGATGATAAACACTATACTTGGCAAAAACTTAGCGATACTCATGAGTATCTGAAAGAGGTGGAGTAATGGGTAAAGAGTATTTAAAACTAAAAAATGTACGAAAAGTTTATAAGTCTAAAGGAATGGGTAAGGAAATCAAAGAAACTATAGCTGTTAATGATATTAGTTTAAATATTTATAAGGCAGAGACGTTAGCAGTTGTAGGTGAATCTGGAAGTGGAAAAACTACTCTTGGTAAGGGGATTTTAAATATTGATCCATTCACATCAGGAGAAGTTTTTGTAGAAGGTAATGAAAAGTCTTTAACAAAAATGTCAAAAAAAGAGCTTGCAGAAGTATATAGCAAGATGCAAATTATATTCCAAGACCCTTATTCATCGCTAAATCCGCGAATGAGTGCTTTAGATATAGTTATGGAAGCTTTACATAAAGAGGATAAAGAAACAGCGAAGAAAAAATCGTTAGAAATTTTAGAGTTTGTAGGGATTTCTAATGAGGATGCGTTAAAATTATCAAATGCTTTTAGTGGAGGGCAACGTCAACGTATTGGTATTGCTCGCGCAGTTGTAACGAGACCAGATTTCATTTTGTGTGATGAACCGACTTCTGCTTTAGATGCTTCAACACAAGCACAGGTAATTAATTTATTAAAAGATTTACAAGAAAAATTCTCTCTAACATATCTTTTCATTTCACATAACTTAGGTGTAGTAGAGTATATCGCAGATAGAATAGCTGTAATGTATAGAGGAAATCTAGTAGAGCTAGGAACAACAGAGCAGATTATGAGAAATCCACAGCACATTTATACAAAACGTCTTCTAAGTTCTATGCCGATAATTGATCCGATTAGAGCTAGAAAGATGTTCGAAGAATTTGAAGTTAGTACAGAAGAAATAGTAATAAATGGCACAGAAAAATTCGAAGAAATTGAAGAAGGACACTTTGTGTTAAAATAAGAATAGGAATACTAATCAAGTAGATAAGTAAGAGAATCTGAATTTTGTGATTGGTATTTTTTAAAAATTATTTAAAACAGTTTTTGACAGTAAGCAAAGTTTGGAGTAAAATATTAGTTATAATTTATAACTAATGAAGAAGTTAAATAATGAGGTACAGATATGAGTAAGAAAAAAGACTTAAAAACTAATGCGATGAGATTTTTAGATGAGAATGGTATAGAATATAATCATTTTGAATTTGATGCAGAAAGTGATGCTGCGAAAACGGGAGTGGGAGTAGCTGATATTATCGGTCGCGATCATAACCAGGTATTCAAAACAATAATGACTACAGATGGCAAAGGTAACTACGTTGTAGGAGTACTTATGAGTGAAGACAGCATAAACTTTAAAAAACTTGCCAAAGCAGCAGGAGTGAAAAGTTTATCAATGTTACCACTTAAAGACTTGACAAAAATTACAGGATATGTAAAAGGTGGATGTTCACCATTTGCTATGAAAAAACTATTCCCGACTTTTGTAGATGAAAAATGTCGTGAAGTTGAAACGATTATTATCTCTGCAGGTAAAGTAGGTCACCAAGTGGAAGTAAAACCAGAAGTTTTAGAGCAACTTATTGGTGCTCAAGTAGTAGACTTCAAAGCTGAATAATTTAAGAAGAACGACTTTAAATAATGAGGTGCTTTCCTAAAATTTAGGGCAGATTCATTTTGGAAGTCGTTTTTTATATAATTATTATAAAAAGGCTTGCAATGTAAAAAAAGGAGTATAATATTAGTAAAATAAGTAGTTGGGGAGGTGCATACTTATGAAAAAAAATATTAAAATAGTAGTAATGAGTTTTTCATTAGTACTGCTACCAGGAAGCTTAGGAGTTGGTACAGTCTATTCTTCATCAGGTGGAAATACTAATGTAAATGAAGAAAATACAACATATCAAGAAAACACTGTAGTTGTAACAGATAAAAGTTCAAGTGTGAATAATTCTGAGAATATTGCAGCGAAGATTTCTAAAAGTATTCCTTATGACTATCCTGTAGGTTCAGCGTATCCAACAAGTGTAAATTATAGTCAATTTTATGATGAGCGCGGTTGGATGTCGGGCGAGTTATATTTTAGTGATATTTACCCTATAGGGAATGGTAAAGTACGTGTTTGGTATCACGGAGATCTAAATTAAACATAATAAACTCATTTAACAGAGGTGTCTTAGAGCGTTTAAATGCTCTAAGATATTTTTTTCTAGATAGCTCCTTAAAAAATAATAAATTATTGTTGGAAAAAGACAATAATTCTCCCTAAATCTTCATGAAAACGTATAAAGTAACAATTTTTATGTTAATTGAAAAAGTATTGTAACATAATTGAAACAGTTTAGATATTCTAATGAAACGTTGTTTTGATATAATCATTACAGTAAGGAGGCGTGGTATGTTATTTGATACACATGCGCATCTAAATGATGATGCTTATTTAGAAGACTTAGAAGAAACCATTGCTCGTGCGAAAGAAGCGGGAGTTAAATTAATAAATATAGTTGGTTTCGATGATAAAAGTATACAAAAAGCACTGGAAATCACAGCTAAATATGACTTTTTATATTTAACAGTTGGTTGGCACCCAGTAGAAGCAATAGATTTCACTGATGAAAAATATGAAATGATTAAGAATATTGCTTTAACAAATGATAAGGTAGTAGCAATCGGAGAGATTGGATTGGATTATCATTGGGATAAAAGTCCAAAAGATGTTCAAAAAGAAGTATTTAGAAGACAAATTCAACTAGCACAAGAAGTAAACAAACCAATTGTAATTCACACACGTGATGCTATGGCAGATACAATACAAATACTTCAAGAAGAAAAAGCTAGTGAAATAGGTGGAATAATGCATAGTTTCTCAGGCTCAGTTGAAAGTATGAATATTATGCTAAAAGAGAACTTTTATATTTCATTAGGTGGCCCAGTAACATTTAAAAATGCTAAAACACCAAAAGAAGTTGCAAAAGCTTGTCCACTAGATAGGTTGTTAATTGAGACAGATTGTCCATATTTAACACCGACACCGTATAGAGGTAAGAGAAATGAGCCAGCATATGTGCACTATGTAGCACAGGAAATTGCAGATTTAAAAGAAATGTCATATGAACAACTAACAAAACAAACATTTAACAATGCATGTACGTTGTTCGGATTAGAAGAAAAAAAGGAGATTGATTAACAGAATGAAATTAGGTAGAATTATAGCCGCAGCGGCAACGTCGGGATTATTATTATCAGGAGCTTTCGTAGTAGCGGAAGAATATACAGGGCACAATGTTTTTGCCGTGAATTTAGATAATAGCAGTAAAATTGAGCTTAAAACTAAAAAAGGAACAGTAAGAGAAATTCTTATTGCTAACGATATTCCTTTTGGAGCAGATGATAGAGTAGAACCAGGTTTAGATACAAAAGTTAACGGTGGAGAAACTATTAACATCTACAAAGCTCATGAAGTAACAATCGTTGATGGAGATACAACTACGGTAAGAAAAACTACTTACAAAAAAGTTGAAGATATCTTAAAAGAATTAAATATTACTCTAGGAGAAAAAGATCAAGTTGTACCAGGTCTAAAAACTGAAGTAGCAACAGTTGATACAATCAAAATTTTAAGAACTGGAAAAACTACTGAAACTAAAAAAGAAGTAATCAAATTTGAAACAAAAGAAGAAAAAGATGATTCTAAATATGTAGATGAAAAAGTTACAAAAGTTGAAGGTAAAAACGGTGAAAAAGAAGTTACTTACAATGTTGTAAGAGAAAATGGTAAAGAAGTATCTAGAGAAGTTGCTTCTGAAAAAGTACTTACAGAAGCTACAGCTAAAGTAGTGGTTGTTGGTACTAAACAACGTCCAGTAGCTGAACAATCATACGCAGCACCGGCTCAATCATATTCAGCACCAGGTGGTTCACTTGTGTTAGCTAATGGGAACACAGCAGGAGCGGATGGAGTAGCAGCAGCTCAAGAGATGGCTCGTCGTACAGGAGTGCCAGCATCAACTTGGGAACACATCATCGCCCGTGAATCAAATGGTCAAGTAGGAGCTAGAAATGCTTCAGGAGCTAGCGGATTATTCCAAACTATGCCAGGATGGGGATCTACAGCAACAGTTCAAGATCAGATTGAAGCGGCAACTCGTGCTTACAATGCGCAAGGGTTATCTGCTTGGGGAATGTAATAAATAAGTAAAAGAAGACGATTAATCGTCTTCTTTATTTTTTTGTTTTTTATTCTTTTTTGTAAGATAAGAACCCAGAGCTCCACCTATACCGCCACATACCATACAAATTATTACTATTGTTGGAATATACATTTTAATTTCCCCCTTTATTTGTTATATCTATTTCTTGGTAATATAATACACAAGATTTTGCTATCCCTTTATACTTATAAAGTAGCATAAACAAAGCAAGAAATCAAGTCTTATAATGATAAAGAATATATGATAGCTTACAGAAAATAACAAAAGTACTTAAATAATCTTATACGATTAATTTTAAGTACTTTTATTTTACATCGAAATCGACAGAATCGATATTTGCGATTAATTTATTTTTTATAAACCAAATTAATGATAATACATAAACTGTATATGTGAAAAATAAAAAGCTAGAAAAAAGAGTGATTTTAGGTTTTTTTAATAGTAAAAAATTTATAAGAATAATTACTATATAAGCTATAAAAGTAACTACTAATCTAAGTGTATTCTTTTTAATCCAGTTATTGTATTTCGTTTGTAATTCGGCTCTTTTTATTTCTATATCCATAAAAAATCCTCCGAAGTATATATATAAAATTATAACAAAATAAAAGTAAAGGTGCAATAAAATGAGAAAAATGTAAAATAGTGAATAATATTTGTATATATTGCTTAATTATGTTGATTGAATGCGAATAAATATGGTATAATTAAGTTGCCATATTATACACAAAATAGGAGGCAATATGTCTTATTCAAGAGATTATATATTTGAAAAAATAATAGAAAAACTACCCACTTTAAAAATACATGAGAGGCGAGAAAAAGAAAATAGTGTTTTTATTCTAGAATATGAAAATCGCCGTGCTAAGATTGATATAGATAGTTTTGTAAGGAAGCTAGGAGATAAGAAAACTAGCAAAAGTGACAAGAAGATAGAGGAATTTGTTTACTACATAGTAGGAAACTTCAATGCACAAAAAAAACTTTCTATAGATGATGTAACTGAGGATGAATTATTGGAAAATATTTATCCGGTAGTGCGATCTAGTAGTTTTAATAAAGATAATGAGAAAAATCTTGTTAGCTTTGATCATACAAATGAAACTAGAATATATTTAGCTTATGATTTTAAAGATGGCTATAAATTACTAGATGGTAGTTTTCTAAGTAAATTTTCTAAAACGGAAGAAGAATTTTTAGAATTTGCTAAAGGTAATCTAGAAAAACTACCACTTAAGTATAATGTGGATGAAGTTGCAGGAAATAAATTTTATTTTCTAAATGCTAAAGATGGCTATGATGGGGCAAGGATATTTGATAAGAACGTTCTGAATTACTTTCATAACAAAATAGGTAGTTCATTTTATGTAGGTTTACCTCATCAAGATACATTGATTATTGCAGATGTACAGAATAAACAAGGCTTAGAGATTTTGCAGAAGATGATGGTGCATTTCTTTACAGAAGGTCTTGTACCAATAACGACAATAACGTTTAAATACGATGGAAAAGAACTAGAGAGTTATTTTATTTTTGTAGAATAACTTTAAAATTAAAAATTATTATAGGAGAGAGATTCATGTTATTTTTTTACAATAAGAAAATGTTAGGAGAAACATTATTAATTACTATTCAGAGTAAAGAAGAGGTAACATACGAAGATAAGAAGAATATTACTCTAATTAAAGACGAAAATGGTGCTTTAGTGGGGCTAAATATTTTTAATGTTGAGAACTTAAAATTAGATGGAGAAGGTAGTATTGATTTAACAGGAGAACAAAAAGAAATTCTCCAAAAACGATTAGAAAAAAATGGGATTAAAATTGACCTAGAAGGTAATAATGATGAGTTCTTTGTAGTTGGGGAAGTTCTAAGTTGTGAAAAACACCCTGATGCTGATAAATTAAAAGTAACCCAAGTAAAAGTTAGTGAAGAAGAGACATTACAAATTGTATGTGGTGCTCCAAACGTAGAAGCAGGACAAAAGGTTGTAGTAGCTCTAAGTGGAGCAATGATGCCAAGTGGTCTATTAATAAAAAAATCAAAATTACGTGGAGTAGAATCAAATGGTATGCTATGTTCAAAACGTGAACTAGGGTTACCGCAAGAAGAAGCAAGAGGTATTTTAGTATTAGAAGCAGATACTAAAGTAGGAACTCGTGTGAAAGATTTAAATCTTAAATAAAAAATCTAACTAGGAGGTGTGAAATATGGTTAATTGGAAAAAATGGTTTTTAGAAGAAGATGAAGATGAAGTATTCGAAGGAAATGCAGCTAAAAAAGAGAAGAAAGATGAATTAGCTGAACGTAGGGAAAAAAGAGCAGAAAATAGGAAAAGAGAAAGAGTTTATTATGAAGATGAAGAAGATTTTGAAATAGACTTCAGTTCTAATAAAAATAGAAAATCATTTGATGATGAATTATCTCCTGAGTTTAGCGAAAACTACGAAAAAACTATCCAAAAATTAGATGACTATGAAGAAGTTGATTTAGACGGTTTTGAAATCGATGATTATGAAGACGAGGATTTCGAAGAAGAATTCCAAAAAGATAAAAAACATAAAAAAGAAAATGGATTTATGTCTAAAATAAAAGGATTATTTGCTTCAAATAAACAAGATGAAGAATTTTTAGACGAAGAAGATGATGAAGCTGAGGATTACAAAACATATCTAGAGCGCCAAAAACGTGAGCAGGAAGAAAGAGCTAAGCGTGAAGAAAAAGAGAAATCTAGAGTAGTTAAAGAAAGATACGAAGATGAATCTGATTACGAAGACGATTCTGATTATGAACAAGACTATGAAGAAGAGGGTAGTAAGAAAAAAGTAGGCTTCTTCTCTAGACTTAAAGATAAATTATTTAATGTTAGTGATGATGAAATAGATCAAGAGGAATTAGATGCAGTCTTAGATGATTTCGAAGAAGAATTAGAAAATGAAAAAGATGTTACTAAGAAAAAATCAGAAATAACAGATAAAAAACTAAGTAAGCAATCTAATGACGAATTAGAAATTGAGTTTGTAGAAGAACAAAAAGCAACTCCTAAATATGAAGAAATCGATATTACAGAATATGAAGAAAAAGAAGAAGTTGTATCGACTGGTAAGGTTACAGACTTGGGAGATGCGTTGAAAAAACTTGGTGTAAGTGGTACTGAAATACGTGATGTGGATATTTTTGATGAAAATCCATCAAGAAGAGCACATCCAACATTAGCCGCGGTTAGAACTAAGAGATTAAAACAAGATCATAAGATAGATGCTTTGGGAGACAGTGTAGTACTTGGTAAAGATAGTAGCGAATTAAAAGAAGAAGTAGCAAGTTCATTTAAAGGACAAGTTCAAGAAGATGAAGTAGTTCAAGATGAAAGAGTTACTAAAAACAAAGATGCACGAAAAGAATTCGAAGAAAACTTTAACACACTTGAAAGAAGAAGTGATAAAATAGAAAAAAATAATCCTTTATATGCTAAGAAAAACGACAAACTAGATGGAATTTTTGATGAAATTCGTGAGAAAGAGAGTAAAACTCATGAGCAAGAAACACCAGAACTAGAAATTAGAGAATTAGATGCTGAAGGAAGTCGTCGTGAGAAATTAAGATATACTTCTGTGAATGATGTACTAGAAGGATCTGAAGATTTATTTGAAGATGATATTGATAGAGTGAGTAAAAAACTTGTAGGTGAAAGATTCGAAGAAGGTCAAGAAGTTACTGAGGATGTAGAAAACTTTAGAAAAGGTTTATACGAAGGTAAAAAATTGGATGAATCTCAAGAGAAGACAGCACTTGATGAGCTAATAGAATCAGCGAATGTAGATGTTTCACCGAAGAAAGAAGAAACTTTACCTGAAATCGAAGAGTTGAATGAAAATCTAGAAGATTTAAGAAAAGATAAGCAAGAAGAAGTTTATGTTGATTTAGTGCAAGAAGCTGCTAAAATAGAAGACATCGAAATCGAGGATTATGAAGAGATTAAAGAAGTCAAAAAAGATATATTATCAGGCTATAGCGACTATCATTTAGACGAAGATGAAATCGAAGAATTAGAAGAGAAAAATTATTTGGATGAAACAACAGATTCTGTAGATATAGATAGTTTATTAAGAGAAGTTTCACCTAATAATAAGGTTATAAAAGCTTCTAATGATGTTGATAAATTTACTGATGAGAAAGTTGTTCCAAAAGAAGTTGCTCAAATGAGAGTAGAAGAAAATGAGACTCCTAAGAAAGATTTCAAAGAGGAGGAAGTAGAACGTGGAATAGAATATACAGAAAAACTATACACTAATGATGTTTCTGAATACTTTGATAAAGGTCAAGGGACTAAATTAGGTGAATACAAAACTGTTGATTATGGGTATAGACCTGTAAGTAAAGAAAAAATTGAAAACAATCAAAAAATACTTGATGCTATTTTTGAAAAATATTCTTCAACAGGATTGTCTACAGCTACAAGATCAGTAACGGGACAAATGATGAACTCGAATACAATAACACCAAAACCTCGTAGTGTAGGTAAGTTCAAACCTTCACCTGTTTATTCTTCTGTATATGGTTCAGCACCTAGAAATGTTGCTTCTGATACAAATAAGCAAGTAGGGATTTCAACAACGGGACTTTCAATTAATACCCCTGAGAAAAAGTCTGAAACGCAGATAAAAAAATCAGAACCTAAAGTAGAAGAAAAAAAGGTTTTAAGTTCTAAAAAAGATGCTAGTATAGAAAAAGATAATGCAAATATCTATAAAGAAATAGCAGCTCAAGAGGAAACAGTTTGGAATATAGGAACAGCAAAAAGAGTTCCAAAAAACAAAGTGAAAAACAAGAAAAACTAGTTAGACATATGTTAAACAGGGAGTGACTCAAAATTACAATTTTTGAGTCACTCCCTCAGATTGTTGACAAAACGACCAAAATATCAATGAAGATATTGATGTTTTGGT
>NZ_CAUPZX010000028.1:0-23907 GCF_963515875.1 uncultured Gemella sp. | reverse complement strand
GACCAAAACATCAATATCTTCATTGATATTTTGGTCGTTTTGTCAACAATCTGAAGAAAGCAACTAGATTTCTAGTTGCTTTCTTATATGTTATTTGGTAATTATATTGTTATAGAATAATTCCCCCAGGCAAGGATTACTTGCTTGGGGGAAAAGTTTAACGAGAACTTTCAGCATCATGTACTTTTTTGTGTAATGTTTTTAAATTAATATTCACAGCTTTATATTCATCACTTTGAGGTAATTCGAGTTTAAAGTTCAATGGTTTAGATATTTCTATAGTAGCGTTATTAATATCAAAGTTAAATATATGGCCACCTTGAGTGCAATCATCGCTTATATAGTGAAGGTGGAATCCTCCAACACCTATTCCTTGAGTATATTCTGGAGAAAAGAATCCTACAATTGTACCATGGGTATGTGTATAATTAAATATACTTTGTGTTTTTAATATATCTAAAAGAGGTGGATAAGGTTTTTCATGTTTTTTAGGAGAACGAGTATCCATCTTCTTAAATACACCAGTTATTTTTATTGCATAAAAATAATTTGGATTAATATATTCTCCAATAGACTCATAGAGTTTTTCAAAATTAGTATTTATTACAGTTTTATAATTAGCTGAAAACTTTGTGATATTTGCAAAAGGGGAAGTCGCCTCATTGGGTTGAAGAGTTGAAATTCCACTGCTATCAGTTTTGTAAACTTTGCCATTTAGTATTATCATTTCTCCATCTACGCCTTCAAAAGTACCGATTCCAAAATCACCATGTTGTAATAAATTTTCTACTGTAGTAGTTCCACTAAAAGCACCATCCATAAGAGCTGCCATAGTACTATATTGGTATAACATAATTAATCTCCTTAATGTTTATAATTTTAAAAGTCAAAAATTTAACTTTATAGAAATTTATTTTAGTAGTAGTTCATTAGTAAAGAGATAAACTTTACATATTATGTAAGTTTATACATTTGAATTAACTTTATAAAATTAGTTTAAGTAGCTATCTTGAAGAGTTTCACCAAGTTTAATGTTATCACTATAATCAACAGGTACGTCAATAACGACAGGACCTTCAATTTTAAATGCTTCTTCTAAACATTTTGCAAGTTCTTCTTTTGTTGTAGCTCTCATACCTACAGCTCCATAAGATTCTGCGTGTTTTTTTATATCGACTTGGCCAAGGTGTACAGCAGAATCACGTCCATATTTCATCTCTTGTTGAAATGCGACCATATTATATGATGAATCGTTCCAAACTACATGAACTATAGGTGATTTTAATCTTACAGCAGTTTCAAGTTCCATCGCTGAGAATAGGAAGCCACCATCACCTGAAATAGATAAAGTTTTTTTATTAGGATAAAGTAATCCTGCAGCTATAGCCCATGGTAAGGCTACACCTAAAGTCTGCATCCCATTAGAGAAAAGTAAATGACGAGGTTCGTAAGATCGAAAATGTCTAGCTAACCAAATACCATGAGATCCAATATCACAAGTAACAATAGTGTCATCAGATACTGCATTTTGGGTTTGCTGAATAATTTCTAAAGGATGAAGTCGCCCTTTAATTTTTGATTTAGGAGGTTCATCACGTTTTACTATTTCTTCTTGAAGCTCTTTTAGATAAGATAGATTTTCTTCTGAAATTCTTACTTTTGGATTTCCTTCATAAATACATTTTAAAGTTTCTGAAATATCACCGATAAGTTCTATATCGGGTTGGTAATCTCTGTCTATTACAGCGATAGTATCGTCTATGTGAACTAATGTGGCACATTTATTGGTATTCCAATAGATTGGATCATATTCGATAGGGTCATAACCAATAGATATAATTAAATCTGCTTTGTGTAGTAATCTATCACCGGGTTGATTTCTAAATAATCCAACGCGACCATAGAAGTGTTGAACTAGACCGCGAGAGATTACACCAGCAGCCTGGAACATTTCGACAACAGGTATACCAGTTTTAGCAACTAATAATCGGATTGCTTCTGTGGCTTCTTTGGTAGAGGCATTCATTCCTAAAAGAAGAACTGGCAGCTCAGCATTTTCAATTTTTTCTACTAAATCGCGAACATGTTTAGGATCTGCAATACCTAAAACAGGTTCTTTAAGTCTTTTAATTGCTGTTACTGAAGTATTTTCATTTATAACATCAGCAGGTAAAGAAACAAATGTAGCACCTTTTTTAGGTTCTTTAGCTTTTCTAAATGCATTAGCAATTGCTTCAGAAATACTATCTTGATGTCCAACCTCAACAGCTGATTTAGTTATTGGACGTAGTAATCCTACGTTATCCATACTTTGGTGTGTTTGTTTTAATAAATCAGAACGCTTAACTTGTCCTCCTATAGCAACTACTGGATCTCCTTCAGAGTTTGCTGTAATTAAGCCTGTTGCAAGATTACTAACACCAGGTCCAGATGTAACTAGCGCAACTCCAGGCTTTCCGGTAAGTCTTCCAACAGCTTGAGCCATAAAAGCGGCATTTTGTTCGTGACGAACTACAATAAGTTCAGGCCCACGATCGACAAGAGCATCGAATACAGCATCTATTTTTGCACCAGGAATGGCAAAAATATGTTTAACCTCCTCGTTTATTAAGGTATCTACAACTAATTCTGCTCCACGACGAGAATTTTTCTCTAGATTTTTACTCATTATTACTTCTCCTAAATTATAAGAATAAAAAATATATATTAATATTAATATTCTAACTCTATATTATATTTTTTTCAAGAATGGAAACTTTTAGAAGTAAATAAAAAAACAAGATTTCTAATAAATCTATTTTATTCAGCTTTTAGTATGTATATTAGATATATATAAATCTTTTAGAAAACGAATGTATATATTAAAACATAGGATGTCTAAAATAAATCATACAAACTTCTTTTATTATTTAGGAGTTTTGAGTTGATTCTATTTTTAGTAATCAAAAATTTCTATATCGCATTTAAATGTATTAAATATGTTGTTTTTAATTCGATAGATTTTAATTTTTATTAATTGAACTATTAAAAAATTCATCTCTTAAAATACCATATTTTATCGAATCATAGTAAACACCATTATAATATCTAACTTTTCTTATTCTAGCTTCACAAAAAAGGCCAAGTCTTTCTGCAAGTTTCATCATTCGTTGATTACCACTCCAAGTAGTAAGTCCAATATGTTGAATTTCAGGAAATTTATCAAAACATATCTTAAGCCACTTGTTCAAAGAAGTATAACCTATACCTTTTGACCAGGCACGTTGCTCATATATTACTATCCCGACTTCTAACCAACGAGTGGCAAAGCTTTCCCAATAATGAGTAACGATACCAACTGGTTTATCATCTAAAAATATTCCCAAAACATGGTCACCTAAATAATATTCATGATGATTTTTTAGTAAGAAAGTTTCTAAGTCTATAAATTTAAATTCGTTAAAGTAAGGTGCATTATATTTACTCCATTCTGGATTTTCTGATGAGTAAATCACATTATATAAATCAATTAAATGTTTTTCTTCAATTTTCTTTAGTGTAATCATAAAAATCTCCTTTTCTATATTATATCATAGGAAAAACAAGAGAATATATAAATAGCTCGTATAAGTAATTTTATTATTACTTTAAATTTTTGTATGATATAATAATTTTCATGAAAATAAACATAGAGGTGAGAAATGGAAAAATTTAGTAAAATAATTTCTGATAGTTTTCTTTGGATAATGAACATTGCTTTGTTAATAATAGGAATATTATTATCATTTGGATTAATAATGGAAGCCAAAGAGATTTTTTATGAAGGAACAAAATTTTTAAAGAATCAAGGAAGTTATCAGCATTTTGTTGAGGAAATATTAGTATTCTTCCTATATTTTGAGTTTGTAGCTCTGATTGTGAAATATTTTAAAAATAATTATCATTTTCCGCTACGATACTTTATTTATATCGGAATAACAGCGATTATTAGGATGATTATAGTACAGCATGATGATCCTAAGAGTGTTTTAGTCTGGTCTGGAGCAATTTTATTACTTGTAATAAGTTTAGCAATTGCTGAAAAATACATAAAAAAAGATTAAGAAAAGACTTCGAGCTTACTTAGTTCGAAGTCTTTATTCTATTTAACAGTATATTTTCCAGTTTTATAATCGATGGTAACACCTTTTTGGAAGTTTGGTAAAAATACATTGTACTTAACACTCTTACCATTATCTTCAACTGACATAGCTTCCATAATTACACCTTGTGCAACTAGATCATCACCTTTAAAAACGGGAGTTACACGATAACGAACATGTTTTTTTGTTTTCTTAACATAATCCGCAACTTCATTTTCAAAAGGAATCATATTAAGATTCATAAATCTTGTACCTGTCATAAGGTTTTTATCATTATCATTTTCTCCAGCAAGCTGAAATGCTATTAAATGCGATCTATCATAAACATGAGCACCTCGATTACTTTGCCATCCACTAGGACGAACATGTGCTATTTCTTCACGTTTATCAGTAGGCATTAAATCAATGCCGATAATCCCATTAGCTTGTCCAACACGGCCAAGTTTATCTAACGGACTGTAGTTTTCAAATGATGTAGTAGATAAATCTTCTTTAGCGAAGTATGGATTATTATTGTTTAGTACTTTATATTTATTATTATCAGTTGCTTCACTTTCTTTTGGTGCAGTGAGTGAGTTTAGTACATCATCAGGTATCTTTGAAACACTTGTAAAAGAAGTAGTAGATAAAGTTTTACTTGATGGTTTATTGGTATAGTATGTGATAGCAAATGCAGCTAAGATTACTATAGCAATCGAAATAATTGAAAATAGTGACAATTGTTGTTTTTTTCTTTTCGCCATAGGGCCTCCTTATTTTTTATAATAATTCAAACGATTAAGAGGAAGAGTAGAGCTCTTCCCCCATAAAATATTTATTATTTGAAATAATTAATTCCCATTGCATCTTTTACTTCATCTAGAGTAGCAGCTGCAACTTTTTCAGCTTTTTCACTTCCAGCTTTTAGCATTCTGTATACTTCAGCTTTATCTTTTGCAAATTCTTCGCGACGTTCTCTTATTGGACGTAGGTAATCTTGCATAACATCATTTAAGCGACGTTTTAATTTCATATCACCAAGTCCACCTCGAGAATAGTGTTCTTTAAGCTCAGCGACCTCATCAGTACGAGTATCGAAAATATCAAGGTATGTAAATACCACATTCCCTTCTACTTGACCTGGATTTTCAATTTTAATGTGATTTGGATCAGTATACATTTTCATGATTTTAGCTTTAATATTTTCTTCGCTATCGCCTAAATATATACCATTGTTTAAACTTTTACTCATTTTCCCTTGTCCATCAATTCCAACAAGACGGGCGTGATTTTTAGGTGGAAGTACAATTTCAGGAAGTACTAGAACTTCTTTATTGTATGTTCTATTAAAGTCACGAACGATTTCACGTGTTTGTTCAAGCATAGGTTTTTGATCTTCACCAACAGGAACATGAGTTGCTTTGAATGCTGTTATATCAGCAGCTTGGCTTACAGGATATGTGAAGAATCCTGCAGGAATACTTTCACCGAATTTCTTATCGTTAATTTCCTGTTTAACAGTTGGATTACGGTGTAATCTAGAAACAGATACTAAATTCATGTAGTACATATATAATTCAGCAAGTTGCGGAATTTGTGATTGAATAAAAATAGTAGTCTTGCTTGGATCAATTCCAACAGCAAGGTAATCAAGTGCAACTTCTGTAATATTTTCAATAACTTTTCCAGGATTATCAGCATTATCAGTAAGAGCTTGTTGATCAGCTATCATAATAAATACTTCAGTATCATCTTCATTTTGTAAAACTATACGATTTTTTAAAGAACCAACATAGTGACCTAAGTGAAGTTTACCAGTTGGTCTATCTCCAGTTAAAATAATTTTTGTCATAAAAGGGTAACTCCTTTATAATAATTTTAATAATTCCTTATAATTATACCATAATCTAGCAGAAGTTTGTTTGAATTAATATAAAAAATATTAATTTGAATAAAAACTTAGTGTTTTACTTGGAAAAAAATGATATAATAATAGGTATAGAAATAGATAATTATCAAGGAGATTAATATGATATACATAGAATCAAAAAGTAATGATCCACGTTATAATACCGCTTTAGAGCTTTATGCTTTCGATGAACTTGCAGAAAAAGATGATGTGTTTATGTTATGGATAAACTCACCATGTATCGTTGTTGGTAAAAACCAAAACACAACAGAAGAAGTAAACCAAAAATTCTGTGATGATAAAGATATCAAAATCGTTCGTCGTGTAAGTGGTGGTGGTGCAGTTTATCACGATTTAAACAACTTAAATTACACAATTATTTCAAACGGAAGAAGTGGAGAAGAATTCGACTTCAAATCATTCTCACAACCTGTGCTTGATGCATTAGACTCATTAGGAGTTAAAGCGGAATTTACGGGACGTAATGACTTAGAAATCGATGGACAAAAATTCTGTGGTAATGCACAATACGTACGTAATGGTCGTATTATGCATCATGGGTGTTTAATGTTTGATGTTGATACATCAGTTTTAGCTGATGCTTTAAAAGTATCTAAAGATAAAATTGAATCAAAAGGTATCAAATCAGTACGCTCTCGTGTAACAAACATTAAAGATCATCTTCCGAATCAAGATATGACAGTTCAAGATTTCGTAGCTTCACTTAAAAAATATATGAGTGAAAAATACGAAATGACTGAATTTGTTGCAACTGAAGAAGACGAAGCTGCAATCTTAGCTATCCAAGAAGAAAAAAATAATTCATGGGATTGGGTATATGGTAAAAACCCTGACTTCAATATTAAACGTAATAGAAGACTTAAAACTGGTAAAATTGAAGCTAATATCATGGTAGAACAAGGAGTTATTACTAATATCAAATTCTATGGAGACTTCTTTGGAGTAATGGATGTAGAAGATATTGCTAAAAAATTAGTAGGTGTAAAATACCAAAAAGAAGATGTTCAAAAAGTGTTAGAACAAATTGACATTAACTCTTATTTCTTAGGAGCAACATTAGAAGAAGTAGTAGATATCTTAGTAGACTAATAAATAATTTTGGAGGGATGTATTATGATAATCACAACAACAAATAATGTTCCAGGAATGGAAATAGCAGAATATAAAGGATTTGCTACAGGTGAAGTAGTAGCTGGGATTAATTTCATTAAAGATTTAGGAGCAGGAATTCGAAACCTTTTTGGTGGAAGAGTTCAAGGGTACGAAGATGAAATTATTCAAGCAAGAACTGAAGCTTTAAAAGAGCTAGAAGCTCGTGCAGCAGCAATGGGAGCCAATGCGGTTATCGGAGTTAGAATAGACTTCGATGCTCTAGGAAGTAACGGTAATAACATGCTTTTAGTAACAGTTACAGGAACAGCTGTAGTAGTAAGATAAAAAATTATATAAATTGTAAAATAAAAGTAATAGAAAAATCTATTAAGATATTGTATAATGATAAACAGTTATTAAATTTTCAATAGAGAGGAAAAATATAATGAAAAAAGTATTTAATTTTAAAAAGCTTTTCTCTATTTTACTTTTAGCAATTGCTTTGGTAACATCTGCAGTATTTGTAGCAGGATGTAGTGATGATGACAGTTCAAGTACAAGCTCATCAAAAGCAACTTATAAAGTAAGTAAAGAAGACAAAGATTATTTATCAAAACGTTTTTCAGAGTTATCTAAGACTAATAATGAAACTGTAGCATATGTTTATGCACCAGGTACTCAGTTAGATGAACCAGTAGTTCAAACTAATGACAATGAAACATACTTAGATAAAACTTTTGAAGGTGGACATGTTCCTTACCTTGGTACTGTATTTATGGACATGGATAACAAAAAAGATTTCCATGACAGATTAACTTGGTTATTTGGGCACGCTCGTGGAAGTAAAGTTGGAGATCACCGTATGTTTAACGATGTTAACTACTACGATAAACAAGAATACATGGATAAACATAAATATGTAGTAATTGAAACTCCTGAGAGAAAATACTACTATGAAGCAGCATTCTTAACAATCGTACCAGAAACAACATCATTCTATCGTTTAGACTTTGAAAATGATGAAGATTTCTTAAACCAATTAACAAATGTTAAAAAAGATGCAGCTACTAAAAACGACAATGTAAAACTTAAAGGAAATGATAAGTACTTAGTATTATCTACTTGTCGTGAAGAAGATGAAACAATTCGTTCTAACCTATACCTTCGTTTAATTCCAGACAATGAAATGAACGATTTCTTAGCAAAACACAAAGACGAATTAAAATACGCACCAACAAGATAATATGCATAAAAAGCAATCTATTGACTAGTTCAGTAGATTGCTTTTATATATTTAAATTATATTTTTTCTAGGCATTAACTTAAATTCTCTATTTAGGAAGAATAAAGAAACAGAGAATGCACAAAGGTCTGTTATAGGTGTAGCATAGATTACTCCATTAATACCAAAGAAATGTGAAAGAATAAATAACATTGGTATTAGTACTATAAGCTGTTTAGTTAAAGCGATAGTGACACCAATCTTTGGTTTTCCTATTGCAGAGAAGAAAGTAGAGCTTGAAATATGAACACCATTGATAAATGTAAATAACAAGAAGAATCTCATATACTTAACTGCAAACTCAAAGTAAAGATCATTACCATTACCAAATAGACTAACAATTTGTTTAGGAAAAATCTCAAAGATTAAGAAGAATGTAATTGAGATAATCATTGCATACTTCATGGTATATCTCATTGTAGTACGAACTCGCTCGTATTTTTTAGCTCCGTAATTATATCCGAAAATTGGTTGAGCTCCTTGAATTAATCCAATAATAATAGCTATAAATATTATATAAATTTTAGCTACGATTCCAGCTACAGCTATAGGAATATCATTCCCGTACACAGAATTAGTACCGTGAATATTTAACAAGTTGTTTGTTACTATTTGAGCTATCATATTAGAACCTTGGAAAACAAATGAAGGCATTCCAAATCCTGCAGCGACTTTTAATAAACGTATCTTAGGGATGAAGTCTTGCTTAGTAAATTTAACACTTTTAAATTTTGGAAAATATAAAACAAGAATCAAAGCGGATAAGAATTGACTTATAACTGTAGCCCAAGCTGATCCAGCAATTCCCCAACCGAATCCAAAAATAAAAATTGGATTAAGAATAGTATTAAGTACTGCACCAAAAATAATAGCAAACATTGAATATTTTGGACTATTATCCGAACGAACAATAGGGTTAGTACTAATTGATATTAAAAGGAATGGAATTCCTAATGACGATATACTTGCAAATGTCATCGCGTATTCTAAGATTTCATCAGTAGATCCAAATGCGTACATAAGTGGTTTTAAGAATATATGTACTAAAATTGTAATAATAATACCTATAATAAATAATGAAGATACTGCAGTGCCAACTACAGATTTCGCTTTTTCAGGATTTCCTCGCCCAAGTTCTAGATTAAAGTTTGAGGTAGCACCGATTCCAATCATTAGACCTATAGCTAAGCAAATAATTGTAAGAGGAAATGCGACATTTGTTGCAGCATTACCTAGGTATCCAACACCTTGACCGATAAAAATTTGGTCAATTACACTATACATCGCATTAATAATATTCGCGGTAATTGCAGGCCAAGCAAATGATGTAAGTAATTTTTTTATAGATTTTGTACCTAGTGGATTTTCTATATAATTTTGTGTTTTTTCCATTTGATTTCCTCCTTAAGTTATTTTATTCAATAGTGTGAAAAAAGTAGAAATTTCTTTTTCAGTTAAGTTTTTAAGAACTTCTTTTTCAGCTGTGTTTAGTAGGTTAGAGTAAGTTGATAAGACTTCTTTTCCTACTTCAGTCAAATGTAGTGTAAAAGAACGTCTATCTTTCACTCCACGTTTTCTAATAACAAAATTTTGTTTTTCTAGTGCATCGATATTACGTCCAACAATATTTCTATCTTTTCTGTGTATTTCAGCGAGTTTAGCTTGAGTTAATCCTTCATTTTCTGAAATGTAGATAAGAGTAATGAAATGCCCGTGTGTAATACCAATCTCAGTTAGAGGTTGTTTAGTATAATTTCTCATATTTTCTAAAAGTGTAATAAGCTTATATCCCAACGCATCTTTTAACATAATTTCACCACCTAAAATAATATAGCTAATATATTATATACTTAGTATACTACTTTGTCAATAAAAAAAGAAAGAGAGTACTCAAAAATAATGATTTCAAGGAAACAAGATTTTGTAGAGTCACTTCCTGCAGTAGTTTATTAGATATCTGAAAAGCTTTTATAAAGCGAATTCAGATATCAATAAACCACTGCGTCTATGAGTTTTCCTATAAACTTTGTTAAATTTTAGGACTTTTTGGCTATCCCCTATCTTTTCAGTGTTTTCTTACTGTTTATGAAAATATGATTCTGTTTGTATAGAATTAGGAATTTAGTGATAATTAATGTTCAAGACCACCCGTTACTTTTGTATCTTCTTTATCATAATAAGTCACAGCAGTTTTTATTATTAATTCTAAAGCAACGATAATATCTTCTTTTTTCATATAAGGCATGTTAGGTTTGTTTGTAACCTGTTCTTCAATATAAGGGATATGAATAAATCCAGCTTTAATATTTGGATATTTTTTTGAAGTTAGATATAAAGATTCATACATAATATGATTGCAAACAAAAGTCCCGGCAGTATTAGAAATAGTAGAAGGGATATTATTTTTATTTAATTCATCAACAATAGCCTTTATCGGTAGTGTGGAAAAATATGCATTCTCACCATCTTTTCTTATAGTTTCATCAATAGGGCTATTCCCAATATTATCTGGGATTCTAGCGTCATCAATATTAATAGCGATGCGTTCAGGTGTAATTTTACTTCTTCCACCAGCTTGCCCAACGCAGATTACTATATTAGGAGAAAATGATTTTATATTTTCTTCTAAAACCTGTGAACTATCTTTAAAGACTGTAGGTAGGGTAATTTTCTTAATTTCTATATTATCAATATTATCTGGCAAGCTATTAACACATAAATTAGAGGGGTTAATACTCTCTCCCCCAAATTTATCAAAACCAGTTATTAATACTCTCATAAAGCACCTCGTAATTTTTAAAAAATATATTGTAATAATTAACTTAATAATATTCTATGGTAATTATTACATCTCAATTAATTAAATTTTTAAATTATAATAATTATAAAACAGTTTAGAAAATTTGAAAATAGCATTTTTATAATTTTAGGAGATAAATTGTAATTAGTGGTAAAATAAGAGATAAAAAATCATAAATTTACTAGTTTTAATTTTCAGATTTTTAAGAATTGAATTTACATTATTCTGAAAAAATGATATAATCTATTTATTAGCTAAGATGTATTTTGCGAAAAGATAAGTTTTACTTTATTGTTGGCTAATAAAACAAAGCTATGTGAAGTAATGCGTAATAAATGGGAAGGAGAGGTTTATGTATCGTACAAAAAAATATTATGATAATAAGTTGTATATTGTTCAATTTATTACCATAGTTTTTATTTTACTAAGAACTATAGTAAATTTAACATCAATTTTTATTATTCAAGTTATCTTGGATAGTTTGATATCTAAAGATTTCGAGAGAGTTTATCATTTTATTAAATACTTGATAGTAGTATTAGTATTTTATTTTTTATTGTTATTTCTTTCTCAATATTTTTTAAGAAAACTTTTCTTTCTTGGAAATTTTTCTGTTTTAGAGTATTTTTATGATAAGTTTTTAAAAAATGAATATAATGATTTTAAAGAAGCAAAAAGTGGTGAAATATTATCTAAGTTAACGTCAGATAGTATAAAGATATCAGATTGGTATTCTCAAGGTAAAGTTATTTTAGTAACGCAATCTTTTATTTTGTTTTCTATATTGATGTTTATGTGTAGGTATAATGTTTCGATAACACTTATATTATTTTCTGTAATACTTGTATGTTTTTTTATTATAAAACAAATAAGTAAGAAGCTTTCGAATTGTATGAAGAGTGAACAGAAATTATTAGGTGAAACTAATCAATATATACTTCAGTCAATATTAGGTTATTTTGATTTAAAGCAATTAAACAAAGAACAGTACTTTATAGATTATCTTAAAGAAAACATAATAAATAAGAGAATAAAGGTTAATACTGATTTAGCAAAATATTTTTCACTATATGTAGGTATATCCGCTACTGTTGCATTTATACTACCTATTGTTTCTCTATTACTTTCAGTGTATTTTATAATATATAAAGATTTTTCTGTAGGTTCGGCTATTGCAATATTTTCTACAGTTAGAATGTTAGATGAGCCTATAAATTCTATATCAGATAAAATAACTGTTAGGCAGACTGCTCATAAGATAGAAAGTGAGTTGTCTAAGACTTTCAATAATAAAAGCAATGAAGAGAAAGAAGTATTAAAAATAAGTAAATTTAACAGTGTAAATGTGAATATATCAAGTTTTTATTTTAAAGATAATCTGATTTTATCTGATTTTAGATTAGAAATTAATAAGGGTGATTTTCTAGTTTTAAAAGGAAGAAGTGGTGTAGGAAAGACGACAGTATCTAATCTTATATTAAGAAACTTGCAAGAAGGTTCATATAAGTTAGATGGGGAAGTCTTAATCAATGAAAAAGATATATATAAGAATAATATACAAATTTTAGGAGGATTTCTAAAAGTAAATCAAGAGCCATACATATATGAAGCTACAATAAGAGACAATATTCTCTTAGGTGATTCATATGAGGAAAGACTTGATGAGATAGTTAGATTATTACACCTGCAAGAATTGATTGATAAATTAGGATATGATTATTTATTGAAAGAAAACGGAAAAAACTTAAGTGGTGGAGAAAAGCAAAGACTAGAATTGGCTAGAATATTAATAAGGAGACCTGAGTTTATTATCTTTGATGAACCAACAAGTGCTATGAATACCAACTTGAGTGAATTAATAGTAGAAAACCTTTTTAACTACTTAAAAGAACACAATATTACAAGTATGGTAATAACTCATAGTAAGGAATTCGACAAATTTGCTACAGATATGATAGAGATTAAATAAGAGTAAGAACAACATTATAAATATTGTCGCAGATAAGTAATACTTATACATGGAGTTAGATACTAGTGATTTAGGATTTTGATTTTATAAAAATTGATTTTCCTAAGTCTTTCTTTGTCGTTTTATATAAGATATATTTTGAGGGTGTGGAACCAAAAGTTCTAAAGTGTAAGAAAGTTTATATGAGAACCAATAGAACTAACGATTTATTGATATCTAATTTCGCTTTATAAAAGTTTTTTAGGTATTTAACAAACTGTATTATTGTCACTCGATAAAATCGATTTCTCAAAAATAAAGATTTTTGAAGATCTCTTTATAAGATAAATTGTAATTCATTTTTAAAAGTGATATTATATGAATATAAGGGGTGAGGATTTTGTCTAGAGAAGAAAAATTAAGAACAATTATTAGAACGATAGATAATTCAGAATACAGTGCTACTAAGAAAACTACTAATAAAAAGTGTATGATGAGAACATTTAAAGAAGCTAATGACACTTGGCTAGCTGAAGCTTATTCTAAGAAAAAATATGCTGATTATAAACCATTTCAATTCGTTGATGGAGAAGGAGTAAGATGTTCAATCTACTTAAGCGGATGCTTATTCGCTTGTAAAGAATGTTTTAATGAAAGCATTCAAAACTTTAATGCTGGACAATTATATACTAAAGAAATAGAAGATCAAATAATACGAGATTTAAGTAATTCATATGTACAAGGACTAACAATTTTAGGAGGAGAGCCGTTCCTTAATACTCAGGTAGCTAGAACGTTAGCTAAAAGAGTTAGAGATGAGTTCGGTTCAACAAAAGATATCTGGGTATATAGTGGCTACAAATATGAACAACTCCTAAACGGTAGTGAGGACAAAAAAGAATTACTAAGTTTGTGTGATGTATTGGTAGATGGACCTTTTATGATTTTTCTAAAAGACTTAAGTCTTAGATTTAGAGGAAGTAGTAACCAAAGAATTATAGATTTAAAAAATTCTAGTAGAGATAATGTAGTACTGTATATGGAGTAAGTTTGAATATAATGATATTACTTTAATTAGTAGTTATTTCATGATATAATAATAAAATTGATAATTAGAGATATAATATATCTCTAATTATTTTTGTTAAGAAGCTATAGAAAGGAGATTAAAAGTTGAAAAATATTATAGAGATTTTTCGAAAGGATATAAAAGAAGTATTTAGAAAAACTAATACGTGGATAATTATAGTAGGATTAATCTTTTTACCATCGATGTATGCATGGCCGAATATACTATCTTCATGGGATCCGTATGGTCATACTAACAATATAAAAGTTGCAGTGACATCAGAAGATGAGGGGACTACTGTTGATGGAAAAGATTTAAACTTAGGTAAAAGTTTAGTTAGTGGATTAAAAAATAATAAAAATCTCGATTGGCAGTTTGTCTCTAATAAACAAAAAGCTGAGGACGGAGTAAGAATAGGTGAATATTATGCGAGTATTGTTGTACCGAAAAATTTTAGTAAAGATATGACATCGGTTAGTAGAGCAGAACCTCAAAGAGCGACTATCGAGTACACAGTAAATGAAAAAATAAATGCGATTAGTCCAAAAATTACTAATAGCGGGGCTTCAGCAATAGCTAATAATATTAGTAAAAACTTTGTAGAAACAGCTAATGGTATAATTTTTGAAAAACTACATGAGGCAGGTATTAAATTTGAGGAAAATTTACCTTCAATAGAAAAGGCTAAACAGGAAATCTTTAAATTAAATGATAATTTTTCTACATATGAACAAGCTGTAAGTGAGTTAATTGCTAAAGTAGAGCATAGTTCAAATGTTTTGAATAATGTTCAAAATATACTTTCAGAAATAGATAGAGTGGCGACTAATAGTATTATGCTAGCTGATAAGGCTGGAATTACTATTAATAATATTCAGGGATTCAACGAAAGATTATTACCGATTATTAATAATCATCTTAATGTTGTAGAGGAAGTATCTAGAGAAGCTAATGTTATAGCAAAAGAAATTCAACAAAAACCAGATAAAATAGAAGAGATAAAAGCTAGACAAAAGGCTTTAGATAGCAGACTTCAAGCGAGTGGAGAGAGACTGCAACTTGTAAAGAATATTTTTGAATATTTTAATAATCTATCAAATGAAAGATTATTTAATAGTCAACTTGATAGAGTAACGACATTATCAAATGATATTACGATGATAAAAGAAGTAAATAATAATATTTATAATAATATGGATTACTATGAAGAAATAGCAGATACTGTAAAAGAGGAATTTGTAAATAGATCTGCTAGAGTTAACGAAGTTTCAACAAATATAAATTCTAAATTAAATGATGAGATAGCTCCATTGATTTCGCAAGTACTTAATAAGGCTGAAGTGAATATAGATAAGGTGAGTGGCATAATTGCTCATGCTCAAGGAGAGCTTCCAACGGTCGAGAGAAAGTTATCAGAAGCGGAGATTAAGATAAACAACGCTTATGGGAGATTATTATCATTGCAAGCACAAATGCCATCTGCAAAGAGTAAAATTCAAAAGTTAACAGATGAAATTAAAAAAGCTGATAGTGGGATAGATAAAAATCAACTTGTTAATTTATTGAAGGTAGACTACAAACAACAGGCAGAGTTTTTCGCAAATCCTGTTAAACTTCAAGAGAATAAACTTTATCACATAGAAAACTACGGTTCGGCGATGACACCATTTTATACGGTTCTTTCTATTTGGGTTGGATCATTATTAATGTCTTCGTTACTGACTACTAAAGTAGAAGATGAAGAGAAAAAATATAAACCATATGAAAAATATTTTGGTAGAGGATTATTGTTTGTAATTATATCTTTATTCCAAACATTAATAATTACACTAGGGGATATGTATGTTCTCGGAACACAAGCAACATCACCATATAGATTTGTAGTTTATGCATTATTAATATCGCTTCTATTTTCTTCAATTATCTATACTATAGTGTGTATTTTAGGAAATGTAGGGAAAGCTGTTTGTATAGTATTATTAGTATTACAATTAGGAAGTTCAGGAGGAACATTCCCAATTCAAATGACATCAGAATTTTTTCAAGCGTTATATCCAAAAGTACCATTTACATATTCTATAGGTTTACTACGTGAAGCGGTAGGTGGTGTATATATTCCAGCGGTAGAGCGTGATATAAAAATATTATTTATCTATCTAATTGTAGTTTTAGTTGGAGGAGCAATTCTAGTCAGTTTAAAAGCACGTTCAGAAAAGTTAAGTAGGGAAAGAGAACGTTCTAAGTTATTCTTGTAATATTTATAGATTATCAGTAGAAATTATGTAGTTTAATTTGATAAATTACTTAATTTCTACTTTTTTCATAGGAAATGAAAAATAATATTTTTTGTGATATAATTAAAAGATAAAACCTTAAAATATAGAGGATAAATTATGGTTAAAACATTAGATAGAACAAAAGACATATTTTTAGATACAATGCTTTTGGGAAATGAAATATTAACGAAAAAAATAAAAACAACTAATAAAACAAAAATTACAGTAATCTTAGCTGCATATAGAAGTGTAAGTAGACTAGAAAGTGTAATAGAAGACTTATTTAATCAAAGTTTTCAAGAATTCGAAATAATTGTAGTTGATGATCTTTCAGATTCTGAAATAGAAGAAGCGGTTGCAGGTGTCGATAATAACAAAATAAACTATATAAAAAAACAGTTAGGATCTAATTCTTCAGCGAAAAACTGTGCGTTAGAATTTGCTAAGGGTGAATATGTGGTTTTTGTTGAAGAAAACTCTAAATTAAAATCAACATATTTAGAATTATTATTTGATGAAATTTCTCAAAAAAACCTTGATATAACAATGTTAACAAGAGTCGGTTATCCTAGTATTTTAGATGGAAGAATTTCATCGGGTCAGAAATATTTAGTAGAAGAAATTAAGAGATTGAAAAGTGATTTAAACTACAATATAACTGCTTGTATATTTAAGAAGAAATTTTTAGATATTTATAATGTAAGATTCCAAGAGGATATGTTAGCATTAGAGAACTTGTATTTTAAATTACGCGTCTTTGATGTAGCAGGAAAAGTCAGTCAAATAGCAAAAATAGGCTATAAAGATTTAGAAGAAAATAAATCTGTAAGAAATAATGCTATGGTTGAAGCTTCAACAAGAAGAATAATGATTGCATTTAATAAAATAGAAGAATTTAAACAGGATAAAAAGTATGAAGATAGTTTAAATTTACTATGCGGATATTTACTTTTTGATGTGCTTAGAATGCATGAAAATATGTCCGAGGAAATAGAAATTTTAGAGTTAATAAAATCTAGAAAAGATTATTTTGACAGTGATACCTTTATTAATAAAACTATGATGGCAATGTCTCCGATAGTTTTTGCTAATCATCTTAACAGAAAGGATAGGAGATAGTTATGAGGCGAATATTACATAATGTGTTTTCATATGCATTTATAGCTTTATTCACAATAGCTTTGACCTGGGCATATGTAGCACCTTTTGTATATGAAAGAATATTAAATCCATTGGCACTAATTTTAGGAGTACCTGTGGTTTTTATACTGTTTATTTACGCAGTAAAAAAAGTTTTAGCAACAGATGAAGTCGGACTAAAAAAATATAATAAAATTATAATATTAGTTTATGTAATTTTCCAAGCGATTATATTGTCGATGGATACATTAAACTTTTCGGATGGTGCAGAGATAGAAAATGAAGCACATTATATGCTAAACTATGGAAAATTCTCTGGTGAAAGATATTTCTTAGTTTATCCGAATAATATAACACCTACTATAATTCTTTATTGGATATATCGTATAGCCGCATTTTTACATATATCAGAAGTATGGACTTTACACATATTCTGTTTTTTAGTAACAACGGCAACAATATTCTTAACGTATAAAACTGCTGGAAAATTACTAACAAAACAAAAACAAACAATAATTTTTGGATTAATGATATTATATATCCCATTCCAAATGTATAGTTTATTCTATTATTCAGATACTCTGATGGTAATTATGGTAGCTTTAATAATATATGTTCTTATTCCATCAGATGGTAGTTTCATCTTTAGAACGAAGCATATTGTGGCAGTGGCTATTTTAGTGGCATTTGCGTGGAATTTAAGATCTAATATTATTATTATCTTACCCGCATTAATTGTGTACTTACTATTTTTTAAATGGTATAAGAATTTAATTTTATTACTGGTGACCTTTGGTATTGCATTTGTCTTCTTTGGTAAAGGATTTGACATGCTTTGGGCGCACTATGGTTTTTGGAAAGACGATGGTTATAGATTCCCAATGTTACACTGGGTAATGATGGGAATGAGTATTCAAGGAGGAAGTTATAACTGGCAAGATTTCCAATTTACTTACCTTAGTCAGAATAAGATGACTGATGACCTGGGCTTATTCTTTAATAGGGTGACTCATAGACCATTTTTCCTTAATTTACTTATGATAGTTCTTAAAATAAGAGGTAATTGGAGTGATGGAACAATAAACTACACTAACGGGACACGTGCATTAAGAGATGGAGATGGATTCTTATGGCAATTATTCTATGGAAGTGATAATAGTTTTTTCATATATATTTCTCAAATGATGTATGTCGTAATTTTATTCGGAATGGTTTATTACATTTATAAACGTAGAAAAGAGTATATAACATCATGTTTCTTATTCCAAATTATAATTTTTGGAGTATTTATGTTCCATTTAATTTGGGAAGCGAAGCCAAGATATGTTTATGCATGGATGCCAATAATCTTTATTTTAGGTGCGAAAGGGCTAATACTCTTTGCTGAAAGATATGAGACTTTAATATTTGATAAGTATAAGAAAAAACTTTATATTGCTTTTGGGGTAGTATTTGCTCTTCAAGTAGGAAGTGATAGTTTCTTAAGACCATCTTATTCGATGAACTTAGACTATGATTCACGCGTAATTAATGGTATTAGTATTTATGCAACGGATAATTATTTAAGAGATGGAATAGTTAGGGTTAATAAAGATACAGAAGTAGAACAAACATTTAAAGCTAATCGTAGTTTTAATTATGTTCGTGGATATATTTCATCTTATGATGAGAAAAACAATTCGAAGTATAAGGTGGAAATAATCGATAAAAAAGATAATAAGGTAGTACGAGAACATGAATTCATCTATCGTGAATTGTATTGGGAATTACCATTGCAGACGTACACGCTACGCTGGTATTTTGATGATTTACCAGCTGGTGATTATAGTGTGAGATTTTCACAAGTAGAAAGTGATAATAACGGTAGTATAGTTATTTCTAGTGTACCTAATGAAATGATTGATATGTACGAAGCAGGAAAATTATATATTAATGGTGCAGATCAAAATAAAAAAGATCTTTCACTACAAATAGGACATAGATATCAAAAACTTTGGTGGTATTAGTAATATAGAGAAAAGAAGTTTTTTAATCTTGAATCAGATTAATATGAGGCTCATCTTCGGATGGGCCTTTTTATATAATAATGAAAAGTGAGTGACAAAAAATATAATTTTGAAGAAAGTGATTTTGTTGAGCTCCCCGCAAACTTTAATAGATATCCAAAAAATCCTCATAAAGTAAATTTAGATATTGATAAATCGCTATGTTCATGAGTTTCTATATTAAAATTTTAGACTTTTTGCTCAGTATCATAGTAGCAAGTTTTGTATTTTATTATTTATAATTTTATTTATCAAGAATGAATTTATGGTGTAAATATAATAATATTATGACTTTGAATAGAGATAGTATTTATTATAAATTCTTGACAAATAAATATTAAAACTCTAAAATAGAGTTTAAGGGATATAATCCATTTAAAAGAAAAATGGATATTATTATAGATAAGAAAATTTTGTTTGATAAAAAAATATATAGTTAATTATATATCTTTTATTTTTTAATAGTTTATTAATTTTATTTTGTAGAAGTTATTTTATTTAATAGGGAAATGAGTATGAAATAATCGTAATATATTTTTATGAAGATTTCTAATTAAGTATAGTTATATTTATTAAAATTTCATAGAATAATCTAGCTTATAATATGATGTATTAGATGGGAGTTACTTAAAAATCATAATTTTAGAGAAATTGATTTTATTGATTCTGTCTTATAAAATTTATTAGATATCTAATAAACTATTATGTTTATAAGTTTTTTACACAAATTTTTCAAAAAATATTTAGAAGTTTTAGTTTAATCTAATATATTCAATATATATTTTGATTTTTTTGTATCTTGTAGTCGTTGATATAAAAACTAGATTTATTGATTTAATTTTTTATGTTTATCTATCAATCTAGTATAAAAAAATATAATAGTAAGGAGTACCCATGGTAAATAAAGACAAAAGAAGAGTATTAAAATATTCGATTAAGAAATTTAGTGTTGGAACATTTTCAGTGTTAGTAGGTGCATTTATATTTTTAGCATCACCAGCTTTAGCAAATGAAACGAATATTAGTGAAAATATATATAAAGAAAATAACACTATTATAGAAAAGGAAAAACCTAAAGAAACTTATAAAAGTGAAGTGAATGTGAGAAATGAAATTAGAGATATTGAAAGAGAAGCTTCAAGAGATACAATAGAAAATAATTCACCAAAAAAGCAAAGTAATTTAATAGAAGAAAAAAATTATTTAACAGAAAAGAATGGTGAATCAATAGAAGAGAAGAGTTCTGTAGAAGAAACTATTGCTGAAAAGCCAAAATCTCGTAGGAAAAGATCTGTAGATTCAGAAAGAGAATCTGTAAAACGATTTGCAACTGATGATGATTTTGTGAAAATCTCAAAAGGTTTAATAACGACAGAAGATGGTAGGATTGATAATTTACTTTTTGGAAAAACGCCATTAAAAGCAAATGAAGATAAGGATGGAGATAGTGCGAAGAATGGTAACGAGATTTATATTTATGAAAAAGATGGAAAAACTTATTATGGATATTATGGTCATCCATTTTTAAAAGATACGGATGGAGATGGCTTGACAGACCACGATCAAAGTGATTTAAGTAAAGAGGGAGATGATGATAATTTCAAGTGGTATGTAACAGATCGCGATACGGCGATGTTTATGAAGTTAGTATATCGAGATGATGAATATATTAAAAAAGTTTTAAATAAAGATTATAAGTGGACTAATGCTGATAATGCTGTAGCAGATGATCCAAAAGCCAGAGATGTGTATGAACTTATACATAATGAGTTTTCTCCATATTGGGAAATCGATAAGATTTATCACAATTCAAGTGGACTTGATGCAGTATTATTTAAGACTAAAAGTACGTTGCCGATTTTGCCGAATGGTTTAGTTCATGTTCTTGCGATAAGAGGAACAAAAGGTAGTGCCGATGTGTCTAATGATGTGATTATTGCAACAGGACAAGATCCAAAGCAAGGTACAGAAATAGAAGAAATAATAAAAGAGATAGGTATAAGAGAAGATATTAAGAATTTTTATATTACAGGACATTCTTTAGGAGGATATTTGACTCAACGTGCTGTAGTTAAGCTAAATAGGTTAGCTAATGAGGAAAATGGGTATTGGATTGATTCTGCGGCTAAAAAATACAGAAACTTTTACAATAATGTTTTTAAAAAAGCTACAACATTTAATGCTCCAAAAATTAATGCTTCGATTTTAAGTGGTGATTTATATAAGAAAAGTATTTTAAGTAAGCAATTAGCAAAACAAGGAAAAATTAAACATTATGGAATGAGGGGAGATAGTTTAGTAGGATTGTTATATAATGATTCTGATGTTATGACCTACATAGAGGGGGGAGAACATAGTTCTAATGCCTATTTCTCAGCAATGTTGAATGATGATGATAATTTTAATATAGGTGAAAGAACTAGAGTTAGCGGTAAAGGGAAAGAAAATCTATTACTGAAAAACTTAAAAATAGTAGAGCCAACGGATGAAGAAGTAAGAAAAATAGTAAATGAGAATATAAGAATTTCATTGAAGGATCAAAATCCAGTAGAAATATTAGCGTTAAATAAAATATCAAGAGAAGAAGTATTAAAAAAATTAAATTTAGATAATTTACCTAATACAGCAACATTGAATATAAATATTCCTGGAGAAGTTCAACCGACAGCAGTAAATTATGTTTTACCAGTAACAGTAAGTTATCTAGGGAAAACAGTAAATCCTAATATAAATGTAGTAGTAAAAGTATTACCAAATTTTGAGGAGTTGAAAACTGTTAAACAAAAAGTATCTGAAGAAAAAGAGAAGAAAGTAGACACAGAGCATAAAACTGCGGAAACAAAAAACCGTTATGATGCAAAAAAAGTAGAATTAGACACTAAACTACAAAAAGTTGAAGAATTGTTAAATAATAGTAGTGCCAAACAATCAGATATAAAAGTTTTAACTAATGAATTGGAAATGTTGTTAGAAGAATATAAAATGTCTGTTAGTGGCTTAAAATTAGATAAAACTTTATTGATAGATGAGATAGCAAGGGTTAGTAATAAACTTGAGACATTTAAAAATACCAATACTACCTTTAAGCCATCAGAAGTGGTAAATGAGTTTAATAGCAGAAAAATTGAATTGTTAAAAAATTATAATAGTATTTTGAAAGACGTGAAAGGTAATTTAGATGCAATAGAGACTTATGATAAGTTGTTACAAGAGAAAAATAAATTTGCTAGTTTAGAAGAAAATATTGTATCGGCTTTGTCTATTCTAAATAAAAAGCAAAAAGATTATTATGAGCCAATTAAGAAATCTTATGAACTTTATGAAGGAGATAAGCCTAACGAGGAACTATCTATTGAGAAAAATAATCTACCTATAAAAAATATTATATGGGAAATTAAACCGAATACTTCAAGTTCTGGAAATAAAGAGGGAAGAGTAAAAGTAGTATATAATGATGATAGTTTTGATTTAGTAGATGTAAATGTGAATGTTAAAGCATTGTATGGAGAAATAGTTACGGCAACTAAAGAAGAAAAGATCCCATTAAAAGTAACTTACATTGGTGATGAAACAAAAGATTATGGTTATATTAGTGAAATTACTGGAAAAGATGGTAAAGTTGTTACAACCATAAAATCAAGATTAAATAAAAAGACGAATAATGTAGAAGAAATAAGTAGAACTCCAGTAAGAACAGAAGCCGTAAACACAGTTGTTACAAAAGGGCTTAAGTCTAAAATAGAGGAGATCAAAATCCCAATAGAAGTTGTTTATGAAGAAGATGCTTCGTTAGATAAAGGTAAAGAGTTTGTAAAAACAGAAGGAGAAGATGGTAAAAATATTACGACAACGACGTATATTTTAAATAGTACGACGGGAGAAGTTATAGAAAAAATAACTGTAGAGAACAAGAAAAAAATAGATAAAATTATAGTAAGAGGGACAAAAGAAGTAGTGAGTAAGCCTGAAATTGTAGAGGTTCCAACAGATCCAAAAGTTATACATAGTGAGGATGCTACTTCTGTTCAACCAGGAGTACCTGAAAAGCCAAAAGAAGAAGAGCCAACAGTTCCAGGGAAAGAAGAACAACCAGTTCAACCAGGAACAACAGGAGAACAAGGAAATCACGTTCAACCAGGAGTACCTGAAAAGCCAAAAGAAGAAGAGCCAACAGTTCCAAGGAAAGAAGAACAACCAGTTCAACCAGGAACAACAGGAGAACAAG
>NZ_CAUPZX010000027.1:0-25711 GCF_963515875.1 uncultured Gemella sp. | reverse complement strand
ATTATTTTTGTACACCTTAATTATATTGGATATTTGTCTTTTTGTATATAAAAATTGAAATCCGGGGCTGGAATTTTTTCCATGCCCCGGATTTAGTATACAACCACATAAAGAATTTACAGAGTTTTATTCACACTCCCGGTAAGAGGGAAAATAATTTGATATCAAACTATTTTCCCTCTTACTCTTACTTTTATATTATTTATTAAAACTTTTATAATTCATTTAATCTACATTTAAAATTCTTAAATATATTTTACTTTATTTTTTATTGCTGTAGCAAATAAGTTTTTCAAGGATATATTTCACATAATATCTGAAATATCCCCTATCTTAGACTCTTTACTTTTAATATTATTTTCTTTTATAGAGTTACTAATACCTTATTTCATAGCTATAAAATTATATATTTACTTAACTTTCTCTGTATAATAACCCGCCTTATAACTCGAATAAGCTAGTTCTACCTTATCCATTAGACTTGCTAAAGTTACGATAATTCCTATAACAAGTAATATTGTTACAGATTTTTTATATTTCATCACTATCTTATCATACATATTATTCACTTCTTTTCTTATACTGGTTGACAAAATCTATAGCCATGAGTAGCACATCTATCAGCATGCATTCTACTACTTTTTCCTAATCCTGTAAAAAACCATACTATAAAATTATCAAAACTCCCTTCCCCTCCTGAAATATCCAAAAGTTCTTTTTCTGATAATCTGTAAATTTTTGTTCCCTTATTCATTTCTATCTTCCTCCATAATATCCATTTCTATAACTATTATATGCTAAGTTTACCTTATCATATAAACTAAATGCCGCTTCTATTGTTCCATATATAGCTAATCCGCCTAATATAATTGCTGGAATCGCTCCTCCATTTATTTTTTCTAATTCATCTGTATTTATTTGTACTAATTTCATGTAGTATTCTCCTTAAACTTTATTCTGTAAGCTTACACTTTTTATTATAGACTATTTAAATATTTTTTGTTGTTTTTTTTCCTGAATGGTCAATTTTTTTACTTGAACGGTCACTTTTTTAAATTTTATCTTAAAAAATAAAACTGACTTAAAAACTTTTTTAAAATCAGTTTTACTTTTTATATTATTTCTTCTCATCTAGCGTAAAATGCGTTTCTATACTGAAAATTCCATCTTCTGGAGCATACGCTTTTATTACTTCTTTATGTTTTTCAGCAATTACTTGAGCCATAGATAAACCAATACCGTATCCTTTAACGTGGCTATTTCTTGATTCATCTAAACGATAAAATCTATCGAATACTTCTCGTAAATCTCCTTTTTTTACATTAGCTTTATTAGTTGAATTATTGCTTGTTGATCTCCGTTATAATAAAGATTACTGTCAATATCTGTAGCAATGAATTTCTTTTGGAAATTAGCTAATTCATTAAAATTATTTATACGAGATTTTAACGTATTTGTCAAGTCGAACTTCACTCTTTCTACTGTATCTTTTTCTTCCATTCTACTAAAAGCGACTAAGCTATTAACAAGACTAGTTAGACGTTCTACTTGATTTTGAATATTTTTAGTCCATTTAGAATTACCATGCTCAAGTTCTAATACATCGGTATTGGAACTAATAATAGCTAATGGTGTTTTTAATTCATGACTAGCATCTGTAATAAATTGCTTTTGCTTTACATAACTCTGTTGGATTGGTGCTATTACTTTTTTTGATACCATTACAATAATTATAAGTACAGATAAGATAACTATAGAAGATATGATTATTGTATTTCTAACAAATGAATAATAAGACTCTAAGTCTCTTTGACAATTTAAAAACAATATAACATTTCCAGTCTTAGTTTCTGCTATTAAATATCGATAACTTTCTATAAAACCACTCTCTTGTCCATTAGTATATATTTTATCAATATAACTTTGCAAATCTTTCTGCGACGAAATCAAAGCATCATCTCGATAAGAATTTTTGATCTTCCCTTCAGAATCTACTTTCGCTACAGAAAAACCTGTTGAATCAGTAGCGCTAGATGTATTTTTAGTTATCACTAAATCATTTTCTGCACCTTCTTTGAACAGGGCAACTAATGTTTGTGATTTTGCCGTTTCATGTAGTGTTTCATCTATTCGTTGCTCCAACTTATAATAGTTAATAAAATTTAGAGTTACTGCCATTAAGGTTATAATTACTGCACCACTAATTACTGCTGAAGCAACAAATTTTCTTCTAAGACCCTTGAACATCGACTATCTCCAATGTATATCCAACATTTCTAGTTGCTTTAATTTGAATATTAGCATCTAATGCTTTCAGTTTTTTTCTTAAGTAAGAAATGTTAACCCAAACTACATTAATCTCTGAATCACTATCATAACCCCAAATTCTTTCTAGAAATTGTTCTGTTTGAATAACATTCCCCGGATTACGCATTAGCATTTTCATCATTTGATATTCTTTATTTGATAGTCTTACTTTATCTTTATCAGTAGATAACTCGAAAGTATATTTACTCAAACTAATATTTCCTAATTCAAGAACATTACTCGTAAATGTTGCCTGTCTTCTTGTCATAGATTTTACACGTGCTAGTAATTCTTTAATAACAAATGGTTTTGTTAAATAATCGTTAGCCTCGCTGTCAAGACCATATACTTTATCTTCTACTTCTGATTTCGTCGTTAATAGTAGTACAGGTGTATTTTTTTATTTTCTCTCAATTTTTTAACTACTGTTACTCCATCCATCTTCGGCATCATAACATCCAATATAGCTCCATCATAGTCATCAAGCACCAGATAATCTAATGCATCCTGACCATTATCAACTGTATCTACCGAATAATTATTATGTTTTAGCATCGCTTCTAGAGCATCTGCTAAGTCTCTTCCATCTTCTGCTAGTAATAGTCTCATTTCTCAACACTCCTTACTTTATTTTTATATATAATAGCTTCCTGTCAAGCAAAAGGGAAAATGTCCTAAATTACAAATAAAAAATAGCGAAAAAAAATCCTTAAAAATAAGAATATGTAGAAGCCCTTCCGCGCTATCACTTGGATGAGCCAAAAGAGAATGATAAAAAAAGCGAAGCCTTATTTTAATCATTCTTTTTGCCTATACTAAAGATTATCGAAATCACCTTTAGCTATCGAATTATCAATTTTAGATATATATTTTTAGAGTCTCCTATTCATCAAAGTAAGCACCGACAATCATACCAGTAGAATCATCGATAGCGATATGAAGAGAAGTTGTTTTATTGTCAAACCATTTATGAATACTCGCATCCATTTGAAGAAGTTTTCCAAAATATTTTTTTCTAGATCTACTAGGATGGACATTAGATAAATTAGGGGTAGTTTCTATAGAAGTAGAGTTTATCCCTTTGAGTAGAGTGAATAGAAGGAGTATTCTTTTGTTTAATTCTACGTTTCATTAAAGCTTTAGTTTTTTTAGTAGCTTTAGGAGAGACAATATCAGCATCAAATAAGATTTTAGCTACAGAAGTTCGACTAATTTTAATATTTTTTTCATCATGAAGTATTTCACAAAAATGTGAGAAAGAAAAATCATAGTAAGTATCTTTATACCAAGAGACTATTTGATGTTTGATAGAATCAGGGATTTTATTACTAGGTGAGATGCCAGTGTTTTTATGAATAAAACCAGTAGCCCCTTCTGTTTCAGCCACTTTTATTAACCGATTAATTTGTTTTTCAGTTATATTGAGAAGAGAAGCTGCACGTTGTTTTGTGATAACATCTGTCATTTTATTTCCTCCGAATATTATGATTTTATTATAATATATTTTTATTGCATTGGGACATTTTCCCTTTTCTCTATTTAAGACATTATCACTTTTCATTCACAGATATTAGAAAGTCGAATTATAGAGAGGTTGACTTTTTGAAATTCAGATGATAAAACAATTTCTATACTATTTCTTTTTTATCCCCAATAATTTCTAAATATGATATAATAAAATGAACATAATATTTGCGGAAGGATGTAGTGGTGTGAAAGATCATTCTTATTATATGGAGATGGCGCTAGAAGAAGCGCGGAGAGCGTACGCAAAAGGAGAGGTTCCGATAGGAGCTGTGTTGGTTATTGATGGTAAGGTTGTTGCGAAGGCTCATAATACTCGTGAAGAAAATCAACAGGCATTGAATCATGCAGAAATGTTAGTTATAAAAGAAGCTTGTGAAAAACAGGGTTTTTGGAGACTTGACAATAGTTATTTATATACTACTGTTGAGCCTTGTGTTATGTGTAGTGGGGCAATTGTTCAAGCTAGAGTTGAAAATGTTATTTATGGTGCGAGTGACCCTAAATATGGCTGTTGTGGTAGTTGCATTGATTTAGTAGGTGAGAATAAATTTAATCATCAGGCTAAAGTTATCTCTGGGGTGTTGGCAGAAGAGTGCTCTATGCTTATGAAGAGCTTCTTTAAGGAACTTAGAGAGAAGAAAAAGAAATAAACATTCAATATATTTATAAATTTAAATTTTTTTAAAGTATAAATATAAAATAATTAAAGATAATAATATATAAACATAATGACGATAAGAATATTCCAAAGAATTGTGTCGTCATTTTTGTTTTAATATATAGTAATAAAATAAATAGTTACTTATTAAAAATAAACTAAAGAAGAAATCTAAAAAAGACGAAAATTTCTAATTTTTCAACTGTTTTTCGCTATCATTATTTTAAAAAATTTGATACAATAATCATAGAAAGTATAGAGGAGTTCTAATGAAAATAGAAAATGTAATAAAGAAGTTTAATCGGAAGAAAATATACTTGTGTCCTAAGTGTTTATCCGAATCATATATAGAAAATATTAGTTTAGTTTGTGATGATAACCACCGCTATGATTTTTCTAAAAAAGGATATATTCATTTGATTAATAACTACAAACCGACAAAATACAGTGAAGAGCTATTTATGGCTCGTAACGAGGTTTTTAGTAATGGTTTTTACACAAATGTATTAAAAAACATTCAAAATTTAGTAGGAAAATATTCTAAGGATGTTGTGCTAGATATAGGATGTGGAGAAGGATATTACATCAAGGAATTAAAAACAGTATTTCCTGAGAAATATTTTTACGGTTTAGATAATAGTAAGGATGCGATTGAGCTTGCTGTTAAAGAAGACAAATTAAACCCTTATATGGTGGCTAACTTAGCTAATCTACCTTTTAAAGATGGTAGTGTCTCGTGTATTCTTAACATATTAACGCCAGCTAATTATGAGGAGTTCTTCAGAGTGTTAGGTGATAATGGATACTTGATAAAAATTATTCCGAACGCAAACTACCTTAGAGAGATTAGAGAGTTGATTGGCGGTAAGGAATATACTAATAGTGATACCGTGAAGTTAATTGAGGATAATTGTACAGTCGTGGATAGAATTACTGTGAGCGATACATTTAAGCTGACTAAGGAACAAGCGCAGAATTTTCTTAAGATGACCCCTTTAACATTTTCAAAAGTTATTGCAGCAGATGATATTAACAAACTGAAAGAAATTACGATAGATTTGGAACTTTTAGTTTGTAAAAAGTAGAGTATTTAGTAAGGGGAAATAATAAAAGAGGAGGGTTATGATATGAATACTACAAAATATGATCATGTTGTTGAGGTTAAAAAACATGCAAAGAGTCCATGGTACAAGAAGTGTCTTGATTTTTCGTTAAATGAAGAAGATACATATCTTATGAGAGAGGCTAGTATTCGTCAAACTAATTATTATCTTTGTGAAAGAGATGGAAGAATATATTTAGTGGATAGTGATAATGAGGTGGAAGAAATTTTTGGAGTGGATCTTACGAATTTTGTGGAGATAGAAATTGATGGATTCATTTATCGAAAATATAGATATATAAAGTGATTTGACAATTGAATAGTGGGCGTTAGTAGTTTGGTAGTGTAGTACAAAAAAGGAGAAATATTATGTACGTAGCATACGATAGTGAGGATGAAGTTTTTAATGCGTTGGATAATGATATAGAAAAAAATAAGGAGTATCATTGTCCGATATGTGGGGGCAAGGTTATATTCAAAAAAGGAGTAAAGATTCAATCGCATTTTGCACATGCTAAAAACTGCTCTTGTGAGTTTGAAACATATAAGAAAGAAAGCAGTGAGCATTTAGAGGCGAAGAAGGATCTTTATGAGCATTTCAGAAAGAAATATCGTAATGTAGAAGTCGAACATATTTTTAAAACAGGGGAAAAAAATGATATTCAAATAGCAGATGTTTTTATTAAAGATAATAGTATTGCTTTTGAGTATCAAAGGTCGGTTATTCCTTTTGAACTTATCAAAGCTAGAACTAAAGGGTATATGAAGGCAGGATTAAAATTAATTTGGTTAATAGACACAAACAAATTCATAAAAGAGTTAAAGAGTTATGATGGTATAAGCTATATTAGGTATGCGCCATTTGTGGATAATTTTTTGAATTATTATCAAGGTAAGGTATTCTTTTATGGCTGGGATAATATAAATAAAAAATTTGAGTTTTATCAAATTTGGGCTCATAATTTGAAGAAAAGAAATGCTGTTTGTATAAAGACTGCATTAAGTATTGATGAGTTTGATGTACCGCTGGACTTGAAACTATTAGATAAAGACTTAACGTCAAAAATATATCCATCTGATGTTGAAAATTATGTATATGAACAAATTAAATATGATAAGACAGTAAAAAATAAAGTTTTGAGTATGTTTTATAATCAGCATATTGAGCTGAATAACATACCAGAAATTATAGGTGTTAATATGCTGGAGCAAGTCCTTATAAGAACACCGCTTATTTACTGGCAAGGTTTGATGTATAGGTTCTATAATGAAGGTAAAAGTTACTCGGAACTTATAAGAATAATGAGCAATATTATAGAATTTAAAGATAGTATTTATATTAATAATGTTCAACAAGGGGAAATTTTCTTAAAAGTATTTAAAGAGTATTATGCTCTATTAGTTGAAAATGTCAAATAAGAGGATAAAATTATGGGGGAGTATATTGAAAGTTTTACAGATGAACAAAAAAGAGTGTTGCTTTCTTTAATAGCTATAGAGAAAGTTACGACTTTAAAGATGCACAGGGTATTTAAAGATTTAAATAGTATAGAAAAGATTTTGAAATTATCTATACCGGAGCTAGCTATATATTTTGGAGATAATGCTGAAGAGATTTATACTAAGCTTCATAATAATATGGACTTTGATTTTGAGAGTTATTTTGAATTTTATAATGTGAAATATATGTTTTGTGATGATGTGTATTATCCGAAGGAATTATTTAGGGTTTATGATTATCCATTTGTTATATTTTATAGAGGTAATAAAGATATATTGCTTTTTAGAAGAAAGATTTCTATAGTAGGAAGCAGAAATAACACATCATATTCTAATGATGCTCTCAATAGTATAGTGCCATATTTAACGATGAATAACTTTGTAATAGTAAGTGGTCTTGCGACTGGGGTTGATAGTCTTGCTCATGAGGGGGCTATAAATAGTAAAGGATACACTATAGGTGTAATAGCTCATGGGCACAATATTATTTATCCAGAACAAAGTTATAAACTCTATAAAGAGTTAGAAAGAAACCATCTTATTATATCTGAGTATTTCCCAACTTCTCCTATTAGAAAATATAAGTTTTTAGAAAGAAATAGGATTGTCGCTGGATTGTCATGTGCACTTTTAGTGACGGAAGCAGCGAAGAGAAGCGGAACGCAAAGAACGATAGATTTCGCCTTGGATATAGGTTCTGATGTATTCTGCCTACCGGGGAAATTTGGCGATAAGATGAGTTATGCGATGAATGAGTACATTAAAGAGGGGGCGATACTTGTAAATAAATTAGAGGATTTTGGTAATGAATTAGGATTTTAGTGTAGATATTTGAAAGGATGATTAGAGTGACGGATATCTTATTTATTAATCCACTAGGTTGGGATAGATATATTTGGGCGAGAGTCTTAGAAAATATACCAGACCAAACCTTTGATTTTATTGAATTTACCGAAGAGAGTTTTAAATCTATATCAAAAAAGGAAATTGAGAAGGTACTATTAAATAAAATGACGAATGTAAGAAGAGGAGGTTATATAGTAACTGCTTCTTATGGTACGGTCGTTTTACTTAACGGTTTAGAGATTTTTAGTGAGTACCTTGATGGTGTTAATCTAATTATCATCGAGGGCTTAGAACCTATACCTCCTGAATCGGTGTTAAAAACATATTTTGAACCAGAGATAAAGTTCACTAGTAAAGAAGAATATCTATCAAAGACACTTAGTGTAGAAGAGAGGCAAGATGAGTTTTTAGTGGAGTTAATCCTAAGAAAACTTAGAAAAGAAGGTAGTGAATATATGGTAAGACCGAACTCGCAGATAGAGTATGATTATTTATCTTTATATGCGGGGGTAGATAATTTACAACTATTGAAAAGAAGTAGGAATGTATTTAATAAACTTATAGTTTTTTCTTACTTTAAATTGGTAGGGATGAATTATACACAAATAGAGGAGTCAGATCATCTTCTTATGGTTACTAAACCAAAGATGATTGTGGATGTATTATTAGGGAAATAGAGAATTATGATAAATTTTATAATAGAAAATTTGATAATGTGTAAAAGGAACGCATTGTTATTACGATATAAAATTATTGTTTAAAGCAAGTAGCTGATTGGAATAATATTAGCTACTTGTTTAATTTTTATATTATAAGCTGTATTAGTTGATAGAAATTATCAAGTATAGTATAATTTACAAGTTGTTTAAGGTCAGAAGGTGATTTTACGGAGAGAATATATAAAATAGATTTATAGAAGGAGAAGATAAGTGAGAAACTTTTTTAATACACTATTAGGTAAGAAAAGTCCAGAGTTTTTTGATGTAATAAAAGGAAGAAAATCGGTTAAGTATTTTGATCCGAGTAGTAAAATGAAGCGTGAAGAAATTATAGAGATGTTAGATGAAGCGAATACAGCTCCTTCATCTTGCAATTTGCAACCTTGGAGATATATTGTTGTGGATACACAAGAGGGTAAAGAGAAATTAGGTAGTGCTAATTTTAATAAAATTCAAAATGATACTTCTGCAGCAATGATTATCGTATTAGGTGATTTGAATTATTATAGCAAGTTTGATGAAATATATGGAGAAGCTGTAGAAAAAGGCTACATGACAAAAGAAGTTAAAGATGGTTTTGAGGAAGGGATGGGTCCTCAGTTAGAAAGTTTACCGCTTGATAAGAATAGAGAAGGTGTATATTTTGATTGTGGGCTTTGGACTATGCAGTTTGCAAATATTGCCCGAGCTAAAGGTTATGACACTAATATTATAGGTGGCTTCATAAGAGAGCGAGTAGCAGAATTATTTGAACTAGAAGAGAATTTGATTCCAGTAATGCTTATAGCGATAGGAAAAAAAGAAAAAGATGGGAGACCTACAGTAAGGTTAAGAGCGGAAAAATTGGTTAGATTTGAATAAACAAAGTGAAAGTGCTAGATTTATGTAGTTTTTAAATATATTTCTTAGAAGTAATAAAAAGATTAATAAAGAGTAGTTTGATAGTGTTGATATTGAAGATGTTGATGCTTTCTAGCTACTCTTTTGTTTTGAGTCCATATTATTTTGATTTTTTTTGGTTACATTATAAAATAGTAAGTATATGTATAGATGATAAAAAGGAGATTTGTAGTGGATAAATTAGAAGCGGTAATTTTTGATTTTGATGGAACAATAGTAGATACAGAAAAGGTATATTATGAAAATATGCGTGATTTAACAGAGGAAGTATTAGGTCAAAAACTTGATAAAATGGATTATATACAAAATGTTTCTGGAACAAATGAAGAAACTAGTAAAAGGTATTATAACCAAAAGTATGGTATGCCTAGTGAGGAGTATGATAAATTCGAAGAAGAAATAACAAAACGTATATTGGATAATTATCATAATGCTCCAGTATTGCCGGGTATTGCTGAAGTGATGGAGTACCTTCATGATAAAGGTATTAAGATGGCTGTAGCTTCAAACGGGAAAAGAGAACATATTGAAACTGGGCTTCAAAGAAAAGGTTTTGATAAATATATTTCTGCTATTGCTACTAAGGAAGATGTAGTTAATCCTAAACCTGCTCCAGATATTTATTTGTTGGCTGCAGAAAAGTTAGGTGCTGATATAAAAAATACGATAGCTATAGAAGATTCGCGTCCGGGGGCGTTAGGAGCTGCATCATCAGGCGCGACACTTATAGTTCAAACGAATGATATAACAAAGTACATGGATTTTTCAGGTGTAAATTATAAATACAAGGATGTGGATCTTGTTCAAACAATAAAGTCAATTGTTGAGAGGGATTAGTATACAAAAACTATTTAGCGGAGTATAATAAGATTATTAAGAGTAATCTTAAAATCAAATATACACAGGGAGACAGTTATGTATACGTCTAATTTAAAAATTAAAGAAGGTTTTACTTCATATGCAACAACACCACTTGGTGGAGAATATAAAATGTTTATAGAAGAAAGTAAAGATGGTCCGATGGATCTATTTGCTACAGCATACAATGGATGTGTTAGTATGTGTGCAAAAGGATATTTCTTCAGAGCATACGAATTAGTAGATTTAGTAATTGAAACTGAATTGGTTGTAGATTACGATAATAAAAAAATTGTAGCTAATGTTCATGTAGATAGAACAGAAGAACAACTAGCAGCAGGAGATAGACAAGGTGTACTAGATAATATTAAATTACGTTGTAAAGTATCTCATTTATTATCATCTGATCTAGAAATTCAATATAATATTTTACCGTTAAAATAAAATAAGATTTTAAAAGAACTTAGGGTGTAAAAACTCTGAGTTCTTTTATTTTTTAAAGAGAAAAATAATTTTTTTCTTCTATATAATATAGTCCATATTGGATAAAGAAAATAGCCCTAAAAAAAGAAAACATATTCATAAAATTTTTTAAATTTTTTTCAACAAAACACTTGCAATATATGCTTTTACCATGTATAATAATTAATGTTGGTCTTGAAAAAGACTTGCGTTGAAGCGAAAGGTTACTGACACGCCCGGCCGCTTTGCCATGGCATGGCGTGCTGGAGAACTTTCGTGGAGAAGTCGCTACTAGATAGCGGCGAATAAATGTATAGGAGGAGAAATGATGGCAAAACAAAAAATTCGTATTCGTCTTAAAGGATATGATCACAGATTAGTAGATCAAAGTGCAGAGAAAATTGTTGAAACTGCAAAACGTTCTGGAGCAAAAGTTTCTGGACCAATTCCATTACCAACAGAAAAAGCAGTATACACAATTTTACGTTCAGTTCACATTTACAAAGATAGCCGTGAACAATTCGAACAACGTACACACAAACGCCTAATCGATATTATTGAACCAACACAAAAAACAGTTGACGCTTTAATCAGCTTAAACTTACCATCAGGTGTTGACATCGAATTAAAATTATAATTATAGGAGGTGACTTTCGATGACCAAAGGTATCTTAGGAAGAAAAGTAGGTATGACTCAAATCTTCGCTGAAAATGGAGAATTAATCCCAGTAACAGTAGTTGAAGCGAAAGGTAACGTCGTATTACAAAAGAAAACAGAAGAAGTTGAAGGATACAACGCAATCCAATTAGGATTCGACGATAAACGTCCTTACGATAAAGAACGTAAAGACCGTTTAGTAAAAGTTGCGAACAAACCTGAACAAGGTCACGCAGATAAAGCTAACACTGCTCCAAAACGTTTCGTACGCGAAATCAGAGATGCAGAAGTTGCTAATTATGAAGTAGGTCAAGAAGTCCAAGTTGATATTTTTGCAGCAGGGGACTTAGTTGACGTAACAGGAGTAAGTAAAGGTAAAGGATTCCAAGGGGCAATCAAGCGTCATGGACAAAGCCGCGGACCAATGGCTCACGGTTCTCGTTACCACCGTCGTCCTGGGTCAATGGGACCTGTAGCACCTAACCGTGTATTCAAAGGTAAAGCATTACCAGGTCAAATGGGTGGAGTTACAGTTACTACTCAAAACTTAGAAATCGTAAGCGTAGATGTAGAAAATGGATTAATCCTAGTTAAAGGATGTATTCCAGGATCTAAGAAAAGCTTCGTAAAAATCCAATCAGCAGTTAAATCTGGTAAATAATCGGAAAATATACGGAAGGAGGAAATTAGATAATGCCACAATTAGATTTATTTAAACAAGACGGTACTAAAGTTGGTGCAGTTGAAGCTAATGAAGCAGTATTCGGAATTGAACCAAATCAACACGTTTTATTCCAAGCTGTAACTTTACAAAGAGCATCACTTCGTCAAGGTACACACAAAACAAAAGGACGTTCTGAAGTTTCAGGTGGTGGTCGCAAACCATGGCGTCAAAAAGGAACAGGTCGTGCTCGTCAAGGATCTATCCGTTCACCACAATGGCGTGGAGGTGGAATTGTATTCGGACCTACACCACGTAGCTACAGCTTCAAAATGCCTCGTAAAATGCGTCGTTTAGCATTACGTTCTGCTTTATCTTCTAAAGTAGCAGCTAACGAAGTATTTGCATTAGAAAGTTTATCATTTGATACAATTAAAACTAAAAACTTTAAAGAAATGTTATCAAACCTTAGCCTAGAGAAAAAAGTATTATTCGTAGTTACTGAACTAGAAGAAAATACTGTTTTATCAGGAAGAAATATTCCAGGAGTTGAATTCGTAGAAACAACTGGTCTTAACGTATTAGATATCTTAGGAAGCAACAAAGTTGTATTCACTAAAGATGCAGTAGAAAAAGTTGGGGAGGTATTAGCATAATGGAAGCACGCGATATTATCAAACGCCCAGTACTAACTGAAAAAAGTTATTTATTAATGCAAGAAAATAAATACACTTTCCTAGTAGACACACGCGCTCACAAAACTCAAATTAAACAAGCTATCGAAGAAATCTTCGGAGTTAAAGTTGAGAAAGTAAACGTAATGAACTACAAACCAAAATTCCGTCGTGTTGGAAGATACGGTGGATACACTAACAAACGTAGAAAAGCAATCGTTAAGTTAGCAGAAGGACAAACAATCGAAGGATTATTCGCTTAAGAATAACAAAAACCACTAAGGAGGAAAAATGACAAATGGCAATTAAAGTATATAAAGCTATAACTAACGGTCGTCGTAACATGACATCATTAGATTTCGCAGAAATTACAACTAACAAACCAGAAAAGTCATTATTAGCGCCGCTACCGAAAAAAGCGGGAAGAAATAACCAAGGTAAAATTACAGTTCGTCACCACGGTGGAGGACACAAAAAACAATACCGTATTATTGACTTCAAGAGAAATAAAGACAACGTACCAGCAAAAGTTGCTACAATTGAGTACGATCCAAACCGTTCAGCGAACATCGCTCTATTACACTATGTAGATGGAGAAAAAAGATACATCATCGCTCCTAAAGAATTACAAGTAGGACAAATCTTAGTATCTGGTGAAACTGCTGATATTAAAGTTGGTAATGCATTACCACTAGCAAACATCCCTGTAGGGACATTAATTCACAACATCGAACTTAAACCTGGTAAAGGTGGACAATTAGTACGTTCTGCTGGAGCAAGTGCTCAAGTACTTGGTAAAGAAGGTAAATACGTATTAGTACGTCTTAAATCAGGAGAAGTAAGAATGATCTTAGCAACTTGCCGTGCTACAATCGGTGAAGTTGGTAACGAACAACACGGACTAGTAAATATCGGTAAAGCCGGTAGAACTCGTTGGTTAGGTAAAAGACCAACTGTACGTGGATCTGTTATGAACCCGAACGATCACCCACACGGTGGTGGTGAAGGACGTACTTCAATCGGACGTAAATCACCAATGTCACCATGGGGTAAACCTACTCTTGGTAAGAAAACTCGTTCTAAAAAAGCTCGTTCAAACAAATTTATCGTACGTGCTAGAACTAAATAATAAAATTAAACAAAGGTCAGTTGGTGAGGAGCAAGTGCTCTTTACCAAAACCTTAAGTATGCAAAGTATCGGAAAGGAGATAACACAATGGCTCGTAGTTTAAAAAAAGGACCATTCGCTGATCACCACTTATTAGCAAAAGTTGAAAAAATGAGCGAACAAGAAAAGAAACAAGTAATTAAAACTTGGTCTCGTCGTTCAACAATCTTCCCAACATTCATAGGACTTACTTTTGCAGTATATGACGGAAGAAAACATGTACCTGTATATGTGACTGAAGATATGGTAGGACACAAATTAGGTGAGTTTGCACCAACAAGAACTTACAAAGGTCACGTAGCAGACGACAGAAAAACAAGAAGATAATTATAGAAATTAGTAAAATCAAGGAGGCACATTCATGGAGTCAAAAGCAATGGCTAAGACAGTCCGCATTGCTCCTCGTAAAGTAAGACTAGTATTAGACTTAGTACGTGGAAAAAAAGTGGGCGAAGCATTAGGAATTTTAGAATTCACAACTAAATCAGCTTCTTTACCAGTAGCTAAAGTAATCAAATCAGCTGCTGCTAACGCTGAACACAACTATGGAATGAATGTAGAAGACTTAGTAGTATCACAAGCATTTGCAAATGAAGGACCAACTCTTAAAAGATTCCGTCCAAGAGCAAAAGGTGCTGCAAGTTCAATCAACAAAAGAACAAGTCACATCACTATCGTTTTAAGTGATAACAAATAATAAAAATTAAGAAATTATAAAAGCTAAACTAGTTAAAGGAGGCTACAAACTGTGGGTCAAAAAGTACATCCAATAGGCTTACGTGTTGGAGTTATTCGTGATTGGGATTCAAAATGGTATGCGGAAAAAGATTTCGCTGCTAACTTACACGAAGATTTCAAAATCCGTGAGTTCATCAGTAAACAATTAAAAGACGCTTCAGTTTCTAAAGTAGAAATTGAAAGATTTGATAAGAAAGTAAACATTTCAGTACACACTGGTAAACCAGGTATGGTTATCGGTAAAGGTGGTGCTGAGATCGATAAATTAAGATTAGAATTAAACAAATTAACTGGAAAAAGAGTACACATTAATGTAGTTGAAATCAAAAAAGTTGATATCGACGCTAAATTAGTAGCTGAAAACATTGCTCGTCAATTAGAAGCTCGTGTATCATTCCGTCGTGCTCAAAAACAAGCTATCCAAAGAGCTATGAGAGCAGGAGCTAAAGGAATTAAAACTCAAGTATCAGGACGTCTTGGTGGAGCAGATATCGCTCGTGCAGAACACTATTCAGAAGGTTCAGTGCCACTACACACATTAAGAGCAGACATCGATTACGCTCACGAAGAAGCAGATACAACTTATGGTAAACTTGGAGTTAAAGTTTGGATTAACCGTGGTGAAGTATTACCAACTAGAAAATCTGAAAAAGGAGGTAACTAATTTATGTTAATGCCTAAACGTGTTAAATATCGTCGTCAACACAGACAATCAACAAAAGGTAAATCTAAAGGCGGAAATGTAGTAGATTTCGGTGAATTTGGATTACAAGCAACTACTGCAGCAAGAGTTACTTCTCGTCAAATAGAAGCTGCTCGTATAGCGATGACTCGTTATATGAAACGTGGTGGTAAAGTTTGGATTAAGATCTTCCCTCACATGCCTTACACTAAAAAACCATTAGAAGTACGTATGGGATCTGGTAAAGGTGCAGTAGAAGGATGGGTTGCAATCGTTAAACCAGGTAGAGTGATGTTCGAAGTTGCTGGAGTAAGTGAAGAAGTTGCACGTGAAGCTCTAAGACTTGCATCTCATAAGTTACCTGTTAAATGTAAATTTGTAAAACGTGAAGAAACAGGTGGTGAAGCATAATGAAAACAAATGAATTCAAATCAATGATTAGAGAATTAACTTCACAAGAGTTAGAAGCAAAAATCAAAGAATTAAAAGAAGAGCTTTTCAACTTACGCTTCCAATTGGCAACTGGTCAATTAGAAAATACAGCTCGTATTAGTCAAGTTAGAAAATCAATCGCTCGTATGAAAACTGTTATTCGCGAAAGAGAATTAGCGAATAAATAATAATAGGAGGCAAACATGACTGAGAGAAATGATAGAAAAGTTTACGTTGGAAAAGTAGTTTCTGATAAAATGGATAAAACAATCACAGTTTTAGTAGAAACTTACAAAAAACATCCTCTATACGGTAAACGTGTAAAATATTCTAAAAAATTCAAAGCACATGATGAAAACAATGTTGCTAAATTAAATGATATCGTTAAAATAATGGAAACTCGTCCATTATCTGCAACTAAAAACTTCCGTTTAGTAGAAGTAGTAGAAGAAGCAGTTATAATCTAATAAAACTAGGATAAACCCTAAGAAGGAGGCAAAAAGCGCATGATTCAACAAGAAACACGCTTAAAAGTGGCTGATAACTCAGGAGCAAAAGAAGTTTTAACAATTAAAGTTCTAGGTGGTTCAGGACGTAAAGTTGCTAACATTGGTGACGTAATTGTATGTTCTGTTAAAAAAGCAACACCAGGTGGAGTTGTTAAAAAAGGTGAAGTAGTTAAAGCCGTAATCGTTCGTACAAAAACAGGAGCTCGTCGTAACGACGGTTCATATATTAAATTTGATGAAAATGCTTGTGTAATTATCCGTGATGATAAGAGCCCACGTGGTACACGTATTTTCGGACCAGTTGCTCGTGAATTAAGAGACGGTAACTACATGAAAATCGTATCACTAGCTCCAGAAGTATTATAATAAATAAAAGTACAGTAAAGAAGGAGGTTAACAAGAAATGTTCATTAAAAAAGGTGATAAAGTTGTAGTAATTACTGGTAAAGACAAAGGTAAAGTTGGTACAGTAATCGAAGCACAACCTAAAAAAGATCGTGTTGTTGTAGAAGGTGTTAACATCATTAAAAAACACGTTAAAAATTCTCAAGATGCTCCACAAGGTGGAATCGTTGAAAAAGAAGCAGCAATTCACGTATCAAACGTAATGTTACAAGATCCTGAAACTGGAAAAGCAACAAGAGTACGTTTCGAAACAAAAGATGGTAAGAAAGTACGTATCGCTGTAAAATCAGGAAAAGAAATATAATAATAGTTGAAGAAAGGAGGCACTATTTTAGATGGCTCGTTTAGAAGATAAATTTAAATCTGAGATAACAAAAGAATTAATGACAAAATTTGAGTACAGCAGTGTAATGCAAGTACCAAAAATTGAAAAAATCGTAATAAACATGGGTGTAGGTGATGCAGTGCAAAACTCTAAAGCCCTAGACAACGCAGTAGCAGAATTAGCTTTAATTTCTGGTCAAAAACCATTAGTAACAAGAGCTAAAAAATCAATCGCTACTTACAGACTTCGTGAAGGTATGCCTATCGGGGCTAAAGTTACTTTACGTGGAGAAAGAATGTATGAATTCTTCGATAAATTAGTAACTGTAGCACTTCCACGTGTACGTGACTTCCACGGTGTTTCTAAAAAAGCATTCGATGGTCGTGGTAACTACACACTAGGTGTTAAAGAACAATTAATTTTCCCTGAAATTGATTACGATAAAGTAAGTAAAGTACGTGGTATGGACATCGTTATAGTAACAACAGCTAACACAGATGAAGAAGCTCGTGAGTTATTAACACTATGTGGTATGCCATTCGCAAAATAAGAAAGGTGAGGTAAAAGACACATGGCTAAAAAAGCAATGGTAGAGCGTGAATTAAAACGCCAAAAATTAGTTGACAAGTATGCAGCTAAAAGAGCGGAATTAAAAGCTAAAGGTGATTACATCGGACTTAGCAAACTTCCAAAAAACTCAGCTCCAGCTCGTTTACACAATCGTTGTAGCATAACTGGACGTCCTCACGGATACATTGGAAAATTTGGAATCAGCCGTATTAAATTCCGTGAATTAGCTTATAAAGGACAAATTCCTGGAGTTAAAAAAGCAAGTTGGTAATATATTAGTAGAAGAAAGGAGGATTTATCCTAATGACAATGACAGATCCTATCGCAGATATGCTAACACGTATTCGTAATGCTAACATGGTTAAACACGAAACATTAGAATTACCTGCGTCAAATATTAAAAAGCAAATTGCAGAAATATTAAAACAAGAAGGTTTTATCAGTGATGTAGAATACATTGAAGATAACAAACAAGGAAAACTTAAACTTACTCTTAAATACTCAAAAGGTGAAAGAGTAATTAAAGGAATTAAAAGAATTTCAAAACCTGGTTTACGTGTTTACGCTAAAGCAGATGAACTGCCAAGAGTATTAAACGGACTAGGAATAGCAATCGTATCAACTTCAAATGGAGTTGTAACAGATAAAGTTGCTCGTAAAAATAACACAGGTGGAGAAGTATTAGCTTACATCTGGTAATATTATAAGGAGGTGCCAATTAAATGTCACGTATAGGTAATAAAGTTATTACAGTACCTGCAGGGGTTGAAGTTAACATCGTTGATAACTTCGCAACAGTTAAAGGACCTAAAGGTGAATTAAAACAACAATTTGATAAAGACATGACTTTCAACATTGAAGGAAGTGAAATCACAGTAGTACGTCCATCAGACTCTAAACGTCACCGTACAGTACACGGAACAACTCGTGCTATTTTAGCAAACATGGTTGAAGGTGTATCTGCTGGATTCAAAAAAGAACTTGAATTAATCGGGGTTGGATACCGTGCTCAAATGCAAGGTAAAAAACTAGTACTAAGTGTTGGATATTCTCACCCAGTTGAATTCGAAGAAATCGATGGAATTACATTAGGTGTTGAAGGAAACACTAAAGTTAGTATCGAAGGTATTAACAAAGAAGTAGTAGGACAATACGCAGCTAAAGTTCGTGCAGTACGTCCTCCAGAACCTTATAAAGGTAAAGGTATTCGCTACGTTGGTGAATATGTTCGCCGTAAAGAAGGAAAAACTGGTAAATAATAGATAACAGAAAGGAGTGTTTCAAATATGATTACGAAACTTGACAAAAATAAAGTTCGTAAAAAAAGACACGCAAGAGTACGTGTTAAAGTTCAAGGGACTACAGAAGTTCCACGTTTAAACGTATACCGTTCAAACACAAACATTTACGCACAAATTATTGATGACACTAAAGGTGTTACATTAGCACAAGCTTCTTCATTAAAACTTGAAAATGTTTCAAAATCAAGTGTAGAAGCAGCTAAAGAAGTTGGAAAATTAATCGCAGAAGTAGCTAAAACTAAAGGAATTGAAAAAGTTGTTTTCGACCGTGGAGGATACTTATATCACGGACGTGTTAAAGCATTAGCTGAAGCAGCACGTGAAAACGGACTTGTATTCTAATAAGGAGGGAAATAAGTAGATGCGTCAAGAAGAAATCAAAAAAGAATTTGAAGAACGCGTAGTTGCCATTCGCCGTGTAGCTAAAGTTGTTAAAGGTGGACGTCGTTTCCGTTTCTCTGCTTTAGTAGTAGTAGGTGACAAAAATGGTCGCGTAGGATTTGGTACAGGTAAAGCTCAAGAAGTACCAGATGCAATCAAAAAAGCAGTTGAAGCTGCAAAACATAACTTAATTACTGTACCAGTAGTTAATGGAACAATACCTCACGAAATCATCGGGCAATTTGGAGCAGGTTCAGTATTAATTAAACCAGCTGCACCTGGTACAGGGGTTATCGCTGGTGGACCAGTTCGTGCCGTATTAGAATTATCAGGTATTTCAAATATCTTATCAAAATCTCTAGGTTCAAACACACCAGTTAACATGGTTCGTGCTACAATCGAAGGATTAACAAGATTACAAACAGTAGAACACGTAGCAGCTTTACGTGGTAAATCTGTGGAAGAATTATTAGGATAAGAGGAGGGAAAAGAACATGACATTAAAAGTAACCCTAACTCGTAGTACTATTGGTCGTCCAAAGAATCAAAGAAAAGTTGTTGAAGCTCTTGGTCTTAAAAAAATGCACCAAACAGTAGAACACAAAGATAACGCTGCGATTCGTGGAATGATCAACAAAGTTTCACACTTAGTAACAGTAGAAGAAAAATAAGAATTATTAATACAAGGAGGTGCTAGTCTAAATGAAATTACATGAATTACAACCAGTTGAAGGTTCTCGTAAAGAGCGTAACAGAGTAGGTCGTGGGATTGGATCAGGAAATGGTAAAACTTCAGGACGTGGTCAAAAAGGACAAAAAGCACGTAGTGGAGGTGGAGTTCGCCCAGGATTTGAAGGTGGACAAAACCCATTATTCAGACGTATTCCAAAACGTGGATTTAACAATGTAAATAGAAAAGAATTTGCAGTTATAAATCTTGACGACTTAAACAAATTTGAAGATGGTACTGTAGTATCACCTGCTCTATTATTAGAAACTAAAGTTATTAAAAAAGAACTTTCAGGTGTTAAAGTATTAGCTAACGGTAAATTAGAGAAAAAATTAACTGTTCAAGCGCACAAATTCTCATCTTCAGCAAAAGAAGCTATCGAAGCAGCTGGAGGAGTTTGCGAGGTGCTATAATATATGTTTAGTGCATCACTAAATCTATTTAAAGTTAAAGAAACTCGTAACAAAATTTTATTTACCTTATTCGGTATATTCCTATTCCGTATCGGTTCATATTTACCGATACCTGGAGTAGATGCTGATGTTCTTAAAAGTCAAGACGCAGCAGGATTATTCGGAATTTTTAACACATTTGCAGGAGGAGCTTTACAACAGTTTTCTGTGTTTGCGATGGGTATCATGCCATATATCACAGCCTCTATCGTAATTCAACTTATGCAAATGGATGTTATTCCTACATTAACTGAGTGGTCAAAACAAGGTGAAGTAGGTCAGAAGAAAACACAAAAATTAACAAGAGTCTTAGCAATTATCTTAGCTTTTATCCAATCGCTTATTATGTCGTATGGATTTAATAATGCCTATCATGGATTAATTAAAGATACTTCAATTCTAGGATTCATTACAGTAGCTGTAGTTTTAACTGCTGGTACAGCATTATTACTATGGTTAGGTGATCAGATATCTCAATACGGTGTTGGTAATGGTGTTTCTATCATTATCTTAGCGGGAATTATTGCTCGTTTACCAATGGAATTCATTCAAGTATATGAATCTCAAATTAAAGATGCTGAAAACCTTACATTAGCAATCTTAAAAGTTGTTATTGTAGCAATTATTGTAATAGGTATCGTTGCTGCGGTTGTATATATGCAAGAAGCAATACGTAAAATTCCTATTCAATACTCTCAACAGAGAGCAGGTCGTAGAATGTTAGGAGCAAGATCAACTTACTTGCCTCTTAAAGTGAACAGTGCCGGGGTTATCCCAGTAATCTTCGCAATCGCATTCTTACAATTACCTAGAACTATTGCGATATTCGCACCTAATAACGAAAAGTTACAAAAAATTGTATCATATTTCGATTTCAGTCATGTTCTAGGATTAACATTATACGTAGTATTAATTATTGCGTTCTGTTACTTCTATGTAATGGTTCAAGTTAACCCAGAAAAAATGGCTGATAATTTAAGAAAACAAGGAAGTTTTGTTCCAGGGGTTAGACCAGGTAAAAAAACTGAACAATACATTACAGGTATTTTATACAGACTAACGTTTGTAGGTTCAATATTCCTAGCAGCTGTTTCGGTTCTTCCAACAATATTCACAAGCATTGCTAAATTACCAGCATCTGTTCAAATTGGTGGTACAAGTTTAATAATTGTTGTCAGTGTTGCACTAGAGACAGTTAAACAACTTAATTCTCAATTAACAGAGAAGAACTATAGAAGTTTTATTACAGGACGAAAAGGTGGTAAATAATTATGATGAATATTATTTTAATGGGATTACCAGGAGCGGGTAAAGGTACTCAAGCAGAGCAAATTAAAGCGAATTATCCAATTCCGCATATTTCTACTGGAGATATGTTTAGAGCTGCTATTAAAAATGAGACTCCGCTTGGAAAAGAAGCAAAAAGTTATATTGATAAAGGACAACTTGTTCCTGACAGTGTAACTATAGGATTAGTTGAAGAAAGATTGAATCAAGAAGATGCAAAAGAAGGCTTTTTACTTGACGGTTTTCCAAGAACAGTAGAACAAGCTGAAGCCCTTGATCAAATTTTAGCAAAAACTAATAGAAAAATCGATAAAGTATTAAATATCGATGTAGATCCAACTATTCTGTTACCTCGATTAACAGGTAGAAGAATCTGTAAACAATGTGGAAATACTTATCACTTAATTTTCAACCCTACAAAAGTTGATGGTGTTTGTGATAATGATGGTGGTGAACTATACCAAAGAAGTGATGACAACGAAGAAACAGTTGGTAATCGCTTAGAAGTTAACATTAAACAAACAAAACCACTTTTAGACTTCTATAGTCAAAAAGAAGGTGTAGTCGAAAATGTTAATGGTGACCAAGACATCAAAGTAGTTTTCCAAGATGTACAAAATATATTAGACAAACTGAAATAGTCAGGGAGGAAAAGTATGGCAAAAGATGTCATTGAAGTAGAAGGTTTAGTAGTAGAAAACTTGCCGAATGCAATGTTTAAAGTAGAATTAGAAAATGGTCATATTATTTTAGCTCATGTTTCTGGAAAAATCAGAATGAATTATATAAGAATTTTACCAGGTGATAAAGTTACAGTAGAAATGAGTCCGTATGACCTGACAAAAGGTAGAATAACTTATAGATTCAAGTAAGTTATAAACTCAAGGAGGAAATAACGATGAAAGTAAGACCATCAGTGAAAAAGATCTGTGACAAATGTAAAGTAATTCGTCGTGGTGGTAAAGTATTAGTGATTTGCGAAAACGCAAAACATAAACAAAAACAAGGATAATTAATTAGGAGGTGCAAACTTAATGGCACGTATAGCAGGAGTCGATATTCCACGTGAAAAACGCGTTGTTATATCACTAACTTATGTATATGGTATAGGTTTAAAAACTTCTCAAAAAATCTTAAAAGAAGCTGGAGTTTCTGAAGATGTGAGAGTTAAAGACTTAACAGGTGAACAACTAGATAAAATTCGTGAAATCGTAGATAACTACAAAACAGAAGGTGACTTACGTCGTGAAGTTTCATTAAACATCAAACGTCTAATGGAAATCGGATGTTACAGAGGAATCCGTCACCGTCGTGGACTTCCAGTAAGAGGGCAAAATACTAAGAACAACTCTCGTACTCGTAAAGGTCCTAAGAAAACAGTTGCGAACAAGAAAAAATAATTAGGATAGGAGGAGAAACACAACTATGGCTCGTAAACAACAATCACGTAAACGTCGTGTGAAAAAAAATATACAAAATGGTGTTGCACACATTCGTTCTACATTCAACAACTCAATAGTAACAATTACAGATGAACATGGTAATGCAGTATCATGGTCAAGTGCAGGAGCGTTAGGATTCAAAGGTTCTAGAAAATCTACTCCATTCGCAGCACAAATGGCAAGTGAAGCAGCAGCTAAACAAGCTATGGAACACGGAATGAAATATGTAGATGTAACAGTTAAAGGTCCAGGTGCAGGACGTGAAGCAGCTATTCGTGCTTTACAATCAGCTGGATTAGAAGTTACATCAATCAAAGACGTAACTCCAGTTCCTCACAATGGATGTCGCCCACCTAAACGTCGTCGTGTATAATATTAACATAGACAAAATTTAGGAGGTTTAACATAATGTTAGCAATAGAAAAACCAAAAATTCAAATCATTGAAGAATCATTAGATAAAAGATTTGGTCGCTTTGTAGTTGAACCACTTGAACGTGGATATGGAACTACATTAGGTAATTCATTGAGAAGAATGTTAATCTCATCATTACCAGGAGCAGCAGCAAGAAGCATCGATATTGAAGGAGTTCAACACGAATTCCAAGCAATTAAGGGTGTTGTAGAAGATGTTACTGAAATCATTATGAACGTTAAAAACATTGCGTTTGTAGTTCATTCTGAAGAAGAAAAACAAGTATCAATCAGTGTTAAAGGACCTGCAGTTGTTACAGCAGCAGACATCGCTATCGATTCTGATATCGAAGTAGTAAATACTGATCAACACATTGCAACAGTATCTGAAGGTGGACAATTTGAAATGATTATTTATGTTGGAAAAGGACGTGGATTTGTACCAGCTGATGGAAACAAAAAACGTGACTTACCAATCGGAGTTATTCCAATCGATTCAATTTACACACCAGTATCAAAAGTTAACTATACAGTAGAAAAAACAAGGGTAGGTCAAAGTACTGACTTTGATAAACTTATCTTAGATGTTACTACTAATGGTTCAATTACAGCTAACGACGCTTTAGCATTAGCATCAAAAATTCTAATTTCACACTTAGAATTATTTATGGAAATGTCTGAAGAAGCAAAAGCTGCTGAAATATTGGTAGCTAAAGAAGAAGATAACAAAGTTCAAATGTTAGAAATGACAATTGAAGAGTTAGATTTATCAGTACGTAGTTACAACTGCTTAAAACGTGCAGGAATTAACACAGTACAAGAATTAGCTAACAAAACAGAACAAGAAATGATTAAAGTAAGAAACTTAGGTCGTAAATCTCTAGAAGAAGTTAAAATTAAACTTCAAGAGTTAGAACTAGGATTCAAAGAAGAATAATACTAACAAGGAGGCACACTAATGGGTTACAGAAAATTAGGACGTACATCAGCTCACCGTAAAGCGATGTTAAGAAACTTAGTAACTGCTCTACTAGTACACGGTAGAATTGAAACAACTGTTACAAGAGCGAAAGAAGTTCGTTCATTAGCAGAAAAAATGATTACATTAGGTAAAAAAGGTGATCTAGCAGCAAGACGTAATGCAGCTAAATTCATCCAACCTGTTGCAGTAGCAACTGAAGAAGGTAAGAGTCAATTAGCTCTTAAAAAATTATTTGAAGAAGTAGCACCTAAATATGCAGACCGTAATGGTGGATACACTCGTATTCTACGTGTTGGACCACGTAAAGGTGACGGTGCAGAAACAGCTATTATAGAATTAGTTTAATATAAATTTTTCATACAACAATAACATACTACATACACACACAACTAAACAACACATACAACAAGAATTTAAACTAATTTTTTTGGCAAAAGAGTGCTTGAAATGCGTAGGAAAAGGCTACGTCGTCTAGCTCTAATGTATCCTAGCATATAGCTAGGGTACCCTTTTGTCCCTTTAAAAATTAAATCTAATTATACTTTAAAAGATTACCAGGCAAGGTAGTCTTTTTTATTTTGCACGTTTGGATTTCTAGTGCCAAAGGCACGACGAAATCCTTACGTGCAAAATACGCACAGTTGCTCCAAGAACGCAGTGATTGGTAAGCAACCACTGCGAAGTGGCAATGTAGAATTTTAAATTATGAAATAGAATACGTTAGGTACAACCTACGCAAGGACGTACCAAGAAGCAAGGCGATAGCTGAAGCTGATTGGAATACGTCTACTGCGAGGCAGTGTTGTGATTTTTAGAATCTTTGATTCGTAAAAATCATTACATGCAAAATACGCAAAAGGAACTAAATTTCTAAGGAATGAAGAGACGTAAGAAATTTTTAGTTCCAACTTGCGAAGTGACAAAGTAGAATTTGAAAATTATGAATTAGCATACATTACGTACAACGTACGCAAGGACGTACCAAGAAGCAAGGCGATAGCTGAAGCTGATTGGAATACGTC